>CAZNKD010000064.1:0-1808 GCA_964573615.1 uncultured Desulfobacterales bacterium | reverse complement strand
TGTTGAGTATCAGCTTGAAGGCATAAATCAGATCCAGGTAAAGCCAGACATAGGTCTCACCTTTGCTTCTGCCCTGAGAAGTATTCTGCGCCAAGATCCGGATGTGATCCTTATCGGTGAAATCAGGGATGCAGAGACGGCTGAGATTGCTGTCCAGTCCTCTCTTACCGGCCACTTGGTCTTCTCTACACTGCACACCAATGATGCGGCAAGTGCTGTTACAAGGCTGCTTGAGATGGGCATAGAGCCCTATCTGATCTCTTCTTGCCTTCTGGCCGTCATGGCCCAGAGGCTGGTCAGAAAAGTCTGCCCGGAGTGCCGGGAGGAGGTCGAGATAAGTGACGCCTTTAGGCAGGAGGCAGCAGCGGCCCTTAGTGTTGAGGTGGGGCAGATCCCTGAAAAGGGGATCAAGGGGCGAGGATGCAAGGCATGTGCTGGCACCGGATATTCCGGGCGGGCGGGTATATATGAGCTTTTGGAGGTAAACGGTCAGGAGATTCCGCAGCTCATCATAAATGGCAGGAGCAGCAGAGAGATAGCAGATGCAGCAATAAGACAGGGCATGAGGACTCTGCGTCAGGACGGACTCAGAAAGGTTGTGCAGGGAATAACCACGCTTGAAGAAGTGGTGAGGGTAACCAGTTGATATGGCAGAGTTCTTTTATGAGGCCATAGACGCCAAGGGCACAAGACTCGAAGGTATTGAGGAGGCAGAAGACAAGGAGGCCCTGGCTGCTTCCCTCATCGCAAGGGGCCTTCAGCCTGTCAACATAAAAAAAACAGGGGGTATAGCCACCCTGTTGACCAGATCATTTTCTGCTTCATCCAAGATAGGCCTGGAGGATCTCCTCCTCTTTACCAGGGAATTGGCAGATCTGCTGGAGGCTGGCGTAGCAGTTGAAAGGGCCTTGGCCATTTTGGCTGATTCGGCTGAGAAACAGGAGCTTCACCGACTCATCCTGTCACTGAAAGATGAGATCCATGGTGGCAAACGGCTCTCGGAGGCACTTTCCCAGTGGCCCCGTGTATTCAGCAGGTTGTATGTCAACATGGTAAGGGTCGGGGAGCTCGGCGGCGCTTTGCCCCAGGTGCTAAAGCGTTTGGCCGAGTTTCTTGAAAGAGCCAGAAATATCAGGCGCTATATCATCTCTTCGTCTATCTATCCTGCCATCTTGGCCCTGGTCGGTCTGATATCGGTCACCATCCTTGTAATCTTTGTAGTCCCGAAGTTCGGCCAGATATTTGAAGACATGGGCCAGCCTGTCCCCCTCATGACAAGGATCATCATAGAGGCCAGCATGTGGCTTCAATCTTGGTGGTGGACCATTGTTCTTGGCATCGCTGCCTTGTTAATGGGCATAAAGTTCTATCTGGGCACCCCTGAAGGCAGGGCCGCTTGGGATCGGCGGCTTATATCCATGCGTCTGATAGGCGATTTTGTGAAGCGTATGGAACTCAGCCGGTTCTGCCGCACCCTCGGTACCCTGCTCGAAAGCGGGGTCCCCATACTCAAGGGGATATCCCTCGCATCAGAGGTAGTCTCCAATAGCGCAGTAAAGGATGCTGCCATGGAGCTATACATAGGGGTGAGGCAGGGCCGAGCCATGAGCCTTCTCATGAAACAGTCGGATATCTTTCCCCCGCTCATGGTCCATCTGGTCTCTGTGGGGGAGGAGACAGGGGCCTTGGCCAAGATGCTTTTGAAGATCGCCGATGACTTCGAGGAATCCATCCAGAACGACACCAAGATGTTCCTATCCCTCATAGAGCCGGTAACCATCGTGTTCATGGGGCTTGTGATAGGCGGG
>CAZNKD010000063.1:0-1811 GCA_964573615.1 uncultured Desulfobacterales bacterium | reverse complement strand
TGTTGAGTATCAGCTTGAAGGCATAAATCAGATCCAGGTAAAGCCAGACATAGGTCTCACCTTTGCTTCTGCCCTGAGAAGTATTCTGCGCCAAGATCCGGATGTGATCCTTATCGGTGAAATCAGGGATGCAGAGACGGCAGAGATTGCTGTCCAGTCCTCTCTTACCGGCCACTTGGTCTTCTCTACACTGCACACCAATGATGCGGCAAGTGCTGTTACGAGGCTGCTTGAGATGGGCATAGAGCCCTATCTGATCTCTTCTTGCCTTCTGGCCGTCATGGCCCAGAGGCTGGTCAGGAAGGTGTGTAGAAAATGTGCGCATGAGCAAGAGATCAGTCATGCCTTCAGGATGGAAGCAGCAGCTGCTCTTGGAGTAGACATCGATCAGATACCCGACAAGGGGATGCGAGGAGCTGGCTGTAAGACCTGTGCGGGTACTGGTTATTCGGGAAGAGCTGGCATATATGAATTGCTGGAGGTTACAGGAGAGGAAGTCCCGCAGCTGATAATAAATGGCAGAAGCAGTAGGGAGATAGCTGATGCTGCCATGAGGCAGGGCATGAGAACCTTGCGCCAGGACGGGCTGCAAAAGGTTGCAGAGGGTGTTACCACACTGGAAGAAGTGGTGCGCGTGACGAGCTGATGATATGGCTGAGTTTATTTATGATGCCATAGATTCCGGGGGGAAGAGGGTTCAGGGAGTAGAGGAGGCAGATGACCGGCAGGCCTTGGCCGAGGCTCTTATCTCCAGAGGACTGCAGCCTATTGACATAAGGAAGAGCGGCGGGATAGCTGCTCTGCTCACGAGATCCTTTTCCGGCCATTCCGGTCTTGGGCTCGACGATCTCCTCCATTTTACCAGGGAGCTGGGAGACCTTTTGGGGGCCGGGGTCACACTGGAGCGAGCCCTCACGATCCTGGCAGATTCCGCAGAGAATCATCAGCTAAATAGCCTTATCCTTGGCCTTAAGGATGAGATCCATAGCGGTAAAAGACTCTCCGAGGCCCTCGCGGCTCGCCCCAAGATCTTCAACAAACTCTATGTAAACATGGTTAGGGTAGGTGAGCTGGGTGGTGCGCTTCCCCAGGTGCTCGATCGACTTGCCGGTTTTCTTGAACGTTCCAGAAATATCAGACGTTTTATTATTTCTTCATCCATTTATCCCTCTATCTTGATGCTAGTGGGGCTGGTCTCCGTAACCATCCTGATAGCCTTTGTGGTGCCCAAGTTTGGCCAGATCTTCGAAGATCTGGGCCAGCAGGTGCCTCTAATGACGAAGATCATCATAGAGGCCAGTATGTGGCTCCAGCACTGGTGGTGGCTGATCGTTCTCTCCATTATCCTTGTCGGGATAGGAATCCGAACCTATCTGGCTACACCTGAAGGCAGAGAGCTCTGGGATAGATGGATCCTTTCAATGAAATTCATAGGGGCTTTCATCAAAAGGGTGGAGCTCAGTAGGTTCTGCCGCACCCTCGGTACCCTGCTCGAAAGCGGGGTCCCCATACTCAAGGGGATATCCCTCGCATCAGAGGTGGTCTCCAACAGGGCTATCAAGGAGGCGACCTTGGAGCTATACATAGGGGTGAGGCAGGGCCGAGCCATGAGCCTTCTCATGAAACAGTCGGATATCTTTCCCCCGCTCATGGTCCATCTGGTCTCTGTAGGGGAGGAGACAGGGGCCTTGGCCAAGATGCTTTTGAAGATCGCCGATGACTTCGAGGAATCCATCCAGAACGACACCAAGATGTTCCTATCCCTCATAGAGCCGGTAACCATCGTGTTCATGGGGCTTGTGATAGGCGGG
>CAZNKD010000062.1:0-16146 GCA_964573615.1 uncultured Desulfobacterales bacterium | reverse complement strand
TTCATCTCATCATCGAAGAATGCCGCCACCGGGCAGGCCTTGAACCCCATGGCCTCTGTGGCCAAGAGCAGGTTTTCCGCAATGTGCCCCACATCCATGAAGATGTAGCGCATCCCCCTGTTCCCATATTTGCTGAGTGTGCGCCTTATGACTGCGCTGAATATGAAGATGACCGAGGCCTGTTTCATGAAGGCCTGGCCAAGGCATGCATCTGCAATATCGTTCATGGGGTTTCCCAGGCTGATCCTCTCAAGCTGGAAGCCGGCCACATCGAAGTGGAAGATCCCGGGCTTTATATCCTTTACATGGGCTACTGCAATATAGGTCTCTATGGGATATAGGGCGCCGGCAGATGGGGCGGTCCTCAGATAGTGCTCTCCAGCCCGGGCGGTAATGCCCTGGGCAGCCCAGCACAGGGCAGCCAAATGGTTCAGGCTGATATGGCCGCCGCTGTACTTCCGCCTGGAGCGCCTGTTCTGGAGGATCTCCCAGAGATTGGCCCCAGAGTCCGCAAACTCCCTTGGAAGCGGCACCTTTTCCGATATGGGATAGCGCTTGAAGGATTCCGCAGGGGCCAGCTCCAAACGCTGCCCGAGGCGGGTCCTGGACAGCTTCGTCTCGGTAAGGCAGAGCCAGGCAAGGGATCTTTTCAGTTCAGGCATGAGCAGGCCTCCATAGAAAAAGGGCTAAATTGAACCATCAGGAAAGAGGCGTTCTCCCACCCTGCTCAACAAGATTCACGCTGACCAGCTTGGAAACGCCCTTTTCCTCCATTGTAACACCATAGAGCGTATCCGCTATCTCCATGACCCGCTGATTGTGCGTGACCAGAAGGACCTGGGAGTTTGCGGCAACCTTCTTGACCAGGCGATTGAAACGCTCTGTATTGGCCTCATCCAGCGGGGCATCCACCTCGTCGAGGAGGCAGAACGGGGAGGGCTTGATGAAAAAGATGGCAAAGATGAGGGCCAGGGCCGACAGGGCCTTCTCCCCTCCAGACAGAAGCCCCAGATGCCCTATCCTCTTTCCGGGCAGCTCGACCCTGTAATCGATCCCGGCATCCCATATGTCCGTCTGGCCGGTCATCTCGAGCCTTGCACTGCCCCCATCAAAGAGCAGCGGAAAGACCTTTGAAAGGCTGTCGTTTATATCTTTGAGTGCCTCTTTGAACTTCTGGGTACACTCCCTGTCGATCTTGTCTATGGCCTGCTCCACATCCTCCAATGAGCCCACGAGGTCGGCCTTCTGCTCCATGAGATAGCCATAGCGCTCCTCGAGCCTTCCGTAATCGTCAATGGCGGCCAGGTTGACACTGCCCATCTTCTCCATGCGCCCCTTCAGATCCCGCAGCGCCTCCATCGCCTCCTTGGCATCAAGGCCGGAAAGGAGCTTTGCCGGATCGAGCCCGTCCACCGAAGCACCAAAACGGACCTGCAACTCCTGTTCTATGGAGAGGCGGCGCTCTTCTATCTGGCGCAACTCCCCTTCAAGGCTCCTTTTCCTCTCAAGGAGCAGGCTGATCTGGTGCCTTGTCTCCTGCAGGCTGCCCCTCAGCTGCCTAAGGCCATCATCAAGCCCACCTGCCTCCTCCTCGAGTTTCCGGATCTCTCTGAATAGATCTTGCTCCCTCTCCCTCATCTCATCCAACTGTTGCGCCTTTTCGCGCAGCTCGGCGCTGCAACCGGCGATCTCCTCATGGAGTTTTTCAAGCTCATGGGTCAGGTTCCGGCCATGGGAGACAAGATCTTCCATATCCCCCTTCAAGGAGTCATGAAGCCGCCTCTTTTCCTCCAGGGTGGCCCTCGTTCTGGCCAGCTCCATCCTGACCCTTTCAAGCTCTGCCCTTGCAGAAGAGAGCCTCTGCCTGCCCCTTTTCATCCGCTCTTCATGTTGCTGGACCTGACCCTTAAGGGCGCCCTCCTCTTTGACGATCTCTGAAAGCTCTTCCTCAAGCCTGGAAAGCCTCTGTTTTGCATCCTCCATCTCCTGGCCTGCCTCATGGAGGTCGAACTCGATGAGCTCAAGCCTGCTCAGCGCCTTGTCCCGCAGGAGCCCAAGCCGTTCACGCTCACGCCTCACACCGTCCATCTTCCTGTCGAGCTCCTCCAGAACGCCCCTCTTGGAGGCCATATCCTTCCGGATCTGGTCCAGCCTATCCTGAAGCTGCCCCCTTTTTCTCTTTAGTTCTTCAAGCCCGGAGGCAAGCTCACCCTTCTTGCGGCTGAGCTCATCTATCTTGGCCCGGCGATAGATGATACCATCTTCGGCCCTGACCTTTGATGAAAGATGAACCTGGCCCAGATGGGACAGGACACAAAGGTCCCGTGTGACTATCCAAAAGGGCCCCTCCATGCCGAGCTCATCCACGATATGGCCTGCAAGGCGGACCGCCCCGTCGAGATCCTCTGAAAAGAAACAGCGCTCCAAGTGTGCCAGGGCCGCCTGGCCGGCCCGGTCAAGTGCCCTCGCACGCTGGGAAAGGGGAGATGGCCCCGGCCCTTGCCCCCTGTCTCCAGGTCCCTTGCCCCTGTCGCCCCCCCTGTCGCCCCCCCTATCGCCCCTTTTGTAAAGCCCTGTTACCATGAGGCCTGCAGAGCCGCGTCCAGCCTCTTTCACAACCCTGGAGAGCTCCTTGACCTCCTGAAGGCCATCCACCACCAGGCTGCGGGCCATGGCCCCAAGAGCCGCCTCGACTACTGCCTCCCAGCCGGGCGCCACCTTCAGGCTGGCTGCAAGGGGCTGCAGATCGCGCCCCTCTTTGGAGGACAAGACCACCTTCTCGCCCTCGCTGAGGCCGGCCCCTGCCCTTTCGAGGGCCTCGAGAGTAGAGAGCCTGATATTGAGATCGGACAGCACGGCCTCAAGCCTGGATATCTCCTGATCCAGACGGGCCATCTCGTCTTCGGTCTCCTTCCTCCTCGCCCTGAGGGCCTCTGTGGCCTTGGTAAGCTCCCTGGCCTGCTCCTCGAGCCCCTTTAAGGACTCGTCTGCCTGGCGCTGTCTTTCGAGGAGCTGGGCGCTCTCCTCCTCGAGCAGCCTCTGCTGTCCCATTCCCCTTTCAGACTTCTGCTCCAGATGCTCAAGCCTTTCTTCCAGGCGGGATATCTCGCTCTCTGCCCTGGCCCTTCTGGAAAGAAGATCCATGAGCCGTCCCTTAAGCTCCTCCCCTGCCTGTCTGAGGCTTGCGGTCTCGGACTCTATCTGCTCCAGGTACCTCTCTTTCTCCTCTTCGAGCCTTGAGATGCGTGAAAGTTCCTCTGAAAGCCCCTCTATCTCTCCTATCGTCTCTGAAAGCCTCTCCTCGATGGCCTCCTTCCGCTCCTGTGCCTCCTGAAGACGCCTTTCTGTCCCCTCTTTTCTTGAAAGCAGATCCACCTTCCTGCGTTCAAGCCCGTTTATGGCGTCTTGGCAAGCCTCTGCCTCCTCCCTGAGCTTGCGGAGCCCTGCCCTCTTCCGGCCAAGGCGGGAGTTCAGGGCCTCAAGCTCAAGGGACAAGCCCTTCTCCTTCAGGCCAAGATCGGCCCTTTTTGCCTCAAGAAGCTCCAGTTCCTCTTGGATCTTGCCCAGGGCCTGGGAGATCTGCCCTGCCTGACGCCCTTTTTCCTGCCAGTCACCGGCCAGGATACCCATCTCAAGGGCCTTTACCTTGGAGCTCAGCTCCATATAGCGCCTTGCCTTGCCTGCCTGACGCTTCAGGGAGCGCATCTGCCGCTCCACCTCGTGTATGATGTCCTCCAGGCGCTCCAGATTGAGCCTTGTTTCATCCATCTGGCGCTTCGCCTCGCTCCGCCTGGCCTTGTATCTCGATATGCCGGCCACCTCTTCGACCATGAACCTGCGCTCTTCAGGGCTCATCTCCACGAATTCATTCACCTGGCCCTGGTCTATGATCGAATAGGCCCTGGTGCCAGCCCCTGTATCCATGAAGAGGTAACGGATCTCCTTGAGACGGCAGTTCTTCCTGTTCAGCCTGTACTTGGCATCACCATTTGCAAACAGTATGCGCTCGATCTCTATCTCTGGCAGGTCCTCCAGCTCGGGCGGCATCAGCCTGCCAAGATTCTCGAGGACGAGCTTCACATAGGCGCTCGCAGGGGCCTTTGAGCCGTTGGCACCCCTGAAGATCAGGTCACTCATCTGCTTTGCCCGCAGTATCCTTGGACTCTGCTCACCGAGCACCCATCTGATGGCATCTATGATATTGGACTTGCCGCATCCATTTGGCCCCACAATGGCACTTATGCCCTTGGGGAAATGGATGGTCGTCCGCTTTGGAAATGATTTGAACCCGGAAAGGGTAAGGCTCTTTAGCCTCATAGTCCTGACTTGCCGGTCACAGCCGGTCTATACCCTTCGCTGCCTCGCATCCTTGAGCACCAACTGAAGGCTCTTCCTGCCCTGCCATACATTCACCTCCGGGGTGAAGGCAAGCTCCATATCCTCCCAGGCGAGATCGGCCTTGTCTGCATGATTCCAGGCAAGGAGCGCAACTCCTGCCCCCCTTGGGCCGCTGCCCTCTCCATTGCCATTCGGCCCCACCAGGGTGATCTTCAGATGGCTCGTACCCACCACCCGCCTTTCAGCCACCCTGAAACCCTGCATGGCAAAGACGGGCTGGGGATAGCCGGGGCCAAAAGGGGCCAACTGATCCAGAAACCGGAGATATTCAGGCCTCGACAGCTCATGGATGCTGGCAGGCCAGTCGATGTCGAGCCCTGGCACCAGGGCATGACCGTCCTCCATGGATGCCGCTGTCTGCCCTGCCACCTCTGAAAAGGCCCTGGCGAACTGCTCGATATCCGAAGCGGCAAGCTTCATGCCTGCAGCAAGCCTGTGCCCCCCATATCTCAACAGAAACCGCCTGCACATGGAGAGCATCTCAACCAGATGAAAGCCCTCCGGACACCTCCCGGACCCAAGGGCGTGCTCGTCGTCCTGGCAGAGCAGGATCACCGGCCGGGCCACCTGCTCCATGACCTTGGAGGCCACTATCCCGACGATACCCTGGTGCCAGTGCCTGCTTGCAAGGACATATCCGGGCCTGTCGCCCTCTTTTTCGATCTGCTCTATCGCCTCCTTGAAGATCCTGCGCTCCTGGGCCTGCCGCTCCTGATTCAGCCTGTCCAGTTCTCCGGCAAGCCTTGCGGCCCTGCCCCCATCATCTGCCAGCAACAGCTCCAGGGCCTTGTCTGCATGGTCCATCCGGCCGGCGGCATTGATCCTTGGCCCAAGCCTGAAGGCCACGTCCACGGCAGAGGTGCAGTTCTTGAGCCTGGCGGCCTCCATCAGGGCCCTGAGCCCAGGCCTGTTGCCTGTGTCTATAACCTGCAAGCCGGCCTTGACCATGATCCTGTTGTCGTCAAAGAGGGGAACGATGTCCGATACCGTACCAATGGCCACGAGATCGAGATATCTCTTGAGATTGGGAGGGGCTTTGCCGGCCCAGTGTCCCAGACTGTTGAGCCTGCTGCGCAAGGCCCTGACCAGGCAAAAGGCCACCCCGGCCCCAGCAAGCTCCTTGAAGGCAAAGGCGCAGCCTGGCTGTTTGGGATCTATGACAGCAAGGGCCTTGGGAAGCTCACCCAGGGGTTCATGATGGTCGGTGATGATAAGATCCAGGCCGAGGTCTCCTGCATAGGCGGCCTCATCCAGATTGGTGATGCCGCAGTCCACGGTGACCACCAGCGTACAGCCTGCGGCAGCAAGCCTATCCAATCCCTGCCTGTTGAGCCCGTAGCCCTCCTTCACCCTGTGGGGGATATAGTGAACCGTCGGCAGGCCGAGCTCCCTCAAGAAGAGCAACAATATGGCCGTTGCCGTCACCCCGTCCGCATCGAAATCCCCGAAGACCCCAACCGTCTCGCGCCGCTCAACCGCCTGGACCAGCCTGTCAACGGCCCTGTCCATACCCTTCATGGTGAAGGGATCGTTCAGGGAGGCGAGCGTTGTGGTCATGTGTGACTCGATGGCATCCCTGCTCTTCAGGCCCCGGTTGTAGAGGACGGCAACAATGGACTCCGGCATGCGGCACTGCCTGGCGAGCCGCCTCACCTGCTCCTCTTTTGTCTTTCTAAAATACCAGGGCCGTTTTAATATCAGGGAAGGCATGGGATGGAAAACTACTAACAGCTTTTCAGGGTGTCAACGAGGAGCGGCTGCCCTGCGCCCAAGGGCCCTGTCCAGGCTATATCTCAGGATAAATCCCAGATATGTCTATCTGTTGAGATTCATCTTGGAGGGATATGACAACATGTTCGTGCTGACGACACTGGACAGGCAGGAGGGGCTGGTGGAGATCGTTGCAGCGGCAGGGGCCGAGGATGATCTCTGCTCCATCCTGCATGAGCTTTCAGACGAGATAGGCATCCAGTGCTCGAAATGGGGAGGCCGGGCCGAATGATGCCCTTCTTGTGCCAAGGCCCTGAAAACAGCTGCAAAAGAGCCGCCTTTGGCCGCACTGCAACAGCTCTGGCGGCAACCTGTCTGATCCTGGCCCTCTCCTCCGCCTGCCTGTCTGCAGGGCAGGATGTACACAAGGGGCCTTCTCACCTCTCTCTTGAGCAGTGCCTTGACATGGCCCTCAGGGTGAACCTGCGGATACTCAAGCAGCATTACAAGAAGCAGGCTGCAGAGTTCGAGTCCCGGGCCGCATTCAAGCAGATGCTCCCATCCCTTTCCACCTCATACACCTATACGGGCAGGCGTGATGCCCAGACGGTCACCATCATGGGGCGCAGGATCAGGATAAGCGGCCATGACCGCTATTTCTGGGATCTGGCTGTGCGTCAACCCATCTTCTATGGTGGCCTGCTATGGAACCGGTACAAGATAGCCGACCTGCAGGTGGATCTCGAGGCCATGGCCCTTGAGCAGGCAAGGAACGATATCATAGAGGAGGTCAAGGAGCAGTTCTTCACCATCCTCAGGAACGAAAAGCTGGTGGAGGAGGCGAAGGCCTCGGTGAGACGGCTTGAGGCCCTGGCCTCAGACGTGGAGGGCTTCTACAAGGCGGGCATAAGTGCCAAGACCGATCTGCTCCAGACCAGGGTCGAGCTCCAGAGGGCCAGGCTCGATCTTCTGAAGGCCCGGCACGAGCTCGACATATCCAAGGACCGGCTGAACCTCATACTGAGACGCCCTCCCGGCACCCCGGTGATGCTTGAAGGCAGCCTCGCCCCGCCTGAGAAAGAGCTGGACCTGGACGCCCTCTTTGAAAGGGCCCTAAGAGCAAGACCAGAGGTGCTCCAGGCCAACTATGCCCTTGAGCAGGCCCATCGGCAGCAAGCGGCTGCCCGGGCGGAGCTGCTGCCCAGAATCGACCTGACCGCCCAGTATGCAAAGGAGGGTGTGACACCCGACCTTTCAGACAACCCCTATGGCGACAACGACATGGCGCAGGTCATGGTGAGTGCCTCATGGGATCTCTTCTCGTGGGGAGGCACCACAGACACCGTGGCTGCCGCCCAGCAAAAGGCCAAGATGGCAGAGACCACCCTGCAGGAGGTGAAGGACCGGGTTCTCTTCGAGGTCAAGAGTGCTTACCTTCTCTTCACGGATGCCCTGGAGGGCATAAAGGTGGCCGAGGCAGCCCTTGAACAGGCAGAGGAGGATTTCCAGCTCACCCTTGCAAGATACAAGGCACAGCTGGCCTCCAACACCGACACCATAGATGCCCAGGCAAGGCTCACTGCTGCCAGGAGCAGCTACTATTCAGCCCTCGCCACCGCCTATATCGCTTGGGCACGCCTTGAACACGCCACAGGAACCCCAGGAAAGGAGCCTGACAGATGCTTGACAGCACCTATGAAGTAAAGGAAGTGACAACGACCCCGTATGACGACCAGAAACCCGGGACATCCGGACTCAGAAAACCCGTGGAGGTCTTCGAGCGCCCGAACTATCTCGAAAACTTCGTCCAGTCCATCTTCGATGTGCTCCCCGGCGGGCCAAGGGGAAAGCGCCTGGTGATCGGGGGAGACGGCAGGTATCTCAACAGAAGGGCCATCCAGACGGTCATAAAGATGGCTGTGGCAAACGGGGTGGAGCTCCTCAAGGTGGCATGTGGCGGGATCATGTCCACCCCTGCCGTATCGCATATAATAAGGAAATACGGCCTGGATGGAGGCATCATCCTCTCTGCCTCTCACAACCCTGGCGGGCCAAAGGGTGACTTCGGCATCAAATTCAACACCCCAAATGGCGGGCCGGCCCCGCAGAAGGTCACCGAGGCCATCTACGACAGGAGCAGGAATATCCAGAGATACCTCATCGCCGACGGCCCCGATCTCGAGATCGACCACCTGGGCACGACAGAGATCCTTGGCACCAAGATCGAGATCATCGACTCCGTGAGGGACTATGCAGACCTCATGGAGGAGCTGTTCGATTTCGAGGCCATAAGGGCGCTGCTGGCCTCGGGCTTCACCATGGTCTTCGACGCCCTCCATGCCGTCACCGGGCCCTATGCCCGGGAGATCTTCATAAAAAGGCTTGGCGCGCCGGAAGAGAGCATCAGAAACGCCATACCCCTGGAAGACTTCGGCGGCGGCCATCCGGACCCCAACCTCAAGTATGCAAAGGGGCTCGTGGATCTCATGTTCTCCGATGACGCACCGGACTTCGGCGCTGCCTCAGACGGCGATGGCGACAGGAATATGATCCTTGGACGCGGCTTCTTCGTAACACCAAGCGACTCGGTGGCCATACTTGCAGCCCATGCAGGCAAGGCCCCCGCCTTCAGGACAGGACTCAAGGGGGTTGCCCGTTCAATGCCCACGAGCTGCGCCCTCGACCGTGTCGCCGAGGCCCTGGGTGTGGCCTGTTACGAGACCCCTACGGGCTGGAAGTTCTTCGGAAGCCTCCTGGATGCAGGAAAGATCAGCATCTGCGGAGAGGAGAGCTTCGGCACCGGGGCGGACCACGTGCGGGAGAAGGACGGGATCTGGGCCGTGCTCTTCTGGCTGAACATACTGGCAGCAGAAAGGTGCTCTGTGGCCGACCTGGTAAAGGCGCACTGGAAGCGCTTTGGCAGGAACTACTACTCCCGACACGATTATGAGGAAGTGGACCCGGAAGGGGCCTCCCGGCTCATGGAGCGCCTTGAGGCCATGCTTGGTGAGCTTCCAGGGGCCGAGATAGAGGGGCTTGCCGTCTCGGCGGCAGACAACTTCTCCTATGTGGACCCTGTGGACGGCTCCAGGGCGGAACGGCAGGGCATCAGGATCATATTCCATGAAGGAGCCCGCATCGTCTACCGGCTATCAGGCACAGGGACCAGGGGGGCCACTCTGAGGATATACCTGGAGCGCTACGAGCCGCCTGAAGGGGAGCTGTTCCTGGAGACCCAGAAAGGGCTGGCCAGGCTAATCTCGGCAAGCAGGCAGCTTGCAAAGGTGGAAGAGTTCACTGGCAGGAGTGAGCCATCTGTCATAACATGATGCGCCCTGCAAGAAGGCCTACGATCCTGTTGCAATGAGCAGGATCTCGTGGCTTGCCGGCTCCTGAACGACCCTCAGCAGACGCTGTTTTGCCAGTTCGAGGAGGGCGAGGAAGGTCACGATCACATAGTCCTTTTCCGCCCTCTCCGGCAGTAGGTCCCAGAAGCTGAGCCGCCCCCTCTTCCTGATCAGTTCCGCGATCTGGGCGCTCCGCTCGGCCAGGGTGGTCCTGGATCTTGCGATCTCGATGGCCCTGGGTATGTCCTGATTGCCGAGGATGCGCTCAAAGGCCTTTATGAGCTCCATGATATCTGCCTCGAGCCCGGCATCTTCCCCGCCTTCAGCCATCTCAGGGCAGGCGCCCCCTGGCCTTACGAACACGTCCCGCCCAAGCACCGGCCGTTGCCCAAGCTCCTGAGCCAGCTCCTTGAGGCGCTTCAGCTCTTCGAGCGGCCTTACGATCTCGAGACGCGGGTCATCCTCATCATCCACAGGGCTTGGCCTTGGAAGGAGCATCCTCGACTTTATCTGCATGAGGGTTGCAGCCATGACCAGGTATTCGGCAGCGACCACGACGTCCAGGGAGCGCAGGAGCTCCAGATAGGCGAGATACTGGCTGGTCACCAGGGCTATGGGGATATCCCTGATGTCCAGCTTGTTTCTGTGGATCAGGTGGAGCAGGAGGTCGAGAGGGCCCTGAAAGACCTCAAGGCTTATTTCACATTTCGGCTCCAAAGCGCCTTTCTCACCTCGTCCATGGTGGCGCGGGCATTGGCCCTGGCCCTTTCTGCCCCGTCCCTGAGGATCTCATCCACAAGCCCGGGCTCAGAGGCGAACTGCTCACGCCTCTGCCAGATGGGCTCCAGTGCGGCCACCACCGCATCGGCGAGCCTGCGCTTACAGGCGACACAGCCCAGCTCGGCCGCCTTGCACTGCTCTATTATCTCTGAAAGCTCGGCCTCCGGCAGATAGAGCTTGTGGAGGTTGAAGGCCACACAGCGCTTTTCGGGATCGCCTGGATCGGACTTCCTTGGCCGTTCGACATCGGTGACCATGGTGGAGATCTTCTTCCTCACCTCATCTGCCGTATCAGACAGAAAGATGGAGTTTCCATAGCTCTTGCTCATCTTCCTGCCATCGAGCCCCGGCAGCTTGGGCACCTCTGCCAGCAGGGGATCTGGCACAGGGAAGACCTCTCCATAGAGATAGTTGAAACGCCTTGTGATCTCACGGGTCAGCTCGACATGGGGCAGCTGGTCCACACCCACGGGCACCTTGTTGGCCTTGTAGATGATTATGTCTGCGGCCTGGAGCACAGGATAGCCCAGAAAGCCGTAAGTGGAGAGATCCTTGCTCTTTAGCTGCTGTTTCTGCTCCTTGTAGGTGGGGTTCCTCTCAAGCCATGAAAGGGGTGTGATCATGGAAAGAAGCAGATGGAGCTCGGCATGTTCCTTTATGTCAGACTGGACGAAGATGGTGGCCTTTTCCGGATCTATGCCCACAGCCAGCCAGTCGAGCACCATGTCCCCTATGTTTTCCGGTATCTCATAGGAGCGTTCATAATTGGTGGTGAGGGCGTGCCAGTCGGCCACGAAGAAAAAACACTCGTATTCGTCCTGGAGCCGCTTCCAGTTACTCAAGACCCCGTGAAGGTGCCCCAGGTGGAGCTTGCCCGACGGACGCATGCCGCTAAGTACCCTCTTCTTTTCAGCCATTGCTACCCCTTTGTTTGGGCCTACAGGAGATGCCCGCCCATGCAGGCCGCAGGCCCCCTTCTAAAGTATGGGGCCTATGAGCCACCTGTTGGCCAGATTGATGAGCGGCACTATAATTCGGCCTGTAACCCCTGTAAAGACAAGCACTAAGAGGATTATGAAGCCGTAGCGCTCAAGGGCGGCATACCTGATCGCAAGGTCCCTGGGCAGCAGCCCCATCAACACCTTGCTGCCATCCAGGGGCGGGATGGGAAGCAGGTTGAATATGGCCAGGCCGATGTTGATCTGGATGCTCACATAGGCCATGTAGAGAAGGGGCTGTATGAAGAAGTGGCTGCCCTGCATGTGGCTTATGGGGCCGATGAGCTGTTTCATGATCACGGCACTTACAACGGCCAGGATCAGATTTGCGGCAGGGCCTGCCAGGGAGACCCATATCATGCCTTGCCTGGGATTTTTGAAATAGCCCGGGTTTACAGGCACCGGCTTTGCCCATCCGATGGTCTGGGTAATGAAAAAGACCAGGGTGCCTGCTGGATCGAGGTGGCTTATCGGGTTCAGGGTGAGCCTTCCCATGTTCTTTGCGGTCGGGTCCCCGAGGCGCCAGGCCACCCAGCCGTGGGCCAGCTCGTGCATGGTCACGGCGAAGAGGATGGGCGGTGTCAGGATGAGTATCTTCTGTATGGTCGATGCGATATCTATCATCTCTCAATCTTTCTTATCTATTTTCTCGCTGTCTGTCTTCTTCGGCCCGAACTCCCTTTCCACAAGCTCGAGCTCCTGTGCCCTGGAGCCTACCTCCCCATTCAAGCGGGCCTCCTTCAGACGGTCGAGGATTCTACGGTAGATGGGCCCAGGAGTAAAGCCCAGGCGCTTTAGGTCCTGCCCTGTTGTAACCGGCCTTATGTGTCTCAGTCTGGTGATGTAGAGGGAGATGATACGCTTTGGACGCTCGCTCTCCTCGCTCCAGGCCATGGCCAGGAGCAGGGTCTCTATGGAGAAGCGGGAAAGGAGGGCACAGATCTCGCTGTTTTTCATCTCCTCACCCCGACTCTCGAGTCTCTGCCAGAGCCACTTGGCATCAGCAGGCCCCCTCTCTATGAACCTTGCCCGCTTGCCTGCAAGGGCCAGGCGCCTTGCAATCGCCTGCCTCTGGCCTGCATCCAGGCCGGAGACGAGCCCGGCCAGGAGCACCAGCCACTCCTCGGCCCTGGGGGAGGCATAGAGGAGGCGATACCAGACCGTGACATCCCTTATCCGCTTTATCCTTGAAAGTATCTCCTCATTCAGGCCCAGGGCGGGATGCACGGCCTGGAGCACACGCAGCTCCTGGAGGCGCTTCAGGATCTCCAGCACCTCCGGCTCCTCCATTATGTGCCTTAGTTCCGTGACCAGCCGCTTTCCGGACAGGCGCTCGAGGATGCCGATCTTCAGGCTGTTCCTGATAAGGCGCAGGGTGTGTTTGCCGATCTTGAAGCCAAAGCGCTTTTCAAACCTGATGGCCCTGAAGATGCGCGTCGGGTCATCCACGAAACTCAGGCTGTGAAGCACCCTTATCACGCCATCCTTGAGATCGCGCTGACCGCCAAAAAAGTCTATCAACAGGCCAAAGTCCCTGCTGTTCAGCCGTATGGCCAGGGTGTTTATGGTGAAATCCCTCCGGAACAGATCAAGCTTTATGGACGAGACCGCAACTGTGGGCATGGCGGCCGGGTACTCGTAATATTCGAACCGTGCTGTTGCCACATCTATCTTGAAGCCGGAAAGGCTCGGATGGTCCTCGATGACCAGCACGGCCGTCTTGAACTTGTCATGCACCTTCACCCTGGCCCCGATACGCTGGGCAAAGCGCCTGGCAAAGGCCACCCCGTCACCCTCCACCACAAGGTCGATGTCCAGATTCTCGCGCCTTAGCAGCAGATCCCGCACAAAACCGCCCACCACATAGACGTGGCAATCCATCTCGTCGGCAGTGCGGCCGGCCTCCTCCAGGAGCTCAACGATCTGGGCGGGCAGTTGCTGTCTGAGCAGCCTTGCCACGTTCTTCCTCTGGGTCCTGCCGGGCAGCAGCTTTTCCGGCCTGCCCGCCGGGTCACTGCTGAGTATCTGGAGCAGGTCTGTCCTGGTGATTATGCCCGTCAGCCTTCCATCCTTCACCACAGGCAAAAAGCGCTGGTGGCCCTGAACTATCAGCTCCCGCACCTTTCCAAGGCTGTCTTCCGGGGCCACCGGCACGAATTCGGTATTCATGTATTCGGAAACCGGCTGTTTCGCTATGCCGTGGAACACCGCCTTTTCGACTATGTTCCTGGTCACAAAGCCGAGCATGGCCCCTGATTCGTCTGCCACCGGCACTATGGAGATCCCGTAGCGGGCAATGAGATCGTGCACCTCATAGATGGGCGTATCCGGGCCGACGCTTATCACCGGGTAGGACATGATGTCCTCCACACGCGGTTCTGTGCCGAGCACCTTGTGGAGGGCCTCGACCAGCCTGTTTTCCGCCTCTGCCAGTGTAAGGCCCTTCAGGGCAGCAGATGCCGCAACGCCGTGGCCTCCGCCACCGAGCTCGGCCAAGACCCGGCCAACGTCTATCTTCTCGCACCTGCTCCTTCCCACCACCACCACCTGATCCCCCATCTGGCCCAGGATGAAGACCACCGGCAGGGAGGCCATGTCCATGAGCTCATGGGCCAGGACCGCAAAATCATCCACATAGCCCAGGGAGGCGGCCTTGGCGATGGTCACATCCGTGCCCCTGAAGGTATATGTGAGCGCAGACTGCATCAGGTCATTCAGAAGGCTTATGTGTTCCGGGGTGAACCTGGCCCCCATGGCCTCGGAGACGGCGGTCAGGTCCGCCCCCTTTGAAAGGAGCCAGGCAGCGGCCTTCAGGTCCCGCGGGGTCGTGGAGACGAAGGTAAAGGAGCCTGTATCTTCATATATCCCAAGGGCCAGCAGGGTGGCCTGCTGCCTCGATATCTCCAGCCCCTTTTCTCTCAAAAGCTCCACCATGATGGTGGTATTGGCACCGGTGGCCGCAGTGTGCGCCTCTACTATATGGGGCACTTGCTGCCCATGGCGGCCATCTTGTCCCTTGAGGCCTCCGGCCCCCTCTTCTGGCATCAAAATGGACGACTGGGCCTCCATGTGGTGATCGAACAGGATGATCTCGACCCCTTGCCCCTTTAGCAGCTCTCCCAGAGGGCCAAGGCGGCCCCTTTGATTGGTATCCACCACCACCAACTGTCTGACCCTGGAAAGATCGAGCTCCTTTGGGCCATGCACCCTTATGACACCCGGATGGGCATCCAAAAAGCGCCTGACCGCCCGTTCCATCCCGCCAGGCAGTACCACTGGCAGGCCCGGATAGAGCAGTGAGGCCGCAAGACATGAGGCCACGGCGTCAAAGTCCGCATTGAGATGGGATGTGATTATCCCCCTTGGGGATCTATTTTCAGACCGGGAATCTTGTGACACGACCCTGTTCAAGCCCTGCTTTCAATCGAGTTGTTTCCATCAAACACGAAAAAGGGGAGGGGCTCAAGGCCCCTCCCCTGAAACAGACCAGCGATGGCGGAACGCCTCTCCGCCCCTGCCGCCTTCCTATCCCTTGGCCTTGACCTTGTAGGGATTGATGGTAAGGACCGGGCAGGGGGCGTTTCCGACCACACCCTCGGCAACACTTCCGAACATGACCTTCTCCAGGCCCTTCCTGCCGTGGGTGCCGATTATGACCAGGTCGATACCGTTGTTCTCTATGTAGTTTATGATCTCATCCACGACGTCACCCACGACCACATGGGTGGTGACGTTGCCCACATCGTTCAGCTGCTCTTCAATGAATCTCTTCATGGACTTCTCAGCCCCGTCCATGAGATCCTTCTCAAAGGCCGCATACCATGCCGCGCCCATCTCGAAGCCGGCGAAGTCCTCGGCACTGCGGATTACATGGATCACGTGAAGCTCAGCGTCACAATTCTTGACAAAGTCCTTCACATAGGGAACAATTTTCTCAGAACTGCTTGTAAAATCAACGGGATAAAGGATCTTCTTTACCAGAGACATACCTCCCTCCTTTCATGGGTTAAGTGTCATCAACTCGCATAGGGGCCGCAAGACATGCCGAGCCGCAAGGGCCTGATACCTCCAGGTCACAAATGCCGGCAGCCCAAGGCCGCCGCGGCATCCAGGCCCGGCATGTCACGAATTCTATCTAAATTATCAGTATGAACTGAAGGGGTGTCAAGGCGGGCAGGTTTTTATGCCCTGGCAGGGAGGGTCTATCCCGCCGGTTCGAGTTCGACCATCAGGGGTATGGTGTTGACCTTGGGGTCGAGGGCGATGGTGCTCCCTATCTGCCACTGCTTCACCTTCCAGTCGGGTGAGAGGGCCTTTTCGATCTCCTCCATCATGCCGGAGACGTTTATAACCGGATGGCGCTTGAACACCTCGGGCAGTCCGTAGGTAAGGTTGCAGGCCATGCACTTTCCCGGCCTTTCGGTCAGGCGGAACTCCAGCATGAGGGTGTTTGTGGCAGCATTGAAGCCGTTGCTCCTGAGGGCGATGTCAAAGGCCCCTGTCTCAGCGCCGCCATAGAGGGCCTCGAAGAACTCATCGGCACGCTCCGGCGGAAACAGCTCTCTGAGGAACTCGTCGGTTATCTTTTCTGCAGGCATGTCTCTTCCTCCCGATCAGATTTCGTCTCTTTATGAGGGGTGTGAACCACCCGGGTGACCTACGGACTACGAATCCGTAAGTCAATCGAAGCGCAAATTTACCAGATTGCAGCATCAAGGCAATCTTCTCTTGAATTCGGATTGGGGTTAAAATGGCTTGAAATGATGAAGAGTTTTCATTATAAAGACAGCACTCCATCGGGGTACGAAGCGCCCGTAGCTCAGCTGGATAGAGCGCCGGACTACGAATCCGTAGGTCAGAGGTTCGAATCCTCTCGGGCGCGCCAATGAAATCAAGGGGTTAGCCAATCCGGC
>CAZNKD010000061.1:0-13365 GCA_964573615.1 uncultured Desulfobacterales bacterium | reverse complement strand
CCGGACGGCAGCGACAATCCGGCAGGCAGGGCGCTTAACAGGAGGGTGGTGATTACCATTCCTACTGCAGGGTCAAAGGACAGGCCGAAGACGCCCTGATACTGAAGAAGGAGCATGATCTATCTTGAAAATCCCGATTCCGGATGCATGATACCGGATACTTTAATAACCTGAAATATGACTATGCCATATACATATTCTGAGGCTAGGCAAAAATTTGCCAAACTTTGGGGGCAAGCCGCAGTTGAAGGTAAAGCATTGGTCCGGAGAAAAGATGGACAATTGTTTGTCATAAAGCCTGTCTTGGAAAAAGCTCCCCGTTAGATGCAACTGGCGTTGACTTGGGTGTCTCCACATCTGAACTTGTTGAAATTATAAAAGAAAGCAGGAAAAAGGGTTGACAACACACTCCGGCTGACCGCTGTTCCGCTGCACTCCTTGGCGGCAACAGACCCTTGAAGGATCGGCACAACCATACCTTATAGGCCATGTCGGGAATTCCTGCCCCAGTTCATAGAAGAGCTAACATGCTAATTCCATAGCATCTTCTGACAGAGAAAGATGCCTGAACGCGCCTTTATCTTTCGATTTCAAAGCAGGTTGCCGACCGGATATGCTTCTGCCCCGGCTCTTTATTCACAAACCGGTTGATGGATGACCCATTATCAGCAATGTCCACAACCTCTAAGTTGCATAGTATATATATGTGTTACCCTTTAGATGGAATCACGAACGCACTTGCGTTACCGGTCCGGGGCTGAAGAGTGCTTTTTTTGAAAACAATATCTCAGGAGGTGCTAAGGTGCCGGAAACGGTTACATTCATAGGCTGGCACAACTCGGGGAAGACCACTCTGGTGTGTCAGGTGGTCAAGAGGCTGAAGGAGCGGGGCTGGAAGGTAGCCGTCATAAAATCCAGCAGCCACGAAGGGATAGCCTTTGACGCAGAAGGCTCGGACACGGCAAGGCTCAAGGAGGCCGGTGCCGTTGCTGTCGCCCTGGCCGCCCCCGACCAGCTGGTGATATTCCAGGAAAACCGCCAGATGCCTCTGCCTGCCCTGGCGCACCGGTTCTTCCCGGATGCGGATCTGGTAATTGGAGAAGGGTTCAAAAAGGCATCCGGTGTGGACAAGATAGAGGTTGCACCCTCGGGCTCAGCACCAGAGCTGTTCAGACAGGCCCCCCAGGTGGTTGCCGTGGTTACCAGTCAAGAGGCACCCGGTGTAATGGTCTTCAGACCTGATGAGGTGGATGAGCTGGCACAGTTTCTGGAGAAGCGATACATCCTTAAAGACAGGGATAAACCTGCCGCCTCCCTTCTCGTAAACGGAAGATCGATACCGCTTAAATTCTTTGTCCAGCAGGCCATAGCCGGTGCGGTATCCGGCCTGGTCGATTCGCTCAAGGGTACCAAGGGGGCAGAGACGATAGAGATACTGGTAAAGCTGCCAAGGGATATGGATGGCAAGGGGAAATAGATCAGGATGGCCCCCTGGTGCCCACCCAAACCTTTGATGCCCAGACAGGGACAAGGTAATGGCCTTCAAACTCATCGAGATAATCATCCCCCAGGGGCGCACCGGCGACATAGCGGAGCTGCTGCACGAGTTTGAGCTCGAAGACATATGGGTCACACCAGGCAAGGATGGACCCGCCAGGGTTACCCTGCTTGTGGCCTCTGGCATGGTAGAGCCCATTCTGGACATCCTGGACGGCTATCTAAAAGGCCTTCCTGGTGCAAAGGCCTTTTTGGTGCCGGTGGAGGCAGAGGTCCCCTTCAAGGGAGCGGAAAGGCAAGAGGAGCCAGGGGAAGCCGAGGAAGAAGATGCCGGCGGCGACAGGGCGGGAGAAAGGGCGCGCATAAGCCGCCAGGAGCTGCAGGCCCAGATCACAGACGGAAGCACCATCTCTGCCAACTATCTGCTAATGGTGCTCCTTTCTGCCCTCATTGCCGCCATTGGGCTGATACGGGATGACATGGCCATAATAATCGGGGCCATGGTGCTTGCCCCCCTTCTGCTTCCCAACATGGCCCTTGGGCTTGCAAGTACCCTGGGAGACATGGACCTCATGGCCAAGGCACTCAAATGTGTGGGCTCAGGTATCGCGCTCGCCTTGATTGCCGGCACATCTATAGGGCTTTTCATGCATCCTCCAGCCAACATACCGGCCATTGCTGCCAGAACGACCTCATCCATAAGTGATGTCATCCTGGCCCTTGCCTCTGGCGGGGCGGGTGCCCTGGCCCTTCTTGCAGGGGGCCACCTCTCCCTGATAGGGGTCATGGTTGCCGTGGCCTTGATGCCGCCCCTTGTAACGTCGGGGCTGATGTTCGGAGCTGGCCATCCCGCCAAGGGCCTCGGCGCCCTGGAACTTGCCCTCATCAATATAATCTGCATCAACCTGGCGGCCGTTGCCACATTCAGGCTTCATGGCATAAAACCGGCCACTTGGTGGGAGAGCGAAAGGGCAGCCGTTGCCACCAGGATCGCCATCGCCATATGGGGGGCACTGCTCGCCGCACTGATCATGCTCCTGGTCACATCGCAGCAACAGTGATGATAGGGAAAGAGGACTATTTCTGGAGGCTCTTTTCGAAGATCCTCTCTGTCTTCGTTGCCCTCTTCTCTGCAAGCAGGGCGGCCTCCATGGCCTTTCTGGTGGCCATGTCCGCCTTTGCCGCCGCCTCCTTGGCCTCACGGGCGGCCTGGTCTGCTGCGGCCTGCACCTTTTCGAGCTTGGCCTCTATGGCCTTCAGCCTGAGGGAGATCTCCTCGGCCTTTGCTGCCGCCTCCTTGGCCTCCTTTGCTGCACTAACCGCCTCCTTCATCAGCTCTTTGTCCTCCTGGCTCGGGCCGCATGAGGCGGCCAGAAGCGAACATGCAAGCAGGGCAGTTGCCAGCAATCGCTTGCTTTTTTCCATTGAACTCCCTCCTGTTTTAAGCTAAGAAATAGAACTATTGAGTATAAGATATAAAAATTTCAGATAAATACAAACAAAATGGCTAGAAAGGAGGCTTAATCGGTCATGGCGGAAGAAAAAAGACAGAAACTCTCTTCAGAAAAACGGGAAGACATCTGGGCCATACTGATAGCCCTGGTTGTGCTGCTTTTTTCCATGATCGCCCCGGAAACGGTCCACGCAATCTTCAAGAAGTATCTGTTCCTTTTCTAGGCTTGCATCGAGGGAGGCTCTGATCATGTCCATCATATCCGAAATGGTTGCCCCTGACTGGAAGAAGTACATACCCGGGCTGCTACTGTGTGCCCTGTTTGCCTTCGTGGTCATGAACATACACCATGTGCTTGCCAAGTACTCCAAGGCAGACGCCGCATCTGTAAAGATCATGAAGCTGGAGACAAAACTCCAGGAACTGAAGGCCAAGGGGGCCCCGGCAGAAGAGATCTCAAAGGTTGAGGCCGCTGTGGCAAAAAATATGAAGGCGCTTGAAAAGGTCGGTGGAAAACCGGGCCAGCGCTGGAAGTGGGCCTCATTCCTCTACACAACCTGCCAATTCAAGTATGTGGCCATGCTGCTCATAGGCGGCATAATCATCAGGAACACCATAGGGGTTCCAAAGGTCTTCAGGCCGGGAATCGGTATAGCAAGGCCACTCATCAAGCCTGGCATCATCATCCTCGGCGTCCACTACGTCTGGTCCGATGTGGTCAAGGTCGGGGGCACAGGCCTGGTGCTCACGGCGGTATTCATATTCGGCACGGCCCTTTCTGTCATGTGGCTCTGCCGGAGGCTCGGGGTCTCTGACGGTCTCGGAGGCATAATGGGAGCGGGCACAGGGGTGTGCGGGGTCTCTGCCATCATAGCAACAGCACCCGTTGTAAAGGCCAAGCCCACGGAGATGGCCTATGCCATCGGCACCATCCTGCTGTTTGGCACCCTGATGCTCTTTCTCATGCCCTATCTGGGCCAGGCGCTCGAGGTATCACAGCCCCAGTTTGGTGCCTGGGCCGCCATTGCCATCCTCAACACGGCCCAGCTCATAGCTGCTGCGGAATGGTATGGTGAGGAGGCAAGAAATACCGCGGTTCTCATAAATGCTGCGCGCATAATGTTGATACCGTTCATTGTCATGTATACGGTGTGGTTCTACGGGCTAAAGGATGTCTCCAAGGAGTCCACCGGATTCTGGGCGACCATCAGAAACAAGTTTCCTGTCTTCATCCTGGGGTTTTTCGCCCTGGTGCTTCTGAACAGCCTTCACATCCCATTTCTTGGCGGACCAAAGGTGGCAGGAAGCCCGTTCTGGGCCATGAATGCCGTGTACAAGTGGTTCTTTGCCCTGGGTTTTGCCGGAATAGGCCTATCCATCAATCTCGACGACATGAGACGGACAGGAGGCATGGCCTTTGTCATCGGCTCGGGTGCGGCTACCGCCAAGATGGTCCTGGGCCTGATAGCCGTCATCATCATAGGAACGGAGCTGCTGAGGGTGACAGGAGGAGGCCATTAGCCCGCCTGCCAGGGGCCCTTTTTTGAGTACAGCTCAACAAGCGATCCGAAAACGAGCCGGAATGTGGGCAAGGGCATGAGCCAAGGCCCTTGCCCGCATCCATCTGCAATCATCTCTTGTACGGGCTAAAAGAACGTGTTCCGTCACTTACTTCTAGCAACAGACGGCCAAAGACACACCATTAAGGCCATGGAGGCAAGCCTGGAGCTATCAAGGGCCTTTTCAGCCTCCATCACCATCCTTCATGTCATGGACCCGTATCTGAAACAGTTCTATAACGACATCTATGCCCAGGGCAGGAGAGAGTATCTGGAACATGTGGATGATTGCCTCAAAAAGGGGGCAGACCTGGTGCGGGCCGAATCCTTGGGCTATTTCAAGAAGAGGGGTGCAGACACTAGGTTCATCACACGGTATGGGGATCCGCATGACGAGATAATCAAGGAGGCCCAAACAGGTGCCTATGACCTGCTCATCCTTGGCGGGAAGGTGCTGTCAGGGCTGACACGGTTCAGATCCTGGAATCTTCCCAGCAAGATAGAGAGGGCAGGGCTTGAGATCCCTGTAATGATCGTAAGAAGCAGGGATGAAGAACCGGTGCCCAGATAGCAGGCAGCCCCCGATGAAGTCCAAAAACATCTTTCACCAGATTCCGACCAGCCTGCCGGAAGAGCAGTTTGAAACCATCCTGGAAAATGACTGTCTCAGGCTTGAAAGAATTGTCTCCAAGGGCCACGTAACCCCGGAAAACAAGTGGTACGATCAGGAACAGGACGAGTGGGTCATCGTCATGAAGGGCAGCGCCATCCTGCTGTTTGATGACGGCTCAAGGGTGAAGATGGGGCCCGGAGATCATATCTTTATCCCTGCCCACAGACGGCACAGGGTAGAGTGGACATCGCCCGGGGAAGAGACCATATGGCTGGCACTCCACATCAGGGAAGCCAAAACATGAAAGCGGGCTGGAGAGCCCCCTTTCGTTCTACACCCGCCCCTCACTGACCAGCCGGGCAAAGTGCTCGAAACTCCTATCCCAAGTCCTTTCTGCATCATCGGGGAAACAGCACCCCGGCAGTTGCCGCATCTTCAGATGATACCTCAGGCATTCGCAGCAGATGCCCTTTCTGGGACAAGGATCATAGGTGCAGTTACAGTTCTTGAGGTTTCTATCCTTTTGACACTCCATTTGGAACCCCCCTTTCATCCAGGCCTGATCTCTTCGCCTAAAAATAGCTGATCTCTATCCCATTAACAAGCAAGGGAGTTCTTAGAGAAAAACAAAAGGCGAGCCCCTTGTGAGGGGCCCGCCTTTTGGCCGTTTCTATGATATGGCCGATTCTATTTCAGGAATGCATCCCAGAGATGGAGGTTCGGTATCTCGTAATCGCCTGCATCC
This sequence comes from uncultured Desulfobacterales bacterium, assembly GCA_964573615.1. Lineage (GTDB taxonomy): Bacteria > Desulfobacterota > Dissulfuribacteria > Dissulfuribacterales > QOAL01 > JALSKY01. The sequence goes on along the minus strand of CAZNKD010000061.1, from coordinate 7,498 downwards.
ACGGCTGCAAACTCTCCTGCATGATGCACCTTCACGGTCACGAATCCGCCATCCACTCCTATGATCTCTGCACTGTAGTCCCTCTTGAAGAACTGGTCTCCAGGAGACTTTGTCACGATCTGCGGATTTGCACCATCGAAGGGGAGCCGGATTATCACGGATTCATGGACAGGACCATTGAATCCGAGCTTGACGATGTAGCCCTGATTATCACCCTGTCCATCCACATAGAACTTCTCCTTTGTGGGGATGAAGCCGCACTCAGCTATCTCGTTCTTCATCTCTGCAGGGATATAGAAATAGAGCTTCTGATTCCACGGGGTATTCACCACCTGCTGGGCATACTCTCTTTCAAGCTCCTCTTGAGTGAGCTTGTTGAGGTCTATACCCGGAATCTCATGTCCCAGAATGGTCCCCTCGGCCACTATGTAGTAGAGCTCCTCTGCATGGTGCTTGCTCAGATGAAGCACCTCATGGGCAGAGGCGCCAAGGATGCTCAATCCATTGGCCTGGATCGGCTCTATATAGTAGACCTCCGGATCGACCACAAAGAGCGGCTTTTCCAGTTCGGGATTCATGATCATGCCGGAACGCTTCATCCAGATCGGGGCGTCTTCAGGCACGCTCTCTGGCTCCCACTTGAGAAGCCTGTACTGCTCCTGGAAGAAGGGCGGAGCCCAGGGCAGGAAGGTGATGATCCTGTCGGTTATCCTGTGGGCACCGGGATCCTTGGTGTAATCCCCGTGACAGTCGAGACAGCTCTGGGCACCGAGGGCCTTCTCCTTTGGCAGCACTCCGTGAGAGTCGGAGAAGTAATGGGCAGCCATGAACAGGACCGGCAAGGGATCAGAAGCACCCTCGGCCTTCAGCACCTTGATAAGGGCCTCCTGCATGGCCTCCACATCCTCAGGCCACCACAGGTCCGGATACATGTCGCCGGTGTGGTCAAAAATCACATAGCCGCTGTCCTTGAGGATGATCTTGCCCACATTGGGATTCCGGGCCCACTCGGGATCATTGGGCGGAATCATGGCCATCGTCATGGGATCGACCACACCCAGCCGTACCGGGGGCAGGAACATGCGAATGGCTGCATTTATCTCCTTGAGATAGAGCACCCTGGCCCCTCCATAGGCGATATCGCTCATGTCATGATCCGGCTGAGGATTCACATCCACCCATGTGAGTATGGTAATTGGATTGCCAATGACGATCTGGGGATAGCCATTGGTGCCGTTTGCCCAGTACAGAGGCGGTATATTCTCGTTGTCATGGGCCTTGTCATAGTTCAGAGGCACGCCCATGGCCTTCATCATGTCCAGATTCATCTGGTAGAAGTACTTCCAGAAGTCAAAGGATGGATTGGTCGGCATCCCGTTGACGATCTGGCCGGGATCGGCAGAACCGTTCATATTGAAGTACTCCACCATCTGGATGACGATATCCATCGGTATCACACCGTTGCCATCGGCATCTATGTGCTGAGAACTCATGTGGAAGTGCGGAATGCCGTAGCCCGGGGATGTACCATAGACGGGAGAGATGGCATAGTACTCGGGAAAGGCCAGCATGTTCCAATCCCCACCGGGCAGGACATTGTAGCCAAACCTGTTGTCGAAGTTGCCGTAATAACCAAGGGTATCGTCAAAGGCGCGGAACCTCCAGGTACGCTTGTACGGCACGTGACAGGTCTGGCAGGCGATCTCTGCCATGTGGCGTCCGGTATTCTCTCCGAACTTCTCTTCATGGGCCTCAAAGGGGTTGGGGGCCTCCGGGTCTTCCCCATAGATATGACAGCTTTCACACGTCTTCGGCTTTGGATTGTTGTCCAGGTCGTTCCGGACCATATGGGCAGTATCCGTCCCCTTGAGGATATTGTGCTTGTTCTCAAGGTCCGTGCTGGGGGTGGAAGAGCCCCTCAGGTGGCACGCCCCACAACCCATCTTCTTTCCGGACATGTGGACGTCATAACCCGGGGCCTCTGGATCATCCGTGAAGTTCACATACTGACCATTTTTTACCCAGTCAGCAGGCATACCCAGATTATAGAGACGCGCCCTGGGCCATTCGGAGTTGCCGTGATCCTTGGTCATGACATGGCACTGGCCGCACACCTTGACCCACTTGTAGGATCTGGTGTCGTCATTGCCGCCAAACATATCCATTGTTATGGAGCCGTCACCCAGGTCGGCAACATTCCAGTAGGCCTTTGCCTCCCACTCGTTGCCCGACTTCACCAGCTGGACATAGGTGATAGGGGCCCCGTCCTGATTGAAATCGAGCCCCATGAGCTGGGCCGTTGGCATCATGTAGAAGAAGTTGGGCAGATAGTCATGCAGGGTCACCTGGATCTCGGAAAAAGGAATGACACCTGCGGCAACATCTTCGACAACCTTGGCTATGTTGGGGGTGCCGTTGGCATTCATATATGTGAAGTCCCCCTGCATCGCCTTGGCCATGGCGTACATGGCACCACCCCATGCCATACCTACGTAGCCGGAGTATGGCAGTCCCTGGCCTTCCACCAGAGGGGCACGCACATAGTCGCGCACGCTCGCATCCGGACTATCCCAATCCGTATAGAACTTGCCCTTTTCATAGGCACGAAGCGGAAATGGGACAGGCAGAAGCTGATCGGCACCCATGGGATACTTTATGGCATAGCCATAGACGAAATCATTGAAGAACATGGCCATCATGTCGTCCATGGTCGCCTCAGGGGGCAGAAAGCCATGCTCCTTCATATAGGAAAGAAATCCATTGAAAAGATTATTGATGGCGTCCTGGGCAGCCATCATGCGCTGCATCTCATCTGCAACTCCGGCAGGGTTGATGCAGTATTCGGCCTTGATACCGTGTGCATCCCATATCTTCATGACATTGGGACCATAAAGGGCATAGGGCAGCTTGATGCCACTGTCCTCTATCTGCTTCAGGCCATCCATCCACATCTGCATCATCTCGCCCACGTTCTCTGACGGCAGCCTGAACAGGTTGATGAGGCCGGAGGGACGGGTCATCCGCTGGGTGGCATCCGTATAGGAGAGGACAGAATTGCCGAGATTGTGGCCGTCTTCCAGGGGGCTTCCCAGGGAGATCCTCACCACCTCTCCATTCTGCCTCTCGGCAAATATCATGAATCTTGGCTTGAAGGGCTTTGCCTTGAGCCCATCTGCAGCATGAAGGGTATATGGACTCTCCGGATCTATATGGCAAAGAAGGCAATCTGCCTCCATCACCCCGGACTTGTTCCAGTCATGGGGCTGGGGATCACCTATGGCATGCATGGTGTCCTCGATACTGGCCTGACTTATCAGGGCAGTCGTGATCGTATTGGGGCCATAGGTATAGAAATCCCTATCATATGAATGGGTAGGAGTCAGATTTCCGCTATCGTAGGGCGTTACAGTCCCATCGGCCTGGACGATTCCCTCTGCGGGACCACCGCCCGGATGGCAGGAGTAACACGTCCCCATCTGATCGATGGTGCTCTGGTCAAAGAAATAGGGCTTACCCTCTGAGGTAAAGGGATCCTTTTCGCTTCCCCTTGTGCTCTTAGCCGCCAACTGGCGGTAAGAGGGGGGTCACCAGGCACCATACTGGCCTGGACTCAACAGGTGCCCATAGGCATTTGCCAGATACTTGTAGAGGGTCCCATCGTTGTTCTTGTCAGACCACTGATCACTCAGGATCTCACCGTTCGGTCCAACACCCTCCCTGAAGTGATAGGCCCGGGTTATGGCATTGTAATCATGACACTTGCCACAGGTCTTCTTGGGGCTGTAGGCCGGGCCAGCCTTATAGACCGTGCCGTTTGCCGCAACAAAGGTATCCGCATTGCTCAACTGGGAGACAATGGGATTTCCATCCCTGTCCAGCAGCTGGACGGCGGGGTGTGCAAAAGCACTGCCTGCTGATGCGAGAAATGCCAGCAGAGCCATCCAGACAAGGGCCGTAACTTTCCTCTCTTTCCTTAACATCTAACTCCCTCCTGAATATTTGAAAACTTTTCCTCTTCCTACCGTTTCCTCATGGGAATGTTCTGATGGCACTCGTTGCAGTCGCCAGTACTATGGCAGACATTGCAGCTTCTGAAATTGCGGTAAGCCTCTTCTGCATGGCCATTTTCCCTGGTGTAGGACATCCAGTTGGCCCTGGCATGAGATACCGGTTTCTGGCTCCTGTGACAGTCGGCACAGTAGGATGCCGGATGACAGACAGCACAGAGCCTGCGATCATGGGTGGCATCTTGACCATGCTGGGTGGTCTTCCAGTTGAAGATGTGATCCCGCGGCTTCTGGGTCTGATGGCACTCGACACAGAAGGTGTCCTTGTTCTCATGGCAGAATTCACAGGATCTGTCGCTACGGCTTGCCGGTCCGTGCATCATGGCCCAGTCACCAAGATGGTTCTCGGGTGCCTTTTCTTTCCTTATGTGCTCATGGCAGGCAGAACACTCTATAGGGGCATCATCGCCATTGTGGCACTCCTTGCAAGTAAACATGTCGGGCCACTCTAGCTCTGACATCTTGTCCTGATCCTGAACATCACCATGACAGGTACTGCACTCTATCCCCTCATGGATATCATGGCCGAATATCAGGTCCTGATAGCTCTCCGGCTTTTCAGGAGCAGAGTCCTCCTCTACGGCATAGTCATTCCTGTAACTCTTCAAGGTATGGCACAGGAGACACTCGTCCGAGGGATTCTCCATGTCTATGTCGTGGCACTCGCCACACTTGTCCATGGAGGGGTTTTCCATGGTGCCGTCATCCTTGGCTGCATGGCAGTCACTGCACGCCATCTCGTTGTCCTGCACATGCAGTTCATGGTTGAACTTGAGACTGCCCTCTTCCCTCTTACACCCCGTGAGGGCAAGTCCGAAGCTGATAGCCAGTGTTATTATGATTAAGTATCCCTTTTTCATGATCCTTATCCTCTACCTCAATAGAGTTTGATTAAAACCTTACGAAAAGTGTGGCAGTGAGACTATTGATATCGGAGATTCCAAACTCCTTGTAATAGTCATCCCGCTCGTACTCATACTTGAGTTCAGCCCACGTGCCATGATCCACGTTGTAGCGAACAGCACCATAATAGTGGTTGGCAGCCTCATCCTCTATGAGGCTGTTCACATCCTCTGTCTTATAGTAATAGCCGCCAGAGATCTCCCACTTGTCGAAAAGTTCCTGACGCAGATCAGCAAACCAGGACAGAGAGCTTGCCTCATAATATACATCCCGGCTCTCCCACCACTTGGTAACACCAATGGAGAAGTGAAAGCCGTCGAGATGGAGCCATTCGTCTACATTGATCCCTGCAGTCCAGCTGGTGAAATCCGTAGTGTAGAGATCCTCGTCGGAATTGTCCTCCATCTTCCTGAAGCTAATCCTGGAAAAGATGGACAGGCCCTCCTGCCTTGGTATCTGCTGACTGATGGAGATATCAAGCTGGTAGTAGGCCTGCTCTCTCTCCAGATATAGGTTTTTGATGTCTTCCCCGAGATCGTCTTCAGGAGACTGCCAATCATAGATGAAGTCTGAGCCGTGCTCGTTTTCGAAATTACGGAAGATCTTGAAGGTGAAGATGGTACCGGTCTTTCTTATCTCTGTCTCACTCTCAAGGAAGGCATAGCGGGCATGACTGTTTATGAAAGTGCCATTTGCCGTGAGGCGCCAATTGTCAAATGGCATCCAGTCTGAATATAGGGCCCACTCGTTCTCCTTGTAAAACATGGTGTCCACATAGAAGGAGAGTTCCTTTGTGGGATAGAGCTCTAGCTTGAGGCCTGCTATTCCGTCCTGTGTAAGATTGGAATAGGGCTCTGACACCAGCCCCCCATAGACTTCGGCAGCCAGCCAGTTCAGCTTTGCCACACGATCAGCCCTCAACCAGGCGCCATCGAACTGAACGCTCTCGTCGACACTGAAGATGTACTGACGGCCCAGCCGAAGGTCATGATCCGGAATGGGATCATGAAACTCCACATAGCCATAGTAGAGATGGATGCGCTGTCTGTTGTCTCCACAGGCATCCACATAGTCCTGAAAGATCGAGCCCTCAGGCGTGCCATCCAGATCCTTTTTGTAGGCCCCCAGGAAGTGAAAGCTGACATTTTTCTCGTTCCAGTCCCAATCGATTCCGAGTTGTTCCTCGAAATCCTGGTCACTGGAATCGTTGGGGACCATATCCGAGTCCGGAGGGGTGGACCACTGGACCCTGTACATGGTCTTGGATCTTACACGAACCTTGCCATAAGGTGTGTCAATTTCTGCTTGGGCCGACGCCGCCACCATGAGCAGGGCAGCCAGCAGAAACAAAAAACACCTTCCCTGTTTCAACAATCTGGTAAATTGTCTCTCTTTCATAGCTCCCAAACCGTCCAAATCCCTGTATTTGCCTTCCGCTCGCCTTTCCTGCGGTTAGCATCCTAGCTTGAAAAACTGTATGGAACTCGCTCTTCCCCTAGCTGAACATACATTCACTTTCCTATAACCCCATATCCCTACTTTGTCAAAAAATTATTCACCTAACGATAAGTGTTGCAAAAATTAACATGTCTTCTTTTAGTTCAGTATTTTTCAGCTATGAATGGAAAATGTTGGTTGATCATGGAGATTATTCTATAGCTCAAACATAATTCTGGATTTTTTAAGGCCCTTTTGTTCTTTTTGCCATTTTTCTTATATCTGTATCTATAGATCATAGATAATTCTGAACTAGTGATACAAAAAATGACAAAAAGGCATATCTTCTGCATAAAAGCATATATAAAGAAAAAACCTTTTATTTGCAGTCTGTTAGAAAATAAGATAGGCTTTAACAACTTTTTTGAAAAAATGGTGTTTTATATGCGTAACCTTTTAAGATTATTTTTGTTTTTCTTGTTTGTTTTATTGGTTATCTCCTCTGGTTGCAGCCGCGTCTATTACGATGCCCTGGAAAAGGTCGGCCTGCACAAACGAGACATCTTGGTTGACAGGGTGGAGGCCGCAAGGGACAGCCAGGAGGAGGCCAAGGAGGAGTTTGCATCTGCCCTGGAACGTTTCAGCAGTCTGACAGGCTTTCACGGTGGAGACCTCGAGGAGAAATACAACGAGCTGAAAGATGAACTTGATCGCATGGAGGACAAGGCCCAAGAGGTTCATGACCGCATCGCTGCCGTGGAGGATGTGGCCGAGGCACTGTTCGATGAGTGGGAAGCGGAACTAGACCAGTACAGCAGCCAAAGCCTTCGGCGTGCAAGTGAGCGAAAGCTCAGAGAGACGAAGAGGCGTTACAACCAGCTCATACGGGCCATGAAACGTGCTGAAGCCAAGATAGAGCCCGTGTTAAGGCCCCTTCGGGACCAGGTGCTGTTTCTCAAGCACAATCTCAATGCCAGGGCCATCGCCTCTTTGAAGACAGAACTCGGCAGGATCGAGACAGATGTATCGAGCCTTATAAGGGATATGGAGCGCTCGATCAAAGAGGCGGACAGCTTCATCAAAACCCTTAA
>CAZNKD010000060.1:0-8617 GCA_964573615.1 uncultured Desulfobacterales bacterium | reverse complement strand
GCGGCTTGTAACTTACTGATTTTATTGGCGGGCGATGCGGGATTCGAACCCACGACCTTTGGCTCCGGAGGCCAACGCTCTATCCAGCTGAGCTAATCGCCCGCATCCAAAAAGCGGGATCGCATTCGGTGGGAAGATAATCCTAAACATCCCGTGTCTGCTTGTCAATTTGCCGCTCCTGCCCGAGTGTCTGACCCGTGTCTGAAATCCATCCTTCTTTAAGGCCCTTTTACGTTGTACGAGTTCAGGGACTCATGTATCTTATTGCCCCTATCCCCATTCCGCTGACAAAGACGAGGCGTGTTGTTCGAAATGGCAGGAAGCAGGCAGACAAATCCAATAGAGATCCAGGTGCTCAACAAGACCCTTGCTGCAGTTGCAGAGGAGATGGGTATCGTGCTCCAGCGTTCGGCCCTGTCCGCCAATATAAAGGAGAGGCGGGACTTTTCATGTGCCATCTTCGACGGACAGGGAAGGCTCCTGGCCCAGGCCGCCCATATCCCGGTCCATCTGGGCGCCATGCCCGATACGGTTGCGATGGTGAGGCGGAACTTCTCGCTGGGTCCAGGCGAGGTGGTCATCACCAACGACCCCTTTGCCGGCGGGACCCACCTTCCGGACATAACCCTGGTGGCCCCTGTCTTTCATGGCCGGAGGGAGCCCGGCAGTTCCGGGGAGCCTGATTTCTATCTTGCCGTAAGGGCCCACCACGCCGATGTCGGAGGCAGGTATCCGGGCTCCATGTCCCTCACGAGGGACCTGGATGAAGAGGGGGTTCTGATAAGGCCGCAGGTGATCTGCCGCAACTGGAGCTTCATGGATGGCCCGCTTCAGGAGATAACGGGCCGGATGCGCGCACCTGGGGAGAGGAGAGGGGATCTCGAGGCCCAGCTGGCTGCCCTCATCAGGGGAAACAGGCGCCTTGGACAGATCATGGACAGGCACGGGAGGGATGGGTTTATCGAAAGACTTCCCGGATTCCTGGACTACGGCCGCCGCTTCATGGAGGCGGCGATAGCCGAGATCCCGGACGGCACATACAGGTTCGAGGACTTCCTTGATGACGATGGAGACTCGATGCGCTCCATACCTATAAATGCCGTTCTCGAGATAAGGGGCAAGAGGGCCAGAGTGGACCTGTCAGGCAGCGCGGATCAGCTGGACACATGCCTGAATGCAACAAAGAGTGTTACCAGATCGGCCGTCTATTACTGCTTCTTCTGCCTGGTGGGAGAGGGCTATCCCGTGAATGCAGGCTCCATCGAGCCCATCGAGGTGGTGACGAGGCCGGGCTCCATCTGTGATCCTGTCGCCCCTGCCCCTGTTGCTGCCGGAAACGTGGAGACCTCCCAGCGCATCGTGGATGTGGTCTTCGGGGCCCTGTCAAAGGCCCTGCCCGATGTCATCCCCGCGGCAAGCTGCGGTTCCATGAACAACATAAGCCTTGGCGGCATCATGGCAGATGGTACGGAGTTCACCTATTACGAGACCATAGGCGGAGGCATGGGGGCAAGGCCTGGCTCCGATGGCCTGTCTGCGGTTCAGGTCCATATGACCAACACCCTCAACACCCCGATCGAGGCCCTTGAGCAGGCCTATCCCTTCAGGATAGACAGATATTCCATAAGGCGGGGCTCTGGCGGCACCGGGCGCACCAGGGGGGGAGACGGCATGGTGAGACGCTATCTCTTCGTGGAGCCTGCATCCGTATCCATCCTGTCTGAACGGCGTCTCATCGCACCTTACGGGCTCCATGGCGGAGGCCCTGGAAAACGGGGGCGGAACTATCTCATCTCCGGTGACACGATCCAGAGCCTTGGCGGAAAGTGCAGGGTGGAAGTAGGGCCAGGGGACATCCTCGAGATCAGGACCCCGGGAGGGGGCGGAATGGGGGAGTGCAGCCAGGGGCGTGCCCCTTCAAAGACTTGACAAGTTGCAACATAAGGTGAAACATCAGCTCTGAATCGTAATTCAAAAAAGGAGTCCCAAGACCATGAACAAACGCTATCTCATGGCGCCCGGACCGGTCTCAGTGGATCCGCATGTGCTGCTGACCATGGCCGAGCCCATGATCCACCACCGTTCGCCCCAGTTTTCGGCGATACTCACCAGGGTTCGAGAGGATCTGAAGTTCCTCTATCAGACCAGCAACGATGTGCTCATATTCGCCTCGTCCGGCACCGGCGGCATGGAGGCCTCTGTGGCCAATATCCTGAACCCCGGGGACAAGGCCATCTGCATCGTTGGGGGCAAGTTCGGAGAGCGCTGGGCAGAGCTCTGTGATACCTACGGTGCAGAACATATAGATATAGAGGTGCCCTGGGGTGAGGCAGTGGATCCTGCCGCTGTCAAGGAGGCCCTGGATGCCAATCCGGACGCAAAGGCGGTCTTCGTACAGGCCCATGAGACATCCACCGGTGTCAAGCACCCCATCCAGGAGATCGGGGCCCTGGTGAAGGATCGGGAAGACACGGTCCTCGTGGTGGATGCCATAAGTGCCATGGGGGTCTATGACATAAAGACGGACGAATGGGGCCTGGATGTGGTGGTGACCGGCTCCCAGAAGTCCCTGTCCCTGCCTCCGGGGCTATCTATCGTGAGCGTGAGCGAAAAGGCCTGGCGGCTTTCCGAACAGGTGAAGGGGCCGCGTTACTACTTCAATTTCCTCAAGGAGAGAAAGGCCCTTGGCAGGCAGACCACGGCCTATACCCCTGCTGTTTCCCTCATCATCGGCCTCGGCGAGGTTCTGAAGGGCTTCAAGGAGATGGGGCTGGACAAGCTCTTTGCCCACCATGCCCGTCTTTCAGGCGCCACCAGGGCCGCGGCCAAGGCCATGGGGCTCGAGCTCTTTGCAAAGGTCCCATCGGAGGCCATAACCGTCATCAAGGCGCCCGAGGGCATAAATGGCCAGGATGTGCTGGCCATCCTGAGGGACGAGTTCGGCATCCAGATAGCCGGCGGCCAGGCACAGGCCAAGGGCAAGATCTTTCGTATATCCCACATCGGTCACCTGAGCGAGTGGGACATGATAATCGCCATCGCGGCAGTGGAGCGGGCGCTGAACAAGCTGGGCTTCAAGGTGGCCTACGGCACGGGAGTGGCCGCGGCCCAGGAGTACTTTGCCGCCCATTAGGGCCTGGCAGGTGTGATAGGCAGATAAGGTATCATAAAGTATCAAGGAGATTTGACATCCCATGAAGGTATTCATAACCGACCCAATAGCTCAGGAAGGTATAGATATCCTGAAGGGGGCGGGCCTCGAGGTGGAGGAGCACCTGGGGCTGAGCCCTGATGAACTAAAGAAGATAATCGGCGAGGCCCACGGCCTGGTGATCCGCAGCAATACCAAGGTCACAGAGGATCTCCTGGAACATGCCAAGAATCTCAAGGTGGTGGGCCGTGCAGGCACGGGCCTGGACAACGTGGATATCCCCGCCTGCAACAAGCGCGGCATAGTGGTCATGAACACCCCTGGCGGAAACACCAACTCCGCTGCCGAGCACACCATTGCAATGCTCATGGCCGTTACCCGACACATCCCTCAGGCCACGGCCTCCATGAAGGCGGGCAAGTGGGAGAAGAAGAAGTTCATGGGCCAGGAGGTGGCCGGAAAGACCCTGGGAATCATCGGAAGCGGCCGCATAGGCAGCATTGTCGCCCAGCTCGCCCAGTGCCTCAAGATGAAGGTGGTGGCCTATGATCCCCATATCAATCCGGAGATAGCCGAGAAGGTCGGCTTCGAGCTGGCAGACCTCGATACGGTCCTCGAACAGGCAGACTATATCTCTGTCCATACCCCCTTGACCGACGAGACAAGGGGCATGCTCAACAAGGATCTGTTCGCCAAGATGAAGGACGGGGCCTATGTGCTCAACTGTGCCCGTGGCGGCATCGTGAACGAGAAGGACCTCTACGATGCCCTCACCTCTGGCAAGCTGGCGGGCGCGGCCCTGGACGTCTTCGAAAAGGAGCCAACCACCCTGGAGAATCCCCTCCTTTCCCTGGACAATTTCATCTGCACTCCCCATCTCGGGGCCTCCACACGGGAGGCGCAGGAGAACGTGGCGGTCGCCGTGGCCCGGCAGATAGCGGACTATCTCATAAAGGGAGAGGTGCGAAATGCGGTCAACGTCCCCTCTGTGAGTGGCGAGACCTTGAAGAGGCTCGGGCCCGTGCTGAATCTGGCGGAGAAGATGGGGGCATTTCTCGCGCATCTGGCCACAAGCCATCTGGAGGAGGTGAACATCTCCTACAAGGGTGACCTGGCAGACATAGAGACCCCTCCTGTGACCATATCCATCCTGAAGAGCCTTCTGGCCCCTGTGCTCCGTGAGGACGTAAACTTCGTAAATGCGCCGATAGTGGCCAAGGAGCGCGGCATCAAGGTGATCGAGTCCAAGAGCAAGACCAGCGAGGACTTCACCAACCTCCTGGAGATCACGGTTAAGACGGGCAACGATACCAACACCATCGCCGGCACCATCTTCGGCAAGAAGGAGCCGAGGATCGTCAAGATCAATCACTTCAGGCTGGAGGCGGTACCAGAGGGCCACATGCTCCTCATCTACAACGAGGACCGCCCCGGCGTCATAGGCCGCATCGGCATCACCCTGGGCGAGGCCGGGCTCAATATCGCTCGCATGCAGGTGGGCCAGGACCCGGAGGAGCACAGGAATGTCATCCTTCTCACCACGGATGTGCCCGCCTCTGACGAGGTGCTCGAAAATTTGAAGAAACAGGATGGCGTGACAAACGTGATAAGGGTAGAATTGTAGAGAAATCGCATAGTTTTACGGGCATATGACCATATTCAAGGGGCCTGGCCGCTCTTTTGGCAGGCCCCTTTCCGTTTTTTCTATTTGACCTTCCACCCATCAGGGGTTATTTACTTACACTGAACTGAATTCCGATTCAGTCCTGTTTCATTTTGAAAGATTGCTGCGGATGCGCAAGGGGCATGGTGCCCTCTGGTGCCGTGCTGGCAGAGAGCCGCCGTTCATTATGCAAAGAGGGCCCTCGCGGGCCGATAGTTTCAATCAGTTCAAGCGTGGGATGCGCCTGGGAAGGGCAGGATTCCTTTTTTCCAGCCCCTTATTCCCAAGGGCTGCCCAGGAAAGGAGTTGATCTATGGAGAGCAATGCAATCATGGAATTTTTGGCTAACGCTTACATCTATGGATGGGCAGGGGCTGTCATCTTCTTCATCCTATTCGTCATGGCCCTGAGACAGAGCACCACCAAGTCCGGTGAGTGTGAAAGGCTCAGGAAACAGAAGGAAGAGGCAGACAGTGCCATAGAGGAGAGGGATCGCCGGATAGAGGAGATGGAGTCGGAGATCGAGAGCCTTACGGAAGAGGTGGAGGAGAAGGGCTCCAGGATCTCCCAGCTCGAAAGCGAGGTCTCTTCCCTGGAGAGCCAGCTCGAGACCGCCCAGTCCAGGGTCAAGGACCTGGAGGAGCAGGTCAAGAACTTGAGGCAGCAGAACAGCAGCCAGGCAGAGACAATAAACGAGCTCAAGGGCAAGCTCTCTGATGCAGAGGCCAAGATCGAGAAACTCGAGGCCCAGGTCAGCCAGCTCGAGTCCGACAACGCCTCCCTCCAGGAGAAGGTGGACGAGCTGACCTCACAGCTGAAGGAGCTGCAGTACAACTATGACCTGTCCATCCTCTACATACATATGAAGAAGTTGCACGAGGAGTTCTACGCCGACTTCACCCAGAACATCCTCAAGGGTATCCACACCATGAATATCAAGGATATCGACCTTGCCACCGCACAGGCCATCTTCGAGGCGGCCATGAACTCCTTCAATCAGGTGACAGGCGACGAGGAGGGCGGAGGCACCATCTCCTTTCCGTCCGTGGAGCCTGCCCAGGATGACGAGTCTGGTCAGGAGGAAGACGAAGGGGATGAATAGCTCCCCTGGCCTTGCAGTATCGATGGGTATTTTTGACACAGGTGCCATGTTGCAGGCACCTGGCCGGTTTTCTGTCTAGGAGGGACCTTAAATGGACAAGAGTGTATATATATTCTACGGGACATTCGCCTTTGTTTGTTCCTGTATCTTCATGGCGGCGCTGGGCCTCGGGCTCTACTCGCTCTATCTCACCAGGAAGGGGGCCGAGATCCCGCCTGAGGATGAAAGGGGAAGGTTTGGGCTTCTCTATAACCGCGGGGTGGGGATCGCTCTCATAGCCATTGCCGTCATATTCGGGATCGTCAGCTACCGGGTCTCACCGGATCAGGTGATGAAGCGCATGGGGATTGCCCCTGCCGCCCACGAGGCCCATGAAAAGCAGGAGCCTGCGGTAGAAAAGGCGGCCCATAAGGCGGAGAAGGTCTATGAAGAGGTGGAAAAGGAGCTACATGCCCCTGCTGCCCAAGCACCTTCTGAAGAGACTGCAGAAGCGCCTGAGGTCGAGAAGGCAGAGGTGAAGCCGGAGGCGGAAGAGGCCAGGGAGGCAGCCCAGCCTGAGAAGGCCGCACAGAAGGCCGTCGAGGAGGAAAAGGCCGCTTCCGAAGAGACCCAGGCCCCCTCCCAGACAACCGCCCCGGTTGATGAGCTTACAAGGCTCCAGCAGGAGCTTGCCGCCCTGCAGCAGGAGAACAGCTCACTTAAGGCCGAGATAGATCGGCTGGAGGAGCGGGTCAAGGATCGCAAGCGCCTGGCCTCCGAGGTGGAGTGTCTGAAGGCCGAGATCTCTGGCTACTATGCCAAGCTCAAGGAGGCAAAGGCACAGGTCTCCGAGCTCGAGTCCAAGCTGGCGGAGGCACAGGCCAAGGCCTCTGCCCTGGAAAAGGAGAAGGCCGCCCTCCAGGAGGAGATGGCCAAGCTGAAGGCCGAGCTGGAAAAACAGCGGGGCGAGACAGCCCAGCTCAAGAAGGCCCTTGAGGAGGCAAAGGCCAAGATAGCCGCCCAGGAGGATGCCAAGGCCGCCCTTACCAAGGAGCTCCAGGAGGTCAAGGCCAGCCTGGAGGAGGCAAAGGCAGCCCTGAAGAAGCAGGCCCCTGTGGTGGACAAGCTGCGCAGCCAGATCGAGGCCCTCCAGAAGGAGAAGGATGAGCTCAACAAGAAGCTCATTGCAAGGATAGAGGCAGACGAGAAGCTAAAGGCGGAAAAGCTGACCGCCGAGAAGGAGCAGGCGGTGCTCAAGGCCAAGCTGGAAGAGGCCCAGTCCAAGATCAAGGAGCTCAAGGCCAAGCTCGATGCCATGATGCCCCAGTTCAAGCCCCTGAAGGAGCGCGTGGAGAGTCTCGAGCGGCAGGTCAAGGCCCTGACGGATACACTGGACATGAAGGTTATGGAGCTTACCCAGCTGAAGTCCAAGTTCGCCCTGCTGGACGAGCAGACAAGGCTCAAGGACGAGAAGATAAAGGCCCTGGCAGATGGCAACAAGGCACTCCAGGAGAAGATCTCCATGCTCAACAGCCAGATCCGGGCCCTCGAGAGCGAGATCAAATCCAAGGAGGTCCTCATAAAGGAGCTCCAGGAAAAGCTGACCAAGCAGGAGTACACCATAGACAGCGGGGAGGGAAAGGAATAGAGTTTCTTTAGAAACTCCCCGGGAGAGTTCCGGTATCAAAGCCGGGTGTCTGGCAGTCTTGCTGCCAGGGCCCGGCTTTTTTCTTTCTCCCTCCATCAGCTGACGATATAGTGACAAAAAGGGGCTGGATTGGCCATGATCTACGGAATAGACCCATGATTTATGGAATAGGCATAGATATCGTGGAGATAGATCGCATGGAGAGGGCCATCGACAGATGGGGAGGGCGATTTCTCGACAGGGTCTTCTGCCCGGAGGAGCAGGAGCGCTGCCTCAAGGTGTTGAGACCCGCTGCCGGGTTTGCCGCCAGGTTTGCGGCCAAGGAGGCCTTTGTAAAGGCCCTTAGGACCGGTTTCAGGCATGGCATGGGCCCGTCCCAGATCTGTGTCAGGCAGGACGGGGATGGCGCCCCGTATATCGAGATAGGCGGGGAGGTCGCCCGCTGGGCCGCCAGGGCTGGCCTCAAGAAGTGGCATCTTTCGATCTCTCATGAGAAGGCGCACGCGGTGGCCGTGGTTGTCCTGGAGGTGTAGTCTGTTCCAAATATTTTGTTGCACAAAGCAGCATTTTGTCCCTTATTTTTAGGGTGCAAATCTTACATTTTGTCAAATTCGGGCATTTTTCAGCCATTTCCTCCCTGAGAGCACGTTCATTTTTTTTCTTGCAATGCCGCTTGATTATTCAAATATTTTCTCCGGCATGATTGACAATATCCATGAATTATGCAATATAAAATAATCATTTTAGGGAGTGCTTTTCAGGGAGGGATATGCACCGCACTTCTGAAGTCTCTTTCAGAGGAAGATTACCGTTTATCGGTACCTGAGGCAGGCTCTTGTGGGGCCAGGTTGGCCCCATAGCATACAAGGGCCATCAGGTGGTGGACTGTTTTGGCAATTTGAAGGGCCGTTTTTCTGAAGCTTTTTAGAAAAACGGCCCTTTTGTTTTAGTGCGGTAAGTCAATAATACCTGTAGGGCACAAAAACTGACAAAGGGGGTGATAGAGAGATTCTTTTAGGGGAAAACAAGTCTCGGAGTTAAGTGGTTGCTGGCCGGTTTGGGCCAGCCTAACTG
>CAZNKD010000059.1:0-14289 GCA_964573615.1 uncultured Desulfobacterales bacterium | reverse complement strand
CCTAACGGACATGTTTGGTGGCACCCCTGCGAATATGACCCTCAGTTTTCTGGAAGAGGACAGGGTGGAGGTGATCACAGGAGTGAACCTGCCCATGATGATACGCCTGTCCCAGTGTCGAGACGGCAGGGGGATGACCCTCAAGAAGGCGGCCCAGTCTGTGGTGGATTACGGCAGAAAGAGCATCAATCAGGCATCCTCCCTGCTGAGCGGCTGAAGATGCCCCTGGCCGCCAGGGGGAAGAGGAAGATAGGGCCCACCATTTGCCTCGAGGCGGGCAGAGGCCAAAGGGTTTTCGTGATCAATGCCGGCCTTGACCTCATCCCTCTCCTTTCAGAAATAGAGTCCAGGGCCCAGGAGCACCCCTGGGATCTTGCTGCCCTGATGAGCGAGTTCGATCTGCCCTTTTCACGCATCTGGGCGGCCGTGAGCACTCTGAGACCCGCCAGGCCGCTCGGTTTCATATGTTTCAGGATGCTCCCTGGCGGACAGGATGTGGATGAGCTCTACATACCGGAGCTTTCCGTGGCCCCGGAGTTCCAGAGGCGCGGGATAGGCTCCATGTTGCTGGATCTCGTGCTCAGATATGGGCGTGTCAAGGGGGCTGAGAGGGTCGTCCTTGATGTGGACCCAGACAACGAGGCCGCAGTTGGGCTATACTTGTCCAGGGGCTTTTCATTCGTGGGTGGAGGGCACCGGTCTGGTAAGAAGAGGGTGATGGTCCATGAGTTTAAGGGCCAGGGGTGCTGATTTTCATCCAGCTCGTGCTTAATTTATAGAATTGATATTGGCAAAGCGTTTGCTGAAGGGGCCCTCAGGGCTCGGATTATCTCCAGACAGACACTGTTTCTCAGATAATTCGTTAGGCATTATTCAGAAGGTTTTTTAGATTTCAGACAACAGGAGGACAAAATGGGTATCAAGGTCGGAATCAACGGTTTTGGAAGGATTGGCAGGAATGTCTTTAGGGCATCGAGGATCTACCCTGAATTCAAGGAGATAGAGATAGTTGCGATAAACGATCTCACAGACACCAGGACCCTCGCCCATCTTCTCAAGTACGACTCTGTCATGGGCAGGTTCGATGCAGAGGTCGAGGCGGCAGAAGAGGGGATAGTGGTTGATGGAAAGAGGATCCGGGTGACTGCGATCAAGGATCCAAAGGAGCTGCCCTGGGCGGAGGCAGGTGTGGACTATGTGATAGAGTCCACAGGCAGGTTCCGTGAGGCCTCTCTGGCACAGGGCCATCTCGAGGCAGGTGCCCAGAAGGTGATCATCAGCGCCCCCGCCAAGGATGAGGATATCACCATCGTCATGGGTGTGAACGAGGACGACTATGACCCTGTAAAGCACAACATCATCTCCAATGCCTCCTGCACGACCAACTGCCTGGCACCGGTGGCCAAGGTGATCCTGGACCGCTTTGGGATCGTGAGCGGTCTTGTGACCACTGTGCACGCCTACACAAACGACCAGCGCCTCCTGGACTTTCCACACAGCGATCTGAGAAGGGCAAGGGCCGCTGCCCTGAACATGATTCCCACAAAGACCGGGGCCGCCGCTGCTGTAAGCAAGGTGATCCCTGAGCTCAAGGGCAAGTTCGACGGCCTGGCCGTGCGGGTGCCAACAGCGGATGTATCCCTGGTGGATCTTGTGGTACAGGTGGAGAAGCCTGCCACGGTGCCGGAGGTGAACGAGGCGCTCAAGGCCGCTTCCAACCGTTTTCTTGGCTATACCGAAGAGCCTCTGGTCTCAACGGACTTCATCATGGATCCCCGTTCCTCCATCGTGGATGCCGACAGCACCAAGGTGATAGGCGACAGGCTGATAAAGGTAATGGCCTGGTATGACAACGAATGGGGCTATTCCAATCGGCTGCTGGATCTGATCCTGTTCATGGAGGACAAGAAGGCCTTTTGATGGCCTCGACTCGAATAGGGGATCTTGTCTTGCTGCAGGGATGATGCGGCCCTGCCATATAAAGGGGAAAAGGAGAGCTGACAGGCATGAGTGAGGCGCTGCTCCAGGAATCGAAGGCCCTCGAGGTCAACTTGAGGGAGACAGAGGTCAAGGAGATCGAGATAGCACCCAAGTACAGGGTGCTCCAGGAGGCCGTGGCAGAGTACCGGGGGGTGCGGCGGGCTGCAGACCAACTGCTGTTTGAGCTCCATCACCCCTTCAGGAACTGGGGGGCCCTCATCCAGGATCTGCGCTCCTTTGCCCTCAAGAATTTCGGCACCTATATCAGGTCGGAGCGGGGTACAGAGGCGTGCGCAGTGCTTCTCGAGATCTTTCTGGACATGGTCGCCAAGGCCCCGAAGAAGCGGTTCAAGATCGCTGCAGCAGACGGGCTCATGGCCTTCATGGAGAAGATCGTCCAGAGCAGTGACGACGCCACCCTGGCGGGCCTGCTCCCCACCTTCACCAGGATCTTCAAGGAGCTGAGCTCTGTGGATGATGAGATCCTCTCTGCCATTGCCAGCAGCTTCCATCCCCTGGCAAGGCTGGTCAAGCGCCTTGATGCCAGGCTGGGAAAGGCTGAAGAGGCAGTGCCCGAGGAGCTGGCCTCGGAGATGTGGCACTGGTGCTGCCGGCTGCTCTATCTGGTCAGAAAGATCACCTATTCCTACTGGCTCAGTGTCGACGGGCCCCAGAAGTGGCTCAAGGGTGCGCTAAAGCACTACGGGCTCTGGATAGAGCCGGAGGACTTCAATGCCATAATGGAGCTGCTGGAGCCGGTCTCCCATTCCGCCTTCAATAGATACATGGAGCGGCTCGAGGAGCTTTCGAAGGCGCCCCAGGACAGGAATACCGCCATGGAGCTTGCGGCCCTTCCCGGCCATATCGATATCGTCCGAAAGTACAAGGAGATCTCAAGGGTGCTCGGAAACATGCCGTGCCGCCTCTCCTTCGAGGACGCTGGCGGCCAGGGCGGAAGCGGCAGGGCCGTTGAGGGCATAAGTGTCCACCTGCTCTTTCTCTTCCACATGGTGGAGATGGAGGGGCTGGCCCACATACATGAGGAGATCCTCCGCCAGCTCAACAGGAACCTGCTCTGCCTGGTGAAGACGGCAGATTTTGAGGAGCTGAGGCGCATCATCCCCAAGAGCTTCGCCCTCTTGAAGCAGCAGATAGGCCACTTTCCACGGACCGCGCTCCAGTGCATAAATGCACTGGGCATCGAGATCCTGCAGCGCGACAACGAGCGTCTCATAGAGCTCTTTCTGGAGGAGGTGGTGAAGTTTGGCTTCCAGCCCCCGGGCATCCAGGGTGTGGACACGGAGTGGCACATACTGAGCAACCCGGCCCATCTCCAGAATATCCGTGTATGGCTCGATCTCGTATGCAGAAAGCCCAAGGTGTGCAGCACCCTGCTCTCTGCCCTCACCATCAACCTGCAGCTCGCAGGTACCTGCATAAAGGATACTGACCTCTTCCAGCGGGACATCACCAAGCTGCTGAATAGCGACATCGCACCCATCTTCAACCTGGTCAAGCAATTTGCCAGGGTGGTGCCGGTATATTTCAACGAGATCGGTGCAGAGGGGCTGCTGCGCGAGGTCTCCACCGAGCTCGATGAGATATCGCGCAGGAAGGATATCCTGATCCACTTCTTGAGAAAGCAGAGTCATGTCGAGAGCAACAATCTGATAGTGGATTTCATAGAGGCCATCTTCTGCTTCTGGTATGGCAGGGACAAGTCCGGCCTTTCGCCCTTTGTGCCAGAGGAGATCCTTGCCAGGGTGCCAACCTCCGGCAGGTATGTGGATCACGTCCACAAGATAGTGAGGCACCTGGCCGCAAGGCTCGACATGGAGCCCTTCTACAAGAGCCTCGACAAGCTCCTGAACATCCCTGAGGAGGAGATCCGGGCCATAATAGGCGAGGTGCAGGATGTCCCCGTGCAGGAGAAGAGGCGGGTTGAGCTCCTCATAAAGATGTACAGGCTTGAGTATCTCAAGTACCACCTTGGGGTGCAGGAGATCCGCTATCATCTTGAGGAGGCAAGAAAGCTCGGCTTCGAGGGTCTGGACGAGGTGCTGGAGGTGCTTGATTCCAAGGATAGTGAACACGCCCTCAAGGTGCTGCTGGATGAGCTCGAACGGCTAAAGGAGATCATCCTGTCTCCCGAGCGGTTCGAGGTGCAGGAGGCCATCTACCACAAGAGGCATATAGCCGCCGACATCCCCTCCATGTACGGGAAGTACCACGAGAAGAAGTTCGATGCCCTTGGGCTCACCTTCCGCCTCGAGAATCTGGCAAACATCTATTTCGAAAACCTCATTGCAGAGATAGAGGTCCCGTTCATCACCAGGGCCACGTTTGTCACCATATTGAGGCACCTGAAGCTCCTCTGGAGGGCAGTCCGTCTGAACGGGGTCTATTCCAAGAAGTTCGCCACATATCTCACGCTCCTTGAAAAGTCCCTCGGGGTCAGGCGCTTTTCATTCACCCAGTATCTGGACATCGTAAAGGGCCTCTCAGAGGGCGTCAAAGACATGATATATGTCTACTACCTGAGCCCCCATCAGGAGAATCTGAACAAGATCATACGGCAGCTCTGGCCCGACAAGATCCTGCCAAAGTACCGCTCCGGCATAGCGCCGGACTCCAGCATGGACCATGTAGTGCACCAGATAACCGAGAAGTTTCTGAGGGAGCTCATTGCCTCGACCTTCGGCCTTCAGCACCTGGACAACTTCATCTCCCGGGTCTATCAGGTGCTGAGGGAGCAGAGGGAGCACCTGAGCACCAGGGAGCTCGACATGCTCCTTGCATACGATCCGGGCCATGACCTCTGCTCCATATATGAGCCAAGCCCAAACACCAACAACCTGATTCATCTCGGCAACAAGGGCTACAACCTTGTGCTGCTCGCACAGGAGGGGCTTCCGGTGCCGCCAGGGGTCATAATCACTACAGAGGTCTTTCGGTACTACTCCCTCTTTCAGAAGCTGCCCGGGGCATACAACAACTTCAAGCGCCAGATCAGGCAGGGGATCAGGACCATCGAAGAGCGGTGCGGCTCCCGTTTCGGCGATCCCAATGATCCGCTGCTCTTTTCTGTGAGGAGCGGTGCCGCCATATCGATGCCAGGGATGATGTCCACCATCATCAACGTGGGCATGAACCATGACGTGGTGGAGGGGCTTGCCAGGAAGTCCGGGAACCCCTGGTTCGCATGGGACAACTACAGGAGGTTTATCCAGTCCTGGGGCATGTCCTTCGGCCTTGAGCGGGAGATCTTCACCACCCTCATGAAGGCCCACAAGCAGAGATATGGCGTCGAGAAGAAGAGGGAGTTTTCTGGTGAGCAGATGAAGGAGCTCGCCCTGGAATACTACTATGCCGTCAGGGATCACGGCATCGAGGTGGTCTCGGATCCATTCGATCAGCTGGTGGGTTCCATCATGCTGGTCCTCAAGAGCTGGGATTCTGAAAAGGCAAGGGCCTATCGCGAGATCATGGAGATCTCCGACAACTGGGGCACAGCCGTTATCGTGCAGTCCATGGCCTATGGAAATCTCTCTTCCAAGTCGGGCACAGGCGTCGTCTTCACTGCCAATCCCCATAAGAAGCTGGACCGGGTGAGCCTTTGGGGAGACTATTCCACAGGCAATCAGGGCGAGGATATCGTGAGCGGACTCGTATCCACAAACCCCATATCCGTGGAGCAGGCGGAGGAGATAGGGCTAGATCCGGAGTTGACGCTCGAGCGTCAGTTTCCCCAGATCTACGACTCCATCCTGAACTGGGCGAGATATCTGATCTTCAGGAAGAAGTGGACACCCCAGGAGATCGAATTTACCTTTGAAGGAGAGACGGGAGATCAGCTCTACATCCTCCAGACCAGGGACATGGTCACCAAGAAACGTGATCGGGTGAGCCGTTTCGTGCCATCCGCTGCCCTGGAGGCCAGCTATGTGGGGCGCGGTATCGGGGTGAGCGGAGGGGCCCTTTCCGGAAAGGCTGTCTTCCGGCTGGAGGAGATAGAGCGGATAAGGCAGCAGGAGCCAGAGACCAAGCTGATACTGATAAGGCAGGACACCGTGCCAGACGATATCAGGGAGATATCGGCGGCAGACGGCATACTGACTGCCAGGGGAGGGCAGACCTCCCATGCGGCAATCGTGGCATTTCGTCTGGACAAGACCTGTGTGGTCGGCTGTGAGCAGCTGAACGTCTTCGAGCTTGAAAGCCGGGCAGAGATCAATGGTCACACCATAAGGTTCGGTGACCATATCAGCATTGACGGACGAAATGGCTCAGTGTACATGGGAAAACATGATATAAAGATGGAGGAGGAGGCCTCTTTTATCATCTGATGCTTTCCTTCATCAGGGCCTCGTCACCACCATGGCAGGGAGAGTAGAGAGGCAACAATCCAAAAGCCACAAAATGAAGAGCCGGAGGTAGAAATGGTAACCATCGAACATGAACCCCGCCCCATGAAGTTGGGAATCAACGGTCTTGGACGTATAGGCAAGCTGAGCCTGTGGCACCATGTGGCCAACCGCACCTTTTCTGAAATAGTGGTGAATACAGGCAGGCAGGTGGGCCAGGGTATTCAGGACATCGCTGCGGCCATAGAGAAGGACAGCACCTATGGCCGGCTGGGTGCCTATCTTTATGGCCACAAGTGTCCAAGGGTCATAGAGAACCTGGACGAGCAGGCAGGCACCATGACCGTGGATGGAGTGCCTGTGAAGATCCTGAGAAAGAGCCGTGATCCCAAGGGGATAGAATGGGCAGAGAACGGAGTCAAACTGGTGGTGGATACGACCGGGGTCTTCAGGGACCCAACCGAGCCTGGTGATGCCCCAAGGGGGAGCTTGAGGGGGCACCTGGAGGCAGGGGCCGAAAAGGTGGTGCTCTCGGCGCCATTCAAGATAAAGGACAAGGCGGCCGAGATGCCCGAAGATGCCGTCACCACCGTCATGGGGATCAACGAGGACGACTATGTCCCGGAGAAGCACAAGCTCATATCCGCGGCCTCATGTACCACCACATGTCTGTCCTTCATGGTCAAGCCGCTTCTCGACCATTTCGGGGCAGACAGGATCCTGTCTGCCTCCATGGTTACCGTGCATGCCGCCACGGGCAGCCAGCAGGTGCTGGACCGTCTGCCCAAGACAGGCGCCAAGGACCTCAGGAAGAACAGGAGCATTTTCAACAACATCATCCTGACCACCACCGGGGCGGCAAAGGCCCTGGCCCTGGTGATCCCCGAGATGAAGAACATCGGTTTCATTGCGGAGTCCGTGCGTGTTCCAACCAATACCGGCTCCCTTATCGTGCTGGTGCTCACCATCCATGACGAGAGCCTTGAGAATCCGATAAACCGGGATGTGATAAACGACATCTACAAGAAGGCAGCCGACGGCCCCATGAAGGAGCACCTGATCTACACAGAGGAGCAGAACGTATCGAGCGATATCATAGGTGTGCCCGCTGCTGCTGCCATCATCGAGGGCTCGGAGACACATACCAGGACGGCTGCCATAAACATCGACCCCAGGAGGGCGTGCAAGGCCATAGGGGAGTCGGCACAGATCATCTGTGACTCCATCCAGGTGCCCATTACCCAGGTGGTGGTCTATGGCTGGTACGACAACGAGCTTGGAAGCTACACCGTGATGCTTGGGGATCGGCTCACCACCATTGCCGACTCCATGATGTAGAGGCTGTCACAGGGCCTGCCCGTTTTGGCAGGCCCTTTGTCTTTCAAGTGTGCAAGGAGGTGAGGGCCCATGGTTAAATATGTGGACGAGGTGGATTTTTCAGGAAAGAGGGTCTTTCTGCGTGTCGACTTCAACGTCCCGCTGGATGACGATTGCCGTATCACGGATGACAAGCGGATCAGGGCTGGCCTTCCAACCATACGCCATCTGGTAAAAGAGGGGGCGAGGCTCATCGTGGCATCCCACCTTGGGCGTCCAAAGGGGCAGAGGGTCGAGCGCTACAGCCTGAGGCCCGTTGCCGAAAGGATGGGAGAGCTCCTGGAGATGGAGGTCGCCTTTGCCCCGGACTGCATAGGCCCTGAGGCAGAAGAGATGGCCAGCGCCCTGGAGCCCGGCAGTGTGCTCCTCCTTGAAAACTTGAGATATCACAAGGGGGAGACCGACAACGACCCCGGGTTCGCCTCCAGCCTGGCGGCGCTCGCCGATGGCTATGTGAATGACGCCTTTGCCGTATCCCACAGGGCACATGCCTCAGTGGTGGGGGTGCCTGCCAGGGTGAAGGAGTGTGCGGCAGGCTTTCTCATGAAGGATGAGATCACCTATTTCGAAAAGGCCATGGGCTCGCCGGAGCGCCCTGTGTTGGCCATCCTTGGAGGTGCCAAGGTCTCAAGCAAGCTCGGGGCCATTGAGAACATCCTGAACAAGGTGGACATGCTCATCATCGGCGGAGCCATGGCCAATACGTTTCTCAAGGCCAAGGGGTTTGCCATGGGCCGCTCCCTGGTGGAGGAGGATCTGATAGGGACCGCTTCCTCCATCATGGACCGCGCCAAGGAGAAGGGCATAGAGTTTCTGCTTCCCGTGGACTGCCTGGTGGCCGAGGAACTGAAGGCCGGTGCTGCAACCAGGGTGGTTCCTGTAGATCAGGTCCCCGAGGATGGAATAGTGGTGGATATCGGCCCCAAGACCCTCGATCTTTTCGGAAACGCCGTGGACAGGGCCGCAACCATCGTGTGGAATGGTCCCATGGGCGCCTTTGAGATCCCAGGCTTTGAGAAGGGGACCATGGAGCTGGCCCACAGGGTGGGATCGAGCCGGGCTCTCAGCATAACCGGTGGCGGGGATACCAATCTGGCCATCCTTAGGGCCGGTGAGACAGACAATATCACATATATGTCCACAGGCGGCGGGGCCTTCCTGAGACTCCTCGAGGGGAAGACCCTGCCAGGGCTCGATGCCCTCGAGGAGTGTGGAAGCACCGCTTGAGGCGGTTTGTAGCCCGCCTGTAAAGCCTTTTGGAATCGATTTCAACCTTGCTGGAGGAAAAAGATGGCAGAGTCCAACAGAATTCCCGTGCTGGCCGCCAACTGGAAGATGCACAAGACCACGAAAGAGGCCCTTTCCTTTCTGGATGCCTTCATACCCATGGCCCAAGGAGTAGGGGGCAGACAGATCGTGATCGCCCCTTCCTTTGTCTCCCTGGAGGCTGTCTCAGCCAGGTGCCGGGGCTCCGTTGTGGAGGTGGCCGCACAGAACATGTTCCATCAGGAGCAGGGGGCCTTTACCGGCGAGATCTCTCCAGTCATGATCGAGGCTGCAGGGGCGGGCTGGGTGATCCTCGGCCACTCGGAACGCCGCCACATATTCGGCGAGGATGACGAGCTTATAGGCAAGAAGGTCAAGTCCGCAGTGGATCACGGCCTGAATCTCTTTCTCTGCATAGGCGAGACCCTGGAAGAGCGGGATGCCGGCCGGATCGAGGAGGTCCTGTCCCGGCAGCTTGAAAAGGGCCTTGCGCTGGTCTCCGGGAATGATTATTCAAAAATTGTTATAGCATATGAGCCCGTATGGGCCATTGGCACCGGCAGGACGGCGACGCTTGAGCAGATATCCCAGGCCCACCGGTTTGTGAGGGAGCTTATTGCTGAACAGGTCAGTTCAACGGTTGCGCAGGAGATTAGAATATTGTATGGTGGCTCCGTCAAACCGGCCAACGTGGGGGATATCATGTCCCTTCAGGACGTTGACGGTGCGCTGGTTGGTGGTGCATCCCTTGAGCCGGATAGCTTTATCCAGATAGTCAAATACGAAGGAAACGGATAGGTTACAGCGGTTTAATGTACACGTTCATAGTGGTAGTTCATGTCCTGGCTTGCTTCTTTCTGGTAGTCACTGTCCTGCTCCAGCAGGGCAAGGGCGCCGAGGTTGGAGCCGTCTTCGGGTCAAGTGAGGCGATATTCGGGGCCACCGGTCCAGCCACTCTCTTGAGCAAGATCACCACAGGGTGTGCGGTCTTGTTCATGATTACATCCCTCACCCTTACCTATATGTCCATCAATAAGAAGGGTGAGTCCGTCATGCACAGGGTTGTCACAGAACAGCCCGCACCTTCGCAGCCGCCTGCAGAGCAGCAAGTCCCTGCCGCTGCCCCAGCAGAGGCGGCACATGATCAGACGTCAGAAACTCCTGTACCTGCCCCGCAGGGAGGAGAGGCTAAATAAAAAGATATATAGTGCCGAAGTGGTGGAATTGGTAGACACGCTATCTTGAGGGGGTAGTGGGCAACCGCCCGTGGGGGTTCGAATCCCCCCTTCGGCACCATTGTCTGAGCCTTAAAGTTCCACCAATTATTGTTCTTGACATTTTTTTGAGCATTTTATATAAAACCAGGTAGTATTCTGAGCGGAGATTCATTTCTGTTTTGTGAATGAGCATTCATTTTTTCGCATGTTGAAAATACATCAAAAATCATAATGAAAGGAGATTTTGGGCAATGGCATTAGTCAATCCGCACGGTTCACAGAAAAAGCTCATGCCCCTGCTGCTCAAAGGCGCCGAGCGCGACGAAGAGCTGCAGAAGGCAGAGAAGCTTAAGAAGATCAACATCAGTTCGAGAGAGTCTGGTGATATACTCATGCTCGGCATGGGTGCCTTTACCCCTCTCAACGGCTTCATGGTCCAGGAAGACTATGATGGCTGTGTTGAGGAAATGAAGCTCCGCAAGGTTGATCCCGGCACCATGTGGCCCCTGCCTGTCACCCTCTCCGTGGACGAGGATGTCCGCAAGGAGATCAAGGAGGGTGATGAGGTGACACTGGTCGATAGCGAGACTGGTGATATCATGGCCACCATGAAGATTGAGGAGATCTGGGAGCCCGACAAGAGGAAGGAGTGCGAGCTCTGCTTCAAGGGTGAGGGCCCCGACTCCCAAAGGTTCTGGGAGGTCGCTGAGGAAGAGCATCCTGGCGTACAGCAGGTTCTCAACTCAGGCAAGTACTATGTGGGCGGCCCGATCAAGGCCCTGTCCGAGAAGGATTTCAAGCAGAAGTATGGCGAGGCATATATGCATCCCAGCGTATCCCGCCAGATCTTCGAGGATAGGGGCTGGAGCACAGTAGCCGCCTTCCAGACAAGGAATCCCATCCACCGTTCACACGAGTACCTCACCAAGATCGCCCAGGAGGTCCTGGACGGCGTATTCATCCACGCACTTGTGGGTAAGCTGAAGCCCGGAGACATCCCCGGGGAGTGGAGGATGAGGTGCTACAAGGCACTGCTGGACAACTACTACAATATGGAGAGGACAGTCCTCGGTGTCTATCCCCTTGAGATGCGTTATGGCGGTCCCAAGGAGGCCCTCCTCCATGGTATCTTCCGTCAGAACTTTGGATGCTCCCACTTGATCATCGGCCGTGATCATGCCGGTGTCGGTGACTTCTATGGCCTGTTCGAGGCCCAGGAGATCTACGACAAGCTGTGGGACGGTGCCCTTGAGCTCCAGCCGCTCAAGATCGACTGGACCTTCTGGTGCCACAAGTGTGGAGGCATGGCCTCACTCAAGACCTGCCCCCACGACAAGGAAGACCGCGTGGTGGTCTCCGGTACCAAGTTCCGCCGCCTCATGAGCGAGGGCAAGATGAACGAGGTTCCGCCCGAGTTCTCGAGGCCAGAGGTCCTGGAGATCCTGCAGGAGTACTACTCCAATCCGGAAGCTCGCGCAGTCAAGATCAAGAAGGGTGCATTCGAAGACCTGAAGTAGGCTTTAGAAGGACAGCGGGCGGCTCCCACTTGTGGGGGGCGCCCTTACCCCATTAACCAGAGAACAAAAAAACATGTAGGAGGTATTAAAATGCCAAGCTTTGTCAACCCAGAAAAGTGCGATGGTTGCAAAGGTGGGGAGAAGACAGCATGTATGTACATCTGCCCCAATGATCTGATGGTCCTCAATCCCGATGAGATGAGGGCCTACAATCAGGAACCTGATCAGTGCTGGGAGTGCTATTCCTGCGTAAAGATCTGTCCGCAGGGTGCTATCGAAGTCCGCCACTATGCTGACATCGCCCCCATGGGTGGTTATGTCCAGCCAATGCGCGGTACCGATTCCATCATGTGGACCATCAAGTTCAGGAATGGCAACATGAAGCGCTTCAAGTTCCCCATCAGGACCACCCCCGAAGGCTCCATCAAGCCCTATGACGGCAAGCCTTCACCTGGTGCCGATCAGCTCGACAACGAGCTGCTCTTCACCGAGACTGCAGACAGCTCAAGGGCTACCTGCAAACCTTCAGACTTTGCCTAATAGTCGGGGAGAGAAGTAGAGTTTTTTAGAATTTCAAAATTTTAGAAGGAGGAAAGAAATATGGCACTTCCAAATAAACCAACCTGGGAACTGTTGGCCGAGCCAGATCTGTCCAAGGTCCCTGTTGAAGAGTACTCTTATGATGCACTCATCGTAGGTGGCGGTATGGCTGCCTGCGGTGCTGCTTGGGAAATCGGCAAGTGGCTGCCCGACGGAGCCACCTGCTGCCTGGTTGACAAGGCTGCTCTGGAGCGTTCCGGTGCTGTTGCACAGGGTCTGTCCGCTATCAACACCTACATCGGTGAGAACACCCCTGCCGACTACGTCCGCATGGTCAGGAACGACCTCATGGGTGTTGTCCGTGAAGACCTGATCTTTGACCTCGGCCGTCACGTTGACGACTCCGTACACCACTTTGAGGAGTGGGGTCTTCCCATTTGGAAGAAGAAGGGCTCCGAGGGCAAGAAGCTTACCGAGGGTGGCGAGCCTGTCCGTACCGGTAAGTGGCAGATCATGATCAACGGTGAGTCCTACAAGTGCATCGTGGCTGAGGCCGCAAAGGCTGCACTTGAGGAGAAGGGCTATGACCTCCATGAGCGTATCTTCATCGTGAAGCTGCTCCTGGATGCCAACAAGGAGAACACCATCGCCGGTGCCGTTGGCTTCAGCGCTCGTGAGAACAAGGTCTGCGTCTACAAGGCCAAGGCAATGCTGGTTGCCTGCGGTGGCGCAGTCAACATCTTCCGTCCCAGGTCCACCGACGAAGGTAAGGGCCGTGCTTGGTACCCCGTATGGAACGCCGGTTCCACATACACCATGTGTATGCAGGTTGGTGCCGAGATGACCATGATGGAGAACCGCTTCACCCCGTCCCGCTTCAAGGACGGTTATGGCCCGGTCGGTGCATGGTTCCTGCTCTTCAAGGCTACCGTGACCAACGGCTATGGTGAGCACTACATCAAGAGCGAGGCCTGCCAGCAGGAGCTCGCCAAGTATAAGCCCTACAGCGATGCCGCTGTAACCCCCACCTGTCTCCGTAACCACCTGATGCTCTTCGAGATGAAGGAAGGCCGTGGCCCAATCTTCATGGACACCGCCGCTGCACTGAACGCCTTCCTGGAAGAGAAGAAGGCTGAGGGTATGGATGAGAAGGCCCTCAAGAAGTACTGGAAGGAGCTCGAGGCCGAGGCATGGGAGGACTTCCTTGACATGTCAGTCGGTCAGGCCGGTCTGTGGGCCTCCATGAACATCGAGCCTGAGAAGGTCGGTTCCGAGATCATGCCCACTGAGCCCTATATGCTCGGCTCCCACTCCGGTTGCTGCGGTATCTGGGTCAGCGGTCCCAATGAGGACTGGGTACCAGATGAGTATAAGTGGGGCTATAACAGGATGACCACCGTCAACGGTCTCTTCACCGCTGGCGACGGTGTTGGCGCATCCGGTCACAAGTTCTCCTCCGGTGCCCACTCCGAGGGTCGTATCGCCGCCAAGGCCATGGCCCGTTACATCCGTGACAATGCAGACTTCACTCCTACTCTGGCCCAGAGCGCAGACGAGCTGAAGGCTGAGATCTACAAGCCTGTCACCGTTTACTACGAGCACTATCAGAAGACCACCCACGAGATGGTCAACCCCAACTACATCAAGCCGCGCCACATGATGGAGCGTCTGATGAAGTACACCGACGAGTACGGTGGAGGTTGGTCTCCCTACTACATGACCAATGGCAAGCTCCTCGAGATCGCCATGAAGCACCTGCAGTGGCTGCGTGAGGACTCCGAGAAGATGGCTGCCGGCGGTCTCCATGAGCTCCTCAGGGCTTGGGAGAACCTGCACAGGATCTGGACCGTTGAGGACCACCTCCGTCACATCCAGTTCCGCGAAGAGTCCAGGTATCCTGGCTTCTACTATCGCGGTGACTTCATGCAGGTCGATGACAAGGATTATGACGAGGGCGGCTGGAAGTGCTTCGTCAACTCCAAGTACGATCCCAAGACCGGTGAGTGGACCTGTATGAAGAAGAAGTGC
>CAZNKD010000058.1:0-40110 GCA_964573615.1 uncultured Desulfobacterales bacterium | reverse complement strand
TCCAGGCAAGCTCAAAGGTGAATTCAAAGGTCTGGATGAGGCCTGCCCGTTCAAGCTTGGTGTAATCTTTCTTGCCGCAGGCCTCGTTCAGCTGTTCCATTGCCTGCTGGAAATTGTCAAGGCGCTGACGCCACCTGATTTTATCTGAGTTGCCCATATAGATAGATTTTTCCCTTTGTGGCTCTCCTTGATCTTGTTTGACTCTAGCCCGTTTTGGCCCGGAACAAAAAGAGGGGTCGGCAGTATCGGCCAACCCCTTGATTTCATTGGCCCGCCCAGGAGGACTCGAACCTCCAACCTACGGATTAGAAGTCCGTTGCTCTATCCAGTTGAGCTATGGGCGGATATTGCCATAAGGGGTTAAATATATTATGAGGGATTGCCTGTTTTGTAAAGCAGAGGGCACCCATTGGCCCCCGACTTTGCTGGCATATTTTTCACAGTTGTGATAAATTAGGGGGCTAACCAAATAAGGAGTCACGTTATGAAGATAACAAACGATACGGTAGTTACGGTTCAATATATGATCAGGGTCAAGGATGGGCAGACCCCGCCCGACTTGGCCAGGGTATTCAAGACAGAATTTCTGTATGGGCGTGATCCCGTGATCCCGGCAATGGAAAAGGCCCTGCTCAATAGGGAGGAGGGTGAGCAGTTCCAGATCGAGATCCCGCCGGAGCAGGCCTTTGGTCCCTATGACGAAAAACTCGTGAACGAGATCCCCCTTTCCCAGATCAGATATCCAGACAGGCTGAAGAAGGGAGAGCTCTATGAAGAGGTGGCCTCGTCAGGGCAGGTTGTCCGTTTCGTAGTGAAGGATATCGGTGAGGACTATGTGGTGGCAGACTTCAACCATCCTGCTGCAGGCAAGAGCCTGCTCCTCGACGTTGAGGTCCTGGGGGTGAGGGCGGCCTCGGCCATGGATATCCTCCGCTCCATCAGTTGCAGTAGCGGAGGCGGGTGAGCCTGCTGATGGACGGGGGCGGTCGGCCCCCAAAAGCGCTCGCCTTTCCAAGACATGTCTCCCACAGGCTCTGGGCAGACTTCAAGGGTTTCATAAAAAGACACGGGCTGATTCAGAGGGAATCGGCACTACTGGTAGCTGTTTCGGGTGGGCCGGATTCGGTCTGCCTGCTCCATCTGCTCTTTCTGTTGAGCAATAAGTGGGGCATCCGCCTGGGGGTTGCGCATTTCGAGCACGGCCTTCGCGGGCAGGACTCTGTGGCCGACATGGAGTTCGTGGAGGCCCTTTGCAGGGCAAACGCCATAGAGTTCTTCAAGGGGCACTCAGGTGACTTGAAGGAGCTTGTTCAGGGCGGCGGAAATATCCAGTCAGAGGCGAGAAGGCAGAGATACGATTTTTTCCATGAGATAAAGAGGCGGCATGGCTTTGAGCTGATTGCAACCGGCCATACCGCTGACGATCAGGCAGAGGAGATGCTCTTCAGGCTCATCAGGGGCTCTTCTCTTGCGGGTTTTTCAGGCATTGCCGTAAAAAGGCCGGATGGGGTGATAAGGCCGATCCTGTTTCTGACCAGGCAGAGGGTGCTGGCGCACCTTTCCGAGGCGGGAATCGCCTGGCGCACGGACCGTTCGAATATATCTGACAAATATGCACGAAACAGGATTCGCATGAGGCTGCTTCCCCTGATAAAAAGGGAGTTTTCACCATCCTTTCCGGAGACTGCCGTCAAGACCGCCCTTCTGATCAAAGATGATGAGGTGGCCCTCGATTCATGGGCGCGATCCGCCCTGGTCTCAGCCCTTGCCCCAGGCCCCCCTGAATCATCGGAACAACCGTTGGGCACGGAAAAAGAGGGGCATGCCCAAGTTCAGGAGGGCAGGAAAGAGACGAGGCTCAGGCTGGAGATCCTGAGCAAGCTGCCCCCTGCCATCAGGAGGCGGATCTTCAAGATCGTGCTGAAGGAGCACCTGGGCCTTTCAG
This sequence comes from uncultured Desulfobacterales bacterium, assembly GCA_964573615.1. GTDB lineage: Bacteria > Desulfobacterota > Dissulfuribacteria > Dissulfuribacterales > QOAL01 > JALSKY01. The sequence goes on along the minus strand of CAZNKD010000058.1, from coordinate 38,165 downwards.
GGGCAAGGCTGCTCTCAGACCACCTCTTGAGGATTGATGACATCTGCATGTCCGGGCAGGGCCGTACATATTTCCTGCCTGGGGGGCTGTCTGCCAGAACCGAGCAGGGCCTGCTCATACTGGGCAGGAAAAGCGGCGGCATCCTGGAGCAGCCGGGCGAAAAGGGCAGGCCATGGAGCCCGTTTGAGATATCGCTTCATGACATATCCTCCAGGCTTCCTGAAGGCCCATCTGGCAGGGCAGGGCAGCTCCGCTATGGGCTTGGCCGCTCAGGGCCCTTTCTTTTGGTGAGAAAGGGGCGCTTTTCACCAGACGAGGCTGAAAAGGCCCCTGCTGCCAGGGCCGTTTTCAATAGGCCGGTCTATCTGGCCCTCAAAAGGCTTTCCTGGCCCCTCAGGATAAGGCCAAGGAGGCCAGGAGACAGGTTCAGGCCCCTTGGAATGGCGAGCACTGTCAGGCTCAAGAAGTTTTTGATAAACAGAAAGGTCCCGAGAACGGTTCGGGATCTTTTGCCCCTGGTGGTCCTTCCCGGAGGGGAGATCGTTGCAGTGTGTGGGGTGGAGGTGGCAGAGGTGGCAAGGTGCACGAGACCGGATGAGGATGCCCTCGTCTTCGAGCTTGTCGCCTGAATCTCTTTTCCCAAGGATTACGTACTTGGATAGAGTGTCTGGGAAAAGGATTTCATTTGAATAATCAAATGGTTGGCGTGAGCCCTTGCAAAGGGTTCATCACCCATAAGGTACGTCAGAAGGCACGGGCAGAAGGTAAGGGGCTCATCCGGTGTTATATCTGAGGTGTTATATCTCAGGCCTTGGCTTGCGGGCATTCGAGGGGGCAAGGGGCTTTTTCGATTTCAGCGAATCTGCCCTGTTATCGGGCAGTTGAGGTGAAGGGGGTGCCTGTGTGCCCCTTTGCCTTTCAGCCTCGACAAACCTGCAGGCTACAAGTCCTGGTTTTATGGTTGCGTTTTTAAAGGATTTTAGTTTATTTTTATCAGGTTAATCATTTGTAAAGCCTGAAAATTTCTTTTTTGGAGGATGCTTTTTGAACACCTTCTATAAAAATCTCAGCTTATGGCTTGTAATCGGGCTTATTGTCATTTTTCTGGTAAATCTCTTCAACAAGCCCCAGACCAACATCCAGGAGATCTCCTACAGCGAGTTTCTCGAGTATGTGGACAAGGGCCAGGTAAAGAAGGTTGTCATCCAGAATGAGAAGGTGGAGGGGACCTTCATCAACCAGAAACCCTTCAAGACGGCCATCCCTGTAAACGACCAGCAGCTTCTCGAGAAGCTCAAGGCCCATGACGTTGTCATCCAGATAAAACCGGTGGAAGAATCCCCCTGGTACATCACTCTGCTCATATCGTGGTTCCCCATGCTGCTTCTTATCGGGGTGTGGATATTCTTCATGCGGCAGATGCAGGGTGGCGGAGGCAGGGCCATGTCCTTTGGCCGAAGCAAGGCCAAGATGCTCACCAGTGAGAACGTGAAGATAACCTTCAACGATGTGGCCGGAGTGGACGAGGCGAAGGAGGAGCTGTCCGAGGTGATCGAGTTCCTGAAGGACCCCAAGAAGTTCACCAAACTTGGTGGGCGCATCCCCAAGGGTGTCCTCCTGGTGGGGCCTCCCGGGACAGGAAAGACCCTCCTTGCAAAGGCCATTGCCGGTGAGGCCGGGGTCCCGTTCTTCAGCATAAGTGGTTCCGACTTCGTGGAGATGTTCGTGGGTGTCGGTGCCTCACGTGTTCGCGACCTGTTCATGCAGGCCAAGAAGCATGCGCCATGCATAATATTCATCGACGAGATCGATGCCGTGGGACGCCACAGGGGTGCAGGCCTTGGCGGAGGCCATGACGAGCGTGAACAGACACTGAACCAACTCCTGGTGGAGATGGACGGCTTCGAGAGCAATGAAGGGGTGATCGTGATCTCTGCCACCAACCGCCCGGATGTCCTGGACCCGGCCCTCTTGCGCCCCGGCAGGTTTGACAGGCAGGTGACCGTGCCTGTGCCGGATCTAAAGGGCCGGGAGGCCATCCTGAAGGTCCATTGCAAGAAGGTTCCCCTTGCAGATGATGTGGATATCGCCACCCTGGCCAAGGGAACCCCCGGCTTTTCAGGCGCAGATCTTGAAAACCTCGTCAACGAGGCCGCACTCCTTGCTGCCCGGGCAGGCAAGGACAAGGTGGACATGGATGACTTTGAAAAGGCCAAGGACAAGGTGCTCATGGGGGTGGAGAGAAAGAGCATGATCCTTTCCGATGAGGAAAAGCGCATCACTGCCTATCATGAGGCCGGCCACTGCCTTGCAGCCAAGCTGCTGCCCGGGGCCGATCCCGTCCACAAGGTGACCATCATCCCCAGAGGGCGTGCCCTTGGACTGACACAGCAGCTGCCAGAAGACGAGCGCCATACCTATCCCAAGACCTATATCATGAACAATCTGGTGATCCTCCTGGGTGGAAGGGTGGCTGAGGAGCTGGTCTTCAACGAGCTGACCACAGGTGCGGGGAACGATATCGAGCGGGTCTCGGCCCTGGCCAGGAAGATGGTGTGCGAGTGGGGCATGAGCGATGCCTTTGGGCCCATCGCCTTTGAAAAGCAGGGGGGTGAGGTCTTTCTCGGACGCGATTTCGGCCACGTAAAGGAGTACAGCGAGGCCACGGCCAACAAGATCGACGAGGAGGTCTTCCGCATAGTTCGTGAGGCATACGACAGGTGCACCAAACTCCTCACTGAGAATATCGACTGTCTTCACGCCCTGGCAAACGCCCTGCTTGAAGAGGAATCCCTGGGCAAGGATAAGATTGATGCGATAATGGGCAGCTGTCGAAAAGATGAAAAAGGCGGTGCCGACTCTGGCGGAAGCCAGCAAGATTCCAAGCGGGATGAGCCTGGGGAAGGGCAGGAGGAGCCAGCCAGCCAACCCTCTGCTTAGGGTGTGCTTGCTGCAGGTCTGTTTGGCAGCAAGGATGCAGAAGACAAGAACAAAATGGGTAGATGATGATTAGATGACCAGGGGCAGAATCGATAAATCCGGCGGCTTTATACCCAATGCCAAGGTATTTGTTCAGGGGGTGCTCAATGTCACCCCCGATTCTTTCTCTGACGGCGGCCGGTTCGACACCCTGGAAAGTGCCCTGAGGCAGGCAGAGGCCCTGGAGGCCCAGGGCGCCGATATAATAGATATCGGAGGGGAATCGACCCGCCCCTTTGCAGATCCGGTCTCCCTCGACGAGGAGCTGAAGCGGGTGATCCCTGTAATTGAGGCCATTCGTTCACGCTCCCGCATCCCGATCTCCATAGATACATCCAAGGCAGAGGTGGCAAGGGCCGCCCTCGATGCCGGTGCCGACATCATAAACGATGTGAGCGCGCTCCGGGCGGATCCTCGCATGGCCGAGGTCGCCGCCGAGGCCGGCGTCCCCGTGGTCCTCATGCACATGAAGGGCACCCCGCGGGACATGCAGATAAACCCCAGCTATGAGGATGTGATCCAGGAGATAGGTGACTTCTTCGAGGAGAGGATCTCCTTCTGTGAGCAGGCGGGCATAGAGCGCCGAAGGCTGATCCTGGATCCGGGCATAGGCTTTGGGAAGCGTTTTCAGGACAATCTGGACATAATAAACCACCTGGCCCGGTTCAAGGAGCGCTTCGGCCTGCCTCTTCTGGTAGGTCCTTCCAGAAAGGCATTCCTTGGGGCCATCACCGGCCTCGAGAATCCCGGGGACAGGGATGCTGCCACTGCCGGGGCTGTGGCGGCCCTGGTCATGAATGGCGCTGATATAGTCCGTGTCCACAATGTGGCAATGGTGCGAGACGTGGTGAAGGTGATCTGCGCCCTCAGAGACAGGCTCAGCAAGGAGGCACAAAAGCGGCCGGAGGGGCCAGGCCAGCAGGTCGGATATGGGGCAGGGGGGTAGGAGATGTTCGAGACCGCTGCCAAATATATCCCCCTGATACGATGGCAGGATATCGTTGACATCCTGCTGGTCTCCTTCATCTTCTACAGGATCATCCTGCTCATCAGGGGCACGAGGGCCGTTCAGATGGCAGTCGGCCTGGGGGTGATCGTCTTCATCTACTTCGTTGCCCGGGAACTCGAACTCTATACCCTCCATTGGCTTTTGGGGACTGCCCTTAGCTCCTTGTTCCTGCTGATAGTCATCGTCTTTCAGGACGACATCAGGCGTGTGCTCACCCAGTTTGGCCAGTCACCCTTTCTCAAGTACAAGGTGAAGACCTTTCAGGCCCTGGAGGAGGTGGCCAAGGCGGTATCGGAGATGTCAAGGAGCAGGACAGGTGCACTGATCGTCTTTGAGAGGCAGGTTGGCCTGAGCGATTACGTGGAGTCGGGTGTCAGGATAGATGCCGAGGTCTCACGCCCCCTTCTGAACACCATATTCTCGAAGTGCACCCCCCTTCACGACGGGGCTGTGCTGATTCAGGCAGGGCGTATCGCCGCAGCGGGCTGTGTGCTTCCCCTGTCCACCAACCCTGCCATCAGCAAGCGCCTTGGCACCAGGCACAGGGCTGGAATAGGGATAACGGAACAGACGGATGCAGTCTCGGTCATCGTCTCGGAAGAGACCGGGGCCATCTCCGTGGCAATCGGCGGAAGGATCACCAGGGACATCGATCCAGGCACCCTGAGACGTATCCTCCACAACAGTTTTGCCCCTGAGGAGAACGACAGGGCCTGGTGGAGGCTTAGGTTGGGCAGCAGATGATCTGGCGCGATCTCATCCTCAAGAACTGGAGCCTCAAGCTCATGTCACTCATGGTGGCTATCCTGCTCTGGACCTTCGTGGTGGGGCAGGAGAAGGCAGAGATCGGGGTCTCCATACCGATAGAGATAGTGAATCTGCCACCGGATCTGGTGATCGCAAACGATATCCCGACCTCCGTGGAGCTCAGGGTCTATGGGCTCAGAAGCATAATCAAGGGGGTCATAAGCCGTAACATGACCAAGGTCATAGACCTTGGAAATGCCTCTCCCGGTGTTGTCACCATCCACCTTACGCCCGAAGACTTCTCCTTGCCGGGCGGGGTGCGGGTCACAAGGATCAAGCCATCCACCATAGAGCTGGACATTCAGCCGCTACTTAGAAAGACCATTCGGGTGAAGCCGGTGATCCTTGGGGCCGTGGCCGACGGCTATGAGGTGGAGAGGGTGGAGGTGACCCCTGCGGAGACGGCCATCAGCGGGCCCATCAAGGAGATCAAGGACATAGAGGAGATATCCCTGTCGCCTGTGAATCTCAAAGGTGCCAGATCCACCTTCAGCACGGAGGTGGGCCTGAACCTTCAGGGGCTCCATGTGACCGTTGAGGGCCACTCCAGGTTCAAGGTGACGGTGTTCATCAGGCCGGCGAGCGGGGTGAGGAAGATAAACCATGTGCCAGTCAAGGTGGATGACGAAAGGGAGGTCTCCATCTGGCCCTCTGAGGTCAGTGTGACACTGTCTGGCCAGAAGCCGGCCCTCAGGAAGCTCGAGATAGAGGACATCCACGTGGGGATAGACACCAGGGAGCTAAAGCCTGGGACCCATCTTGTCGAACCCAAGTACAAGGTCCCTGAGGAGTTTCAGGTCTTGAAGGTGACACCTTCCAAGATAAAGGTGAGGATCAAAAGGCCCAGGGGGCAAAGGCCCAATAGCGGAAAATAGATCAGAAGAGGGTGATCAAGGCAGGTAATCACGATGAAGAGGAGATTTTTCGGTACAGATGGGGTGAGGGGTGTTGCAAATGTCCATCCCATGACCACGGAGACGGCCATGAATATCGGCAGGGCCGTGGCATATTTCTTCAAAGAGGGCAAGAACCACAGACACAAGATCCTGATAGGCAAGGATACCAGGCTGTCGTGTTACATGCTCGAAAACGCCCTGGTTGCGGGGATCTGTTCCATGGGAGCGGACGCCTTCGTGGTCGGCCCCATGCCCACCCCTGCCATCGCCTTTCTCACAACGAGCATGAGGGCGGACGCCGGGGTGGTGATATCGGCCTCCCACAATCCGTTTCAGGACAATGGGATAAAGCTCTTTTCAAGGGATGGCTTCAAACTGCCGGACTATGCAGAGAGCCGCATAGAGGAGCTGATGGAGTCGGATCTCTCGGACGAGATGCCGACCGGGGCCAATGTTGGAAGGGCGAAGAGGATCGAGGATGCCCAGGGGCGCTATATAGTCTTTGTCAAACACACCTTCCCGAAGGATCTCACTCTGGACGGATTGAAGATCGTGCTTGATTGTGCAAACGGAGCCGCCTACAAGGTGGCACCGGCCGTGTTCGAGGAGCTGGGTGCAAGTGTGGAGAAGATGGCCGTCTCCCCGAATGGCACGAACATCAATGCCGATTGCGGTGCACTCTATCCTGAAAACATGCAGGAAAAGGTGAGGCAGACCGGGGCAGACATGGGCATTGCCCTCGACGGTGACGGGGATCGGCTCATTGTGGTGGATGAGAAGGGAAACGTGGTGGACGGAGACCACATAATGGCCATCTGCGCAAAGCACATGATCGAGAACAAGACACTGAACTACAATACCGTGGTGGCAACGGTCATGAGCAACATGGGGCTGGAGAAGGCCCTCGAGGCCATGGGCGGAAGGCTCGTGAGGACGGCAGTGGGTGACCGCTATGTGGTGGAGGCCATGCGGGAGAAGGGCTACAACTTTGGCGGAGAGCAGAGCGGCCATCTGATCTTTCTGGACCACATGACCACGGGAGACGGCATCCTTGCTGCCCTTCAGGTACTGGCAGTGATGCAGCGCACCAAGAGGCCGCTTTCCGAGCTCGCCTCGGTCATGGAGTCCTTTCCCCAGACCCTGCACAACGTGAGGCTGAAAGAGAGGCGGCCGCTTTCAGAGATCGCGGGGCTGGAGGAGCTAAAGAACAAGCTGGATGAGGATCTGGCCGGAAGCGGGCGCATCCTCATAAGGCCCTCTGGTACGGAGCCTGTGATAAGGATCATGGTGGAAGGCGAGGATCAGGACAAGATCGAGGAGATCGCCCAGACACTGGCCGAACATATAGAGAAGAGTGCCTGATGTAGAATCCTGAAGGAGGATTCTGGGAAGACCTCCTGAAGAGATAGCCGATCTTGTGTGAAGTGGTGAAGAGGGGGCGTCCTTTTATGGACACCCCTCTTTTTAATTCCTCAATCCGCCTTTTTCCTTAGAAACGTGGGGATCTCCAGGGCATCCGGATCTATGGAGTCGAGCCCTGGAAATTCGCTGGCCCCTGTCTCGGCGGCTGCGGCCCCAGGCTTTGGAAGATCTGTGGCGGTTGCTGCTGTGCCGCCTGCAATGGCAGCACCTCCTTCTGCCCCTTCTCCCTCTGAATCCCGTCTCTTTCTGCGGGCGGTGGTGAGATTGGTTATCACCGTCTCTGTCGTGATCTCGGGCTCTGCCTGTACCGGTTCCTTGCCTATCCCGGTTGCGATCACGGTGACCCTGATCTCGTCTGCCAAGGATTCATCGAAGACGGTACCGAAGATGATGTTGGCATCGTCGTGTGCCTCTTCCTGTATGAGGCTTGCTGCCTGATCCACCTCATCCATGGTGAGGGTCTCCATGCTGGCGGTTATGTTCATGAGGATGCCGCGTGCGCCGCTGATGGAGACGTCTTCCAGTAGCGGATTGGCAATGGCCATCTGTACCGCCTCCACTGCGCGCCGGTCTCCCTTGGCCACCCCGGTGCCCATGAGGGCCATGCCCATCTCTGCCATGACCGTGCGCACATCGGCAAAGTCCACATTCACATATCCCTGCACCACTATGAGGTCAGAGATGCCCCTCACTGCATAGTAGAGCACCTCATCCGCCTTCCTGAACATCTCCATTATGGGGGTCTTGGGGTCTGCAATGCTCCTAAGGCGGTCGTTGGGTATGGTAATGATGGTGTCCACCACCTTTCTCAGCCGCTCTATGCCCTCATCCGCCTGCTGGCTCCGTTTCTTGCCCTCGAAACCGAAGGGCCTTGTGACCACTGCCACGGTCAGGGCCCCGAGCTCCTTGCTGATCTCCGCTATCACAGGAGCCCCGCCTGTGCCCGTTCCGCCGCCCATACCGGCTGTCACAAAGACCATGTCACTGCCTTCGAGCACCTTCTTGATCTCTTCTGCGCTCTCCTCAGCCGCCTCGCGTCCCACATCCGGCTTGGCTCCTGCCCCAAGGCCCTTTGTGAGGCTCTTGCCCAGCTGGATCTTGATGGGCGCCTTTGACATCTCCAGTGCCTGGGCATCGGTGTTGGCTGCAATGAACTCCACACCCTGGAGCTCTGAGCGGATCATGTTGTTGATGGCATTTCCTCCGCCTCCGCCAACGCCTATGACCTTTATCTTTGCTGTAAGAGGACTATCTACGAATTCGAAAGGCATTCCTTCTCTCCCCGTCTCTTTCAGTTGAGGCCAAACCAGGACTTCATCCTGCGGGTCACCTTGTTGAAGATGCCACCGCTCTTCCTGCTGAAATGTTTATGCGGCCTGTCAGCCGCCCCGTACAGGACCAGCCCCACGGCAGTGGCATACATGGGGTTGTCCACCACATCCACCAGGCCGGTAATACGCCTGGGATAACCGATCCTGGTGGGCAGTTGGAAGATCTGGTCTGCAAGCGGGAGCATGCCCGGCAACAGGGCCGAGCCCCCGGTGACTACGATGCCAGATGCCAGGAGCTCCTTGAGGCCGGTACGCTGGATCTCCTGGTCTATGAGGCTGAAGATCTCCTCCACCCTGGGCTCGAGGATCTCGGCCAGGATGTGTTTTGAAAGGAGTCTGGGCTTCCGCCCCCCCACGCTGGGGACCTCGATCATCTCCTTGGGGTCTGCCATGGAGGTGAGGCACGTGCCATGCCTGATCTTCAGCTTGTCCGCCTGGGCCATGGGGGTGCGCAGGCCCACCGAGATGTCATATGTGAGATTGGAGCCGCCAAGGCCCAGGACAGCCGTGTGTTTTATGGCCCCTTCGGAGAGGATGGCAAGGTCTGTCGTGCCACCTCCGAAGTCGATTAGGGCGACCCCGAGATCCCTTTCCTCGTCTGTCAGCACCGCCTCTGCCGAGGCGAGGGGCTGGAGCACGATGTCGTCCACGTCGAGCCCGGCCCTGTTGGCGCATTTTATGAGGTTCTGGGCCGCTGTAACCGCCCCTGTGACGATGTGCACCTTGGCCTCAAGCCTCACCCCTGTCATTCCCACAGGATCCATGATCCCTGGCTGATCATCCACGATATACTCCTGAGGGAGTATGTGGATAACCTCCCTGTCCAGGGGGATGGCCACGGCCCGTGCCGCATCTATCACGCGCTCGAGATCCTCTTCTGTGACCTCCTCGCCCTTTATGGCAATGACCCCGTGACTGTTGAAGCCCTTGATGTGGCTGCCAGCAATGCCCACGTATGCCGAGGTGATCTCACAGCCGGCCATCAATTCCGCCTCTTCCACGGCCCGTTCAATGGAGTTTACGGTCTTGTCGATGTTGACCACGACCCCCTTTCTGAGGCCTACGGAAGGGTGGGTGCCGATGCCTATGATCTCCAGGCCGTCCTCGGTGTGCTCTCCTACTACCGCACATATCTTGGTGGTGCCGATGTCGAGGCCGACGATTATGTCACAGGCGCGGTCATTCATGATGGATCACTTCCTTGCTCCTGTCTTCTTCAGCACTGCAAGGGCGGTATCTTCGCCGTAGCCCACGGTCACACTGGCAACCTTGGCATATTCACCAGATGTGTAGAGCTGATAGAGTATCTTTTCAGCCCTGTAGAACTGGCTCTTGAGCTGCTCCCTGTCCAGATAGAATGGCACCGCCTTGTCAGCGGTATAGATGACCACTGCATCGTCGCCCGGAAAGTCTATCTGACTGATGTTGTAGAAACCAAGGGCCCTCGCCCCCTTTCTGGATAGCCTGACTATGGTCAGGGCGTCCCTGAGCTTTTCTGTGTCGAGCCCTATCCTCTCAGGGCCACCCGGTGTCTTTCCGGCACTCTTGCCATTCGTCTGCCCCTGGCCGTTGTCACGGCCCTCAGGCGTGATTTTTCGCTCTGTTCCAGTGATGATGGGGGCGGTGAAATCGTCTTCCTTGGTGGCAACCTTGAAGGGGTGGCCGGATGAGTCCACTATCCAGACGGCACCGCCGATACGCACGAGGGCGGCAGGCCTTCGCTCTTTTATCCCGATCACCACCGTGTCAGGCAGCTTGCGGCCTATCTCGGCCTCCTTGATCCAGGGCTCTTGTTCCATCAGCCGACGGGCGATCTTTTCGGCATCGAAGGAAAAGATATTGTCCCCCTCCTTTATGCCGCTCAGTTTCTTGATCTGGGAGGGATCAAGCCTGCTTGTGCCCTCTACTTCCACCTTTGAGATCACAAAGAGCGTGCAGCACTTGGCCCATCTGTTGAGGCCGTAGACAGTGCCTGCCAGCAGGCCAGCGGCCCCCAGGAACAGGAGCAATACCAGAGCCGTGCGTCTGAAGAGATCCCTTGCTGCCGAACCGGATGGGTGCTGGCCTGAGCGTTTTGCCCTGCGTCCCATGGCAGATGTGCCCTGCCTTCTCTTTGCAGCTCCTGTCTTTGAGAACATCATCTCTGGTCCTGCTCTCTCCTCCATATGGTCACTTCAGGCCTCAGCCTTACACCAAAGAGCCGCTCCACCTCCGAGGCGGCGAGCTCCATGAGCTCCAGGACGTCACCAAAGCCGGCCCCTCCCTGATTGACTATGAAATTGGCGTGCTTTTCAGATATGGCCGCCTGGCCTATCCTCCGGCCCTTGAGCCCGCTCAGGTCGAGGAGGCGGCCTGCAGAGTCGCCATCGGGGTTTCTGAATATGCAGCCGGCACTCGGCATGGTGATGGGCTGGGTGGCGACCCTCTTCTTCATGAAGAGCCTTATCCTGGAGCGCACCTGCCGGGGCGATAGCCGGAAAAGGCCCTGCCTGCGCTTTCCATTTGTCCGGCCGATCGCAAGTCTGCATGCCGAGACCACGGCCCCATCAGGGATTCCTCCGTCTCTGTAGCCGGCCTGGAGTTGCTCCGGGCTGAACCACTGGCTCCCCTGGCTCGTGGTGAGGAGGATGGAGTCAACCAGGTCGAGAAACTGCACCCCATTTGCTCCGGCATTCATGAAACAGGCACCTCCAACACTGGCAGGTATGCCACAGAGCGGCTCAAGGCCGCCTATCCCCTGTTCCATGCAGAATTTCATGAGGCGCCAGAAGGCAGTGCCGGCCCCCACGGTCAGATGGGTCTCATCCATTTCAATCCGGCAGAGGCCGGACAGGCAGAGTACCGCCGGAATCCCCGCATCATCGACCAGCAGGTTGCTGCCACAGCCAAGGACCCTGTAGCTCGGCAGACGGCTTTCAAGTACGCGCAGGCCCCTTTCAAGGGCCTCCACGGAGTACGGTTCTACCCAGAGACCTGCCGTCCCACCTATCTTGAAGGTGGTATAGGGCCAGATAGGCAGATCGGTACGGAGCCTAAGCCCCTCTATTCTCTCAAGCTCTCTTCTGGGCAACCCGGCCATCCTCCCTGCTCTCTTTTTCCCTCAAGGCTTCAAGAAGTCTTGGGCCCATGCGCCCGATTGCCCCTGCTCCAAGGGTCATCACCACATCACCGGCCTGAAGCCGGGGCGAGGCCGCCTCGGGCAGGAGCTCCACGTGCTCGACGAAATGTACCGGGCACGATGAGTGCTCCTTTATGGTCTCGGCAAGGCGCTTGCCGGTGATGCCCACTATGGGCCGTTCACTTGCAGGGTAGATCTCTGTGAGAAAGAGTTCATCGGCCTCGCTGAAGGCCGTGGCAAACTCATCCATCAGGGCCTTGGTCCTGGAATAGCGGTGCGGCTCGAAGAGGACCACGATGCGCCTTTCGGGCCAGGCGGCCCGTGCAGCCTTGAGGGTCGCCTTTATCTCGGTGGGATGGTGTGCATAGTCATCTACGATGGTGATGCCGCCAGCCTCGCCAATGAGTTCAAACCTGCGTCCAACCCCTTCATAGCCCGAAAGCCCCTGCCTTATGTCGTCGAAAGAGAGCCCCAACTCTATTCCCACGGCCATGGCGGCAAGTGCATTCCTCACATGGTGCAGCCCTGGGACGCCGAGCTCCACCCTGCCCATGACGGCGTCATGCCAGACGGCATCGAAGGAGACCCTGGTGCCGCTGAATTCGATGTTCCTGGCCTGGAGATCACAGTTTCTGCCTGTGCCGTATGTGATGTTCCGTTTCCCCACCTCGGCCACTATCTCCATGAGCACCGGATCATCGCCACAGGTTATGGTCATCCCGTAGAAGGGGATGCGATCCATGAAGAATATGAAGCTCCTCTTTATCTCTTCGAGACCTGCATAGTAGTCGAGATGTTCCCGGTCGATGTTCGTTACCACGATGATGCTCGGCGTGAGCTTGAGAAAGCTCCCGTCGCTCTCGTCCGCCTCTGCCACCAGGAACTCCCCCTTGCCCCAGTGTGCATTGGAGCCAAGGCCCTTCACCTGCCCCCCTATGATGACCGTGGGGTCCAGGCCGGCCCCCTGGAGAACCGAGGCCACCATGGAGGTGGTGCTGGTCTTTCCGTGGGCGCCGGCGACCGCGATGCCGAACTTCTTGAGCCGCATCAGCTCTCCGAGCATCTCGGCCCTTGGAATAACAGGGATGCCGGCAAGCCTTGCGGCCTGAAGCTCCGGATTGTCATCCTTGACCGCAGACGAGACCACCACCACATCGGCATCACGCACCTGTTCGGCCTTGTGGCCCTGGTAGATCACCGCCCCCATCTTTTCAAGCCTTCTGGTTATCTCCGTACTCCTGAGGTCGGAGCCGGAGACAGAGTAGTTGAGGGTGAGCAGCACCTGGGCAAGGCCGCTCATGCCGATTCCGCCGATTCCTATGAAATGTATGTGCTGTTTTTTGTACATGCCTGTGTCTTTCCTCTATCTTATCCGTTGCCGCTATCTGGGGCTCCCCTTTGATTTGAATTCATCTGGGATTTAGAGGCCCCTTGAAGTTTTATTGAGACAGCTGTTGAAAATTGGCTTTTTCATCTGTTGCAGCAGGAATTTGACGCCAAGGGCTGTTTCCCATGAGTCTTTCATTTGGTGCCACCTTCGAAATCCCCTTTGAGATCCATTGGGGATAGTGCTGCGAGTTGCATTAGATTCCTTGCTATTTCCTCTGCTGCTTCCGGTTTGCCAAGGCTCTTTGCCTTCCCAGCCATTTTAGCAAGTTTTTTGCGATCTTCCATAAGAGTTTCTATGTGAGATGAAAGTTTTATTGCCCCTGTCTCCGCCTCCCTCAGAAAGATGCCGGCCCCCTTCTTTTCCATGAGCTCCGCGTTCAGCTCCTGATGTCCCTCTGCGGCAAATGGATAGGGGATGAAGATGGCAGGCCTGCCCATGACGGTGAGCTCGGCTATGGTGGTGGCACCTGCCCTGCAAACCACCAGATCCGCTCTCGCATAGGCCTGGCCCATGTCGTGGATGAATGCGGAGACAGAGGCCGGGATACCTGCTTCGCTATAGAAGAGGCGCACATTTTCCAGGTCGGCCTGCCCTGTCTGGTGAAGGAAGCTGAATCTGTGGCCCGAGTGCCAGAGGGCCTTTATCGCAGAGCCTGCCAGCCGGTTCAGGCTGCTTGCCCCTTGGCTTCCGCCGATGACGAGGATGTGAAACCCATCTTTCTGCCTGTCGTCGTCTCCGGCCCTGGTGACTGCAGCATCCAGGATCTCCTGCCTTACGGGATTTCCTGTGACTATCAGCTTCTTCTTGGCGCTGAAATATCTTCTCGATTCCTGAAAACTTATGAAGATCTTCCTGGCGAACCTGGCAGCCAGGCGGTTTGCAAGGCCAGGCAGGAGGTTCTGTTCATGGATGGCGCTTGGAATGCCGAGCAGCTTGGCCGCCAGCATGACCGGGCCGGATACATAGCCGCCAACCCCCAGCACCACGTCCGGCTTGAACCCCTTCAGCATGGAGTATGACCTGGAGACGGAAATGGGCAGGTGGCCGATGGCCTTGAAGAGCGCAGGGATACTGGTGCCCTTGATGGGATGGACATCAAGGACCCGGTAGTCGACATCCCTGTCCTTGAGGGCGTTTCTTTCGATCTCCCTGCCCGTTCCGATCCACATCGTCTCACAGGATATCAGCCGGGATAGGAGGTCGGACACGGCTATGCCGGGAAAGACGTGGCCGCCCGTTCCTCCGCCGGCAATGACCAGCCTGAGCCCTGCCTTATGTATCCTGTCGCTTTTCATCCGCCCTGCCGTCCGTCCATTGCTTGGTAGACAGAACCCTTCTGGCCCTGCCTGCCACCGCCCGCCTCTTTCTGGAGCTTGAGCTGCCTGAATGCCTGCCTGAATGCCTCTGCCCTCTCCTTGTATCCGGAGAAGAGGTCGAAACTGGCACAGGCTGGTGACAAGAGTATGCTCTGGCCAGGCCTTGCCATATCAAAGGCCCGGGCCACGGCCTCCTTCATGATCGAAAGGCCCTGTCCATCGCCATCCCCTTTGGCCTCGATCACGCAGGTTTCGACCAGGGGGGAGAGGACCTCATTGATCCTGTCTGCCTCCTGTCCTATCAAGACCGCCCCACTTATTCCCCAGCCCCTGTCCTCGGAACAGACCAGCTCTGAAAGGGGATGGAACTCCTCGGCCTTGTACGAGCCCCCTGCTATGAGGATCACCTCCCTTTCAAGGGACGAGATCGCGCTCTTCGTGGCAGCCACGTTCGTTGCCTTGGAGTCGTCGATAAAGGTGATACCGCACACCTTGCCGATCTCCTGCAGGCGATGCTCAGGGGCCTTGAAGCCCGAAAGGGCCTCTTCGAGCCTCTTTCTTTCCGCCCCCATCCATCTGGCTGCGGCAAGGGCGAATGCGAGATTCTGGATGTTGTGCAGGCCGATCAGGGGCCATCGTCCCAAATGGTAGGTCTCATGCAGGTCCCTTCCGGGAAGCCTGATCGTCAGCACTTCATGGCCATGGGCCCCGGCCTGGTCAAGGGATGCAAAATATCTGTCCCCATCGTCCCTGTCTTTGTCGCCCCCTCTTTTGATCTCCTTTGGCCATACGGCAAGCCTTGCCCCGTCGGGCAGGTCGATCAGGGCATCCAGCCCCTCCATCACCAGTGCCAGTGCCCCTGCCTCCAGAAAGTCGAAAAGGTGTGCCTTGGCCCTGGCATAGGCCTCCATGTCGGGGTGCCTGTCCAGGTGGTCGCTTTCAAGGTTTAGCCAGATGGCTGCAGAAAAAAGCGGCGGGGCAAGGAAGGCGGGCCAGTTTTCAGGCTCAGGAAAGTATTCCAGCTGAAAGCTGCTGATCTCGAGGACCGCTGTCTTATCATCCTGTCCTTCGAGGGCGGGCTCTGAAAGGGGAGGGGATATGTTGCCTGCCGCGACGGCCTCTATGCCTGCCTGGTCTAGCAAGAAGGCCAGCAGCTTGGTGGTGGTGGTCTTCCCGTTGGTGCCGGTTATCCCGATGAGCCTGCCCCTCCACAGGGATGCGGACAGGGCAAGGTCCCCGATCAGATCTATCCCGGCCTCCTGGAGCTGCCTGATCACGGGGGCATCGGTAGGGATGCCCGGGCTCGTCACGGCAAGGTCGATTCCGGCGCCCTCGAACGCCTCCGGTGGAAGCTCTGGTCCGGAGAGCAGACCTATCTCCATCTCCTTTGCCCAGGAGAGGAACCCTTCGTCCCAGCTGGCCACAGGCCTGGCGTCATGGCACGTCACTTGCGCCCCCTGGGCTGCGAGATACCGGGCCATGCCCATCCCAGAGCGGCCCATGCCAAGGACCATGATATTCTTGCCTGATAGTGCGCTCTTTTCCGCCATGCCTGCAGCCGCCTATCTCAACTTCAGTGTGCTTATGGCCACAAGGGCCAGGAGTACCGATATTATCCAGAATCTGACTATCACCTTTGGTTCAGGCCAGCCAAGGAGTTCGAAGTGGTGGTGCAGGGGGGCCATCTTGAATATGCGCCGCCCCCCAGTGGCCTTGAAAAAGCCCACCTGGAGAATGACGGACAGGGCCTCTGCCACAAATACCCCGCCAACTATGGCAAGGAGTATCTCCTGTTTTGACAGTACGGCCACTGCCCCCAAGGCCCCTCCCATGGCCAGAGAGCCCACGTCTCCCATGAAGATCTGGGCCGGATAGCTGTTGTACCAGAGAAAGCCGAGGCCGGCCCCCACCATGGCGCCACAGAATATGGCCAGTTCACCTGCACCAGGCACCACAGGGATCTGGAGATATTTTGCAAGCAGTACGTGGCCTGCAAGGTAGCAGAACAGGGTATAGACCGCAGCCGAAATCACGAAGGGGCCGGTGGCCAGGCCGTCGAGCCCGTCTGTGAGATTTACCGCATTTGAGGCGCCTGCCACCACAATGAATGCAAACGGGATATAGAACAGCCCGATGTCTGGCCGGATGTTTTTGAAAAAGGGGATGCTGAGTCTCGTGTCCCACTGGCCGTGCCAGGCGAGCAGGCCGGCACAGAATATGATTATGGCGGCCTGCAGGATCAGCTTCCAGCGTCCTGGCAGGCCGGCACTGCTCTTTTTGCTGATCTTCCTGTAGTCGTCGATGAAGCCGATGGCGCCAAATCCAACGAGGACTGTGAGGGCTATCCACACGAATATGTTTGTCAGATTGGTCCACAGCAGTGTTGCGGAAACGATGGCAAAGTTTATCAGGATGCCGCCCATGCTCGGCGTGCCTGTCTTTTTCAGGTGGCTTTCTGGGCCATCGTCCCTGACCACTTGGCCGAACTGGAGCTCCTCGATCTTTGCGATGAACCACGGGCCAAGGAACAGCACTATGGCCAGGGCGGTCATTGCGGCATATATGGTCCTGAAGGTGATGTAGCGAAAGACGTTGAAGATGTTCAGGTACTCGTGAAGGGGGTATAGGAGGTGATAGAGCATGGTGCTACTTCTCCCTTCCCGAATCTTGTGAGGTGCCGGCTGCACGCCTGAGGCCCTGGATGGCCCTTTCAAGGCCCACTGCCCTCGATGCCTTGAACAGGATGGCAGGGCTGCGGCTTGTCCCGTTTATGCCAAGGGCTTCAGGGCCCTTTTCGGCAAGGGCCCGGCACAGGGCCTTGGTATCTTCAAAAGAGATTACACACCCTCGATCCATCCCCTCTCTGCAGGCTCCTGCGGCAATGTGCCTTGCCCTTTTTCCCACTGTGACGAGGCGTTCTATCCCGAAACGGGCGGCCTTTTGGCCCAGCTCTTCATGAAAACGGGCCTCATCTCCTCCAAGCTCCATCATATCGCCCAGTACGGCTATACGCTGCCCTATGCCCGGAAGGGCGGCCAGGGTCTCCAGGGCCATCTCCATGGAGGCGGGATTGGCGTTGTAGCAGTCATCGAGTATCAGAAACCGGTCTGCCTCGGAAAGCTTGAGCCTGCCACCTGGAAGCTCGAGGCCTTCCAGGCCCTTTTGGATGTCCGATGGGCCAAGGCCGATGGCAGTGGCGGCCGCTGCGGCAGCCGCTATGTTTATTGCCGCTGCCCGTCCTACCATGGGGGAGTTCAGCAGGAACCTTTTGCTTTCCTGACTGGCCCTGATCTCCATCTCCAGCCGGAGCCCGTATCTGGGGCCATCTCCGGCCCTGTCCAAGTCGACAGACCAGCTCAAGACCTCAACGAGTCCATACAGGTCTTCCAGGATCGATTCGGGCGGCCAGTGCCTTCTGCCCTCCTTGAGCCCGAAGCCGATCAGGCGGTGGCCATGGAGCTGCCCCTCGGTCAGTGCCCGGCAGATCCATTCGTCGTCCAGGTTGATGATCAGTGTTCCTCCCTGCCTGGTCGCCTGAAAGAGGGCCAGCTTCTCCCTTGCAACCTCTTCAATGCCTCCAAGGCCCTCCAGGTGTGCCGGACGGATGCAGGTGATCAGGGAGATGTCGGCAGAAGCGATCTCGGCAAGTCTTGCTATCTCCCCCGGCCTGTTTGTGCCGAGCTCCAGGATGGCTACATCATGCCACGGCCTTGCACGCAGGAGGGTCAGGGGGGCACCGATCAGGTTGTTCAGGTTTCCGTGTGTCTTGAGGGTGAAAAGGCGCTTCGAGCAGATGGCCGCAAGGATCTCCTTGGTGGTGGTCTTGCCGCAGCTTCCGGTAATGGCAACCACCTTGAGATCCAGGCCGGCTCTCAGGGATGAGGCAAAGTCTCCAAGGGCCTTCAGTGTATCTCTTACGAGAAGGACAGGCCTTGCGCCGAGCAGGCCTTCAAGCCCGCCAAGCCTATTTTTTAAGGTGTCCTGGGCCACAGCACCTGCTGCACCCATCTCCAGCGCCTTTTCCACAAAGGCGTTTCCGTCGAAATTCTCCCCTGAAAGTGCCCAGAAGAGCTCGCCTTTCCTCAAGGTCCTGGTGTCGGTGGACACGGAGAAGAAATCGGCCTTTCGGGCAGGGTCAGGGCCGTGCATCTCTGCCCCGATGGCCTTGCAGAGGCCTTCTGCATTGAAGAACCTGCGCCTCAGCCCGTCCAGTTGGTCAAAGGCCTCCTTTAGGACCTTTCTGTCATCGAAGGGGGACCTTTCTGTGCCTATAATCTGATAGTCTTCATGGCCCTTTCCTGCCACGAGCAGGATATCTCCTGGCCTCAGCCTGTCGGCTGCCTGAAATATGGCCTGGCGCCTGTCCTCCACGATCTGGAGCTCCTTTGAGGCATCGGCCTCGATCTCCTCCCCTGAAAGGCCTTTGGTCATGTCCGAGATGATGGCCCTTGGATCCTCGGTCCTGGGGTTGTCCGAGGTTATGAACAGGATGTCCGATCCGTGCCATGCCATCTGGGCCATCTTGGGCCTCTTTTCCCGGTCACGGTCTCCGCCACAGCCGATGACAGTGATTATCCTGGCCGGGGAGAGCTCCCGGAGACAGGACAGGACCTTGTCCACTGCATCCGGTGTGTGTGCGTAGTCCACCAGGGCAAGGGTGCCGGCAGGTGATCTGACCGGTTCCAGCCGTCCAGGGACGTGGGTGAGCCTTTCTATTCCGGACTTTATGGCCTCGATATCGATTCCAAGGCCGTGGGCGGCGGCAGCAGCGGCCAGGATATTGTAGAGGTTGTGCCTTCCGATGAGCCTGCTCTTGATCTCTGCCATGGAGCCATCTGGCAGAGAGAGCAGGAAGCTGATGCCCTCGATGGAAAAGAAGAGCCTTTGTGGCCGCAGCTGGGCCCTTTTTTCCAAGCCGTAGGTTATGATCCTGGTCCCTTGTGCATCCAGGCCCTGTTTCCCCATCTCTTCTGTCAGGCGCCTTCCCCATGGATCGTCCAGATTGATCACCGCGCACTCCGGGCGGTGTTCCAGAAAGAGGGATGCCTTTGCCGTGAAGTAGCTCTCCTCGTTTCCGTGATAGTCCAGATGGTCATGGCTCAGGTTGGTAAAGATGGCGCTTTTGAACCGGAGCCCAGCGACCCTTTTCTGATGGAGGGCGTGGGATGAGACCTCCATCACGGCGCAGTCGGCCCCCTGTCTGGCGATGTTGTCCAGGAATTCGTTTATGGCAACGGGCCCTGGAGTGGTAAGGGCCGCCTTCTGGCTCAGGCCCTGAAACGAATACTCCACTGTGCCCATAAGCCCCGGCCTTCTGCCTGCCTCCTCCAGGATCGCCTTCAGTATGAAGGCCGTGGTGGTCTTGCCGTTGGTGCCTGTTATTCCTATGAGCTCCAGGCGTGTGGACGGGTGCCTGAAAAAGGCACTGGCAAGGAGGCCGGCAGACTCCCTTGCATCGTCAACCGCGATTATCGGGGCCTTATATCGGGACAGGCTGGACAGGTCCAGTTGCCCTAAGTGATCTTTCTGCACCACGACCGCAGATGCTCCACTCTCGAGGGCATCTGGTACGAATCTCGTCCCATCTGAGCTGGTGCCGGGTATGGCTATAAAGAGGGAGCCCGGCCCGGCAGTCCTGGAGTCCAGGGTGATGTGTTCTATCTGTACAGAGGATGGATCTCCGGCGACTGTTTCATATCCATCAAGCTGGCTGATCAGGGTAGTCAATCTTGTAGTCATCTATGAGGTTTCTGAATTCCTTATGAATATACCGGACTCCTGGTGTTATCGCTACCTGCCAAGGGGCAATCTGGTAGTATCCGTCATAGCAGGTGATCCTTCGTCCATATCTCCAGGGCCTGCGGCTTAGGCGGCCCTGGCAACCGCATGTGTCTGCCCCGGCCGAATCCCTTCTGGAGCTCCAGATGTAGGAGATCATCTCGTCCACCTCTTCAGCTGTTCTGCCTTCTGCCTATGATCTGACATATCGCGCCTGGCTTGATCTTCGTGCCGGGCGCTGGGTGCTGGGAGGCTACGATGCCCGCCCCCTCTATCTCGGCTGTGAGGCCCAGGGCCTGTATCTCTTCAAAGGCCAGCCTCAGGCTACGGCCTCTAAGATCTGGCATGATCCTGGCCCCTTCTGCGGTACGGTACGGATCTGATGGCTGTGCCGGCTTGGACAGGGTGCTTGGGGCCGGTTTTTGCCCTTTTTCTGCCCAGGCCCTGGTCTCTTGGACGATGGTGCCTGCATATCTCAGAAGGGAGCTCGCCCTTCCAAGGGTCCCTTTTTTTATGCGCGGATCACATCTCTGGCCCCAGAGCACTGTGATCATGGCCACCTTCGGTTCCTCTCCGGGCCAGAACGCAAGGCTCAGGACCTCGCCTCCTCGGCCCGTGCCGCCTGCCTCGTCCGTTCTGACAGCGGCTACTGCAGGGCCGCTGTCGTCTGCCAGGAGGGCCAGGAGCCCCCTTTGAATCTCTTCGTCCAGTGCGGAATCGTCAGCGATATCCTCTTTGGCAGGCGAGACCTTGCTCTGATCAGAAGGGCCTTGGCCGGAAGAGATCTTTGAAGCCCCCTCTTTCCCTACTTCTGTTCTAAGGATAGTGGGTTTCAGTCTGTTTCCGGCAATCAGCCTGCAGAAGGCCGTCAGCGTCTGGAGCGGGGTGGCCTGAATGCCGCTTCCCGCCTCCCTGGCCATCTGAGGGGAGATCTCGGTTGGCAGGAGGCCGAGGGACTCGTCTGGCAGCTCTATGCCGGTCCTCTGCCCGAAGCCCAGGCGCACCATGAGGGGAAGCAGCCCCTCCTGAGGGGGCTGAAGGAGTTCGAACTGTTCATCGGCAAGCCTGGTCCAGATGGCCCCTGGAGAGTCCTCGATGGCGCTCCAGTGCCACTTGTCGGCCCTGATGAAGTCGGTGTTGCCGGGATCAGAGAGTGCCGAGGTGTCCGCTACATCGCCTTCGGCCCCCTTGGCCTCTTTCATCTTTTTTAGGCCCTCGAGTTTTATGGAGGCCAGTATCGGCACAGGCCAGGGGTCGATGATCCGTTGTATGGCAAGATTCGGTATATGGTGAACGTCTGCTTTCGGATCTGTCTCGGTGGCCAGCCTGTTTGCCATGGCCAGCACCTCACCCGTTTCGATATCCATGATCACCATGGAGCCCGCCTCTGCCTTGAGCCTGTTCATCTGCCAGGACAGGAGTTTTTCTGCCTTTTGCTGTATCCTTACGTCAAGGCTCAGATAGATCCCTTCACTATCCAGCTCCTCGAGCCTCCTGATGCCTGGGGTGAGTCTCGTGTCAAAGGAGTATTCGATCCCGGACAGCCCGTGGCCAAATCCATCGACCATGCCCAGGACCGGGAGGGCAAGCCCCTTCCAGGGGTGGTTGCGGAGGCTGGTGCCGGAAGCGGGTGACGATGCCAGGACCATTCCGGTCCTGTCCAGGATGGGCAGCCGCTGTTTCACCAAAAAATAAGTGCCAGGGACAGATGCCTCGTCTGTCTCCCTTTCATCTACAGCAACCCTCTCCCCGAAGCAGCCGGCAAGCCATGTCAGAATGGCAAACATCAGCAGAAGCGCCGGCATCTTTCGGACAAAATGAACAGCTGCAGAAAACTCCCTAGAGTAGGTCATAAATCCCTGCCCCTGGCAAACTGGTTGTCTCCTTTTGAATTTGAGGTTACTGCCTTACGATCCTGACCTGATCCTTGGATGCCGGATGGAGGCCCAGGGACCGGCCAAGTTTTTCGAGGCTCTTTCTGTCCAGCAGCTTCTCGAGATCTGCAGCCAGGGTCTGCTGCTCCTTCATCTGCTGCTGATACTGGGCCCTCAGGGTCTCCAGCTCCGAGGCGACCTGCCGTATCTTCCAGCTGGTCACGAAGCTGGCTACCAGAAGGGCGGCGAGCAGGGCCAGTGCAGCCACTGCCTTTACGGACAGGGCGCCAAGGCCGACTCCCAGCTTCCTGGAGGTGCGTCTGCGTCTCGATCCGCTATAGCCGCTGCGTCGCGGCATCCGTAGAGTTGCCGATTTAGTGGTCATGATCATGTAGCTCCCGAGTTTCTATGCCGAGTTTTTCAATCTGAATCCTGCCCAAGCAGCCTGGATGACATGGCCTCCAGCCCCTTCTCAGGCAGCTCTCCTCTGGGCAATACGGAGCTTGGCGCTCCTTGCCCTTGGGTTGATGGCCGTCTCGGCGGCACTTGGCCTTATGGGCTTTTTGGTCAGGACCTCGAGCCTCTCGTCATCTCTGAAGCCCTGCTTTACGAGACGGTCTTCCAGGGAATGAAAGGATATTATCAGGATCCTCCCCCCGGGTTTCAGGCAGTCCGGGGCCTCGTCCAAGACCTTCTTCAGGTTCTCGAACTCCCTGTTCACAGCGATCCTGAGTGCCTGGAAGGTCTTGGTGGCCGGATGGATCTTCTTGGGATGGAATCTCCTGGGTATGGCCTCTTCCACGATGCTTGCAAGCTCCCTGGAGGTCAGTATGGGGGCCTGCTGTCTGGAGCGCTCTATGGCCCAGGCTATCTTGGCCGCCCAGCGCTCTTCCCCATAGGCGAGGATCAGCTCCTCCAGCTTTTCCTTGGGTAGCTGGTTGACCAGATCTGCCGCCATGATGGAGGAGAACCGGTCCATACGCATGTCCAAGGGCTCGTCGCGCCTGAAAGAGAACCCCCTGCCACTCTGCTCCAGCTGATATGAGGAGATGCCGAGATCTATCAGGATCGCGTCCACACCCGTTATCCCTTCGGCCTGGAGGATGTCCGCCATCTCTGCGAAATTGCAGTGAAAGAGCGCCACCTTCTTCCTCCAGGGAGAAAGCCGCTGGGCAGCAAGCTCCAGTGCCTCGCCATCCCGGTCCATTCCAATGAGGCATGCGATCCTGGGAAACCTTTCCAGGATGGCCTGGCTATGGCCCGCCATGCCCAGTGTGGCGTCCACCACGATCCCGCCCTCTGCCGGATTCAAGTTGTCCAGCACCTCGTTTACCAGGACGGGTTCATGGAGATCAGAAATATCCGAATTCAACACCGAGTTCTCTGGATAGTTCATCATTGAGCTGTTCAAAGTTCTCACTGGTGGCCTTGTCCTGCTCGTAATAGGCATCCGGGTTCCATATCTCGAAGTAGTTTCCCATGCCCACCAGGACTATGTTCTTGTTTAGTTTCGCCTTTTCTCTCAGGTGTGCCGGTATGAGTATCCTGCCCTGGCCATCCAGGTTGCAGTCCACGGCTGCACCCAGGAGATATCGCTTGAACTGGAGCACCTTGGGCGGTCCGAACCGGAACTTGGCAAAGTGTTCCTCGATGGCCCGCCACTCTTCCATGGGGTAGGCCACGAGGCAGTAGGGGAGATTGGTCACCACGAGCCTGCTGTCAGAACTGCTCTTGAGAGCCTCTCTGAACCTGGCTGGAATGCTGAGACGACCCTTGGAGTCGAGATTGTGGGTCGATGTGCCCCTGAACATGGGCAGTTAACCCCCTTTATGCCACTTTACCCCACTAATCACCACTATATGGGAAATCAAACCATAGTGTCAAGGGTCAAAAAGTGTCACAAGTTGTTGAGAAAATGTTGAAAATTTCCTCTCACCGAGTCCGTCATAGAAGGTTTTGTGGGTGTGGCAAGCTATATGCACAACATCTGGTATCTGGATCTCTGTCAGGCCTATCTGCTCAAGTCAGCTTTTTTTCTTTTCCCTGATCCTGTCCCAAAAAGGCATGGGCTTGACTTAAGCCAAGGCCATATCCTTTTAGTGCAGTTATGATTTTCATAAATCCTATAAAGGAGGTCTTTTATGTTTTGTTTTCAGTGTCAGGAAACGGCCAAGAACAAGGGCTGTACGGTAAAGGGTGTATGCGGAAAGCCTGAGGAGACCGCTGATCTTCAGGATCTTCTCATCTATATCCTGAAGGGTATCTCCATTTTCGGCCAGGCCGCTGCGGAAAAGGGCAGTGTCGACAGACAGGCTGGGCTCTTCGTCTGCAAGGGCCTCTTCTCCACCATTACCAACGCCGGCTGGGATGACGACCGCTTCGTGGCAGATATCAAGGAGGCCTTGAGTATCAGGCAGGCCATGAAGGAAAAGGCCCAGGGCCTTGGGGCAGAGCTGCCCTCTTCACTGCCTGACTGTGCCACCTGGAGCCCCGGCAGCGACAAGGAGATTATGGACAAGGCCCTGTCCGACGAGGTTCGCATCACCTCCACCAAGGACGAGGATGTCCGCTCCCTGAGAGAGCTTCTGATCTATGGCTGCAAGGGGATCGCTGCCTATGCCGAGCATGCGGCAATCCTGGGCTTCGAGAAGGACGAGATCTATGCCTTCTTGATGGAGGCCCTGGCCTCGACCACGAAGGATCTCAGCGTGGACGAGATGATCTCGATGGTGATGAAGGCTGGCGAGATGGCCGTCACCACCATGGCCCTGCTGGACGAGGCCAATACATCCACCTATGGCCACCCCGAGATCACAGAGGTGAACCTGGGTGTCAGGAACAATCCGGCCATCCTCATAAGCGGTCACGATCTCAAGGACCTGGAAGAGCTGCTGGAGCAGACCAAGGATACGGGCGTGGATGTATATACCCATGGTGAGATGCTGCCCGCCCACTACTATCCTGCATTCAAGAAGTATGAGCACTTCGTAGGCAATTATGGCAGCTCATGGTGGCACCAGAACGAGGAGTTCGAGGCCTTCGGCGGCCCCATCATACTGACAACCAACTGCCTGGTGCCGCTCCGCAAGGACAACACATATCTCGACAGGCTCTTCACCACAGGTGTTGTGAGCTATCCTGGTGCGAAGCACATAGCGGACAGGCCTGCAGGTGGCAGCAAGGACTTTTCTGCAGTGATAGAGATCGCTAGGAGGTGCCCCCCGCCCAAGGAGCTCGAGACAGGAAAGATCGTGGGAGGATTTGCACACAATCAGGTGCTGGCACTGGCAGACAAGGTGGTGGATGCCGTGAAGTCCGGCGCCATCAAGCGCTTCATAGTCATGGCAGGCTGTGACGGGCGCCACAAGTCCAGGGAGTACTTCACAGAGGTGGCCAAGAAGCTTCCAAGGGACACTGTCATCCTCACGGCAGGCTGCGCCAAGTACCGGTACAACAAGCTGGATCTCGGTGATATCGGCGGCATCCCAAGGGTGCTGGATGCCGGTCAGTGCAACGATAGCTACTCCCTTGCGGTGATAGCCCTCAAGCTCAAGGAGGTCTTCGGCCTTGAGGACATCAACCAGCTGCCCCTTTCCTTTGATATCGGCTGGTATGAGCAGAAGGCCGTGGCAGTCCTTCTGGCCCTGCTGTTTCTCGGCGTGAAGGGGATAAGGCTCGGGCCGACACTGCCGGCGTTCCTCTCGCCCAACGTCACCAAGGTGCTGGTTGATAACTTCGACATAAAACCCATAGGTAGTGTGGAAGAGGATATCGAGGCCATGATGCAGGGCAGATAAGCCCTCATTTAAGCCCTCATTATTGAAGGCCATAAAGCAGGTGAAGGGGGCTCAAGGCCTTGACGGCCGGGGCCCCTTGCACCTTTAAAATATCTGCTGCCTTCTGGCATATCTCCGTAGGAGTCCTAGGAAACGCTCCCTTTCCATCTCCTGGGCCCCCATGCTTAAAAGATGCCTGGTGGTCACCTGGCAGTCTATCAGTTTCATCCCCTTGTCCATCATGTGGTCCACCAGTGCCTTTAGGGCGATCTTGGATGCATCGCTCACCAGGCTGAACATGGACTCTCCAAAGAATACCTGGCCCAGTGCGACGCCATAGAGCCCGCCCACCAGCTGGCCATCCAGCCAGGTCTCCACAGAGTGGCACCATCCCATCTCGTGAAGGTCCACATATGCCTGGAGCATCTCTTCGGTGATCCAGGTCTCTTCCCCCTTTATGAGCCTCACATTGGCGCAGGCTGTCATGACCTCGCTGAAGGCCCTGTCCAGGGTCGTCTGGAACCGGCCCTGCCTGATCTTCCTCCTGAGGCGCCTGCTGATGTGGAGCTTTTGGGGAAACAGGACCAGCCTGGGATCGGGTGACCACCACAGTATGGGCTCTCCCCTGTTGTACCAGGGGAATATCCCCTGTTCATAGGCGTTCAGCAGGGTCTCTGGCTCCAGGTTGCCGCCAACGGCAAGGAGCCCGTCCTCCCTGGCCAGGTCTGCTGGAGGAAAGATCCTGGTATGGGGGCTCAATACGAAAAGGGGCATGGCCCAAGAATAAGAAACCCCCTGCCATGTTTCAATGGCAGGGGGCAGGGAAGCCAGTTGCTGCAGGCAGGGTTTTAGAGGCCTGTGGGGAACTTTGGCAGGTCCTTTAGTGCCTCCTGAATCTTGTCCTCCGGATATTCGTAGTCCACCAGCCTGCCTTCGAGATAGTCGTCATATGCAGCAAGATCGAAGTGTCCGTGTCCGCTGAAGCAGCAGACGATGGCCTTTTCCTCTCCGGTCTCCTTGCATTTAAGGGCCTCGTCTATCCATCCCTTGATGGCATGTGATGTCTCCGGTGCCGGGATGATCCCTTCTGTCCTGGCAAAGAGGACGGCTGCCTCGAAGACCGGGTTCTGTGTGTAGGCCTTGGCGGTGACCACCTTGTTCTTCACCAGGTTGCAGAGTATCGGTGCATCCCCGTGATATCTCAGGCCTCCTGCATGGATGCCGGGAGGCTCGAAGGTGTGGCCCAGGGTGTACATGAGCATGAGGGGCGTCATGCCTGCGGTGTCGCCGAAGTCATACTCATAGAGCCCCTTGGTCAGGGTGGGACAGCTCTTGGGCTCGATGGCGATGATCTCCACGTCGTCTTTTCCCGAGACCTTGTCCTTCACAAAGGGCAGGATCATCCCGCCAAAATTCGACCCACCGCCAACACAGCCCACGATCACATCTGCCTTGTCGTCCACCAGGGCGAGCTGTTTCTTGGTCTCGAGCCCTATGACCGTCTGGTGGAGCAGGACATGGTTGAGCACGCTGCCCAGGGCGTAGTTGGTGTCCTCGTTGGTGGCCGCATCCTCCACGGCCTCTGAGATGGCGATGCCGAGGCTGCCCATGGAATCAGGGTTCTTCTCCAGGATGGCACGGCCGGCATTGGTGCGGTCTGTTGGAGAGGGATAGACCTCTCCTCCCCAGATATGCATGAGGATACGCCTGTAGGGCTTCTGGTTGTAGCTCACCTTGACCATGTAGACGGTACAGTGCATGTCGAAGAGGCTGCATGCAAAGGACAGAGCGCTTCCCCACTGTCCGGCCCCTGTCTCGGTGGTGAGTTTGTTGATGCCCGCCTTCTTGTTGTAGTAGGCCTGGGCGATGGCAGTGTTTGGCTTGTGGCTGCCCGGAGGGCTTACACCCTCATTCTTGAAGTAGAGCCGGGCAGGGGTGCCCAGGGCCTTTTCAAGCCTCCTTGCCCTGTGGAGGGGGGAGGGGCGCCAGAGCCTGTAGATGTCACGAACCTCTTCCGGGATCTCTATCCAGGGCTCCTGGCTCACCTCTTGCTCGATGAGGGCATCCGGGAAGATGGGCTTGAGATCGTCCGGTGTTACCGGTTTGCCGGTCTGCGGGTTCAGCGGCGGGGCAAGGGGCTCCGGAAGGTCCGGAAGCACGTTGTACCACGCAGTGGGCAGTTCCTTCTCACTAAGTGTAATCTTGAAGCTGTCCTGCATCTTTCTCTCCTTAGAAGATATATATGAGTTTGAACCACACCTGGCGCATGTCAGCCTTGTTGCGGACGGCAAGCTCCTCCTGATAGCGCAGTGTGGCCATGAAGTTCCTGTTGTGCATGTACATTATTCCAGGCCCCAGCCCGATGGCCCTGGTTATGTGGCGCTCCTCCTTGTCCAGGGCCTCCTTTATGGCCGCATGGGCCACCGGCGGGACCTTGTCGCTGTAGTGGATGTCGTCGTAGTCGTCATCCGTGGTCTGCTGGTAATAGTAGCCATTTATGCCGATCTTGAGGTTGTCTGTGACCGCATAGGCGGCGTTGAAGTCGAAGTGGAACTCCTGACCCGGGGTGCGATCCACGGATGCAGGCGGGCCGGGCTCGTAATCGTCCTGCTTGGTGTTGAAGTCGTACATGAACTTGATCGAAAACTCTGTGGTAGGGGTGGGCAGATAGGTTATGGCGAGCACCGGCTCGAAGGTCCAGAAGTTTCTGCCTGCACTGGCCAGATTGCCGTCATCCTCGTTGTAGAACGGGATGTAGATGTCGCAAAGGCTCGTGGCCACATGGAGCCTGCCCTCCATCAGGTGCCAGCCAAGGAGCACTGGAGACCAGATCCCGTAGAGGAGATTGAAGTCGCTGTAGCTGCTCTTCAGCTCTGAACCCACGGGAGAGTTGAAATCCAGGTCCGCCCCCAGGACACCAAAGAAGAAGTGCTGGCCATAGTTTGCGCCCAGGACCTTCATCTTGGATATCCAGATGATCCTGATGATGTCGGCATAGATGTCCCCATTGTCGAATAGATCGTTGTCGTCGCCGTCGTTGTCCTTAACGGTGTCGGCATGACCATAGTATGCATAGTTGATCATGGTGATGCCGGGAGGCGGCATCGCCCCTACCATGAAGGCCTCGGCACCGTTCGGATACTGTCTTCCGCCGCCTGCGTGGCTGGACTGCTGAAGCCCCGGCAGCAGGACCAGGACAGCGGCAAGGATAAGGAATACCAGGAAATTGACTGCCTGTTTCATCTCAAACCTCCCAACTTGTGCTGTTTTTTTGACTCCTCTCCCTGAAGAAGGCCATTGTGACCAACTCTTACACCAAATTGAACCACCATTCAATATGGAAGAGTAAAGAGCGGAAGCCCAAGGGGTTCGTTGACACCGATATCGGCCATACTTATCTTTCCTGCTGGAAAAAACGGGCGGCCGTTTCCAGGCGCGCTCCCTCCTGATCGCCTCCCTTTTAACAGCCTTAGCTCTTGGCCCGTCTGCCTTGTGCAAAGGGCCCTGAAAAGGGTTGGGATCAGGGGTTAGCAGCAGAGAAAAAGGCTGCTAATATGACCTTTTTGGGCTGCATTGCCAAAGCGGTGGTGATGCAGGCCAAGAAGCGAACTTTAAAGTAAAAAGCAAGAAAGAGATCGCCCAAACAGAGCCGGAGGACCATGGAACTTTCTGACAGGAACAAGGAGATACTCAAACAGGTGGTTCGCTCATACATAGAGCGGGCAGAACCTGTTGGCTCCCGTCTGGTGGCAAAGAGGTCCAACCTCGGCCTCAGCCCTGCCACCATAAGAAATTCCATGGCCGATCTGGAAGAGGCAGGCCTCCTCTATCAGCCCCATACGGCAGCTGGCCGTATGCCAACTGAAGAGGGCCTGCGCTTCTTCGTCCAGAACCTTCTGGACAAGGAGCCCCTTTCCTGGGGTGAGCAGGTTGCCATTGAAAAGGAGATCATGGAGGGGGGCGACGATTTCCAGGAGATCCTCAAAAAGACCGCCCAGCTCCTTGCCTCCCTGACAGGCCATACGGCAGTGGTCAGTGCACCATCCGGCCTCAAGGAGAGGCTTCAGTTCATGGAGCTCGTGAAGGTCCAGCCGCGGCTCCTGCTGCTGGTGATGGTCTCTGAGCATGGCCATGTGCGCAATCAGCTCATACGCCTGGAGCACGATATCCCTAAGGGAGTGGTGGAGCGGCTGTCATCCAAGCTCCACGAGTTCATGGACGAGGGCTCGCTTTCCGAGGTGCGCCAGCGCCTCATCACCTCCATGCAGAAGGACAGGGAGATCTTCGACGGGATACTCGACAGGCTCATCCCGTCGGTGAGCCGGCAGGAGGGGGGCGAGCTCGATGCCGGCAGCATATTCATTGACGGAAAGTTCAACCTCTTCGATGAGCCAGAGTTTTCCGATCTCCAGCGGCTCAGGAGCCTGCTCGAGGCCCTGGAGGAGAAGCACCTGCTCCTGAGGATAATAGACAGGTGCCTTGGGGATGACGGCATTCAGATCCTCATCGGAAGCGAGCTCGACGGCAACATCAAGGGTTGCGGGATGGTGGTTGCCCCCTATGAGGGAGAGGGCGAGCCGGTAGGGGGCCTGGGCGTACTCGGTCCGATGAGGATGAATTACGGAAAGATCGTGTCTATTGTTGAATACATAGCGGCAATACTCAGTTCCAGATGCAGGGAGCTGTAGGATGGAAAAGGACAGGGATAGAGAACAAATAGATATGGACAAGGAAAAGGAAGGACAGATGAACCAGGACGAACAGAAAAGGGTGGAAGAAAACGGCCAGGGCGAGGCACGTGAGGCCGGGCAGGAACAGGCGCAGGACTCCTCTGGCCCAGGGCTTGAAGAGCAGCTGAGGGCCAAGGAGGAAGAGCTTGCCCAGTGCAAGGACAAGATGCTGCGTCTGGCTGCAGAACTCGAGAACTTCAAGAAGCGTGTGGAGCGCGAAAAGCTCGAACACATGAAGTATGCACTGGAGGAGTTTGCAAAGGAGCTGCTGCCCTTTCTGGACAACCTGGAACGGGCCGTTGCCTCGGCTAAGGATGCAAAGGATATCAACCAGCTCATAGAGGGGATCGAATATACGCTGTCAGGCTATCTGAAGACCCTGGAGAAGTTCGGCCTCAAGGCCTTCGCTGCCGAGGGACAGCGCTTCGATCCCAACTATCACGAGGCCCTGAGCGTGGAGGAGCGCGACGACGTGGAGCACAACACCGTGCTCAAGGAGCTGCTCCGTGGATACACCCTTCATGAAAAGGTGCTCAGACCGGCCCTGGTGGTGGTATCCAAAAAAAATGACAAGGAGAGTGGACAATAGGGCTTTCATGCTTAGTTTTTTGTCAAAGCGAAATAGCGACAAATCGGTTTTTGCCAGATATCCAAGCGAAATTTAAGGAGGAATTGACAAGATGGGAAAGGTAATCGGAATCGACCTTGGTACGACCAACTCCTGTGTTGCCATCATGGAAGGTGGGGAGCCCAAGGTTCTGACCAACAGTGAAGGCGGACGCACGACCCCTTCCGTCGTAGCATTTACAGACAAGGGTGAGAGACTGGTTGGCTTGCTGGCCAAGAGGCAGGCAGTGACCAACCCTGAGAATACCCTTTTTGCCATAAAGAGGCTTATCGGCCGTAAGTACAACGATCCCGAGGTCCAGAGGACCAAGGAGATCGTTCCATATAAGATTGTAGAGGGCCCCAATGGGGACGCCTATGTAGAGGTGCGGGGCAAGCAGTACAGCCCTGCCGAGATCTCTGCCATGATCCTCGGCAAGATGAAGCAGACCGCCGAGGAGTACCTTGGCGAAGAGGTCAAGGAGGCGGTCATCACCGTACCCGCCTACTTCAATGACAGCCAGCGCCAGGCCACCAAGGATGCCGGCCGAATCGCGGGCCTGGATGTGCTCAGGATCATAAACGAGCCCACGGCCGCAGCCCTGGCCTATGGCCTGGACAAGAAGGGCGAGGAGAAGATCGCCGTCTTCGACCTCGGAGGCGGTACCTTCGATATCTCCATCCTGGAGATCGGCGAAGGTGTATTCGAGGTCAAGAGCACCAACGGAGACACCTTCCTCGGAGGTGAGGACTTCGATCTCAGGATCGTGGACTGGCTCGCTGACGAGTTCCAGAAGGAGCACGGTATCGATCTCAGGGAGGATCGCATGGCCCTTCAGCGCCTCAAGGAGGCCGCAGAGAAGGCCAAGTGCGAGCTCTCAACCACCACCGAGACCGAGATCAACCTGCCCTTCATCACCGCAGATTCCAGCGGCCCGAAGCACCTTGTGATGAAGCTTACCAGGGCCAAGTTCGAGGCCATGGTGGATGACCTCATCCAGAGGCTCGTGCCACCGTGTGAGACCGCACTCAAGGATGCCGGCCTCACCAAGGCGGATATCGACGAGGTGATCCTGGTGGGCGGCATGACCCGTATGCCCAAGGTGCAGGAAAAGGTCAAGGAG
Source organism: uncultured Desulfobacterales bacterium (assembly GCA_964573615.1). Taxonomy (GTDB): domain Bacteria; phylum Desulfobacterota; class Dissulfuribacteria; order Dissulfuribacterales; family QOAL01; genus JALSKY01. Next base: position 6,009 of record CAZNKD010000058.1, on the reverse strand, counting down.
ATCTTTGGCAAAGAGCCTCACAAGGGCGTCAACCCCGACGAGGTGGTGGCCATCGGTGCCGCCATCCAGGGTGCTGTGCTCAAGGGCGAGGTCAAGGATGTGCTCCTCCTGGATGTCACCCCGCTGAGCCTCGGAATCGAGACCATGGGCGGAGTGATGACCAAGCTCATCGAGAAGAATACCACCATCCCGGCCAGGAAGAGCCAGATCTTCACTACGGCCGCGGACAACCAGAGTGCCGTGACCATCCATGTGCTCCAGGGTGAGCGCGAGATGGCCGCAGACAACAAGAGCATCGGCAAGTTCGAGCTGGTGGGCATCCCGCCTGCACCGAGAGGGGTGCCACAGATCGAGGTGACCTTCGATATCGATGCCAACGGTATCCTGCAGGTCTCTGCAAAGGACCTGGCAACAGGAAAGGAGCAGTCCATCAGGATCCAGGCATCCAGCGGACTCACCGAAGAGGAGATCAAGCGCATGGAGGAGGAGGCAAAGCTCCATGCCGAAGAGGACCGCAAGAAGAAGGAGCTCGTGGAGGCCAGGAACCAGGCAGACAGCCTGATCTATACCACTGAAAAGAGCCTCAAGGAGCTCGGAGACAAGGTGGATGCCGCTACCAAGGACAACATCAACCAGAAGATCGAGGCCCTCAAGAAGGCCATGGAGGGCGATGATGTCAACGCCATCAAGAAGGCCCAGGATGAACTGATCCAGGCATCCCACAAGCTCGCCGAGATGATGTATCAGCAGGCCCAGGCCGGCGGAGCAGCCGGTGGCGCCGGTGCATCGGCGGCAGGTGCCCAGGCCGCAGGTGGTGCATCGGGCTCGGGCGGCAAGGGAGACGATGACGTGGTGGATGCCGACTTCGAAGAGGTGAAGTAGCAAGAAGGGGCATGCACCATCCCTGTATCAGGCCCCTCCTTTTGGGGCGTGATACGGCAGATGGACGAAGATGAAGGCAGACACGGGCCGGGGATGACCTCCCCGGCCTTTTTGTTATATGGCCTTTCTCAGCCTTATGGCCTTGGGAGTGATCTCCACGAGTTCGTCGTCGTTTATGTAGGATATGCACTCCTCGAGGCTCATCTCCACAGGCGGGGTTAGTATGACCGCCTCATCCGAGCCGGCTGCCCGCATGTTGGTGAGCTTTTTGCCCTTGGCCGGATTTACCGTCAGATCGGAAGCCCGACAGTGCTCCCCTATGATCTGGCCCCCATACGTCTCCACCCCTGGACCAACGAAGAGCCTGCCCCGCTCCTGGAGGTTGAAAAGGGCATAGGCGACAGTGGTGCACGCCTGTTTCACCACCATCACGCCATTTATGCGATTCTGGATCTCACCTGCATAATCCCCCCAATGGGAAAAGATGTAGTTCATCACCCCCATTCCCCGGGTGTCTGTCATGAATCGGGACCTGTAGCCCAGAAGCCCCCTGGTGGGCACCTGAAATTTCATCTGGACCATGCCATCTTTGATCTCCATGGCAGACATAACGCCCTTTACCGCCCCGAGCCTTTCGATTACCGCCCCCTGATACTCTTCATCCACCTCCACGGTGAGCTCTTCATAGGGCTCGAGCAAACGGTCACCCTCCTCCCTCATGATCACCTGGGGCCTGGTCACCTGGAATTCATAGCCTTCGCGACGCATCTTCTCTATGAGGATCGACAGATGGAGCTCACCCCGGCCCGAGACCTTGAAGCCTGTCCCGCCACCTGTCACCGGCTCCACGGTAAGGGCCACGTCTGCAAGGGCCTCGCGCCTTAGCCTCTCCTCCAGATGCCTGGATGTGACGAATCTGCCCTCCCTGCCCGCAAACGGGGAGTCGTTCGGGATGAAATTCATGGAGATGGTTGGCGGGTCCAGTTCTATGAGGGGCAGGGGCCTGGGGCGGTCCGGATCGGTGAAGGTAACGCCTACGGTCACATCCTCCATGCCTGCAACGGCAACTATCTGTCCTGCCGATGCCTGCTCCACGGGCACCTTCTTGTCTGCCGAGAAGGTGAATATCTTGGTGATGCGCACAGGTTCCACAGATCCGTCCCTTCGCACAACGGCAACGCTGCCATTAATGCCGATCCTGCCGTTTACCACCTTGCCTATCCCGAGTCTGCCGAGGTACGGGGAGTAGTCGATGGTGTTTATCTGGAGCTGCAGCGGGGCCTCCGGATCTCCGGACGGCGGGGGAACGTGGTCCACGATCATCTGTGATATCAGCTCCATGCCCCTTGCCTCGCTGGATGGATGATCCGGGTCCTCGAGTGCATAGCCGGCCTTTGCCGATGCAAACACCACCGGAAAATCGAGTATATCGTCCGGGGCTCCCAAACGATCCAGCAGATCGAAGACCTGGTCCACCACCCAGTGGCACCGGGCAGCCGGCTTGTCTATCTTGTTCACCACAAGGAGTATGGGCAGCCCGGCCTTCAGTGCCTTCTTGACCACGAAGAAGGTCTGGGGCATGGGGCCTTCCTGGGCGTCTACCAGGAGCAGCGCCCCGTCTGCCATGCGGAGCACCCTCTCTACCTGTCCGCCGAAGTCGGCGTGGCCAGGGGTGTCGATGATGTTTATCCGATAGCCTTCGAACTCGTAGGCACCATTCTTGGATGTGATGGTGATGCCCCGCTCACGTTCGAGGTCCATTGAATCCATGAGCCTTTCGGCAACCTGCTGATTCTGCCTGAACATGCCGCTTTGACGAAAGAGCTGATCCACCAGTGTCGTCTTGCCATGATCCACGTGGGCGATTATGGCCACATTCCTTGTCTTTTCCTGTAGCTGATCCATGATTTTTTGGGGTGTTGTGCTGTGATTTCCTGCTTGGGCCCTCTGGCCCTCGTCCCTTGTTGTTTCTCTTGTTGTCTCTTGCGGGAGTCAGAAGAGTCGGGATCTGGCCCAGCATTTGGCCCGATCCTGAGATTTGGACTTAGAAAGAGGATGGACTCTACTTGAAGGGTCGGAAAAAGACAAGGAAAGCCTCCTTCTCTCCTTGAATGGACAGGGAGCAGGCCCACTTGCCAAAAGGGAGATGATACCTTTCAATGGACACGAAAGATGTCGCATGCATGACAGGGACAGGGCAGCTGGAGAAATCTACCATGGGTGAGGAGATGTGCAGGCGGGTTGCCGCCCTTGATCTTGGCTCCCAGACCTTTCGGATGGTGATTGCCGAATGCGCCATGGATGGGGAGATGGGTGCCCCTGAGATCACGCTCAGGCTTCGGAAGAATGTGAGGCTTTCCCAGGGGATGGGTGATGACGGGATGCTCTCTTCCCATGCTGTGGAAAGGGCGATGGCCGTTCTTGGAGAGTTCGGCAGGGTCTTGACAGAAGCAGGTGTATGCTCTGTCCGGGCAGTTGCCACAGAGGTGCTCAGAAGGGCGGCTGATGCGGAGCGTTTCATAGATATGGCAAGGAAACGCACAGGGATCGACATAGAGGTGATACCTTGGCAGACCGAGGCCGCCCTTGCTGCATACGGGGCCGTCTCCAGCCTGCCCGATCTGCCCCGTCCCGTTGCCATGATAGACGTAGGCGGTGGGAGCTCAGAGGTGGTCCTGCATGATGGGTGCGAAGTCAAGGGCGCAGTGAGCATCCCCATGGGGGCTGTGGGCCTCTGGGAGCAGATGGGAAGGCCCGGGTGCTTCGATGCCGAAGCTATCGCACAACTGGAGTCTGCCGTCCTGGATCGGCTCTCCGGGGTCGGGCTTGAGGATATGGGCCGGGCCAGAAGCGCAATCGCTACCGGCGGCACCGCTACCACTGCAGCTGCAATCCTCCATGAGATGGATGAATATGACCCTTCGGTGGTGCGCGGCACGCCCATTACCATATCCGATATGGAGCGGATGTTGAGGGAGATTTCATCCGTGCCTGTTGCAAATCGTTATGCTATAAAAGGGCTTGAGCCTGAACGCGCCGATATTTTTCCGGCAGGCCTTGCAATATTGAAAGGAATTGCCATAACTTTAGGCATGGACGAAATAGCTGTGAGCGACGGGGGCATCCTTCTTGGGGTGCTCCTTGAGCTTTTAGAAAAGGAGTGTAGAACAGATGCTGAACTACCCAGTGCCCGAGGGCTTTACATTTGACGATCTTCTCCTGGTGCCTGCCCACTCCAGTGTGCTGCCTGCCGAGGTGGACATCTCTGCCTCTCTTACCCCGGAGATCAGACTGAACATCCCTATCGTCAGTGCGGCCATGGATACGGTTACCGAGGCGGATACCGCCATAAGTCTGGCCCGGGAGGGCGGAATCGGCATCATACACAAGAACATGCCGGTTGCCAGGCAGGTCAAGGAGATCGAGAAGGTCAAGAAGTCCGAAAGCGGCATGATCATAGACCCTGTCACCGTCACCCCCGAGCACAAGCTCTGGCAGGTGCAGGAGATAATGAGGGAGTACCGGATATCGGGCGTCCCTGTGGTGGAGGGCAAGAAGCTTGTAGGCATCGTCACCAACAGGGATCTCAGGTTCGAGACCAATATGGATCAGGAGGTCAAAAACGTCATGACCTCCAAGAACCTGGTCACTGCCCCCATAGGCATCACCCTGGAGGAGTCCAAGGAACTGCTTCATGAACACCGCATCGAAAAGCTCCTGGTGGTGGACGAAGAGGGTAATCTGTCTGGTCTCATCACCATCAAGGACATAGAGAAGATCAAGAAGTATCCCAATGCCTGCAAGGACGATCTCGGCAGGCTCCGTGTGGGGGCGGCCATAGGCGTCGGCCCGGACCGGCTTGAGCATGCCGAGGCCATAAAGGGTGCGGGTGTGGACGTGGTCGTGGTGGATTCGGCCCACGGGCACTCCCAGAACGTGATCGAAACCGTGCGCGAGCTGAAGTCCACCTTTCCGGACCTCCAGGTGATTGCAGGCAATGTTGCCACTGGTGAGGGGGCCAGGGCCCTTCTCGAGGCAGGTGCGGACGCCATAAAGGTTGGGGTCGGGCCGGGCTCCATATGTACGACGAGGATCGTGGCCGGTGTGGGTGTGCCGCAGCTTACGGCCATACACAACTGTGCCCTTGTGGCCAACGAGTTTGGACGCCCCCTCATCGCAGATGGCGGCATAAAGTTCTCAGGCGACCTGACCAAGGCCATAGGGGCCGGGGCACACTGCATCATGGTGGGCAGCCTCCTTGCCGGGACGGACGAGAGCCCGGGAGATCTGGAACTATACAAGGGGCGCCAGTACAAGGTCTATCGAGGAATGGGCTCCATAGGGGCCATGAAGGACGGCAGCAAGGACCGCTACTTCCAGGATGACGTGAAGGCGGTATCCAAGCTGGTGCCTGAAGGGATAGAGGGGCGCGTGCCGTATCGTGGCCCGCTGGCTGCCACCATCTATCAGCTCATAGGCGGCCTCCGCTCCGGAATGGGATACCTGGGCTGTCGCACAATTGAGGAGCTCAGGGAAAAGGCCAAGTTCGTGCGCATCACGCCTGCAGGGCTCAGGGAGAGCCACGTCCACGATGTGATCATCACCAAGGAGTCGCCAAACTACTGGGTCGAAAGCTGAGAGAGACCTTTGAATAACCTCTAGGCGGCGGCATCAGAGATGGATGCCGCCGCCCTTAGGCCATCATCTCCCAAATCGCTCGGCAAATATCGCTACATCCTCTTCATCTATATGCCCATCAGAGTTGAGGTCATATTTGGGGTCGTAGCTGCCATTGATTAGTGCGGCTATCATCCCGGACAGGTCTTTTCCATCCACGTCGTTATCTTCATCAAAGTCACAAAATTTTGTATCTTTTCCTTTTGATATTATTTTGAGTCCAATATGATTTGCCACGTAAGCATAATTTCCAGCTACAAATACGTCATATGCATAATCCTCAGTATCGATAGTTGCAGTGATGTAAGGGTTTCGTGGATTTGAGATGTCAACTATTTTGAGTCCAGCCCTATAGTCAGCTATATAAGCATAATTGTCTTTGACAAATAGACCATGTGGTTCCTCTGTTATTAAATTTGCTATGACAGTTGGATTTCGTGGGTTTGAGAT
>CAZNKD010000057.1:0-22262 GCA_964573615.1 uncultured Desulfobacterales bacterium | reverse complement strand
GCCATCACTCCTCTGGCATGCACTCGGCGGGTTTGCTCCAGCCCATGATTCTGGCCTTGGCCTTGTTGGATATCTTGAGCTTTACGTCCAGGAACCGGAACAGGGCTGCTGCCACGTCCACGCCGCAGGTCTTCTCGAGCCCCTCGAACCCGGGCGAAGAGTTGACCTCGAGGATCCTCATCCCCACTTCATCGTCATAGAGATAGTCGAGTCCGGCCATATCCATGCCCAGGGCCTTCATGGTATCGGCCACGGCCAGCTCGTTCTTGGGCCCGTATTCGAAGGGGACGGCGCTGCCGCCTTGGGAGTAGTTGGACTTGAAGCCCTCGGCCGCCTTTCGCTCCATTGCGCCCACGATGAGACCGCCGATAGAGAGCACCCTTACGTCACGGCCACGGCTCTCTGGCAGGAACTGCTGCAGGAAAAGCTCTGCATTCGGGTTGTTGGCCTCCACGAACTGGAGCAGATCCACAAGGGCCTGGCGCGTTTCGCAAAGATGAACCCCGCTTCCCTGGGTCCCCACCCTGGTCTTCACGACGGTAGGAATGCCTATCTCCTGCTCTATGAGATCGATATTGACAGGAAACTGCACCAGTATGGTCTTGGGTACGGGAAGACCGGCATCGGAAAGTTTCTGAAGGTGCAGGAGCTTGTCCTGTGCAAGGGCCACGGCCTCAGAACTGTTCAGGCTGTAGATACCAAGCTTTTCGAGATGCCTGAGGGCAGCCAGGGCAAAATAGCTCGTGGCAGAGCCCATCCTTGGGATCACGAACTGCGGCATGGGATCGACCCTCTGGCCTCTAAGGAAGAGGTCGGGCCTTCCCCCCATCCCGATTATGAAGGAGAGTTCGTCCGGATTCACCACCTCCACCTTGTATCCATATCTCGGTGCCGTCTCCATGAGCCGGTCGATCTCATAGCTCTCCTGCTTGACAAGGCCAGGGTCCGGCCTGTAGAGGATCCATCCATATGCCACATATCTTTCAGCGTCCTTAGTCATGATCAAAATTCCTCACTTTTTAGTCAATTATTTCAAGGTCATCAGCTTTTTTGCCAAAATGCCACTACTCTTTGCTGGCTTTGCCTGCAGCCACCGAATCCTTGTCCTCTCTACCCTCTTCTTGCCCAAAGTCCCAGCCAAGCAGATCCTTCATGACAGACCAGCGCCTTCTCTTTCTCTTCTCTTCCTTTCCCAGTATCCAGTAATCATAGGCGCGCTGTGCGATTCCGGCCTTTGAGGCGGCATCGAGCCAGGTATTTATGAACCAGCACCATTCCAGCTGATGATCCGGCATCGCAAAGGCCATGGGAGACTTGTAACGGAGCCCCTTCGGGACCACCACGGCCCACTCGGGATAGACGAGGGTCCAGGCAGTTGCGGTCTGGGCGGTATAGAGCATTGCATCCACATCCTTGATCTGGCCTCTGAAGAACTCCCTCGGGGATTTGACCTCCACGATCTCCGCATTTGGAAAGAGGCGCTTTCCTGCCCCCTCCTTTATCCTGAAGGGGGTTGCAGCCAGACGCAGGCCCTTCATCCTCCTGATCTTATCATAGGAGGAAAACTCGCTCCGTCTGTAGTCCGGCACCACAAGCCCGAGATATTCATCCAGATACGAGTTGGAGAAGGTGAACTTGAGCGCCCTCTGGGGGCTTATGCTGAGGCCGCCTACGGCCATGTCGATACGGCCGGAGTCGAGCTCCTGCTTCACCCTGGACCAGTCGATCTTGACGACATCGAGGGCCACGCCGAGATCCCTTGCAAGGGCATGAACCAGCTCCATATCGTAGCCCACTATGTGCCCCTTCGAGTTCTTGAAGGCAAATGGCAGGCGATCCTTTGCATATCCAACACGAAGCACCCCGCGCTCCCTTATGAGCTGAAGTCGCGATCTTCCGAGCTCCGGCCCTGTCAGGGGGGCAGGGTCAGCATCGTGGTTCACCTTTGCCAAGGGGCCGATGAGCTCCATGTTCACCAGTTTCTTGTATCCCTTGTATTCATAGGGGATGGCCTTGGTCAGGATGAAGCCGAGCCCTACCATAACAGCAGCGGTTATGCACAGGCTTGCGAGGGCCACCTCGAACATCTTCCGCCAGCTCAGGCGATTCATCATGGCGCAGGCCCCAAGGATACAGATCACCACCCCGTGCATGGCAGCCAGGGCAGTGGCAAAACGCATGGTGAAGACGCTGCCCAGCAGATAGAGCTCGAAGAGGTCTGCAGGCAGCTTGAAGAAGTCCAGCATAAAAGGGATTGCAACCGCCATGGAGCCAAAGGCGGTGAGTATTCCCATGATGCAGAAGGCGGGATAGTCCGACACGGTCAGCGGAGAGCCGATGAACCATGCGGCAAACAGGATGAAGCCGATCCCCAGGATGGTGCCCACACTTGGGAAACTGTAGGCGGTAGGGACCAGGGCATCCACGGCAGAGACGGCCATATCGCTCTTGAGCCCGCGTTTTTCGAGAAGCGCCTTGGTTTTTTCGGCTATCATGGGGAGCACCACCAGGACAGTGCCTGTGGCAAAGGCCGTCACCATGGCAAGCCGGGCCTCCTTGAAGACCTCGCCATAGGAAAAGGGGGTGGCCCTGGCCACCAAAAAGGGCAGGGCAAAGAAGGCAAGCACCACCCAGGCGGCCATATAGACCCAGAGATAGATCTGGAGACGGCTCAGGTCCTCCACAAAGAGGGTGCCTGCCGCCGCGGCCGACAGTGCAAATATGCCGATGGGGGCAATCTTTGCCACCACCGATGCCATGCGCATCAGGGCGGCACTCAGGTTGTCCATGGCCTGGATAAGGCCGGAGCGCCTCTCCACGGTGATGAGGGCAACACCCAAGAAGATACTGAACACCACTATGGCCGGCACGATGGTATTGGCCATGGCATAAAAGGGATTTGCCGGGATATAGAGCTCCAGGAAATCCATCTTTGCCGCATCCTTTATCATGCTGCTGCTGAAGAAGGAGGCCGATGTCCAGTCGGGATATGCAAGGGGGAGAAAGACCAGGATAAGGGCGGTCAGACACCAGAGAAACAGGATGAGGGTCCCGCCCCTTATGCCCACCATCCTGGCCATGCCGAGATCAAGCCTGCCAAGGCCTCCGATGAGGGAGACCATGATATAGGGTATGACCGTCATCTGGAGGAGCTTTATATAGATGGTCCCCAGGATATCGAGCTTGCCGGCAGGCTCGCCCACGAACACCCCCACGGCGATGCCAAGCAGGAGGCCTGCCATCACACGCTGAAAGGGGGAGAGTTTTAACGGGTTGAGAGTCACTTTGATCTAAGACCTTCTTGTACGCTGCTCTTGGAAATCGACAAAGGAAAAAAGACTGGGCTCAAGCCAGCCAAGGCCGTCTGAGCCCTGGACATACAGGGTGATATACGGGGTCAACCTGAATTCTCTTGCGTTTAACTGCCTTCGGCATCGGCCATTTCCTGGCCCCACCGCTTCCGTGCCACCAATTCTTGACCTGCTCTCTATAATCCCTAAAGGCATCCATGACAAGGCTCAAAGGCCCATCGGGAGCCCTGGGCGCCGCCAGTTTCAGGTTCCATTTTTTGACTAAAAAGGCCGTGATGCCGATAAGGAAAATGACCCATTTAGGAAAAAGCGCCATGATCCCCTGGGACGACAGGCAGGAAAAATGCCATGACGACGATCTCTGCACCCCCTTCATACAGCCCCATTGCTGCCGCAAATCAGGCCATGCCCACGCATGCGTCCCCATCAGAGCCGCCTTCCCAAAGGGGGGACGAGGAACACCCTGCACACCCGGCTCACCAACCTGCCCGGAAGGCCCCTGATGGACATGAGCTGACCCCGCAGGAGCTGAAACAGATCGAGGAGCTAAGGAGGCGGGACAGGGAGGTCAGGCAGCATGAGCAGGCCCATATTGCTGCAGGAGGCAGATATGTAAGGGGCGGGGCCTCCTTTGAGTATCAGGAGGGCCCGGATGGAAAGCGCTATGCCGTGGGAGGAGAGGTGTCCATAGATACCTCTGAAGAGCCGGACCCGGCCGCCACCATCAGGAAGATGGAGACAGTGAAAAAGGCAGCCCTGGCCCCTGCACAGCCATCGGCACAGGACAGGGCCGTTGCAGCCAAGGCCCAGGCAAAGGAGGCCCAGGCCCGTGCAGAGCTCCAAAGGCAGCAGATGGAAGGGCAGCGCAGCCGGCAGGATCAAGGCGCATCTGCCCCCTATCCAGCGACACAAGGGCCGCTCCCCACTGGCACCATCATAGACATAGTGGGCTAAGGACTTCTCTGTTTCCCTCTACCTACACTCCGCCTGTCACACCTGTCACGTCCGATCCATCAGATCAGGCAAAAGTTGTGGACATCTCCATCAAAATTAGTATGCTCTATTTTCAGAAAGAAAGATATTTCAGATCATTTTAGTTTTGAAAGGAGATGTAAAGAGATGAAAAAGACCCTTACCAGTGCAGTGATCGTCCTTTCGGCACTTCTTCTATTCACAGGTATGGCCCAGGCAAACGAGCTCGTAAACCTGCTCATGAGCCAGCTTGGCGTTACCCAGCAGCAGGCCGCAGGGGGAACCGGTGCCATCCTGAAAAGCGCCGAGGAGAGCCTCAAGCCAAACGAGTTCCAGCAGCTTGCCTCCACAATACCGGAGGCAGACAAGCTCATGGCAGCAGCCCCCAAGGTTGAGGCACCCGAGCAGAAGGGCATGGGCCTTGGCTCGCTGACCTCCATGGCCAAGCAGGTCTCCCCGGAGCTTGGCTCAAAGGCGGAACTGGCCCAGAGCTTTCAGGAGCTTGGCCTTGAAAAGGAGATGATAGGAAAGTTCGGAAATGTCATCATGGACTACTGCAAGCAAAAGGGCAACAACATTGCCTCAAGCCTGCTCCAGAAGGTCATAGGCTTCTAAGGGCGGCAGGCTCGAAAGAGTATCTTCGATATATCGAGAAGTTATCAGGGCCCATTGCCCAGAGCCATGAAGGGCCGGGGCACTGGGCCTGTCTCATTTGAGATTCAGCCTCCGGGCCACGGATGGAAACCTGGACAGGTCGGTATGGGGCAGAAAGAGGGCCCCTGTAAGCTGACTCATGAAATCACCCCTCACGTTCATCTCCAGATAGGTGATCTGGTCACAGATCCTCTCTGCCTCATCCATCAGTGAGGCATCCAGAAGGACCTTGACGGCCCCTTGTCCTGCGGCATTTCCAAGCCCCTTGAACCTGTCGAGGGGGATATCCGGCAACATCCCTATCGTAATGGCCCGCTCAGGGTCGATGTAGTTTCCAAAGGCACCTGCCACATAGAAGTTCTGGATGTCCGCAAACTCTATACCCACACTCTGGATCACAACATTCAAGATGGTGTACATGGCCCCCTTCGAACGGATGAGATTCTTGATATCGCTCTGGGTTATGAAGACCGGCCTTCCATCGGCTGTCTCGCTCTCGTCTGCCACCACGAAGGCCCAGACCCCGTCCAGCTCCCTCATCCGCTCTGGGGCACGCTCCGTAAGGAGCTTGCCCGTGGAGTCCACGAGCCCTGCCTCGAAAAGGGCTGCCATGAGGTCTATTATGCCTGAGCCGCAAAGCCCCTTTGGGGCCTCGTTCCCTATGGTCTCATAGCGGACCTCAAGGGTCCTGGGGTCGATCCTTACCCGTTCTATGGCCCCAGGCTGTGCCCTCATGCCACATGTGAGGATTCCCCCCTCGAGGGCAGGCCCTGCCGCCCCGGCACAGGCCACCAGCCAGTCCTTGTTGCCCAGGATGACCTCCGCATTGGTGCCCACGTCCACGAGCATGGAGACCTCATCTGATTCATGCATTCCAGAGGCGATGATCCCGGCCACGAGATCACCACCAAAATAGCTGCCTATATTGGGAAAGAGATAGATCCAGCCATTGGGATTCATCTCGAGTCCGATCTCCCCCGGGCGTATGAGATCGAACCTGTTGACTACCGGGATGTATGGCTCCCGGCAGATGTTGGATGGATCAAGGGCCAGGAAGAAGTGGCACATGGTGGTGTTTCCTGCAACAGAACAGTAGTGGATATCGGCCGCCGAGATCCCTGCCCTTTTGCTCAACTGCCTTATGGAGTCATTGAAAAGGCCAATGATCTCGGACTGAAGCCTCTTCAGCCCATCGGCCCTGCCGGCAAAGAGGATGCGCTCCAGGATGTCTTCGCCATGAACCGCCTGGGGATTGTGCCTGGAGATGGTCTCTGCCACACTGCCCTTGGCCAGATCGACCAGATGGAAGACAACAGAAGTGCTCCCAAGATCGACGCCAAGGCCGTAGGGTGCCCTCGACTCTCCCCTTGGATAGACCTGTGAAATGGACAACCCTTCGGGAGATCGGCACAGACAGGCGCTAAGGCCCAGCACGCCTGCTGCGCCCTCCTGTGAAGATGCGGCCGCTCCCATGACACCTGAAAGCGCCCTTGCCGTTTCCAGGGGAAGGCCGATGCGGCCGCTTCCCCAGCGGGATGCCAGATCTCCGGCCGCCTCCATCAGCGCCTCCCTGAGGCGCCTTTCATGGCTACGGTTATCCGACAGCGAGGCAGCGGCCAGCTCCACATCCATGAGCATGGCCGCAGGCCTTCTGGATTCCATCAGCGCCCCTGCCCCCCTGGGCCAGGCCCCTGGCCTTCGTGATCAGGCGTGACATCTATGATGACGTGCCGCTCCTCCACGATCACCCGGCCCTCCGCCTCCTTGGCCCTGGCCGCCGCTGCCCTCTCCTGCTGCTCCAGCAGCTCTTTCTCCGCACGCTTCAGGGCCCTGTTGAACTGCCACATGTAGTAGCCGGCTACACAGGCGAATACCGCAAGGGCGGCAAGGAATATGGGCAGGGTGATAAAAAAGGCCGCCAGGGTGAGTATGCCCAAAAGGATCACCACAAAGGGCGACATGTTTCCATAATAATAGATCTGTCTTCTGCTCATCAAATTTACTCTCTCTTCTCTATTTTGGTGAAAATGGTCAAAACATCCGGAGCCGACACAAGGACAAAGCCCCCTTTTGTGTGCAGCAAGCGGGTGCAGACATGGCTGCGGCATGCCCTACCAAGCAGGATGCCCCAGGGCCTTGAGCCTAGATCAGGCCTGTCTCCCTGTCGATCCGCTCCGGGTCTCCTGAATTGTAATATAAGACGTTTTTCAGATGAATGAAGGCATCGAGATCGAGGGCGTCGAAAAAGAGGGCCATCCCGCCAGGCTCTGTACGGACGACATGGCCCTCGATCCTGATCTTGAGCTCTGTACTGGTGCCGGTGAGCACGATCTCGATGAGGCATCTGGTCCCCTGTGGCAGTGGATTTTCAGTAAAACAGTAGATGCCCTTCATGGAGATGTCCTTGCTCATCTCCGTGGAGACCCTTCCAGAGCCATCCAGTGCGGTGATATTGACCTCAGTTACAAAGGGAACCCTTAGATTCTGGCGTCTTTCATCCCTCTTCTTCCTGGCCATGGCCTTCAAGCCTCTACTCAAAATCGTTGTGTCGGCGTGACACTCATCTCTCCTGCTCGATCATGGACCTTATCCTGAGCCTCAGGCCCTGGAGCCTTATGAAGCCCTCTGCATCCTTCTGGGAGTAGACATCATCCTCCTCAAAGGTGGCAAAATCCATTCGATAAAGCGAATTGGGCGACTTTCTGCCCACGACGGTGCAGTTGCCCTTGTATATCTTCAGGCGCACCGTGCCCGAGACGTTCTTCTGTATCTCGTCCATCATGGTCTGGAGCATCTCGCGCTCAGGGGCGAACCAGAAACCGTAATAGATGAGCTCGGAGTACTTGGGTATGAGCCCGTCTCTTATGTGCATCACCTCACGATCCAGGGTGATGGACTCGAGGGCCATGTGGGCAGTGCGTATGATGGTGCCGCCTGGGGTCTCGTACACCCCTCGGGACTTCATGCCAACGAATCTGTTCTCCACCAGATCCACACGGCCGACACCGTTTTCCGCACCGATCTCGTTCAGGGCGGAAAGGATTTCCGCAGGGCTCATGGGGTTGCCATCCAGGGCCACGGGATCGCCATGTTCGAATGTGATCTCGATGTAGGTGGGCCTGTCCGGCGCCTGCTCAGGGCTCTTGGTCCAGGTGAACATGTCTTCCGGCGGTTCGGCCCAGGGATCTTCAAGTATGCCCCCCTCATAGCTGATGTGGAGCATGTTTGCATCCATGGAATAGGGGCGTTTCTTGGTAACAGGTACAGGGATTCCGTGCCTTTCGGCAAAGTCGATGAGCTTGTTTCTGGAGTTCAGATCCCACTGACGCCAGGGGGCGATGATCTTCACATCGGGCTTGAGTGCCATATAGGTGAGCTCGAAGCGGACCTGATCGTTTCCCTTGCCCGTTGCCCCGTGGCTTACGGCATCGGCCCCCTCTTTCTCTGCAATCCTGATCTGCTCCTTGGCGATGAGGGGCCGGGCTATGGAGGTGCCCAGGAGATATACGCCCTCATAGATGGCATTGGCCCTGAGCATGGGGAAGATATAGTCCCTGGCAAACTCCTCCTTCAGGTCCTGGATGTAGACCGCGCTGGCCCCGGTCTCCTCGGCCTTGCGCCTTACTGCATCCCAGTCCTCTTCCTGTCCGATGTCTGCGGCATAGGCCACCACAGGACAGCCGTAGGTGACCTGGAGCCACTTGAGTATCACGGAGGTATCAAGCCCGCCGGAGTAGGCGAGCACTATCTTGTCAACACTGTCTCTGTCCATTTTCGTACGCTCTTTGCCAACCTTTCCTTTTCCTATTTAATCGAAATCCTTGCATGATCCATGAATCGCAAGGCAAACGAAATCCCTTTTCAACCAGCTCACATCCAATGCTCTTAACCGGCCTGTGAGCTTCGATCAATAGAGATCCATCTCCATCGCCCACTCCAGAATCGCCTTGTGGATATGCATCTTGTTCTCGGCCTGATCCCAGGCCACGGAGTGCGGCCCCTCGAGGACCTCGTCCGTTATCTCCTCGTCCCTATGGGCAGGCAGGCAGTGGAGCACTATGGCATCCGGCCTTGCAGCAGCCACGAGCTCACTGTTCACCTGATAGGGCATGAACACGGCTCTTCTGTCCTCCGCCTCCTTCTCCTGGCCCATGCTTGCCCAGACATCGGTATTGATCACGTCTGCATCCTTCACCGCCTCTACAGGATCGCGCACGAGCTCTATGGGATGGTCGGCCTCCTTCCGGGCCGCCTCCATCAGGGCAGGATCCGGGTCATAACCCTCGGGGCAGGCGAGATATAGGGTGAAGCCAAGACGGCTGGCTGCCTGGATCCAGCTCTGGGCCATGTTGTTTCCATCGCCCACCCATGCGATCTTCAGCCTCGACAGATCCTCCCCCTTGTTCTCGATCACGGTCATCACGTCCGAGAGTATCTGGCACGGGTGGTGCTGATCGGTGAGGCCATTTATGACAGGGATGTCCGACCATCTGGCAAGCTCTTCCACCACATCCTGGCCGAATGTCCGAACCACCAGACAGTCGAGATAGCGTGCCAGCACCCTGGCCGTGTCTTTAAGCGGCTCTCCCCGCCTAAGCTGGAGATCCCTCGAGGCCATGAAAGAGACCGCCCCGCCGAGCTTGAACATGGCTGCCTCGAACGAGATACGCGTCCTCGTGGAGGGCTTTTCAAAGAGCATCCCGAGCACCTTTCCTGTAAGTGGCCGGTGGCTCTGGCCCTGCCTCTCCATCTCCTTTAGCCTTATGGCCCTCTTTATCAGCCTTGAAAGATCCCCTCTCTGGAGGTCCCACACCTGCAGATAGTGCCTTGGGGCCCCTTTTTGTGACTCAGACATATTGTATCCTCTCTTGCATCCTATCTCTTATGGGTCAAGCTATGGAATGTAGCCCATAATCCACTGCTTTTACTTTTTACTGCTTGGCCGCCTGTTGCAGATATTGATCCAGCAGAGTGAAAAATTCATCGATATCGGCCTGTTCCACCACAAAAGGCGGCAGCAGTCTCAAAATCTTCCCCCCTGCCACTATCACCAGCACCCCGTGATCCAGCAGCCAGTTGGCAAGCCCTGGCAAGGGCCTTTTGAACTCTATGGCCTGGATGAGTCCGCGTCCACGCACATCCGCTATCAGGCCAGGATAGAGTTCCGCCCTTGTGCGGAGCTCACTGGCCACATGCTCCCCCATCCTCCTTACACGATCCAGGATGTCGGTTTGGAGCAGATTTTCCAAGACGGCCTTTGCACCAGCGCATGCCACGGGATTTCCACCAAAGGTGGAGGCATGGGTGCCTGGGGTCAGATGCTCCATGGCGCCTCTTCTTGCAAGCATGGCCCCTATCGGCAGGCCGTTTCCAAGCCCCTTTGCAAGACAGACCACATCGGGCTCAACAGGGGTCTGCTCATAGGCAAAGAGGGTGCCTGTGCGCCCCATGCCGACCTGCACCTCATCGAACATCAGAAGAAGCCCCCTTTCGTCACAGAGCCGCCTGGCCTCCAGCAAGAAATCATCCGATAGGGGCCGTACCCCTCCCTCGCCCAGAATCGGCTCCATGAGGATGGCACAGGTACGGCGGGTGACTGCCATGCGCAGGGCCTCTATGTCGTTTGGGGGCACATGAGTAAATCCTGCAGGCAGCGGCTCGAAGCCCCGCTGATATACAGGCTGCCCCGTAGCGCTTATGGCTGCTAAGGTACGGCCATGAAAGGAACCCTTCAGGCAGACGATCTCGAAGCAGTCGGGGCCCTTTGTGTCGTGGCCGAATTTTCTTGCAAGCTTTATTGCCGCCTCTACGGATTCGGCCCCGGAATTGCAGAAAAAGACCTGATCCAGACAGGAGTTTTCCACCAGGAGCCTGGCCACATCGAGCTGGGGCTCTGTCCAGTAGAGGTTTGAGATATGAAAGAGCCTGTCAGCCTGTGCCCTCACGGCGGCCACCACATCCGGATGGCAGTGGCCGAGATTGCATACGGCTATGCCAGAGGTGAGATCCAGATATACCTTGCCGGTGCTGTCCGTTACCCGTGCCCCTCGACCGCTGACGATGGTAACGGGAAACCTTGCATAAGTATTTGCAACCAAATCTGTTTTCGTTTTATAATCCATGGTTGAAAATATGCATTCCAATATATTTTGAAATTCCAGAAAACTTTTACTATAGCAGTTTTCCCTTCATTTTAAAGGACAAATAGCCTGGTTTATGCCGGTTGGGAGGGTTTCACCCAAAGAGGCTCTCTGGCGACTGGACCGACACGAAAAAGACCTATCTGCAAAAGGAGGATTTAGACATGAGAAGAAAATGGCTGATTACCCTGACCGTCACATCGCTGATGCTGCTGTTCACCTCTGCCGGGAGCTCACTTGCCCAGACAGGGCAGGACGAGGTGAAGGAGTGCCTCAAAAGGGCTCAGGAGCTGTACGACCAGGGCAAATACTCAGAGGCCATATCCGAACTCCAGTTCGCCATAAGTGCCATCCAGGACAAGCAGGCAAGCGGCTATCAGACAGTGTTGCCGGAAGCCCCGGCAGGCTGGCAGGCAGGAGAGATTGAGACCAACAAGGTGCCCGGGGCCATCATGGGTGGCGGGGTCATGATCTCCAGGAACTACACCAACGGACAGGGGGCGAGTGTCACCATTACCGTGATGGGCGAGTCCCCCACTGTGAGCAGCCTCCTGATGATGGCCTCCAATCCCATGTTCATGGGGGCCGGCAACCGCATGGTGAGGATCAAGGGCAACAAGGCCATCGAGGAGTGGCATCCGGATACCAAGTCGGGCCAGCTCTCCGTGATCATAGGCAGCAAGGCCGTGGTAACGGTGGAGGGCTCCGGCCTGGCCTCCAAGGATGTGCTATTTCAGTTCGCCAATCTGGTCGATTACGACAAGATCAAAAAACTGATGGAGGAGTAGTGCCATGAAAAGAGAGCTCAGGACAGGGTTGATCAAACATCTGGGGGCGTTCAGTGCCGCACTCTTCATGCTGGTGCTGTTCATGGCCCAGGCTGCAACAGCAGGTCTCAAGCTCGAGTTCGAGATGAAGGACCTATCTGGCCAGGGGCCCGTCCTAAAGGAGATCCATTACTACCAGGACAACTTCATCAAGACGATCTCCTATGAAAACGGAAAGCGGGAGCCGCTCTACACCATCACCGACTGCAACAAGGATATCATCTATTTCATAGATGACGCCCAAAGGACCTACTATACCAAGACATTCGACGAGATAATCGCCTCCATGAAGAAGGGGGCGGCCAGCCTCTCCCAAGCGCTCAAGGACATGCCTCCTGCCATGCAGGCGCAGTTCAAGAGCATGCTTGGCGCTACACCGGGCAAGGCAGTGGTGACCGAGACCGGCCAGAGCGAAATAATCGCCGGCTTCAAGGCTGACAAGTACCTGATAACATTCAAGGACCTCAGGAGCGAGGTATGGATATCACCAGAGCTTGGACGGCTGGTGAGCAAGGAGGTCGATTCAAGCCGGCTCAAGAAGTTCCAGGAGGCCTTCAGGGGCATAGGCCAGGACATGTCTGGCGGACTCGGAAAGATCATCGAGGCCGAGGTGGAGCTCATGAAGAAAAAGGGTGAAGAGGTAAAACGCATCCAGACCTTCAAGATCATGGGAACGAGCAGCACATCGCTCTATCAGCTGGTCTCTGCCAAGGAGATGGATCTTCCAAGGAGTGAATTCCAGGTGCCTTCTGGATACAAGAAGGTGAAGGGGCAGTTCTGATCCCTGGCCAAGGGCCGATCGACAATCCATTAAGATCAATAACCTAATTGAAGGGCGCAGAGCAGATCCCAAACATCGGCTCTGCGCTTTTTTTGTCCAAAACCCAAGGGGCCGACACTTACTGGGCCTGCCTGCTTGAAACTTGATGCCGTCTGCTTAACATCTATAGAGACTGCAACCGGTCCAAGAATACCTTTCCACTATTTTCCAGGAGGTTGACCCATGCCCATATACGAATTCTACTGCGAAGACTGCCACACCATATTCAGCTTCTTCTCCCGCAGGATCAACACGGAAAAACGCCCGGCCTGTCCAAGGTGCAACCGGCCTGAGCTGGAGCGGATCCCATCCATATTCGCAATCTCCAAGAACCGGCAGGAGTCGGATGAGCCAGACTTTCCCGACATAGATGAAAGCCGCCTGGAACGGGCCATGATGTCACTGGCCGCAGAGGCGGAGAAGATGGATGAAAACGACCCAAGGCAGGCCGCCCAGCTCATGAAGAAGCTCTTCGATGCAACAGGCCTGGAGATCGGCGGCGAGATGGAGGAGGCGATCAAGCGCCTGGAGGCCGGGGAAGACCCGGAGAAGATAGAAGAGGAGATGGGAGAGGTCTTCGACGACGAGGATATCTTCAAGAATCTGGGCAGCAAAAAGGCAGTCAAACGGTTCAAGAGGAAGTATCTGCCCCCTTCCAGGGACGAAACCCTTTACGATCTTTAGAAATAGTGCAAAACTGACCGATATAGTCTTAAAGCTTTGCCTCTTGGCAAATATTTGTGGACATCTTGACCTGGAGCCTCTTCTCTCAGACCCAGATCAAGATTTCAGACAGCATCAGCATAGCAATGGATTTTGACAGAAAGTGCAGATCGAACCGGAAGAGCAGTAAAAGGGCCGCCCTCTTTCATCCACCCTTCCGCACCTTTCATCCCGCACGGCTGGCGGCAAAGAGTCTTCCCATACTTCTGATCGCAGCGATCCTTATTGCCATGTGTCCGGGATGTACCAAGAACGACAGGCCCATAAAGATCGGCCTCAGCATGAATTTCAGCGGCATGGCCGGCATGCCCTCCGATGACATCAGGGACGGGGCGCTGTTGGCCGTCAGGCATATCAACAAGACAGGCGGGATAAAGGGGCGTCCCCTGCAACTTATCGTCAAGGACGATTGCAACACCCCGGAGGGCATCCTCAAGGCGGACAGGGAGCTGATAGATGAGGGATGCCCTGTAATCTTCGGCCACAGCTACTCCCAGAACACCCTCCTGGCCTATCCCTTGGTCATGGACAACAAGAGGATACTCTTCACGGCATACACGGCCACCAACAAGCTGACTGGAAAAGACGACTACTTCTTCAGGACCAGCGTGGATGTGGCAACTTATGGACGAGCCCTTGGCAAACTTCTTGCAAAACACGGAATAAAACGCTTGGCCATGCTTCTGGACATGGCAAATCCAAGCTTTACGGAAGAGACGCTTCAGGAGGTAAGAAAAAACTTCAAGGGTCAGGTGAATGCGGTACGCTACAACTTCAAAAAAAGAGCGCCTTGGAACGAATTGGTGGCGAAGCTGCTGGAAGGCGATCCGGAAGGGATCATCCTTGTCAATGAGGTAAGAAGTACAGGGATCGCAGCCCAGAAGGTGAGAATAGCAGGCTTTCATGGCAGGCTATATGCCACGGTATGGGCACAGGGGCCCAACCTGTTCATCTTTGGTGCTGACAGCGTAGAAGGAATGTCTCTGGTTTCATTCATAAAACCTAGGTATGAAAACCCTGGCTATAAACAGTTTGAAAAGGCCCTCAAAAAGGAATTTAACCGCAATGCCACTTCCAAAAGCGCTCGCGCCTATGAGGCCATCCATATATTGGCTCAGGCAATGGCCTCATGCAGGGACCCGGAAGACCCTGATTGCATCAAAAAAGAGCTTCTGGGTCAAGGATTCAGCTCCATACTGGGCAGGCTCAAGTTCGACAGATTTGGTGACATCCTGAGACCGGTCTATGAGATCAAGGTAGAAAATGGACAGTTCACGCTGGGTGAGAGACTCCTTTGACAAAAACTGAAGAAAATTCCAAAAAATATCTCCCTCTTGCAACCAGATTGAGACGGCTACTCATACTGTGCAGTATCGGAGCCGTCTTGACGATGTCCGCTATAATCATAGCCATCCATGTACTGTCATTCTCCAGGCAGGTCAGCGACGACCTGAGCCATACAGTAAATTCATGTGCCAAGCTCATAAGGTTCTATCTCTTCAAGCAGCACCATCTCATCTCCAGAGTGGTGGATGAATGTCATGGACGCAACCAGGCGGAAATCGTCGGCTACATCCAAAACAAGATCCCCATTCTGGATAAGGGAGACCATTTTCTGGTCCTGGATAAGCAACTCCGGGTCGTGGGTACTTCCCCACATTTCGAGGATCAGTTGATTGGGCTCGACCTGTCAGGCCTCAAGTTCCTCTCCTCAGAGTCCCAAGTGAGCCCTATACAGCAATCTTTTTTTTCCAAGGATCCGGTAGTCCTGTTCAAATACTACCTGCCAGGCTCCATGATACTCCTGGTGGAAAGGGATATTAAAAATCTGGTTCCCATCATCAAGAGCACCACTCCAAAGATTGAGGACGTGGAGATCTTCGTCCTGAGCGACAGGGGTACAGTCGTCTATCATCCCAACGAAGAGTACATAACCAGCCGCAAAAACCTGAAGGTAGAATTCCAAGACTGGAACGGACCTGACAGATACGGACTCTATCACTATCGATATGGAGGCGCCTCCTACTGGTGCAGCATGAAGGAGCTGGACCTGCCCAAGGGATGGACCTTCTATGCCTCCATCTCCAAAACGGCCCTGATCGCAAGCGCAATCCAGCACCTGCTTCCAATTCTGTCGGCCATGATCCTTGTCTTCGTGGCCATGCTGCTCCTATTCAATCTGACCATAATCCGTCACCTTTCAAGGCCTGTACGGGCAGTGGCCAAACGACTGGAACAGGCGGCCCCCCTTGAACGTCCTGCGAAATTCCCCGAAGATCTGGCCGCCGGCACCTATGAGCTCAAACTCATCATAGACAGAATTGAATACCTGTTGCGGCGTGTATTTACCGCCACCCAAAAGATCAAGGTGCGCGAAGAGCTCCTGAGCATAGTTACGGAGTTTGGGACCGACTGGGCATACTGGATGGACAAAGATGGCAAGTTTCTCTATGTATCAAGTGCATGCCAGGAGATAACAGGCTACAGACCAGAGGAGTTCATCGATCATCCGGCACTCATGACAGAGATCATCCTGCCAGAGGATCGGCCACTCTTTGCCAGTCATCTGGAGGGATCTCTTGGCGAGATCCCGCATGAACCTCTGGAATTCAGGATCCTCACACGCAATGGCAGAATCAGATGGATCCGACACGTCTGTCGGAAGATCACAGATAACAATGGCAACTACCTTGGGGTCAGGGGGAGCAATGTGGATATCACCAGGGCAAAGAAGGCGGAACTGCTCCTGGCCCAGGAGAGGCACCGGCTCGCCACAATCCTTGACAGTATCGATGATGGTGTCCTGGCCCTCAGCAAAAACCAGCAAATCATATTCAAAAACAGGGCGGCTGATACCATCCTGAGCCTATCCCATCATATCTCTGCATATAATACGCTTGAAACAGCCAGGTTCGGCACCGATATCGTCCCTGAAAACATCTCTCCCGAAGACCTGAAGGAGATCATGGAACTGATCAACACGGCATCCAGTGCGAGAAAGAGCTGGCGGCTCAGGAGGCTAATAGATATAAAGGTTGAGGATGAAATCAGGAAGATCCAGGTGGTGGCCTCCCCGGTGCTTGGAGAGATGCCTGAAGAAAGACGGGACGGGCAAAGAGATGCAGGACTCACAACAGAAGGCCTGGTCCTGCTGTTCAAGGACCGCACAGAGGAGATCAAACGCCAGAGCGAGCAGTCCAAACTTGAAAAGCTTCAAAACCTGGGGCTTGCAGCAGGAGGAATTGCCCACGACTTCAACAATCTTCTCACTGCCATCCTGGGCAATATAAACCTGGTGCATCACCAGCTGGAAGAAGGCCATCCTGCAGCTGCCAGGATAGAGGCGGCTGAAAAGGCCTGCCACAGGGCGCAACGCCTGACCCAGCAGCTCCTCACCTTTGCCAAGGGAGGTGAGCCTGTAAGAAAGGCAACATCCATTCCCGAGCTGATCAAAGAGACCGCGGAATTCGTTTTGACAGGCAAGGCCGTGTCATGCACGTTCGATTTTCCTGAAGATCTCTGGCTAATGAACGTGGACCCCGGCCAGGTGAGCCAGATGATCCAGAACCTGGTCATAAATGCCGTTCAGGCCATGAAAGGCAATGGTACCCTGACCGTTCGGGCCAGAAACGTGGAATTGTCACATGAAGAGGCCGACTCTGGCAGGGTGGCAGGACTCTCGCCTGGCAAATATGTGAAGATCGAGATTGAGGACTCTGGTCCCGGGATCGATGAGGAGCTGATGGACAAGATCTTCGATCCCTACTTCACGACAAAGGAGGGCGGAAGCGGCCTTGGTCTCTCGGTCTGTCTCTCCATTGCCACCAGACATGGGGGGACGATTCTGGCAAGCTCAACGCCTGGAAAAGGCAGCTGTTTCACCATCTTCCTGCCCGCTGTACTGCCATCTGCCGACCAGGAGGCCACCTCTTCCGCCGCTCAACCCGAGGATGCCGATCTCGGAGATGTGGCACACACCAACGGGGACAACGGGGACCATGATAGACATGAGGAAAGCGACCATCCGGATGTGTCAGGCAGGGTGCTGATAATGGACGATGAGCCTGCGATCGTCGAGCTCGCCTCAGAGGGTCTTGGGGCAGCGGGATATCAGGTAGAGACTGCGCACCGGGGTGAAGAGGCCATAGAACTCTACAAACAGGCCCTGGAACAGGGGCGTCCCTTCGATGCAGTCGTGCTTGATCTTACCATAGCAGGAGGCATGGGGGGGGTTGAAACCGCAAAAAGGCTACTGGCAATGGACCCGCATGCGGTGCTCATCGTATCCACCGGCTATAGCGACGAAATGGTAATGAAACGCCCGGAGGAGCTAGGATTCCGATTCTCTCTGCCCAAGCCCTATCGCCTGGACCAGCTGAAAAGACTCATAGATTCCATAATCATGGAGAAGAAAAGAGAGCAATAGGGCAGCACGGCAAATCCGGTAGCTGCCAAAGCTCTACGCCCTCTTACGCCATCCCAATCCCCCTCCTTTAAAGTAGAGCCTGTTGGTTTATAATGGGCGGCCAGGTCACAGAAAAAAACAGGAATGAAACAGCTTATTGCCGTCATAAAGATATTGATGATTCCGTTAAGGGCTACTTTGATCATGGGGCTTCAGCTCCTGCTGATCCTTCCCTGTCTTACAGACAGGGCCATGGCAGGAGGGCTTCCCGGCATGAGCCCGGGTCAGCCCCTTTTCGAGACCATAACCCCTTCGGATCTCGTCCAGCCCGTGATCCTACGGGAAGACCCATCAGGGCGCGGAAGCCTCCAGATAGAGACAAGCATAATCCCGGAACTCCAGGCCTATCTGCTGAAAAAGGTGGATGGCAACGTCTCTCCGTTGGTGGTGATCTGCTGTCTCGATCCCCTGAGCGGCCGGGTGCTGGCAATGGCCGAATCCGACAAGGAGGGGCGAGGGCTCAGACTTACCACAGAGCTGGTGGTGCCTGCTGCCAGCATATTCAAGATCGTCACTGCAGCCGGTGCCATGGAAAAGTGCGGCTTTCGGCCAGGGGCCTCCTTTTGCTACAACGGCCGGAAACACACCCTCTACAAGAGCCAACTAAAGGATAAACGTAACCGCTGGACCCAGACGGTCACCCTGGAAGAGGCATTTGCCGAGTCGATAAACCCGGTCTTCGGAAAGATCGGGGTCAACTGCCTCAAGCGCCGCGGCCTCCTGGAGCTGGCTGCCAGATTTGGATGGGACCGCGACATACCCTTCGAGTGGCATGTGGAAAGGAGTGTCATCGAGATCGATGACGATCCATACAACTGGGCGGAGGTGGCAAGCGGTTTCAACAAAAGGACCCGAATAAGCGTGCTGCATGGTGCACTCATGATGGCGGCTGTGGTAAACGACGGGGTCATGATGAGGCCGAGCTTCATAGACAAGATAAGCAATGAAAAGGACGGGATACTCTACCAGAGCAGTTTCGGCCCCTTTCTGAAACCCGTAAGTTCCACTACCGCCAAGGGGCTACAAGAGATGATGAAACGCACCATCACCAATGGGACTGCACGACGCGCCTTTTACGGCTGGAGGCGGGACAGGATCCTGAAGGACCTGGAGATTGGCGGAAAGACCGGCACTATCGATAGCCCGGACAATGAGTACAGGTATGACTGGTTCTGTGGATTTGCCAGACAGAAGCTGGGCAGCCGAACCCTGGTGGTTTCGGCACTGGTGGTTCACCACGAGGTGCTCGGCTTCAAGGCGGCAAAGCTTGCCAAGATGGCCATAAGGAAATATTTCGAGATCATCAAAAGCAAGGAGGCAGTCGCCAAGCAGCCATGAGATGGCCTTACTGCCCCCTTTTTTGAGCCTTTTGGTTATTCGTTGATGATTGCCAGGGTGGGTCTCAAGACCCTGCTCAAAAGCTCCCTGCCCACGCTTCCTACAATGATCTCCTCCAGGGCGTTCTTTCCGCGCCTTCCGATGAAGATGATGTCGGCACCCCTCTCATCGGCCTCGTTCATGATGACCTCTGCAGGATGTCCGTAGCCCTTTACCTGTTCGATCTTGATCGTTCGCGACAGATGCTCCTTTAGATACTTCTCGGCATCCTCCAGGATCCTGCCTCCCTCCTGCTTGAGCCAGGTGGTATCGAACTCGTCTGGAAGATCGGCAAGATTCAGGACATAAAGCAGATAGACTTCACACATGGCCCCATTGTCCACTCCGTTTATGAGATCGGCGGCCTCGCGTATGGCAGCCTTGGAGCCATCCGAACCATCTACGGGAATGATGCAGCGCTCCAGCTTGAAGCTTCCGCTTTCATCAATGGCTGTACCCGGCACATAGATGGACACAGGGATCCTGGCATGGATTATGCCGGAAGATACGCTTCCAAGGATAGGCCCAGCGAGGGCTGGATCGAGTGTACGCCGCTGGATGAATATCGTTGAGAACCCCTCTTTCTTAACGAGGTCCACGATCTCTTTGGCAGGGCTGCCCTCCAGGATACGCTCTTCCACCCGAATACCCGGGGCCATGGAATGGATGATGGATACCGCCTCATCCAGGATAGGCCTTATATCCTTGTCTATGTGCTGCTGCTTCAGTTTCTTGAAGGATTCGCTCTCAACGATATGGCGAACACGGACATCCACGTTCTCCATATGGGTGCTGAGATAGGAGCCTTCAATCACATGGACCACGGCCACCGACTCCAGCCTCTTTGGCAGGAGCGAGGCCATGAAGCCAGCCAGTTTGCAGGCTGACTGATATGTGTGCTTGCCTCCGATAGGGATCAGGAACTTGGTGAGAGGATCTATTTTCTTGACCATTTTTCTCTCCTTGTAAGGTGCTGCCAGGGATTAATACATGACCAGCAGCCATACATTGGCCAGGGCCACTGAGATAATCATATATGGAAATGCCACCTTCATGAAGCCGAGAAACTTGATGGGGTGGCCGGCAGACTCGGCTATACCCAATGTCACCACATTGGCGCTTGCACCGATCATGGTGCCGTTTCCGCCAAAGCATGCCCCAAAGGCCAGGGCCCACCAGAGCACACCCGAGTCGGCCCCTGGGATCACCGATGTGAGATATGCCACTATGGGAAGCATGGTGGCGGTAAATGGGATGTTGTCCACAAAGGCACTCAGGATGGCGGCCACCCAAAGGATCAGGCAGATGGCCGGCACCAGGCTCTCATGCGACAGATGGAGCACCCAGTCTGCCACAATGTCCAGGAGCCCCACCTCTTCCACTGCTCCCACCAGGATGAAGAGGAACATGAAAAAGAGCAGTGTGGTCCACTCGATATCCTTCTCCACTATCTCCAGAAGATCGATCTTCTTGGTGATGAGCCCGTAGGTGAAGAGCAGGGCTGCGCCAAAAAGTGCGGCAATGGAGACCTCCATGTGGAGCACCCCGTGACAGAGGAACATGCCGATTACAGTGGCCATGATTATGCCACCTACCGTGAGCAGGGTGCTGTCCGTTATCTGATACTCCTGGCGGAGCTTTTCGATGAAGGCCTCTATATCGGTGACATGCGCCTTCTTGAACTCGCTTCCATAGGCCAGCTTGGTGTAGAAGAAGAGCACGAGCATAGAGACGATACAGACCGGGGTCAGATTGACCACGAAATCCATGAATGTCAGTCCGGCATAGGAGCCGATCATGATGTTCGGCGGATCTCCGATCAAGGTGGTGGTCCCGCCGACATTGGAGGCCAGGATCTCCGGTATCAGAAGGGCGATGGGGGAGATCCCGAGAGATGTGGCGATCTCTATGGTCACAGGGGTCAGAAGGAGCATGGTCGTGACATTGTCCAGAAATGCGGATGATACCGCAGTAAATGTCATGAGGATAATGGACAGGAGCACGATCTTGCCCTTGGCCAGCTGATAACACTTGTAGGCACACCACTGGAAGATGCCGGTATGCTTCAGGATCCCAACGATGATCATCATGCCCATGAGCAGGAAGATGACGTTCATGTCCATGGCATGAATGGCGCTTTCATAGGTCAGGATCCTGAACTCGGGGTTGAAGGTCCCAATGGTGTAGCTGATGACCAGCATGGTGGCTGCCCCAAGCATGGCCGCCAGGGTCCTGTGAAGTAGCTCGAAGGAGATGAGTATATAGGCCAGCAGGAATATGACCGTGGCTATCCAGAAGGCTGGCCCCAGGTGGCGATCTATGGTGATGTCCGTTCGTACCATCCAGCCATCAGGGGCCTTGACCATCTTGCTTGCATCGACCTTGATGGAGGTTTCTGCATAGCTGGCCTTGAAGACCTTTAGCTCTATACCCTTGTCCAGATCCTCGGCCTTCACATTCAGAACTACCTGAAAGGTGCCGTCGGTCTCGGTCCTGACGCCGGAGTCCCCATGGGCCGCATGGGCCGCCACGGCCTCTTTATAGGGCCTCCCCCCTATAAGGACCTCTATCTCGGCATCATGCACCCCGACACCGTGGGGGTTGACCACCTTTCCATGGATATCGAGTTTGACGCCATCTTGCACCCCAGCCCCTGCTGTCTCATGGGCATCCTTGGCCGTTGAGGCCTCAAGGAGTGCAGGGGAATAGAGGAGGGCAAGAGCCATGATGAAAAGCACTGTTGCCAAAAGATGCATCCAACCAGGCAGCAGGCAGCCCCGGCCGCCTGTCTCCAACCATAGACATCGATCTCCTGTTCTAAAGTCCATCAATTTGATCTCCTCGAAAATGAATCCTCATTTTTTACTGCCCTGAAGGCCGAAGAACTTCTCTCAGATCCTGTCTTCCTGCTGGATCTGAAACCAACAAGACTTCATACCCTTGTTATTGAATCGGAAAAGATGGCCAATTATT
>CAZNKD010000056.1:0-3680 GCA_964573615.1 uncultured Desulfobacterales bacterium | reverse complement strand
TAAGGGACAGCCAGGCAAACAGACAATGAGGGGATCAGGAAATCCGCATAGGGCCTTGTGCCGGCATCTTCCTGCTACACCACCCGCAAAAGGGTCTTTGAGGGCAGAAGTCTTGCGACTGCCTCTTCAAGGTCCTTTACGGTGAAGGGCTTTGAAAGGAAGGGGATCTCTCTTCCGCGTATCTTCTCTATGTGGAGCCTTTCATCCACGTATCCGCTCACGAGCAGGACGGGAAGTCTTGGGAATCTCTCCATCAAGCCCTCCACGAATTCGACACCATTTCCATCAGGAAGCACGACATCACTGAGCACCAGGGAAATCCGCTCTCCTTCCTGCTCCAGGACCTTTCTGGCCTCTTCGATGGTGGCAGCCGAAATGACCTGAAATCCCAGGGCATCGAGCATCTCCCTTGAAATCTCAAGGACCATGGGATCGTCCTCCAATACGAACACGGTCCGCCCGCGGCCGATCTGGGCCGGCCTGCCAGGGCTCAAGGAGGTATCGAGATCCTTGTCCTGCTCCATTTCAGCAGATGGATCGTATTCCGGCAAAAACACCTTGAAGACCGTACCCTCTCCCGGCTTGCTCTGGCAGTAGATCCAGCCGCCATGCTGCTCCACTATGCCGTAGGCCACAGCAAGGCCGAGCCCTGTGCCCTTGCCCACCTCCTTGGTGGTGAAGAAGGGATCGAAAATTTTTTGCCGAATCTCATCATCCATGCCGCAGCCGGTATCCGAGATGGTGAGCACGGCAAAATAGCCCGAGCGCCCCTCCGGATTTTCAGCACTCTTTTCCGGCATCAGGATCTTTCTGTCCACCTGGATGGAGATCTTGCGTCTGCCATCCTGATCGAGGGCATCCCTGGCATTTACCACCATGTTCATGATGACCTGGGCCAGCATGTTTGGATCTGCATGGACCAGTGCCTTCTCCTCACAGGGTTTGATCTCAAGCTCGATATCCTCACCGATGAGCCTCTTCAACATCCGCTGCTGATCCTCCACCAGCCGATTGAGATCCACTGGTCTCTTTTCTGCAACCTGTTTTCTGCTGAAGGCAAGAAGCTGCCGCACGAGAGAGGCCGCCCTGTCTGCCGCCTTCTGTATGCTCTTGAGCTGCTTTAGTGCATCCTCGTTTCCCTCAAGGCTCATCTCGAGCAGCTCACCATATCCCCTGATGGCCGTCAGCAGGTTGTTGAAATCGTGGGCAACACCGCCTGCCAGGGTACCGATGGCCTCCATCTTCTGGGCCTGACGAAGCTGCTCCTGATAGATGCGGGCCTTTTCCTCGGCCTCTTTCTTGGCACTCACATCCCTCAGGCACATTACAAGCCCTTTTATCCTGCCATCATGGTCTTTGACAGGGGCGGTCACATATTCCACGCTTACGGGCCGTCCGTTTCTGGTCCAGAAGGTGTCCTCCTTGAAGATATGAAATTGTCCCTCCTCCCAGGCCCGGCAGAAGGGGCAGTCCTCCCTTGGAAACTGGCTGCGGTCCTCCTTCATATAGTGGATCACAGAGTGCAGGTCGTTGCCCATGAGCTCCTGTCGTGTAAAGCCGAGGATGGTGCATGCAGCCTGATTCACGAAGGTGATCTCATTTTCCCTGTTGACCTCTATTATGCCCTCGGCAGCGTTGTCCAGAATAAGGCGCATCTTCTCAGTAAGATCGGAGAGCTCACGCAGTGCCTCCTGGCGCTTTTGATCATTTTCAATGAATTTTTCAAAGAGCTGATTGAGATTCCGGGCAAGTTCGGCCATCTCAGGAGGCCTCTTCCAGTCGAGCTCGACACGGCCCTGGCCCAAGAGCACCTTCCTGAGGGCAGAGACCAGTTCCTGGCGATAACGGTCCAGGGCGCGGGAGTACCGGGCGACCAGAAAGAGGACCAGGGCCAAGGCCGCCAGAGAGGTGACGGCAACCCGGTTGAAGATCATGGAGCGCACCTCAGTGACCTTGGAAAGATCCACCGGTCTTCCGACCCAGAGGCTCTGATCACTCCTGGTGTTGGTGAGTATTGGAAACCAGGCCACGTCAACGCCATGGATATCCTTTATAACCACTGGCCTGCCTGCTTTTACCGCCTCTTTCATGTCGGGAAACAGCTTGAAGAGATCCCCCTCGTGATGTTCGTGATCTATGTTATGAGGCCCAGACCAGTCCATCAAAAGGCCGGTACCTGTTGCCAGCAGATCGAATTTCGACAAGGAAAGAAAGCTTGATATGTCTATGGTGACAACACCCATACCTAGGAGGTGGCCATCCAGGTCTTTTACCGGTGCCCCCACACGGATCACCGGCTCGTGGCTGTGCAGATAATCGCGAAATTTTATGATGTCCTGCACTATTACCACAGAGGGACTCTTTGCCTCCTTGGTTATCCAGGCGAGCTCCTCGACAATCTGCTTGTCCGAAGAGAGACGGGAATCAGGGACCCGGAGCAGGGCCTCATGGCCATCACGCCGTTCGAGTTTGAACAGTTCTGCGCCTTCAAGGTCGTATAGGGCCACGCTCCTGACATCGGGCTGGCTCTCAAACCAGTTCCTCATCAGGCCGAAGAGCCTTCTTTCAAGGGCTGGTCTCGAGAAAACAGGGCTCTTTCCCTTCAGGATGTCCCTGACTCCCGGGACATCTGTCAGCAGCCTGATGGATTCTTGACGCTGTACGATCTTTCTATCCAGGGCATAGTAGCTCTCCTTCAGACTGAAGAGGCTTATCTCGCGCTGGGACTCTTCCAGAACGGACAAAACCTTTGGAAGATTTATGCTCAGATTCGCAACTATGGGGATAATGGCAAAGGACATCAAAATGAATATAAGGCCGAGCTTGAACGAAAGCTGCCCCCCGAAATTGTCCGCCAATATCTTGCCTTTCTTATCCTTGTCCATGACCTATTGATCCTTATTCCTGACGAGCCGGTGTAAAGATGAATCGAAAATGCCAAAGGACCTGCTCCCTTCTCCAAGAAACCCGTGCATCAGGTTGGCGCCTGCCTTGATCATACAGGACAAACTCACATGAGGTGCAGAATACTTTTGACAAATCGCGAAAATGGGCACTGAGCCCCAAGCCTTGGCCCTTTCAAGAGCGGATCCTGCCTGTGATCGAACCAGGGGGCCGACACCGGCCTTTATAAATGCCCTGCTCTCTATATCGTCTTCGAAATCATAGACGTATTGGGACTGGATTATGCCCCAGACCTTGAGATCCCGCCCTGACGGTTCGGAACCTATTAAAGAGGGCCAGTCAACAGTGCAGACAGGCCCAGGTTTTAGGAAGAGCACCACTTTGAATAGTGCAAAATAGACAATGTGCACAATGTTCTCTGGCCCTGGAGATGAGTAGGTAGAAATGTATTTTCAGGCTTCTTCGCGACGATCAAGACGGATTAGAACACTCAAAGAAATAAGTCTATTTGAAAAAATATCACGAAGATTCGCTTAGAAAAAGATGATCGCCAAAAAATTAGCAAATTTAACAAAAAAGAAACATGAAAAGGGATGATGTTACAACTTCCTTAAGATAGACGATAAGTCCAGGGGCTGACACGGAAAAAAACGGGGCTGCTCCTATGGCCACAAAAGGGCTGAAAGCCCTGAGGCACGCCGGATCCTCTTTCCCAGGCACTCTTCGAGGGCCTTGCGACTGCCCATGATGGTCACCTGGGATTTTGCCCGGGTTAC
>CAZNKD010000055.1:0-2803 GCA_964573615.1 uncultured Desulfobacterales bacterium | reverse complement strand
TTGATCTCCTCGAAAATGAATCCTCATTTTTTACTGCCCTGAAGGCCGAAGAACTTCTCTCAGATCCTGTCTTCCTGCTGGATCTGAAACCAACAAGACTTCATACCCTTGTTATTGAATCGGAAAAGATGGCCAATTATTGAATTGGCCAGGGCATGGATGTCCCTGGACATCGTAAGACGTGCATAAATGAAAGAGAGATCAAGGGCCCGTCTTCACTTCCCTGAAACGGCCCCTGGTGGCATGGGCCTTTGGATCACAACAGGATTGAACTCCTGGGCCACCTTGGGCCAGCCCCTCCTTGCAAACTCCATCCAGGCCTGTCTGTCTATCTTTCCAGACAGCCAGATCTCTTTGCCCTTGATGGCCTCTATTCTGGACAACTCCTGATCGAGGGCTGAGAACTTCTCTGCCACCAGCTCCGTCCAGAAGAGATAATCAAGAGGCAGAAACAATACGGCCATATTGAGACCATTTATGCCGTAGGGGATTCCGGCAGCCAGGCCAACCTCACCGATTCGGGCATGATTATAGTGGTATGCGGCCATCATACTCGCCATTATTCTGAACATGTAGGCCCTGGTCCTGGTCTCTGCCAAGGAGGCTGCAGCGATAAAGAACTCCCTGCCTTTCACCCCTTTCATGGAATAGAGCTCTCCAACAAGGATCGTGGCCGTTTCAGGATCGTAGTTGTAGTTACCCAAAAAGGCATCGCATAGCTCATCAGAGACCCCCATATCCATGAGTTTCTTCCTGTTTATCTTCTCAAGCTCGGCAGGGGCATTGTCCCTTACAAGTCGTTTCATACTCTTTGCCGTCGCAGTGAGGCCTACCACTGCCCCTGCGGTCCCGCCCACTGCCTGAAGGGCCGCCCTTGGAACTATCCCGCCGGCAACAGCAGCCCTGGAGATCTCCCCGAGCCGCTCCACCACAGGATCGAAATCCGTATAGGGATTTATCCCGAATTCATAGGCGAACTGACGCTTGGCCACATCATAGCCCACTGCCACCTTGAGCACATTGTCCTGATGGGGGTCGCTGCTGAAGATGGATCTTCCCACATTGCTCAGGAAGTTCCCGGTACCCACTGCTATCTTGGCAGCAGTATCGATTGGTGCCTGGAGTGCCTGGCCAGCCAGTTTCAAAGGGGCCTTTACCCCGCTGACCAAGGCCTTTTTGAAGACCTCTGTGCGCTCAAGCTCCTCCATCTTCTCAAGGGCGCGAAGCTCGTTGATCCTCTCAAGGAGCAGAGGGGTGGTCTCTACCTGGAAGTTCCCATAGATGGTCTCAAGCTGGTAGACATTTATGATCCCATCGTTCCTGACCTGCTTCTTTATCCTGTAGTTGCTGCCGGATATGAGATGAGGAGGGAGCACCTCACCGATATCGAGATATATGGGGGGCTGTTTAAAGTCGGCCCCTTCCCGGGATCCATCTGCAGCCTGCACAACCTGTATCAAGGAAAGCAGAAGAGTGAAAAAAGAGAGCGACGACCAGAGAAAGATAAAACGATGCGATAGACCAAGACCTGAAAACCGGGACATGCAATATCCTCCTTATCCTCAATCCACTACATCATCGCATATGAAGATCGGCCCGACAAAGGGAACCTTTTGGCCTCACCCTCTGGACCTGAACTCGTCAGGGTTCTGATCCATAATCAGGTTCGGGCATCCGATCAAAAGCGCTATTCAGAAATACAAGCTGTTCTCCAATCTCCTGAGTGCTGCCTTCAACTTTTTGAGGCATTTTTGCTGTTGGTGAAAGTTTTGGATGTCTGCTGAAGCCAGCTGGGCGAACTCTATACTGGCCTTCAAGAGACTGAAGGCAGGAGAGCAGATCTCGGGATCATAGGCGGAACGCCTGAGCCTTTTGGCCTTTTCCGATAGCTCGGCCAGAAGCTGCCTCTTTTCCTGAAGGGCCTTGGAATATGGAGTAGCTTTCCCTTTTTGCCGCCCCCTCTCTTTCCCATCTCTGGACCCTTCAGAAGGCTTGTGCTCCATCAAGGAGGTGATGATCCTTCCATTGCGCTTGGCACTCATATAGGTTTCCTTGAGCCTCTTTCTGATGCCTGGCCCCAAAACCACATTGTAGCGGTTCAAAAGCCCGTCATATACGATCCGGTCCTTGAAGGGCAGAAGCACCGTCTCCACCATGGCAGGCAAACTCATCCCACCTTCGACCTGAGCGATTTCATGGCTCAAACCCAAGACACCATAGACTTCGTCATCACGGATGAAGATGGCATGCTTCTTCAACTGACGCTCTATTATGAATTGATCCCTTATAAAGTTTTTCCATGAAGCGGCAAGTTCCAGCTCCTCGCCATCGAACCCGAAAGGATTCTCCTTGACGAACCTGTCTATGAGCTCGGGATGATCGTAAACGGCATCCCTTATCGCCATCTTCTCATCCAACTTGAGAGAAAACAGATCATCCAAGCCCTCTACGTTTGGATATAGCCCAAGCTCTCTGTTTATATATAGGTGAAGGGAAAAGTTTACTCTGAAAAACAGATCGGCTTCCTCAAAGGAGAGATACATTATAGATTGAAGTTACTCGCCATCCTTTCAATAAAGTTGCTTTTTGTTATAAGCCCTTCGCATCTTCACCGCAACTGCAAAAATCACATCTTCGATCTCTTCAACCTCGCCAGGAACTCCATCCACTCATCCATCCCGTCCCCGGTAGGTGCGGAGAGACAGATGGTCTCGATCTTCGGATTGAGTGCCTTGGCAGCCCCGGATGCCTCTTCGATAGAGAAGTCGAAATAGGGTAGCAGATCGGTCTTCGTGATGATGAA
>CAZNKD010000054.1:0-1969 GCA_964573615.1 uncultured Desulfobacterales bacterium | reverse complement strand
CTGCTGTCTCCTTTCTGCCGTCCAGAGCTGTCCTGCAGCCAAGGGCCAGCCCCCAGGGCTGCCACTGAGGCCACCTGCGTGGAGGCGGCCATCCGACCGATCGGCATCGCTCTGTCCAGTAAGGTCCTGCTACCTGGAATGATTTGTCTCAAATTCTTAAGAACGCTCTTCAGATGTCTTTCAAGGAAGGTCACAGGCAGCGAAAAATCTTCGAAAGATGAAAATTAATCCAATTACAGGGCCAGTTCAAGAAAAAAGGAGTTTGCGGCACTCGGGCCCTTTAAGTCAGGGCCCATAAGCCCGCCTGGTATTTTGACCGCATGGGGAGCGGCTGGCCTCCGCATGGCTCTTGATATCAGATGTTATTGTTTAGCCTTCTAAAAAATAATGAACTCAATATTCAAGATAGAAATTCTCGATTCGATATCGATCCATTATTGCTTTTTTTGTCTGGTATTGTATCCTTGTCCGGAAATGGTCATTCATTCCGAAGGCAGCATCTTAAATTAAATGATGGATCAATATTCAAAATTATTGCTCTACCATGCCATTTAACTCGTGATTTCACCATATTCACGAGAAAATCTATCACATCAGGAGGAGATTGTATGATCAAGAGGTTAAGGCAAAAACTCGGAATCGGGTGTCTGTGCGCAGCTGTCATGGCCTGGACGATTCCAGCCTTTGGGGCAGGAGGGCCAAAGACGGCACCTCCCCCAAAGGCCAAGACAATGGCAGAGCTTGCAGAACGGTACAACTCTGAATCCTGTGCAGAGTGCCACGAAGAGATCTACGATCAGTGGGAGAACTCGCTGCATGCCCGTTCCATCCTCGGAACCCCCAGAACTGCTCCCACCATCCTCACAGCCATCGACAAGGGCCTCAAGAGGTTTCCCTTCTCAGGCGTCAAGAAGGATGAGGACATCACCGTGGAGAATCTGATGTTCTGTGCAAAGTGCCACCTGCCACAGCTCGATGAGGCAACAGACGACGTGGCCCGCGAGATTGTAGCAACCATCCGGGCATGGCAAAAGGCCAACAAAGAGGGCAACGATGACCTGGCCGATGAACTGGAAGAGAAGATCGAGAGCCTGAACATAGGCTGTATGGTATGCCACAACAAGAAGGCGCTCATCCACAAGTGGGCAGATGGCTATCCACAGCCGGACACCGTTTACGGCTCCCAGGATGGCGAGCACGACCATCCCGACTTCAACAAGATGGCAAAGGCCCCTGCACTGGATGAGTCCATATTCTGCGGCCAGTGCCACGGAACAGGCCCCAACTTCGAGCTAGATCATCCATCACAGTGTGCCACTCTCTATGGCAGCTATCTCTTTGCCTACATACCTGACGGGGGCACAGAGACCTGTCAGGAGTGCCATATGGAAAAATCCGGCCTAGGCCACGACATGCAGGCCTACAGGGATGAAAAGATGCGCAAGATGGCACTCGATGTGGATGTTGAGTCCATGGCATACTACTGGAGGAAGAACAAGGCTGAGGGCGTAATCCCGATGGCTGTCGTAAAAATCGGGATGTTCAACAAGGCTGGCCACGTCATCCCCGACGGGTGACCCACTCCAAACAGACTGGTCCTGGACGTGACCGGCACAATCAAGGACAAGAACGGCAAGGAAAAGGTAGTCTTCAACGAGCAGCGTATCTATATGCCCCACCCAGGCCGCATGGGCAGGAGTAGGGAGATGGGCCGCGGCCCATATGAGAAGAGCGGACTCCTCCGGGAGACCAGCCTTCCGCCCTTGAGAAAGGTGGAAGAGACCTTTGAGATCCCCTACCCCATCATAAAGACCACCAAGGACGGAAAGCCTTGGAGGGAACTCGTATCAGATACCATGAACGTGGATCTCAAACTCTGGTATGTGCCTTTTGGCGAATTCGATGGCAACGAGGTCCTCTTCTTTGAGGACAAGCGGGATATCAAGCTGAAGGGCGACTGGATCTGGAG
>CAZNKD010000053.1:0-28521 GCA_964573615.1 uncultured Desulfobacterales bacterium | reverse complement strand
AAGGTGAAGGGATGCAAAGAGATTCTTTTTGGGAGGGCCTTTGATGCGGTTTTGCAGTGTGGTCAATTGTATGGATGGCAGGGTGCAGTTGCCTGTGATCCGGTTTCTTCAAAAACGGTTTGGTGCAGAGTATGTGGATTCCATCACAGAGCCTGGCCCGATAAAGGCCCTGGCCGGTGATCAGACAGGATCAACCGTTCAGTCCATAGTCGAACGGCTCACCATCTCGGTGGAGAGACATGCCTCTGGCGCTATCGCCCTGGTGGGACATCACGATTGTGCGGGAAATCCCGAGCCAAAGGAGATCCAGCTGGAGCAACTGAAAAAGGCGGCCGAGTTCATCTCAGGGCGTTTTGATGATGTCGAGGTGATATGCCTGTGGGTGGATGAAAAGTGGCAGGTACACGAGGTCTGAGCCCTGAAGATCTCCCTTCTCAATAGCTGGTCCTTGATTCGAGCGCACGCTTGAGTGTCATGCTGTCTGCATACTTGAGATCCATGCCCATGGGTATGCCGCAGGCGATCCTGGTAACTGCAACGCCCTCCGGTTTTAGCAACTGGGTCAGATAGGCGGCTGTGGCCTCACCCTGGGCCGTGGAACTGGTGGCCAGGATCACCTCCTTGATCCCGTCTCTTCTTATGCGCTGGACAAGCTCTTCCATCTTCAGCTCGTCCGGGCCTATGCCCTCAGCTGGGGCCAGCACCCCCTGGAGCACGTGATAGAGGCCTCGAAAGGCCCCCGCCTTTTCGATGGCCAGGACATCGGCCGGCTCCTCGACCACACAGACCAGGCTCCTGTCCCGGCGGCTATCTGCACAAATCGGGCATGGGTCGCTCTCCGAGAAGGTATAGCAGGTGGTGCAGATGCCAATTCGCTCGTGAAGTGTGGCAATGGAGTCGGCAAGCTCCTTTGCCTGGCTGGTCGGCCATCTCAAGATCTGGAGGGCGAGCCTGGTTGCGCTCTTTTCTCCGATACCGGGCAGGCGGCAGAGGTTCTTGACCAGGCGCTCCAGGGCAGGCGGCAGGGCCTTTGATGCCATTTCTATCCGGCCCCTTCCTTAGAACAGCCCTGGCATCTTGAGGCCGCCGGTGAGCTTGGCCATCTCCGAGTCGACCATCTCCTTTGAGCGGGCCAGGGCCTCGTTCACTGCAGCCACGATGAGGTCCTGGAGCATCTCCACATCATCCGGATCAACCACCTCCTTTTCGATGGTGAGGGAGACGATCTCCGGCTTTCCGTTGGCCACGGCCTTTACCATGCCCCCGCCCACGGTGACCTCTATGGTCTTCTTGGCAAGCTCCTCCTGGGCATTCTGGATCTTTTTCTGAAGTATCTGCGCCTGGCGCATCATCTCTTTCATATTGGGATTCATGTCTGTTCCTCCAGTCTACTTTCTGTATCGCTTTTCCTTCGAGTTGAACAGGCTCACATGGCTGATCCTGGCCTGAAACAGCTCCAGGGCCTCCTGTACCAGAGGGGAGTTTATGAGCTGCTGTCTCTTCGTGCCTCCCCTGCCACCTGGCCCTCCCGGCTCTCCGCCCTGAAGTTTTCCGCCCTGAAGCTTCAGGCCTGTTCCCGCTGCCGGGCCTGAGCCCTCCTTTGCGATCCTTATCTCTACGGCAGAACCAAAATATTCTGATGCAAGCCCTTTTAAAAGGGATAAATTTTCATTGTCGGAAAGGATGTCGCGGCAGAGCCCTGAACATGAAAGTTCAACCACCGCCTGGCCGCAGGCCCCATCATCCCCTTGGCCTGCTGCCTCCCTTATGGAGACGGAAGGCCCATCCTCGAGTGCCCCTCCAAGGCTCGGCCTCTTTTCGAGTACCCAGGCAGTGAACTGCCGCCATGTCTCTTCTGTAATCGGTCTCTTGGAAGCCCTGCTGGAAGCCCTGCCGCTGGCATGGCCCTTTGTGTGCCCATGCCCCTTGTGTGTCGGGGAGGGTGATTGTCCGGGCCTTTTCAAGGCCTTGGCGGCACCGTCCTGCCTCTTTTCCATATTGGGCCCAGTCCCTGTTTCCCCCTGGGGGGCAGTCTGGGGAATCCTTTCTAAGAGCCGGTTCACCTTGCCTATCAGCTCGTCTATGGCCACCACCTCGGACATGGTGGCAAGGCGCATGATCAGCAGCTCCATGCTCAGCTTCTGATTGCCGCTTTGGTGGATCTCGTTCATGGAGCCTATGATCACGTTCAGCATCTCCATGACCAGGTGGAAAGAGACCTCCTTGAATCTGCCGGAGAGCCTGTCTGCCTCAGCCGCATCCAGGCCGGTGAGCTCCTGGGCCTTTTTCCTGTCAAGGCGCAGAAGGAGTGCCAGGTCCCTCATGAAGTCGGCCAGCTGGGCCGCCAGCCTGGTCATGTCTGCCCCGGCCTGGTGGACACCGTTCAGGAGCTCCAGCGCCGTTGCCACATCGCCTCTCAAGAGGGCCTCGGCAAGGGCCTCTATGGTCTGGGACGAGACGATGCCGAGGGCCTGGCACACCTGTTCGATGTCCCGGGCCCCAAAGGCAGCCACCTGATCCAGCAGGCTCAGGCTGTCCCTGACGCTTCCGCCTGCCTCTCTGGCAAGTAGTCTGGTGGCCTCCGTGCTCAGTCCCAGCCCTTCCTTTTGGACGATATCGTCCAGATATGATGCCAGCCGTTCCAGGGGCAGGCGTTTGAATTCAAAGTGCTGGCACCGGGAGTGTATGGTCTCCGGCACCTTTTGCGGCTCAGTGGTGGCCATGATGAAAAAGGCGTGGGCAGGCGGCTCCTCCAGGGTCTTGAGCATGGCATTGAAGGCCTCACGGGTCAGCATATGGACCTCGTCGATGATATAGACCCTGAATCTGGCCTGGACGGGCTGGAACCTTATCCCCTCCCTGAGCTGTCTGATCTCGTCTATGCCCCGGTTGGATGCGCCGTCTATCTCGTTTATGTCAACCGCGGTGCCGGCAGTGATCTGCCTGCACATGGGGCATTCGTTGCATGGCTCCTGTGCGGGGCCGTTTTCGCAGTTCAGGGCCTTTGCCATGATGCGGGCAACCGTCGTCTTGCCAACGCCCCGGGGGCCGCTGAAGAGCAGCGCATGTGCAACCCTGCCCTCCTTGAGGGCGTTTTGCAGGGTGACGGTCACGTGCTCCTGGCCCACTACATCGGAGAACTTCTGAGGTCTCCACTTTCTGGCCAGTACGAGATATGACATGGGTGGTGGTTAGTGATCTCCTGAAAAAGGGGCAGCCTCAACGGGCTGCTTTAATGGGGCTGCTCTCTGAGTGCCAAAAGCACTGGCCCTGAAAAGATGATAGCCAGGCACCCCTGCGGCACACGAAGGGTCCCACTACCGTTGCTTCCTTCCGGACCTGGCGGGGTTCGCGGGATTTCGTTGCGCAGGACCCGGCTATCAAAGTCTTGTTCTGAAAAACATGGCGGAGAGGGAGGGATTCGAACCCTCGGTACGCTGTTAACGTACACACGATTTCCAATCGTGCCCCTTCAGCCGCTCGGGCACCTCTCCTATAAACTAAGCAGCCTCCTGGTAAAGCCAAGGGTTAATTTTATAACCTCTTTGCATGAGTCGAGTCAATATGAAAGTCGCTGACCAGGCAAAGGGGTGAAAAAAGTGGCGGAGAGGGTGGAATTCGAACCCACGGTACGCCTTTTGGGCGTACAGGCGATTTCGAGTCGCCCCCGTTATGGCCGCTTCGGTACCTCTCCGCAGTTCTTTTTCTCCGTGTGCACAGGCAGCTAACGCCTCTGCTTGAAAAAACTCTGCAGGAGCCCGGCCGCATCATCGGCCAAGACGCCCGGCACCACCTGAAAGCGGTGATTGAGCCCTGCTGCGTCCGGCACATTCAGCACGGAGCCGCATGCACCTGCCTTTCTGTCCCAGGCGCCGAATACCAGGGTCTCTATCCTGGCCCAGACCATGGCCCCTGCACACATGGCGCAGGGCTCCAGTGTAACATAAAGCCTGGTTTTGTTCAGCCGGTAGTTGCCGGTTTTTTCAGCCCCCTGGCGCAGGGCGAGTATCTCGGCATGGGCTGTCGGGTCGTTGAGGGTTATGGTGAGATTGTGCGTCCTGGCCAATATCCCGCCGTCCTGGGCCACCAGTACGGCACCAATGGGCACCTCGCCCATCTCGGCTGCCTTTGCCGCCTCGTCGAGGGCAAGGCGCATGAATCTTTCATCATCTATTTTAACACCCTCTTCTCTGCCCATGATCTTATCTCATCCATCAGCCCCTCTTGCTGGAAGCTGAACCAGTTTCCCGGCCCTCCAATGATTATGTGATCGACGAGCCTGATGTCAAGGAGCATGGCAGCAAGACAGAGCCTCCTGGTGAGGGCGATGTCCTGCCCCGATGGCCTCGTGGAGCCTGATGGGTGGTTGTGGGCAAGAATAAGGGAGGCTGCCCCGAGGTTGAGGGCCCGTTTGAAGAGCTGATCCGGATAGACCGTGGCGGTCGATACAGAGCCCTCGAAGAGCTCCTCTGTCGCTATTATGCCGTTTGAGGCATCGAGGAACAGGACAGAGAAGACCTCCCGATCCTTGAAAGAGAGGCTGTAGCACAGATGGTCCACCACATCCTGGGCGGAATGGAGATAGCTCCTGCCCTTGAGCCTGGAGCTTAGAAAACGCCTGGCAACCTGATGGATGAACTTGATGGCAAAGGCATTCTTGGGCCCTATGCCCTCGATCTCCTGGAGCTGGCCGGCCTCTGCCTCCAGGACGCCGGCCAGGGAGCCGAAGCGCTTCATGGCCGCCCTCGCCCTGTCCTTACAGTCCTGGCGCGGGGTGCCCATGGTGAGCAGGAGCTCTATGACCTCCTCGTCGGTGAAGACCGACAGGCCATGGGCCAGGAACTTGTCTCGAAGCCTCTGCCTGTGGCCCTCTCTGCTTACGCTCTTCTTGGCTCTGGGCAAGCTGGTCGCTCTCTTCCTTCAGGGTATTTCACGGCTCTTTTTGTGCAAAAGATGGCTGGAACGGCTCTCAGGGCAACCTTTTTAAGGCGCAAGTGACCGGCCAGCCCCTCTTTTTAGGTTCGGATGGATGGAGGAAGGGCTTTAGAAAGTCGGATTGTAGGGGGGAGGGTGCTCGGTGGCGGAGGGGCTATTTAGAACCCAGGGCTTTTAACAGGCTTGAGATGGCTATGAGACCCACGCCAAGGATCATTATGGCCACGGCATCGGGGGTTTGGGGGGCCATATCGGTTATCGACATGGCGGGATTTCCGGAAATGGCCAGATTCCTGGCTGTCGGGACTATCAGGGCATTTGCCAGCCCGCCGAGATAGCCGACGCCTACTAGTCCTGATATGGTCAAAAGATATCTCATTGGGCCTCCTCAGTTTGATACCGTTTTGGTTGACAGCATTCTGCCTGCCTGAACGCCTTAGCCGCACTACATCTTCTCTAACGCAGTAACCGTGCCATACAAAAGGGTGAGATAGCCTGCCATTTCGGCCAGGAAAGAGGGGTGAAAAGGAGGTGATGGAAGGCGGAGGGAATATTTTTTCCAGATTTTAAGAAAAACTCTTCCGTTTGGAAAATTTTTTCCTTTCTCTCCATTCATGGAAACTGCTCACGGAAGGGAAGGGGAGGCCTTGGCCCTTTACGGCAAAGGGTCAGGGCCGCTGTCTTGTGCCCGGCCGGGCTGCGGTTAGTCGCAAAAGGCCCTTCTCAGCAGCCTTGCCTCCACTGTTTGGCCCTGGGGATCTGGGGGCTCTTCCGGTCTTTTCAGGCTTGAAAGCACGCTATCCAAAATATCAAGTGCCTGGCGGGCCAGTTCCTCAGAGGCGCCGTTTTCCTCCATGATTTCGCCTATGCGCGCTCGCTCCTCCTGGGGGAGTGCACCGCCCCCTGCAGCCTGCTCCGCATAGGGCAGGAAATAGGCGGCTGCCAGCAGTGGTGCCATGGAGGCCCCCTTCTCCTGCCTTGCCATCTCCTCGACCCTCCTTGCGAGCTTCAGGGTGCGCGAGACCAGCCTGAAGTCCTTGGCCATGAGGCGCTTTGCTGCCACGGCCAGACGATCCTTTAGGTCGCCATCCTTCTGGGCCAGGAGT
Organism: uncultured Desulfobacterales bacterium; assembly: GCA_964573615.1. GTDB lineage: Bacteria > Desulfobacterota > Dissulfuribacteria > Dissulfuribacterales > QOAL01 > JALSKY01. The sequence goes on along the minus strand of CAZNKD010000053.1, from coordinate 22,480 downwards.
TCCGGCGGCAGGGAGCCTATGCACTGCTCTGCATATGGGCAGTGGGCAGCGCAGCCGAAGTTCATCCTGGGGTTCTGTACCCTTTCACCACACCTTTTGCATGTGCGCCAGGTGTCGTCCCTGAAGAACTCCAGCACATTGCCGCACTTTGGGCATTTTTCCTCGAATATGGCGTCAAGACCCCAAAATCTGGTGTCCTGTCCTGGACATTTCATGGCTTTTCTGTATGCTCCCGACGTGTAACTTTTTATCGATTATACCACATAAACGGGTGGCCGGCCCTTGACCCTGGTCAACCAGGGATGGCTTCAAGGAGATCTTTTTGAGATGGATCGAGATGGATGCGACGGGGCCGGCGAAAGGAAGAGGCAGCAGGTGAAAGGATACAAGGCTGTAATATTCGATCTGGACGGAACCTTGCTGGATACGCTCAAGGATCTTGCCCTGTCAATGAACCGGATCCTGGAGGCACTCGGCCTGCCGCAACATCCCCTGGATGCCTATCGCTATTTTGTCGGGGAAGGGGCCACCATCCTGGTGACCAGGGCCCTTCCGGAGTCCATGCGCAGCCCCGAGAAGATAGAGGAGGCCAGGGAGCTCTTCTTCAGGGACTATGCCCGTCACTGGATGGATAATACAGGGCCCTATCCAGGCATCCCTGAACTGATCGAGGCCCTGGCCGGCAGGGATCTGGCCCTTGGCGTGCTCTCGAACAAGCCCCACGACTTCACTGTTGCATGTGTGGAGAGATTCCTGGAGCCCGAAAGATTCCGGGCGGTGTGGGGAGAGAGGAGAGGCATTCCCAGAAAACCCGATCCTGCCGGTGCACTGGCAATGGCCGAGCAGCTCGGTGCCTCTCCGGAAGAGTGCATCTATGTGGGGGATACGGCTATCGACATGAAGACGGCCACAGGGGCCGGGATGTTCCCTGTGGGCGTGCTCTGGGGCTTCAGGGATGAGGCGGAGCTGAAAGACAGCGGGGCCAAGGAGCTGATCTCAGAGGCGGATCAGCTCCTCGATCTTCTTTGATCCCTTGGCGATTCCGCCTATTTCCTCACCCATTTGCCTGGCTGCTGTTCTATCCAGCTGCCCTTGGGTGCGCTCTTTTGCCACTGGCCGGCAAAGATCCGCTCAACCCTCGCTATCTGGGATGCGGGAATCTTCAGCGCCTGGGCCACTGCTGCATAGAGGGCCTTTCTGTCCCTGTTTTCAGCCTCCACCAGCCTCTTGACCAAGGCACGGCTTCTGAGGTCCACAGCGCCCTGATCCTTTATCACCAGATAGCCCTTGGCGTTTTCCCCGATCACGCCCCGCTGGAAGAAGGGCTTCAACTGGCCGTAGCGTTGCTGCATCCTGGCCTTTATCTGCCGTATGGTGGCGTTGGAGACCGTAAGCTCCTGGGCGGCAAAGGCCGTTGAGACAGGGCAGATGCGGATCAGATATGACACAGGCCCGGGGCCTGGCTGCTGGGATTCATCCTTGCCCTCGGGGCTCTCAGGGGCCGCCTCGCTTCCGCGCACCTGTTTGACTATCTCCTCGGCCGCCTTCTGCACCTCGGCTGCAGGAAAGTAGATGTTTACCGTCACACAGGCCGCCAGGGCCATGACCACCAGCACCACGGCTGCCTTCATGCTTGCTTGTTTCATCTTATCGCACCTCCATTTTTTCAAATTCGGTGGATGTGATCCTCTTGAGCCTCTCCACCATGTCGGCAAAGAGGATCTTTCCGTCAGGATTCATGTTGACCACGTTCACCCCGCCCAAAAATCCCCTCTCAACCAGGTATTCTACCCCACCTTTGCGTGTCAGGCCATGGAGCTCGAACACATCGTTCGACAGCCTGCACGATATGCCGATCCTGGAGTAGGAAAAGTCCTTGAAGAACGTGCCGAGAAGAGGCACCCCTCCTCCGCTTCCGCCGAGGATGGCCAGGTTTTCTATGGCCTTGATGCTGATCTTTTTGGGCCCGCGATAGTCGGGATCGTTCTCTATCACCATTTCGAATGCCTCTGGCTGGACCCCGCTCATAACAAGCCCCTTTATCTCCCCCTTTATCCATCCGGTCACCCTGCCAAAGCTGGTCGGGGAAGTGAGCTGTTCCAGGTCTATTCGTGAAAATCTTATGTCTGCCCCGTATCGCGGTATGACACCAAAGGGCTCGATCCAGATGTTGGTGAACCGGACCGTTCCGCCTGCCATGCGCAGCTCCAAGAAGCCCGAAAACTCTATCCTGGCACCTGTAAGCCTTCCGTCCAGGCCAGGGCTGTGAAGGATGATCTGCCACGGAAGGGAGGAAAAGAGCTCCTTGAGGGCGATATCCTCCATGGTGAGAGCCTTGATAGTGAAGGTGGCCTCCTGCCCTCCGTTTGGGTGCTGGCCGAAGAAGTAGGCCACCTCTCCAATTCCGAGCCTGCCCCGGGGAAACAGGAGGGCGGCCGGCCCGGCCTTGATGCCGTTTTGGCAGAGCACCACAGGGATATCCCTCCTGTCCACCTGGATTTTGGCAGCCTGTCCCCGGATCTGGCCTGCATCTTCGGATGCCAGGGCGGCAAGGTGTTCCGTGTTGAGCTCGGCCCAGGAGACATGGCCGGGAAGGCATGCCTCCTGACCGCCACCCGCCCTTGACAGGGGGTAAGAGAGCTCGATGGCCAGGGATCTTATGAGTATGGTCCCGTCTAGATCGACGTCTCCGCTCACTGAAAGATGTGCGGCCTTGGAGTCGGCCTCGAAAGAGAGCATGCCCCTTGCAGCCAGGCGCCCTATGGCAGGGTGCTCGAAGGAGAAGGCATCCCTTACAAAGGTGTTGAAGAGCCTGCCGAGCTCGCCTCTTGCCCTGAGATATCCATCATGGCCGAAGATGGCACCAGGCCCTCCATCCAGATTGCCTGGATTATCCGGATTGCCCGGATTGCCTTCCAGGGGGATGGTGAGCCCTTGGGCCTCTGCCTGGAGCAGGGAAGAGGTGAGACGGGCCCTTTCCACCATCAGGGCCCTTTCTCCAGAGACGCCCTCTGCCTCGATGGTGCCGGGGATCTCCTGGAGGCTCAGAAACCAGGGATAGTAGAGGAAAGAGCCCTTGTCCCAGGAGAGGGTGAGCTCCCAGGCGAGCTCCGGGCCGTCCTGCCCTTCCCCCTCGGCCCTGGTCTCTTGCTGGAGGGGCTCAAGGCGATAGCTGAGATGGCCGGAGATATCCTCGAATGCATGGTCGTCATCCTTGTATCCGGCCAGTTCCTCCAGCTTGACCGAACCCTTTATGGCAGCACCCAGCCTGGAGGAGACTGCCTGATGTTGGATGGTAACCGGCCCTTTTTGGCCATGGGCCCAGCACTCTGCCGGCCGGTACGTGGCCTCGGTGAGGGCCGGCACAAAGAAACAGGCAATGATGAGGGCCGACAGGGCCTTTATCACCCCTTTTCCTTCCATCTGGAGGGGAAGACGAGTGTCACGGTTGTCCCGAGTCCTTCGTGGCTCTCTATCTTGATGTCTCCCTGGTGCTCCTTCATGATGTGGTGCACCATGATGAGCCCCACACCCGTGCCAGAGGACTTGGTGGTTACAAGCTCCTTGAAGAGCCTGTCCATCACCTCCTTCCTGATCCCTGTCCCGTAGTCCTTCACAGAGATGTAGGGGTTTCCGTCCATCCGGGATATGGATACCTCGATCCTGGAGCCCGGGGGCGAGGCCTCGTAGGCATTCTTCAGGATGTGGAGCAGGGCGACCTTTATGGTGCGCGGGTTTGCAAAGACCCGGATCTCCTCTTCCGGAAAGGAGAGCTTCAGCTCGAGGTCCTTGCTCTTGAAGGATGTCTGCCAGGCGTTGATGGTCTCCTGGACCAGCTCCTTGAGGTCTGTCTCCACGAAAAACTTTTCCTGTTCACGGGCCAGCCCTTCGAAATCCTTGACTATGGCCTCGAGTTTCCTGGCCTCCTTGTATATGGCCTCTATCTTGGCCCTGTGCTTGAAGTCGTCTGGGAGTTTTTGAAGCAGTATCCTGGCCAGGCCCCCGATTGCGGTGGCAGGGTTTCTCACCCGGTCGGCTATCCTCAGGGCCAGCTCCACTACCGTGCGTTCGTGGACAAGGGACTCCATGTCCCGGCTGAGCTCCAGCAGCTCGGCGTTTACACGGTCGAGCTCCAGGTTCTTCTGGGATAGGGTCTTCAGAAGATCGAGCACCTCCTGGTGTTTGGCCCGCAGGTTTTCCAGGTAGGACTCCTCCAGGTCCTGAAAGAGCTCCTTTTTTATCATGGAGCTCTGCTCCTCGATCTTTCTGCAGGGCTGGCGGCAGCCCCATTTCACGCACTCGATCACAGGGTTTCCGTCCTGATCCCTGAACCATCCGGTCTCGTCCATGACCACGGACAACCCCTTGAGAGGTGGGCGGCCCAGGTGCGACTCCATGGACTTCTGGCTCGGACAGCTCCTTCCCGTATAGCGCAGAAGCAGGCCTGCCCGTTCGGGTGCTTCAGCCGCCGGCCTCTTGCACGCCATATGAAAGGAGACCCTGCCGCCCTGCAGGTGCCTCAGGGTGAATCTTGCAAGCTCCGAGGCCGCAACCGCCACCTGGACCCGCTCAACCCGCCTGAAACCGCATATCTCCGCCATGGTCTTGGCCTTGGCCCTGATGGTGGGAATGTCCCTCTCCCTCTTGATCACAAGGGAGAGGACGTGCATCTGTTGGGCGGTCTTTATCATGGCGGGCAAACTCCGGCTCAAGGGTGCTATGGATCCTGGTCACTGGGGCTTGAAAAACAGCCTGAAGCAGGGCCCCGATTAAGGTCAAAGGCCCTTTTCATGTAGAGTTTAGACTGTTAGTGTTACAATAACAAGGCCGCAAGGGCCGTAGAATCGGACACACAAGGAGGGCCCAAGGATGCCCCAGGCGATAGATCCAAACATCTTTGTAAAGGTGCCCTGTTTCCTCACCGGCAAGCTGGTGTGGGACACCGACAGGGAGCGTATAAGACAGAAGCTTGCCAAGTATCTGGTGAATGATCTGGGCTACCGGATGGAGGATTTCCAGCTCGACCGGGAGATACGTTTCGAGATCGACGGAAAGACCATAGTCTCGATCGTGGACCTGACCGTTCATATCGACGGAAGGTCTCTGATGATACTCCGGGGCGGGCCAGGTTCGGTGATAACCAGGGAGGCGGGCACCGTGGCCGCTGCCAGGCTTCTGGAGCCAGACTACATCATACCCTGGGCCGTCCAGGCCAATCTCTACGATGCTTCCTTCATCGACGTGAAGAGAAAGAAGGCCGTTGGCTACGGATGGGAGGCAATACCGAGCAGGAAGAGGCTGCTCGAGCTGACAGAGAACTGGCCTCCACCCAAGCTGCCCGAGTCAAGGATTCCCCTCGAGAGGCAGATCCTCTACTCCTATGACACACACGGGTGAAAGAGCAGGCTTACGGTATCAGGTGATACCATAATCTGTCTCTGATCCTTGGCCGTGGCCCCTGTCCCTGCCGCTCTCTTCTGGGCTGCACTGTCAGGCCTCCTGGAGGCAGCAGCCTTTCCCTCATGGAATCTGTGGTGGTGCAGCCTCGTGGCCCTGGTGCCCATGCTGCATCTTCTGAGGCTGGCTGGAGGCGGCCTGAGGGCCGGTCTCGCCTTCAAGGCGGGCTATCTTCAGGGAGTAGTCTTCTTCGGGCTCCTCATATGGTGGATAACCCCCACCATAAGTCAGTATGGCCAGATACCCCTGGCAGCCGCATGGTGTGTGTTCATGGCCCTGGTGCTATTTCTGGCCCTCTTTCCGGCCATCTGGACCTGGGCCCTTTCACGGCTGGCTGCATCCGGATCTTTTGCTACATCCCTGAAGCGCCATCCCCATCAGATGGCCTTCCCTCTGGCGGCAGCGGCCCTCTGGACCCTCATCGAGTGGGTGCGGAGCTGGATCTTTACAGGCTTTCCCTGGGGGGTGCTGGGATACGGGCTTGCCGGAGAGCCCTGGCTGATCCAATCGGCCTCTGTGTGGGGGCTTTGGGGGGTCACATTCCTGGCGGCACTGGTCAACTGCTGTCTGTATATGCCTTTTCTGGGAAGGAGTCAGGCGGTTTCAGGCACTGTGCTCCTGGCCCTTGCCATGGGGCTCTTGCTCTTTGTTGGAAGCGAGCAGATGGCCTCGGATGGCCCGAAGGAAAGGGGCCTGAAAGAGGAGGGAGGGGGGCTGTGCGCCTGTGCAATACAGGGTGCCTTCGACCAGTTCGAGAAGTGGGACCCTCAGATGCGCAGGAGGACCGTGGAGCGTTACCTTGAACTTACCAGGAAGGCGCGAAGGGAGTGCTCCTGCAGCGAGGGCCCTCCCCTCATGGTATGGCCGGAGACCGCGATGCCATTCTACTTCCAGGATGACTCCGAGCAGAGGCAGCAGGTGCTGAATCTTGCAAGAAAGCTGCAGATCGTGCTCCTTACCGGCAGCCCTGCCTATGTAAGAGACGGAAGATCCGTGGCCTATCTGAACAGTGCCTGGCTCATCTCCCCGGATGGCCGGGTCTCATCATATTCCAAGCGGCATCTGGTGCCTTTTGGCGAGTATCTGCCCTTTGGCCCCCTGACCTCGTGGATGAGGAGCTTTCTTCCGACTGCAGGTGACTTTCAGGCGGGAACCAGTGCCGATCCCCTCCCTGCCGGGCCCTACAGGGTCGGTGTGCTCATCTGTTTCGAGAGCATCTTTCCTGAGCTTGCAAGGCAGGAGGTGGTGCATGGCGCCAATATCCTTGCCGTGATCACCAATGACGCCTGGTTTGGGGACACGGCTGCCCCCTGGCAACATGCGGCAATGGCCATCTTCAGGGCCGTGGAGAACAGGAGGTTTGTGATCAGGGCAGCCAATACCGGCATAAGCCAGATCATCTCACCGGAGGGCAAGGTGCTGGCGACGAGCGGGCTCTTCAGGCCCGAATTCATCTGCAGCATGGTGGAGCCCCGAAGCGGGCTCACCTTTTATGCCAGGCATGGCCAGTGGTGGTTTGTAGGACTGCTCTCAGTGATTATAGTAACAGCGTATCTCCTGTTTCGGCCCAAAATGGCCAGGCAGTGATGAATAGTGGCAAATTTCTGGGCCATTGGCCCATCAAGAGATGAAAGAGGTGCAGAAGATGGTGGACAGACAGAGACTCAAAAGTGCTGTGAACATTCAGGAGCTCAAGAGCCAGCTTGCAGACCTTGGACGCAGGATCGAGCTGTTAAGAGGCTATCTTTGATGGGCAGAACTGCGATGAACGGCTGGAAGAGATAGAAAAGGAGCTCCTGAAGCCGGATTTCTGGGATCGGCCCGGCTCCAAGGAGATCCTAAAGGAGCGCTCCATCCTACTGGAACAGAAGGAGAAACTCCAGGAGATCGAGCAGATGCACGAGGAGCTCGCCCTGCTCCTGGAGATGGGGGAAGAAGAGGATGACGAGGCCACCATCCACGAGGTGGAGCAGGGGATAAGGCGGTTGTCCAAGAAGGTGAGGGCCGCGGAACTGGAGCGGCTCCTTTCGGGTAAGCACGATGCCTCAAACGCCATTGTAACCATCCATTCAGGGGCAGGGGGCACCGAGGCCCAGGACTGGGCAGACATGCTGCTCAGGATGTATCTGCGCTGGTGTGAGCGCCACGGCTTCGAGGTGCGTATGCTGGACCTCATGCCGGGGGATGAGGCCGGTACCAAGAGCGCCACCTTCCTGGTGAAGGGGCCCTTTGCCTACGGTTATCTGAAGAGTGAGGCCGGGGTCCACAGGCTGGTGAGGATCTCGCCCTTCGATGCCTCTGGCAGACGCCACACATCCTTCGCCTCTGTCTTCGTGGCGCCAGAGCTTGATGAGAATATCGAGATAGAGATAGACGACAAGGATCTTCGTGTGGACACCTACAGGGCCAGCGGTGCCGGGGGGCAGCACGTCAACAAGACCAGCTCTGCCGTGCGCATCACCCATCTTCCCACAGGCATAGTGGTGCAGTGCCAGAACGAGCGCTCCCAGCACAAGAACAGGGCCATAGCCATGAAGATCCTGAAGGCCAGGCTCTATGAGCTCGAGCAGAGAAAGCGTGAGGAGGAGAAGCAGAAGCTGCACGAGGAGAAGAAGGAGATAGGCTTCGGGAGCCAGATCCGCTCCTATGTGCTCCATCCATATCAGATGGTGAAGGATCACAGGACAGGGGTCGAGACAGGAAACGTAAACGATGTCCTCGACGGCAACTTGGACCGTTTCATAGAGGCCTATCTCCAGAAGAGCCTTGCCGAGGCCCAGGCCCAGCCCGCTGCCCAGTGATCCCTGCGGAACCCCATCCGCCGAACCCCACCCTGTGCATTTGACAGGGGCTTTTTAGGGTCTTAGGGGGCGAGGGCCTTGTCAGAAGAACCTTATCTCCCCCGTGGTGGCCTTGATGGTGGAGCCATCATCGAGTTCCAGGGCCAGGCTGCCATCTGGCAATATATCTCTGGCCAGGGCGGTCAGCTCCGGACGCCTGTCCGCATCCTGGCCGTAGATCACCCTTTTTCCAAGAAAGCCGCAAAGCCGCCTGTAGGCGGATATGACAGGGGGCTCCTGCCCAGGCGGCAAGAGCCCCTCCTCATCCATGTGGTCGTCAGGCACCGCATCCGGCAGCATTGCTTCCCAGTGATGGAGCAGGGCGATATTCAAGCCGATCCTGGCAATGATATCTGCCGCCAGGGCCTCTTCCGGAAAGTGCCGGCCTGTCTCCAGGAGGAGAGACGTGGCCCAGGGCAGCTCCTTTGAAAAGGAGGTCTGATTTACGTTTATCCCTATGCCGGCAAGTATCCACTCCTCCCCTGTCAGCCTCACCTGCTCCATGAGGACCCCGGCCGCCTTTTTGCCCCCTATGAGGACATCGTTTAGCCAGCGGATTTCTGCAGACAACCCCCACTCCCTGAATATCTGGGCTATCGATAGCCCGAATGCAGGCCCATAGAGATCCCACCTATGGCTGAGTAGCCCCGGCACGAAGCAGACGGCCATGTATATCCCGCCCGGGGCTGCCTCCCATCTCCTGTTGAGCCTGCCTTTTGCACTGCTCAAGGTGCCGGCCATGAGCACGAATCCCGAGGGGGCCGAAATCCCTTGGCTCTCCAGGCTGTAGAGAAACTGCCTGGCCGGCACCATGAGCCTTTCGGCCTCCTTGCTCCGGAAGATGGGCACGCCAATGCCGGCAGCCCGCCTTTCAAGTATGCGGGCAAGGCCCTGGGGACGGAACATCAGCATGCTGTCCCTGTGTCTTGCCTGTCTTACCAGGAGCTCGAGCCTTTCAGCCCTCTCGAAGCCTGAAGGCGGCATTATCCGACTTCTGTCTATGGCCGCATGGGCCCTGTGGCTATGCAAGTGGCGCACTCCTTCTGGACACTTCATCCTTCATGGTTACCTTAAAATCAAAGTCTCGTTCCCGGAAGGGCTTAACAGAAATCTCTAGAGGCGACCTCTGTGAGGCCGGCAGGCCTGGAGAGGAAAGGAGAAGGGTGATGCTAGTTAGAAGACCTGCTGTTGCCAACCAGTTCTATGACGGGGATCCCGCCCGTCTCAGGAGTACCGTGGCCTCCATGATGCCCAGGGCCGTAACGCCCCAGCCGGCGATAGCCGCCATATCCCCCCATGCAGGCTATATATATTCGGGTCATGTGGCAGGTGCTGTATTCGGGCGTATCGTGGTGCCCCAGGATGTGATCATCCTCGGGCCGAACCATACCGGCTACGGTTCCTATGCGGCGGTCATGGCAGAGGGGATATGGCAGATGCCCATGGGACAGGTGCCCATAGCAGAGGAGCTTGCCGCCCTGGTCCTCAGCAACTCGTCCATCCTGGAGGCCGATGTGGAGGCCCATCTCTATGAGCACTCCCTAGAGGTCCAGGTGCCCTTTCTCCAGTACCGCCAGCCCGAGCTCCGCATAGTGCCCATCTGCCTCGGCCCCCTGGGCCTTGAGGCGTGCCAGGAGATCGGCCTTGGCATCAAGATGGCAATAGAGACCTATGGCCGCCCCGTGCTCATCGTGGCAAGTACGGACATGAGCCACTATGTGCCTGCCAAGACCGCAGAAGAGCTGGACAGGCTGGCCATCGAGAGGATACTTCAGCTCGATCCTGCCGGCCTGTACCGTACGGTAAAGGAGTACAATATCTCCATGTGCGGCTTCATCCCCACCACCATTGCACTTTATGCCGCCCTGGGGCTTGGGGCATCGGAGGCCGAGCTCGTGAAGTATAGCAATTCCGGCGAGGTCAACGGAGACTACAGCCGTGTGGTGGGATATGCCGGCCTGATAGTGAGATGACGGCCCCCACTGTCTTGACAAGGCCTGAAACCGTTTCTATACTTCCCCAAGCCTGCTGGGGGATCGTCTAATGGCAGGACGGTAGACTCTGGATCTACTAGTCTAGGTTCGAATCCTAGTCCCCCAGCCATTTTTTTATCCATGTCTTGGGGAGGGCCAGCCGCCTGGCAATTCCTGGCGCAACTGGCAAGGTCAAAAAATCAATCAGACAACTCAGCCGATCAGCGGGATATGTCAGCAAGGTGGGGAATCAGACGAAAGGTCGATCTCCATCCTCATCTGTCCCTTTGCTGCAGTACGGCTGCCTTTTAGACGGAGGGGCTAGCCAAGCCGATGTTTAGAGTATGAATGGTTCATCATCCTCCAGAAGATCGAACATCGGCAGGCTAGGGGATGCCTCCTCTCCCTTGAGGATCCTTCTTGCAGAAGATGACAGGTCTGTGGCCGAAGGCTTCAAGCTGGTGTTGAAAGAGGCCGGCTACCAGGTGGTGGGGCTTGCCTATGACGGCATCGAGGCCGTGGAGAAGGCGGCTTCCCTGAGTCCCGACATGATCCTCATGGATATCAAGATGCCCAGGATGGACGGGCTGGAGGCGGCAAAGGCCATAAACAACAATCCTGGCCAGAACTTCATCCCCATCATCCTCGTTACCGCATATGCAGACAAGCAGCTGATCCTCCGGGCCAAGAGCAGGGGGGTGCTTGGATACCTGGTGAAGCCGGTTCATGTGGATGATCTCGTTCCTGCCATCGAGATGGCCCAGTCCATCGCCCAGACCATAAATGCCCTCGAAGGCGTGGTGGAGAACCTGTCGGAGGAGCTGGAGGCCAGAAAACTCATAGAGAAGGCCAAGGGCATACTCATGAAGCATCTGGGTGTGGATGAGGAGAATGCCATGCGCATGATGCAGAAGGAGAGCAGACGCCAGCGTATCAAGCTCAAGGAGCTTGCCAGGGCCATCATCGCATCCCACGCGGTCCTTTCATGATCCGGTTCGGTTCTTGATTCCGGCCTGGTTCCGCAGCTCCCTTTTAAGGGCTGCATCTATCTCACCCACCCTCTTTTCCAGGAGCCGCAGTCCGGATTTGGCCTCGGCAGACTCTGGATCCTCCTTCAGTGCCCTTTCAAATGCGGCCCTGGCCTCATCGAACCATCCCCCCTCCAGATAGCTCTCTCCTGCCAGGCACCAGGCCCTGTCCAGGCCATCTGGAAAGAGTTGTGCCAGGAGGGCCTTGGGCCCTTCACCCTCCGGCCAGTGGCCGTTGGCATCGCTTATCTCCTCCAAGAGATATCTCACCATGAGGGGGTTGTCCCTGTCCTTCTGCAGGATGGTGGTAAGGAGCTGGAAGGACCTTGCAAAGAGGCACTCGATTCGCTTGATGGAGCGTTCGGTCTCCTTTTCGGTCTCATCGAAGAAGAGTTCACACTTATGGGCCTCGGTATGGGCGGGGTTTTCTTCTAAATCATCGCGTACCGCAGCAGCTGTGGGGAAACGGCTCCTGTACCGTTCGAGCATGTAGGCATTTTCCTTGAGTTTCATGGCCTCGTGAAAGAGGGTGCCCAGCATCCAGTCCAGCATGACGCCGTCAGGATCACTGTCTGCCTGGTCACTGTCCCAGAGCAGATGGCAGATATCCTTCATCTCCCAGAGGATGCCCCTGTCCTTCTCCGTGCCCACCCAGAACTCGAATCCGTCATACCTGATGCCGTAGCGTCTGGTGTGTTCCTTGAGGTCCCTGAAGAAGGCAAGGGAGGAGAAGAAATACTTGACCAGATTCTTCAGAAAGAGGTCCCTTCTCTCGCTGAGCCAGTTGTGGTTTTCCTGGTCCATTCTATGGTTGCTGTTCATGTTTGCCATTTAGGGTCTGTTGGCATCTATCCTTCCGGCTCATACATGGTCCCTGGCAAGGGGGGCCCTGGTTGCAAGGGCGAGTACACGCCCGGCTTCCCGGAACATGAGCCTCTTTTTTACAAGATCGGACAAAAAGGCCCTTAGCTTTTCTCTGGAGATCCCTGGAAAGCGGCTCAAGAGCTCCTCTTCATGAGTGGTATCTGTGGCCGCCAGGTAGATCTGCCTTGAGGGCCCGGCAAGCCTGTGATTGAGCACCTGGCCGTCAGGCAGCCGCTGCTTTATGGTGATAAAGTCTCCTCCCTCACGCCATGTGAGCAGGCTTGATGCATGGTGCTCCTTTCTGGCCCTGTAGAGGTGCTCAATCCTTCTTTCTATCGAGCGCCAGATCCTCTTTTGCCGCATGCGGTCTCCCCTCCAGTCGAGTATGAGGGGCTGGAGCCTGTCCAGGATCTCTTTTGGAAAGATATGGCCATACTGCCTCGCTGGAAAGAGGGCCTTTATGCCAAAACGCCCGGGATGGCAGAAGACAGGGCTCATGCGCCCCAGCCAGAACGGCACTGCCTTGAGCGGGGCAAAGGGCCAGGCAAAGTCCAGATTGGCTGCCGTCTCTGCCGCCTCTTCCTCGGTGCTTCCCGGAAAGCGGGTGATGAGATTTGCCCCGATCTCGATGCCGTTTTCTGCCGCATGCCTCAGGGCCGCCAGGTTGTCGATCACTGTGGCCCCCTTGTTGAGCCTCTTGAGCAGGCTTGAGCTCAGGGCCTCTATGCCCACTTGAAGATATCTGAGCCCGCCCCTTCTGAACTGCCTGTATTCGTCTTGGCCATGTACTGCCCTCAGCTCACAGAAGAGGCACAGGTCCTTTCCCGTCTCCTCCAGGTGCCTGAATATATCTGCCGCCCCTTTGGGAGGCAGGCAGTTGTCCATGAGGGCAAAATCGAGCAGCTGATATCGCTGGCTCAGGTAGTCGATCTCCTTGGCGATCCGCCTGGCCCCTTTGGCCCTGTAGCCCCTCCACTGCAGGTTGAGGTTGCAGAAACTGCACCTGCCCCACCAGCAGCCACGTGAGGCCTCGACCGGTAGTGTTATGGAGAGGGCAGGAGGGGAGGGAAGTTGCGAAAACTCTCTGAAGTAGCCGTCATAGTCAGGTACGGGCAGGGTGTCGAGATCTTTTATCTGGAGCTTTTTTGTGCAGCCATCCGGGTCCCGGCCGTCCTCTGCTTCCGGCTCTGCTTTCGGCCCTGATTCCACCCTTTTCGGCCCCTTTTCGAGCCCATCTCTTGCCACCACTGCTTCGGGCAGGGCAGTCCTGCGTCCTGCCAGGAATTCGATCAGGCCCTGAAGCGGAAGCTCCCCTTCCCCGTCTATGATGAAATCCAGGAATGAAAAGGCCTCCAGGACCCCCTTTCCAATACCGCCTGAGACGCTTGACCCACCCATAACTATGGCTGTGTCAGGGCTCAGCTCCTTGATGTGCCTTGCCAGGTAAAGCCCTGCCGTGAACTGGTTCAGGCAGGCAGAAAGGCCCACCATGGCCACCGAGGCCAGATCGACAGAGTCCAAAAAGGCCTCTGTTGCCTCCCGTGCACGGGTACAGACCAGAGAGAAGTCAGGCGGCTCTCCGCCACCTTCCGATCTCCTCTTCAGGGAGGTCCTGAAGAGCCTCTCTGCCCGATCCGCCATCTCTGGAAAGAGGAGTGCCCCGAACACGGATTCAGCTGCCCAGCTGGACTGGCTGATCCTGTGGTATTCCAGGTAGCCCAGCCTGTATGCCAGGTCCAGATATGGGTGGCGTGTATCTATCTTCAGGCCGGCCATGCCCCTTTCGAGCCAGGCCTTGAGGGCGCCAATCTGTATGGAAGGCCTGTTGAAAAGCGGCCAAGGCGGAGCAATGAGGAGGATGGACATGGGGCTTCTGTTCAGAGGCGGAAAAAGGCCCTTACGAAAAGGCCCCTCGTTGCCGTCCGGTTCCGGGCAGATCAGCTTTGGCGATAGGTGCCGCCGCCTGCAAGGGGCCTTCTCATTTCAGGCTGCCGTATGGTCTTAATGTTTCATGTCACATTTCATATCGCATGAGGGGGCTCGTCTCAGGCAGGCTGCACAGGGGCCTTGCCTGCCATCTCAAGCAGCCGCCTGATCCTGTCCTGGATGGGCGGATGGGTGCTGAAGAGATTGGCCAGGCTCTGACCCGTCAGGGGGTTTACGATGTACATCTGGGCCGTTGCCGGATTTACATCCATGGGCAGCCTGTGGTTCCACTCCTCGAGCTTCTTGAGGGCGCTTGCAAGGGACATGGGACAGCTGCAGATCTTGGCACCTGTGGCGTCTGCCAGATATTCACGGCTGCGCGAGATGGCCATCTGGATGATCATGGCTGCAATAGGGGCCACTATCATCATGACCAGGGCACTCAGGAAGTCGCCGCCTCCCTCGTCGTCATCCCCACGGAAGCCCCCGAATATCATGGCCCACTGGGCCATGTTGGCCAGATAGCTGATTGCACCTGCTATCACGGCGGCTATGGAGCTGATGAGGATATCCCGGTTCTTGATGTGGGCCATCTCATGTGCCAGCACTCCCTCCAGCTCGTCCCTGGTGAGCAGCTCCATGATCCCGGCAGTAACCGCTATGGCGGAGTGTTTTGGATTGCGCCCGGTTGCAAAGGCATTTGGTGTCTGCTGCGGGATCACGTATACCCTCGGCTTTGGCAGACCGGCTCTCCTTGCCAGGTCCTCCACGATGGAGTGGAGCTCTGGAAACTGCTGCCTCGGCGCCTCCACTGCGCCACTCATCTTGAGTGCCATCTTGTCGCTGAACCAGTAGGCGATAAAGTTCATGATGCCGGCCAGGATCAGGGCTATGGTCATGCCGGTCTGACCGCCCAAGGCACGGCCCACCACCATGAAGAGTGCGGTGAGGGCGGCTATCAGCAGGAATGTCTTGAAGACGTTTGTCATCTCTCGCTGGTTTCTCCTTCGCGTAATTCCTCTTTTTTGCCCCTCATGGCAAAAGGCCATGCGGGATCGACGGAGAGAATATGATCACTTTTCACAAAAAGACAAGGGCCATCTGCCGATGAAGGGCCTATCCCTTGCCCTGCATGATAGCGGTTGCGCGCTCAACATCCGCCTTGCTGCCGATGAAGAGCGGCACCCGCTCATGAAGCTGGGTCGGCTTGATGTCCAGTATCCTGTCTTTTCCGTCGGTTGCAGCCCCTCCGGCCTGTTCCACCACGAAGGCGAGTGGTGCGGCCTCGCAGAGCAGCCGCAGTTTGCCCCTCGGCTTTGCCGGGTCCTTCTTGTCCGCCGGATACATGAAGATGCCGCCATGAAAGAGGTTCCTGTGGAAATCGGCGACCAGTGAGCCGATGTATCTGGCGGCATAGGGCTTTCCCTTCTCATTCTCCGGACTCTTGAAATAGTTGACCACACGCTTGACGTTGTCGTCCCAGTAGGCGGTATAGGCCTCGTTTATGGAATAGACCTTGCCGGTGTCCGGGATGCGTATGTCCGGGTGGGAGAGCAGGAACTCCCCTACGGACGGGTCCAGGGTGAAACCGTTCACACCGTTGCCTGTTGTATAGACCAGCATCGTGCTAGGCCCATAGAGGAAGTAGCCGGCCGCCACCTGCTCGGAACCCCTTTTGAGGAAGTCTTCCAGGGTCACGTAGGGGCGCTCGCTGGTCTTCTTGTGGATGGAGAAGATGGTGCCTATGTTCACGTTCACGTCTATGTTGGACGATCCATCCAGGGGATCGAAGATGAGCAGGTAACTGCCGCGCGGCATGTCCTCCGGTATCTCGATGATATCGGCGTTCTCCTCAGAGGCCATGGCGAAGAGGACCCCCGCCTGTTTCATCCTGTAGATGATGATCCTGTTGGCGTAGTCGTCGAGCTTTCTCACCTCCTCGCCCTGGACGTTTATCTCACCGGTGAGTCCGAGGATGTCCACCAGGCCCGCCTTGTTCACCTCCCTGGAGATGATCTTTGCCGCGAAAATGAGTTCGCTCAGCAGCCTGGTGAACTGGCCTGTGGCCATGGGGGTCTCCTTCTGGTGGATGAGAAGGTGTTCGGTTACTGTTATTCCGGTATTTTCCATGCTCCACCTCCTGAAATCTACTGCTCTGTATCAGGCTCAAAAAGGGCCTTTATGAACTGGTCTGCGTCAAAGGGGCGCAGATCCTCCATCTTTTCCCCTATTCCGATATATCTTATGGGCAGCTCCATCTGGTGGGCTATGCTGGCCACGATCCCGCCCTTTGCCGTGCCGTCGAGCTTGGTCAGGACGATGCCGGTGACATCCGTGGCCTCGCAGAAGGTCCTTGCCTGGCTCAGTGCGTTCTGGCCCGTGGTGGCATCCAGGACCAGGAAGACCTCATGGGGGGCACCCTCGATCTTGCGCCCTATCACCCTGCGGATCTTCTTCAGCTCCTCCATCAGGTTCACCTGGGTGTGGAGTCTGCCTGCAGTGTCCACTATGACCACATCCATGCCGCGGGCCAGGGCCGCTTCCATGCCGTCAAAGGCGACCGCCGACGGATCCGAGCCCGACTTGTGGCTGATGACAGGCACATCCGCCCTGTCTCCCCACATCTTCAGCTGTTCTACAGCAGCTGCCCTGAAGGTGTCTGCAGCCACCAGCATCACCTTTTTGCCCTGGCCCTTGAGCTGCCAGGCCAGCTTGGCGATGGTCGTGGTCTTGCCGACACCGTTTACGCCCACCACCAGTATCACAAACGGGGCAGGCTGCCATGTGATGGGCCCTGCCTTTTTCTCCGCCCTCTCAAAGAGCTCCTTGAGCAGCTCCTGAAGCCTTCTTTTGAGGGCCTCCGGATCGGTGAGCTCTTTCCGTTCCACCTCGTCCCTGAGCCGTTCGAATATCTCCTCTACCGTGGACACGCCCATGTCGGACATGACGAGGAGCTCTTCAAGCTCTTCCATGAGCTCGGGGTCTATCTCGCGCCTTCCAAGAAAGATCCTGTCCATCTGGCGCACAAGGCCCTGGCGGGACTTGGAAAGCCGCTCCTTGAGCCGGGAAAAGAGCCCTCCGGACCCTTCCTGCCCCGGCTCTTCATCCAGTTCTTGATCTGGCAGTTCTTGATCCGCCAGTTCTTGATCCGGCGGTTCTTGGGCCGGCGGCTCTCGATCAGGCTCCCCGCCGAAAGGGCCCTCTTCGGCTTCGGCCCCTGTCGCTTCGTCTGCCCGGCCTGTCAGCCCTTCTCCGTGCTCAACGGCCCCTTTGGCCTCTCCTTGCGCCCCTTCAGGCCCCCCTTCGCTGTCGGGATGCCCTTTTTCGTCTTTGTGGGGGCTGGCCTCGGGCCGGTCGGCAGCCTCTGGGCTTGGGCCCTCTTCGGCCCCACTGCCCGCCTCCTCCACCGGTTCCCTGTCTGATACCCTATCTTCTTGGCCCTGGCCGCTTTCAGAATCCTCTGGAAGCCCCATGACCTTGTTGAGCCAGCTCTTGATCATTTTTTCTTCTATAACCTATCCATTTTTCAAAACTTTCTTGACAGATATTAACTTACCTGTATTTAATAGCAAGCAGCTGGACCATCGTGATTCCAAAGTCTGGAGGGGGCTGTGAACAAGTCAGGGCTCATAGATGCACTTGCAGAAAAGATGGAGATTCACCGCCAGGTTAGCGAGTTTATCGTCAATTCCATCTTCGAATCCATGACCGAGGCCCTGGTAAAGGGAGAGGGCATAGAGATAAGGGGCTTCGGCAGCTTCTCCATCAGGCAGTATGACTCCTATGTGGGGCGAAACCCCAAAACCGGTGAGAAGATCAAGGTCAAGCCCAAGAAACTGCCGTTTTTCAAGGTGGGAAAGGACCTCAAGGAGCGTGTCATGGCAAAGGCTGCAAAGTAGGCGGCCCCAGCCATCCCTAAATCTCTTCCAGATCCAGACCTCTCAGTATCAATGCAGCGGCAGCCACACCGGTGCAGCCGCTGACACCGCACGAAGGGCTCTTTGATTTCAGTATTGCCCTCCTCGCCCCATAGAGCCTTGCGATTTCGGATACCTGTTCAGCTCCCCTCCTGAAGTTCTCTGTAACGTCCCGTCCGTCTATGTTCCTTACCCGGGCATTGCCGGCCAGTACCGCAAACCCGTCAAGGCCGGCGGTAATGTAGGCAGCACTCCGCGGGGTCGGAAGCCCGCCCAGCTGTTCCGGGCAGACCGGGATGACCCCCTTCCTCCGGGCGACCAGCTCAAGGATGCGTGCCTCTGGTTTGCTCTGTCCGTCATAGCGGCAGCAGATGCCCAGCAGACATGCGCTTACGATGATCATCGCCAGAATCAGTAGAGGGCCTCTCCCTCCATTATCACCTGGGGCTCCTGGCCGCTTCTCTCCTCAATGCGGCCTATGACGAATGCCTCTTCCTCCAGGGCCTTCAACTGGAGGAGCAACTCAGGGGTTACTGCCGGAGAGACCAGCATGACCAGACCTATGCCGCAGTTGAATGTGCGCAGCATCTCGTCATCGTCCATCTGTGCCTTTTTCTGGATGAACTTGAAGACCGGATGGACATACCAGGTGCCCATGTTTATGACCGCCTTGCAGCTGTTCGGCAGTATGCGCGGGATATTGTCCTGGAAACCGCCGCCTGTTATGTGGACAAGCCCGTCGATCTTGAACTTCTTTACCACGTTGGTGACCGTACGGGCATAGATCCTGGTCGGGGTCAGCAGGGTCTCGCCCACACTCCTTCCTCCAAGTTCGTCCATCCTGTCGTCCAGGCCAAGGCCAAGCTCCTGGAAAAAGAGCTTCCTGACAAGGGAGTAGCCGTTGCTGTGGAGGCCGCTTGACGAGATGCCGATTATGTCATGGCCCACCGAGATCTCGGAGCCATCTATGATCCTGTTCTTGTCCACTATGCCCACGGCAAATCCCGCCAGGTCATATTCGTTGTCCTGGTACATCCCTGGCATCTCGGCCGTCTCTCCCCCTACGAGGGCGCAGTCTGCCTGTTTGCACCCCTCGGCTATGCCAGAGATCACGTCATGGGCGATGCCTTCATCCAGGCGGCCGGTGGCGAAGTAGTCGAGGAAGAACAGGGGCCTGGCCCCAGTGACCACGATGTCGTTTATGCTCATGGCCACGAGATCGATCCCGACCGTGTTGTGGATGCCTGTCATGAAGGCGATCTTGAGCTTGGTGCCCACGCCGTCTGTGGAGGAGACCAGTACCGGGGTCTCGAACTCGTCCTTGTCCAGGGCGAACATGCCTGCAAAGCCGCCGATATCTGTTATCACGCCCCTGGTGAATGTGGATGCCACCAATGGGGCTATCTTTTTTACGAGCCGGTTGGCCTTGTCTATATCCACTCCGGCCTCGGCATATTTCATTTTTTTGCTCACTTGCCCTCTCCTCGATGATTAAGGCTGTCTTGCCGCAAAGATGGTGACAATATTTGTAATGGATAGTAGTAAACAGGAAAATATCCCAAGTCAATCCGCTTATGGCCCATGATCTCGCTGCTGGATCATGTCAAAATTTGCTGTTTTTTTGAGAATTCATGAGATATGAGGAGATACCTCTGGGTCCTGATCACCCGGTGGAGGAAAAAATAAAATGGGCGGACGCCCTTTTTGAGGGCTTTGGACAGGAGATCCTGGCCGTCTCCCAGATGGCCGCCAATCTCAACGACTACAAAAGGAGTATCCGGGCCAGCTGGCAGGCCATGGAGGCCTCCGGTGTGGTTGCAGAGTGCACAAGGTGTGCGGTAGAAGATGGCGGAAGCTGCTGCGGACGCGGGATCGAGGACAAGTTCGATGTGATCGTCCTGCTGATAAACCGGCTGCTGGGTGTCGAGCTGCCAAAGGAGCGCATGGATGAAACAGGGTGCTGGTTCCTTGGTGATAGGGGGTGCAGGCTCATGGCAAGGCACGTGATCTGTATAAATTTCCTCTGTAAGCGCCTCTATGCCAATGTGCCGGAGGAGGGGATCAGGCAGGTGCAGATGGCCATGGAAGAAGAGACGACCAGGGCCTTTCTCCTGGAAGAGGCGGTCAAGGCCTGGCTGAGGAAGAAACTGGCCTGAAAAGGGCCTTGCGTAGGAGCAGCTGATCATGTCCGGCAAACGGGAACATGAACCATGGATGGCAAGGGCACTCGAGCTTGCCAGGCAGGCCCTTGATGCAGGCGAGTTCCCTGTGGGGGCGGTCATCGTGCATGGTGGCCGTATCGTGGCGGAAGGACACAGGCTCAACAGCCGTGATGCAGCATGCAATGAGCTGGATCACGCAGAGATCCTGGCACTTCGACACTGGATAGAGGCCGGAAGCCCGGGAAGGGGAGAGGCGATATGCTACTCCACCCTGGAGCCCTGTCTCATGTGTACTGGGGCCTTGATAATAAACGGGATCGGCGGAATCTGCTTCTCCATGGAGGACGTGATGGGGGGAGGGTGCGGACTGGACTTCGATGGCCCTTTTTCCGCAGCACATCTGTCAGGCCTGCCGAGCCGAAGGGACGAAATCAACCATATGTTCAAGGGGTTTGGATCAAGGATAACAGGGGGCATAATGAGGGATGAAAGCCTCGATCTGCTGAGGCGTTTCTTCTCCTCACCTGAAAACCGTTACCTTAAGAAGACCCAGCTTGCACGCTATATACTCGGCCATGACTCCGGAGGAAGGGGGTGTCCGGCCGATCAGGAAAGGCGAATCCATGGAACAGACCACCAGGAATCGGCTTGAACGCAGGACAGTAGAGTTCAAGCCGGAGTCCAGAAACCTTTTCTTTCACATCCTCACCGCCTGCAACCTGCGCTGCAGGCACTGCTACATCAATCCGTCCCAGCATGGCAACAAGACCCTGGATCTTCCTGCCATGAAGGCCTGGCTCAAGCTCTTTTCAATGGAGGGCAGCAGGCTTCTGAAGAGTGTGGAGGATACCAACGTGATATTCCTCGGCGGAGAGCCCACCATGAATCCCCACCTGGCAGAGGCCATAAAGTTTGCACGCTCCCTTGGCTATGCCTCCATTACAGTGGACACAAACGGCTATCTCTTCCACGATATACTTGAACGGGTCAGCCCTGAGGAGGTGGACTATTTCAGCTTCTCACTGGATGGAGCCGAGCCCGCCACAAATGATCCCATCAGGGGAGAGGGCAGCTTCGAGACCTGTACCAGGGGCATCAAACAGGCAGTGTCTCGTGGTTTCAATGTGAGCTCCATATTCACGTGCAGCAGGATGAATATCCACGATCTTCCAAGGATGCCAGAGCTGTTGAGGTCCTTGGGGGTCAAACGCTTTTTCATCCAGGTCATAGGTATCAGGGGCAAATCCGCCAAGGCCGATCCGGAGGGGCTCCAGCTCGGACGGCAGGAGTGGATGGATGTGGTGCCTGAGGCCGCAAGGCGTGCTGCCGAACTCGGCCTCCATGTCACATGGCCCAAGGTCTTTCTCGAACCAGACGAGCGGTTCGAGTGTGCCGGCCTGGTGGCTGAGAACTTCTTCGTCTTTCCAAACGGCAGGGTATATACATGCCCCTTGTGTGAGGACTATCCCCTCCATGCCTATGAGATAGAGAACGATCATCTGGCAAGACGCCCGCCTGTGAACGAGATGCAGCTCTATGAGCTGAAGATCCCTGAAGGCTGTGTGATGAACCGCCTTCTCCATCCAGGCAATATAGAGTATGACGCTTCAGGAAGGCCTCTTCACAAGATAGCCTGTTGCATGTTGAAGGAGGAGATCCGGCCTGTATAATTTTTCCGCTTTCGGATTGATCCGCCCGGCATGAGTGCCTAAAGTAAAAATTAACAAATGCTCAAAACGGGAGGGGGATCATGAAGAAAGGATCGGGCAACGGGTTTGCTGAAGGCTGGGGCGGTTTCATCTCCTATATCGCTATCATCTGTGCTGTTTTGACCATAGTGGCCATTTCTGCACCACTGGTCCATGCCGGGGATTACAGCGCGGGGAGGTACAGTTTGAGCCTTGCAGCCGGCTCAGACAAACATGGCTCCGGGGCTGTAAGGCTGATTGGGGCCTTGTGGTGCCCTCACCAGTTCTCCATTACCGAAAACACTTCTCTATCGGGCCGGCTCGAGTTCGATCTCGGGCTTCTGGACTCCACGGATACCACTGTGGACATCGGGCTGCAGCCGGTCTTTCACTTCACGTACGGGGCCTCTGGCCTTCGGCCCTATCTGGACCTAGGGGCCGGGGTCCACTTCCTTTCCCGCTCGGAGATCCGCGGCCGTGAAATGGGAGGGGCCTTCCAGTTTTCCCTGGTTGCAGGGATAGGTATGGATCTCAACCGCAATATTGGCCTTGGATATCGTTTCCTGCACATCTCCAATGCCAATATCCACAAGGACAACGACGGGCGGGACGAGCATCTGGTACT
>CAZNKD010000052.1:0-75456 GCA_964573615.1 uncultured Desulfobacterales bacterium | reverse complement strand
TCCTTCCTTGAAAGGGCCGGTGCTTTCCGGCCCTTTTCTTTTTTGGCAGACAGGGAATTTTCTGAAGATTCTTCACCATCCTGTTCTAATTGACGCCTACTATCCCTTCTGATAGAAGGAGTAGAAGAGACCTTCGGCTCTGAGCAGGCTGTTGGTCCTCTTCCATCTGCTACTTCAACCGTTGGTCGCAGCCCTGATGAAAAAATTCAAAGATGCCAGGAGGCGCAAAATGTATAGAAAACTGTCTGCACTTGGTTTGGCAATACTCTTTTTGACTTTGCTTGCCTGCTCAAAGACCTCCATAACAGACACCTGGAAGGAGCCCTCCTTTCAGGGCGGGCCCATAAACGATGTCCTGGTGCTGGCAGTGGGAAAGGATCAGGTGGCCAGGCGCAATTATGAGGAGAATTTTGTAAAGGCCCTGGCTGCACGAGGGGTAAAGGCATATCCCACCTACAAATATCTGGCTGATGATCCTGTCAAGAAGGAGGATATACAGGCCCTGATCAGAAGGCTTGGTATCAAATATGTGCTGATCACAAGCCTTGTTGGAGTGGAAAAGGAGACCCAGTACCATCCTCCACGGACCTATGTGGCCCCAAGGATGGGCAGGGGGATGGGCTATTACGGCTATTACTATCGTTCTTACGATGTGGTACATGAGCCGGGCTACTACACCACCAATGTGCTGGTTCAGCTTGAGACCGTGCTATATGATGCCAAGACGGCCAAACAGATCTGGATTGCACACTCAAGGACCATGAATCCCAACTCCGCATCGGATGTCATCAAGTCTGTCATCCCTGAGCTGGTAGATGCCATGAAGGAGGCTGGTCTGATCCTCTAACCAGGGGGCTGGCAGGCCTGTACAGGGCCTTTCATCAAAGAAGCCCCGCCTGGCGCAGCAGTTTTACGACCTCTTCCCTGTCGAGGTCGTACCAGTCTTCATAGGCCTCGGCCACTGCATAGTAGTGGCCTGTCCTGATATTTGGACAGAATATCTCATCAACGTGCCCGGAAAGCCGGTGTATGGCAGTGCCGGAGCCTGTTGGCGCTGCCACTGCTATCCTGTATGCACCAAGCTCTCTTGCTGTCTCTACGGCTGCCAGGGTCGTAAACCCTGATGCCAGCCCGTCGTCTGCTATTATCGCCCTTTTGCCTGTCAGGTCCGGCTCCGGTCTGCCCTGCCTGAAGATCCGGTTTCGCTCCTCGAGTTCCCGTTTGACCCTGTTGAGCTGCCCCTCTATCTGGGCAGGGGTGATGCCAAGCCTTTCGATCAGCTCCTGATTCAGGAACATCCGGCCGCTAAGGGTGAGGGCGCCTATGCCTGCCTCCGGATTGCCCGGAACAGGGATCTTGCGAATGATGAGCAGGTCCATGGGGAGTCGGAGGGTGTGCATGAGCTCGATGGCCACAGGGACTCCACCAGATGGAATGCCAAGGATGATCGCATCCTTTGCATCCTTGTAGTGCTCCTCCATCATGGCAGCAAGGATCTGGCCTCCATGTCGCCTGTCTTTGAAGACGAAACGGCGGTTTCTAAGCCCAGGGATCTCGAAGATCCTTGTCTTCATATCTGTTTGATCGGAGATTTGCGAAGCGTTTATGATCTGCATAACATTCACCATGATAATTTGTAGTTTTCTAAGGTCTAGAGTCTCTCTTTTCTATATAGAGTTATGCCATCAATTGAAAATTAAGTTCTTAAAGCTATAGAGTCAATTTGCCCACAATTTGACACCAAGATCCCTTCTTTGATAGAAATCTATTAGTGGTTCTCTTTTCTTTTTTGAAAACTTTTTCTCTCATGGTCGTTTAGCTACCCAGACGGATCAAAATGGTATGGACGAGGAGGTCTAATGGCTGGTAAGGCAAAGACAAGAAACGGGAAGAGGGATAGCTCTGCCAAGACAGTGGTCTATATACACGGGATCGGGAACAAGCCCGTGCCTTCTGTACTCAAGTGCCAATGGGACACCGCCCTGTTTGGCGTGGATCTTGGTGATAGGAGTCGGCTGGCATACTGGGTGAACAGGGCCAGATATCCGGAGCCAGAGGAGGCCACGTGCGCATCTGGAGACAGGATCACGAGCAGCAGCCTTGGGGCCATGTCGGAGGAGCGTTCACTGGCCGAGGAGATCAAGGTCATCGCCAGAGACAGTCAGGAAGAAAGGTTCCTGTCCTCCATCGGAAAGAGGCTGGAGGCCCAACTGGAGATGGATGAGGCCAGTTACAGGGCTGCGGATACAGAGGCCAGGATAGTGCCTCTGCCCCCGTTTGTGAGGCGAAAGCTCATGGAGAGGATAACCAAGGTCTTTCTGAAGGATGTCCACGACTTCTTTTTCGATGACGAGCGTCGTGCCTATATGGAAGAGTCCCTGAGGTCCAGGCTCATGGCAGGAGGGCCCTTCGTGGTGGTGGCACACAGCCAGGGGACCATGATCGCATATGAGGTGCTCAGGAAACTCTCCCCAAGAAAGTGCAAGGTGCCTCTTTTCATAACCATAGGCTCTCCCCTGGGCATGGAGGAGGTCAAGGACATGTTCCACAAGTGGACCGGCAGAAAGAGATTGCCGACACCAAAGTGTGTGGACAGGTGGATCAATGTCGCCGACAGGCTGGACATCGTGGCGGCAGATCCTACTCTTTCAAACGATTATTCCCCCAAGGGCTTCATCGAGGATACCTGTCACATCGGGCTAAACCCCGACTCCCCCTGGCACCCCCATTCCGGTACCGGATATTTGAGCACCTCCTTTGTCCGAAAACCCGTGAGGGAAGAGCTGGGGCCAGGGTTTGCGCAACCGGTTGCCGAGTTTTCCCTTGCAAGGGACCTGGTAAGAAGGCTGGAGGATGGAGAGACGGAACATCGCCACAGCGTGTTGATAGAGCTTACATCCCTGGAAGGATCACTGGAAAAGAACAGGGATGATGTGATCAGGGCCCTGAAATCCATCTGCGGCAAGAGGGTGAAGGCTGCCCAGATCGAGCCGCTTAAGCGCTATGTGGCTGCCCGTCTTACCAGGGGGGAGCTGGAGAGGCTCAAGGATAGATTCGATGATCTGGCAATAAACCGTGTATGGCGCGATGCGCAAAAAAGGGCACTCATAGCAGACTCTACCCATACAGTCCAGGCGCGACCAGCCAACCTGGGATATGGCGCAACGGGCAGGGGGATCACGTGGGCCGTGCTCGACACCGGTGTAAATTCCTCCCATCCCCACTTCAAACAGCATGCGAATGTGGCCCAACAGTGGGACTGCACCAGGACGGGAGGAGTGGCAAAAGGTGCCCCAGACGGCAGTGGACACGGCACCCACGTGGCAGGGATCATTGCAGGGGAGCTGGAGGTGGAGGGGAGGACCTTTGCCGGGATGGCCCCGGAGACAAAACTCCACATCTACAAGGTGCTGGATGATGACGGACGGGGCAGGGACTCATGGATAATCAAGGCCCTGGACCATATCTCGGATGTGAACGAGCAAGCAGGAAGGCTGGTGATCCACGGCCTCAACCTCAGCCTTGGTGGGGGCTTTGACCCCAGCATCTACGGGGTGGGACACTCTCCACTCTGCAGGGAGCTCAGGCGACTGTGGCGCCAGGGCATGGTCATCTGTATCGCGGCCGGAAACGAGGGCTATGCCATCCTCCAGTCGGCCAGGGGCTCCATAGAGGCCAATATGGACATATCCATCGGGGATCCGGCCAATCTGGATGAGGCCATCGCCGTTGGCTCAGTCCACAAGAAGAACCCCCATACCTACGGGGTCTCCTATTTCTCATCAAGGGGTCCTACGGCCGATGGCAGATTGAAGCCCGATGTGGTGGCCCCAGGTGAGAGGATACTGTCCGCCTCGTACCGCTTCTCCAAGAAGGCCAGGCCCGAGATCGCTGAGCTCTATGTAAGCATGAGTGGAACCAGCATGGCTACCCCACATGTCTCTGGAATAGTTGCGGCCTTCCTCTCTGTCAGAAGGGAATTTATCGGCAGGCCAGACCAGGTGAAACAGATCCTCATGGATAATGCCACCGACCTGGGACGGGACCCTTACATCCAGGGAAGGGGGCTGATAAATCTCATCAAGATGCTTGCAAACACATAGGAAGGGGGCAGGCAGCAGCTCAATGTGCAGCCTGCCCTTCAGGGGCCTTTGTCATCACACCCTGGCCAGCTTTTCAAGCCTTTCCTTGCACTCGAGGCAGTAAGAGGCCCAGGGGCGCACCTTCAGCCTTTCGAGGCAGATCCATCTGCCACACTCTATGCACTTGCCAAACTCTCCGTGCTCTATGCGCCAAAGGGCCTGGCTTATGGCCTCTAGTTCGCTCTTTCTGGCCTCCAGCACCCCCAGTACCACCTCCTCCTGAAGGTCTATCTGGGCCAGTTCCTCCTCGTCCTTCACCGTATCCAGGAGTTCATGATACTCCTGGCTCACCCTGCTCTTCAGATCGTTTTTTATCTCTTCCCACAGCTCCTGCCTCTTCTTGAGCAAAAGTTCCTTGAATTCAGCTATCTCTTCCGGTTTCAGCGCTCTTCTCGTCTTGGCCATCGCACATTCATCTCCTGACTTTTATGATTGGAAAGCCCACAGCCCCACCTTATGGCTTCATGCCTGCCAGCCAAGGGGCTGCTTTTCCGCCGGCTTATTCCTCATTAAAAGCTAAATACAGGAGAGGGCGAGTCAAGCAATCACCCTGCCTCCCTTGCCGGCGGGCTGTAGCGTGGTCGTAGGGCTCAAGTGAGCCTTCACGATCTGGTTATGCTCGCTTGACCAGAAAGTCAAAGGGCTATAAAAGAATAGTAGGACCTTCATGGCAAGCCTTACAGAGTCCTCCATAACCGGCATTTGTCCCACCTTATAGGGCCGTCTTGCAGGGCTGTAATCCTTTCCAGCAGGTCGCTGTTTTTTCGTTTCTTGGGGCCTAAAGGGCAGGTTCCTCGCCGTCAACTCAAGAGGGGGCCTTGCCTTATCGATTTTGGCAAGAACAGTAGCTCTTTAAAAGATGAGTGTGGGAGGGGTGTATCATGAAGAGAGCCGCCATTTTTTTGGCCCTTTGTTGCTGTGTCGCTTTTCTTGGGGCTTGTGCCCGGGGAGGGCTGGATTCTGCCAAGAAAACGTCCCAGCTTAGACCGCAGATGACATACGACCAGGTGGTTGCCCTGCTTGGAGAGCCCGAATCCACGGAGCTCAGGAATGGAAAGCTCGTGGCCCTCTACTGGCTCCATGAGATGTGGAAGGGGAACATCCCCTATGACCTCACCTTCGATGCCCGTTCAAAGCGGTTGATATCCTGGAAGAAGAATGAGGAGAAACTGGCCGAGGAGCAGGCCTATTGGGCATCTTTGGCAAGCATCATCCCTGGGGGAAATGAAGGCGGCGCCGGAGGCGGCGGTGCGGCAGGCCCCAATGATGCAGGTCTGATGCAGCAGTTTGCCGGATACTACTACAGCTTTTCGAGCTCCGGGCTGGGCTATACCGGAGGGACAGAGCGCAAGCTGATGCTATGTCCGGATGGGCGCTACTTCGACAGTGCCGAGAGCGGATATTCCGGATCGGGCTGGGGAAGCGCAAGCCAGGGCTCCGGCGGAGGGCGCTGGAGTATCCAGGGCGACATGAACGGCGGTACCATCACCTTCACCAACAAAAACGGCTCGGAGCAGGTGAAGTTCAGCAGGTGCGGAAGCGACTGCGTCTATTTCGGAAGCATAAAGTTCGCCTATGCCGGCCCGCCACAGTGCAACTGAGGGGGATTGACAGGAGGCTGATCCGCTCCCTTCCTTGCTGAAGCTCAGCAAGGGGGCACTTATGGAGGGCGGCTGCTTTCTTTCAGAACTTGATCCCGCCGATGAGCCTTAACGCCTTGGTGTTGGGTTCATTGTCCAGGTCCACGGTCTCGAAGGTGCCTGTGAAATAGAGACCGGACGGATGCTTGTAGGAGAGCCTTATCCCCACCATTGACATGTCGTCCTGGGGCCTTCCATCCGCCGTCCTGGAATAGCCTGGATCGAGATCGAAGTACGTGAATCTGCCCCCTATCCAGAGCCCTTCCACTCCAAGGCCGGCAAGGTCATAGCCGAGCTGCACCTTGTATGAGTCGGCGTTCCTCATGGAGCCTGCCTCGAAGAAGTGGAAGATCATCCCGTTTGCAAAATAGGGATAGCCGCCCCATGCCCCCAGGGTCTCTGCGGTGCCTGGTCCGTCGGTATAGAAGCTTGCACCAGTGGAGAAGTCGAATCCGCACGGGCACTTTCCATCCAGCCTGAATGAGACGATGCTGTAGTCTATCTCCGTGTAGTCATGGTCCTTGAGCTCACCCACCTCGTAAAAGTTGATGAACTGGACCCCTGCATCATACTTGAGCCCTCCAAGGGTGCCGGTGTAGTCGTACTGGAGAAATAGGGTGTTGTAGAGGTCCTGTGCGTAGTATTCCCATATCTGGAGGTTGTGAGTCTCATCGCTGTACTGAAAGGCTGCTGCAATGATGCCGCTGTCATCTGCATTGTCCTTGTCCCGCTCGTCTACGAAGCTGGCATCGGACATGGAGCGGAAGTTGTCTCCGTCCGATCCGCTGTCCCAGGGGCCTGCCATCTTGTAGAAATAGCCCACGGCCATGAGGATGTTCTCAAGGCTCCTGTTTACGTAGTATGCGGCCTGAAAAGAGTTCGCAAGCAGATACCAGTCATCGGCATCAACCATGGGGGTGGAGATCTCCTTGGCTCCGGCCACGAACTGGTGTGCTCCCGCCGTGTAGGAGAGATATGCCTCCTGCAGTATGGCGTATGAACGCCTGTCGTCTCCAAAGGCAAACGTCCTGCTCTCGAACTTTTCATCGTTTATGCCGAAGTCGGTCACTGCTGCCCCTGTGATCTTTGCCTGAAGCCCCTTGAATTCAGGGGAGGTGAGCGAGATCTTTGGTATCAGATAGTAGCCGTGGGAGTCGAGGTGCCCCTTGTTGGTATCAGGATCCGGGCGGTTCGGCGAGTTTTGATAGTCATACTCCACCCAGCCGGTCCTGATATCGCCGGACAGGCGCCAGCCACCGGCAAAGGTGACTCCTTCTGGCCCCTTGAGATGGGTCACAGGCTCATAGGGGTGATCGTCGTCCACGGTCTCGTTTCTGGCAGCATCGATCTTCTCGGCGGCCAGGGCCATTTCGGCCAGGAGGCCGGTCAGGGTCATGATGGCGGCAAGTGCGATCAGCACGGTCAGACCTGGCAAGAGGATGATCCTTTTCATCTCATCGTCTCCTTGTTCATGGCCAAGTTGCTACTGGGCAAGGGGGTTGAGACCCAGCTTTTCGATAATGTAGATGGATGCCTTCTGGCCACGCACGCTGTTTCCAAACCTGTCGAGCGGCGGCGAGACCGTGCCGATGGCCAGTTTCCCAGGGATCACCACCAGGAGTCCGCCGCCCACCCCGCTCTTTGCAGGGGCCCCTGTGGCGAAGAGCCAGTCGCCTGCATTGTCATAGAGTCCGGCAGTGGCCATGAGGGCAAGGAGCCTGGGGACATACTCCTGTTTGAGGAGGCGCCTTCCTGTGACAGGGTTGACCCCATGATTGGCAAGGCAGGCCCCCATGACAGCCAGGTCGCGGGAGGTGACATTCACGGAGCACTGTCTGGTGTACACCGTGACCGCCTCCAGGGGATCAGAGCCCATGCGGCCATAGGCATCGAGCAGCTTGGCTATGGCCTGATTACGCTTGTTGTCATTCAGCTCGGACTTGAAGACCTCTTCGTTGAAGGACAGATGCCTGCCTGCATAGGCATCCATGTTGGCCTTGATCCTGGCCCACCTTTCCGACGAGTCCCGGGCAGCCACCCAACTGGTGGCCTGGATGGCGCCTGCATTGACGAAGGGGTTGCTTGCGCTTCCGCCATGGAGCTCTATTGCCATTATGGAGTTGAAGGGAAGGCCTGTGGCATTGGCCCCTATTCTTTCCCGGATGAAACCATCCCCCCGCTCCTGCATGACCAGGGATGCGGTAAACACCTTTGAGATGGACTGTATGGATACAGCCGCCCCGGTGTCTCCGGCCTCGAAGATCCGCCCATCTGCAGTCACAACCGTTATTCCAAATATGTCCGGGTCCACGCTGGCCAGGGCCCTTATGTAGTCCGCGTTTTTCCCGCTCTTGTCCTCCTTGAATTTCTCATATGCCTCCCTCACCACCTGTTCGATGGCCGTGTCGTCAGGAATCTGGCTGCCTGCCGCCTGTCTGGCCTCGGCTGTGACAACAGGCCACAGACCCAAAGCCAGGATGAAGAGCGTCATGAGAACTGTTGTAGCCAGATTTTTCAGGGCCAAATTTTCAGGGGCCGGTTGAAATCCATGATCCATCTTCTTCTTCCTCCTTCTTACAAGTAGGGTCGTCCAGAGCTGTCCTATCCTGCAACCGCAATGACGTGGAAGTGGCGTCCCTTTTTCATCCCGACTCCCACTGCCCCCTTGTGCATGTAGAGCGCCCAGATCCACTGGGGATCATAGAAGCTTGTGGTGGAAGACCAGTAGAACTGGCCCACCCGTTCGAATAGGTGGCCATCAGGCAGGGCAGGGCTATGTCTTGAGGCATCCACAAGGGACTCCAGTTCATTGATGTTTGGGAGTCTCCAGGTATCGATTCCTCCATATCTATTCCGGTTGAGGAGATCTAAAGTGGCCAATGCCCCGTTCCAGTCTGTAAGCCCTTTGGCCAGATCCGCATCCCTTGTCCATAACAGGCCTGTCAGCATATCCTCTAACACTTGGCTGTTCACCTCTTTGAATCTGGGCTCTGGCCAAGGTTGTCCCATTTTGAGCTCTCCATCCTGTCCTGTCCCCTCACAGGCCACCTCCTTGCCCGATACATCGAAACAGTGCCTTTGTCCTGTCCTAGGGATGAGACCGCTTTCACCCCTTACAGGCCAGACGAGGCATTCCTGGTCCTTTCTTCCATAAAACATCCTCGCCCCGCCCATATGGATATACCATGCATATCTGGTATTGATGGCCGCGGTCGTGGATGTCCAGTACCATCCGTGGAATATATTTTGGAAGGGGTGTCCAGGGGGCAGAGGAGGATTTTTGCTCTCGTGCCAGACAAGGCTCCTGAGTTCCCGCCGGTTTGGAAGTCGCCAGTCATCAAAGCCGCAGTAGCCCTGTCTGCTTAGATCCGCTACATAGTCGAGGGCCTCCTGCCAGGACATGGCGAATATGGATGGTGATGCATCAAGACTCCAGACGAGACCAGTCAGCCGGTCCTTGGCCACCTCGTTACCCCCTGTTCCTTCAAGGATGCGAAACCTTTCTTTGGCAGGGATGGCTGCACCAGAGCCGAATTCACCATCTTGGCCTGTCGATTTGCAGGGGACGGGATTGCCGCTGGCATCCCAGCAGCTATCCTGCCCTGTGGAGATGATATGTTTCATGATCGAGATGTGTCTCTTCTTATGTGGCTTGTCCTTTTTGAAGTAGTTTGACAATAGCACAAAAGTGGATCTTTTGTGGGGCAATCTCGGGCAGAATGGGTTATTTTTTCAAAGAGTCGCACGTAGTCGATCGAGTATAGGGAGACAGCCGCCAGACATGGAGTTAGAGGTAATCAAGTCCATACTCATAGCAGTGGGCCTGGGCTTCATGATAGGGATGCAGCGGGCCATCTATCACCTGAGCCAGGAGGAGAAGAGCTTTGCCGGCTCGCGCACCTTCTCCCTCATCGCCATGGTGGGATACATGGCAGGGGGCCTGAACGAGCACTTCGGCGGAATCGCCCTGATAATGGGGATCCTGGCCGGAGGAGTGATCCTCGCTGCCTACTACTTCAAGGTGACCAGGCACGAGGGTTACGGCAGTACAACCCACTTTGCGGCCATTGCCACCTATCTCCTTGGCATGATGGTGAGCCTGGGGCAAGAGAAATACGCCATCTTCCTGGGGGTGCTGATAATAGTGCTCCTCGAGATCAAGCCGAAACTGCAGCGCTTCGAGGCCAGGATCACGCCCACAGACATAAATGCGGCAGTGCTCCTGCTGGCCATGACCTTTCTGGTGCTTCCCGTCCTTCCGGACAGGATGATCGGCCCCTATCATCTCTTCAATCCCTACAAGACCTGGCTCATGGCGGTAATAATCTCGGCCATCTCCTTTGTGGGCTATGCCGCCATCAAGATACTGGGCCACAAGAAGGGGCTGTTCCTTACCGGGGCCCTGGGCGGGCTGGTCTCCTCCACCGCAGTCTCCGTATCCATGTCGAGGCTGGCCGTGGCCCAGAGGCGTTTTGCCGTCCATTTTGCAGCGGCCATAGCCATTGCCTGCACCTTCATGTTCCTGCGGGTGCTGATCCTGGTGTTCGTGGTGAATCCTGAGCTTGCCCGGGATCTTTTGGTCCCCTTTGCTGCCGCCTCTGCCGGTGGGCTCATATATACCTGGTATCTCTACAGAAGTGCCCAGTCTGCCAGTGTCTCCGTGGAAGACACCTTTGCCAGAAATCCCCTGCAGCTCAGCGAGGCCATCAAGTTCGGCATCCTGTTTGGGATCGTCTATGGGGCCGTGGCCTTCGTGCAGGCACGCTATGGAGATGTAGGGGTCTATGTGGTCTCCATGCTCTCCGGCATCACCGATGTGGATGCAGTTACCCTTACCCTGGCCCAGCTGGCAAAGGAGGGCAGCCTAAAGGCAGTGGCCGCAATGAACGGGATCGTAATTGCCTCAGTGGTCAACTCCTTTGTGAAGCTCGGGATCGTCTGCTGGCTGGCCGGATGGGGGCTTGGTTGGCAGCTGGCAAAATATTTTCTGGTTACCCTTGCCATGCTGGGGGCCGGAATGTGGATCTATCTGCAGTAGAGGGGCAACAGGGGACTCATCTCTTGCCCTCCTTGATCTCTTTTCTGAACTCCTCCAGGCACTCCTTGCAGCAGAAGTAGTAGAGCTTGCCCTTGTATCCATACGTGATGGCCTCGAGCTTGGGCACATAGGTTCCGCAGATCGGGTCCTTGACCAGCTCGTCCGTTATGGGGGGCTTTTTGGTCCTTGATCTGCCTGAGCGCGGGCCAGAGAGGCCGAAATAGTCGGCCAGGAACCTCTTGACCAGGAGATAGAGGATATAGAGCAGTATCAGCAGGATGATGAATTTCATTGTCTGGCCCTAAAAGAGGCTTTCTCCCCGGCAAAAGGGGGGATCCGAATAGTTTTAAGCCACCTGTTTCCCTAAAAAAGAGGGGGGCCTTGCCCCCAGATCATGCGTTTCGACCCGTTCGGCCAAAGGGCCCGGGTCAAGTATCCATCTAAAGATCTATCTCGGGCTAAAGATCTATCTCGGGATGACTCCTGTATAGCACCGGACGGGTACGCCTTTCAAGTCTGCCCTGGGTGTCTGGATGGCCTTTCAGCAGTTCGGCAACACTGCCCAAACCCGGAAATGGGATGATCCCAGGTGCGATTTCTGCCCATGGAGCCAGGACGAAGACCCTTTCGGCAATGTGTGGATGAGGGAGTGTGAGCTGGGGCGGGCCAGGTTCATCCAGGCTGATGCCCTCTATGAAGAGGAGATCCAGGTCTATGGTCCTGTCCATGCCTGCAGCCCTGTCCCTTCCGAGGCCTTGCTCTATGTCGAGCAGCCTGACCATGAGACGTGAAGGCGGGATCTCATCCGAGATCTCCACGGCAAGCACCCCGTTCAGAAAGAGATTTCTGCTGTCAAAACCTACGGGTTCCGTCTCGAAAAGGGATGACAGGGCCACGAGCTCCACGCCACGGATGCTGCCTATCCCTTCCACGGCCTTCATTATGGCCGCCTGTCGGGACCCTATGTTTGCCCCGAGCCCTATGAAGGCGAGCCTTCGTCGTCCTGACAATTTCCCAGAGGCCTCGGCCTAGAGGATGCCCTTTAGACGCTCCACCGCCTCCTTCAGCCGCTCGGCCGACACGGTGAGCGCCATCCTGATATATCCCTCTCCGGGGTCACCGAAACCGTTTCCTGGCGTACAGACTATGCCCGCCTCTTCAAGCACAAGGCTGCTGAAGCTGGCAGATGTATGGCCCTCTGGCACCTTGACCCACACATAGAAGGTCGCCTTCGGATTTGCGGCATCAAGGCCGATGCCCCTAAGCCCCTCGACCAGCGTATCCCTGCGCTCCGTGTAGATACGGCGCATCTCATCCACACAGGACTGGTCGCTTTCAAGGGCTGCGATCGCCGCCTCCTGCACCGCCTCGAACTGCCCCGAGTCCACATTGGATTTCACCTGTTTGAGGGCGGAGATGATCTGGCTGTTGCCCACCACAAAACCTATTCTCCAGCCGGTCATGTTATAGGTCTTGGAAAGGGAGTGGAACTCCACGCCCACATCCCTTGCCCCTGGCACCTCGAGAAAGCTGGGTGCCCGGTAGCCATCGTAGGTCATTTCACTATAGGCATTGTCGTGGCAGACGATGATCTCATACTCCTTGGCAAAGGCCACCACCTTTTCAAAGAAGGAGTGATCCGCACATGCGGCTGTGGGATTGTTGGGGTAGTTTAGCCACATGATCTTGGCCTTCTTGGCCACGTCGGACGGAATGGCATCGAGGTCCGGCAGGAAGCCGTTTTCAGCCAGAAGCGGCATGTAGTAGGTGGTTCCACCCGCAAAGAGTGTGCCGATATGATAGACGGGATAGCCAGGGGTGGGCACCAGGACAACATCCTCCAGGTCGTTTATGTAGGCCAGCGGAAAGTGGGCAATGGCCTCCTTGGAGCCTATGACACAGCACACCTCGGAGTCCGGGTCGAGCTCCAGGCCAAAGCGCTTCTTGCAAAAAACGGCCGCCGCCTGTCTGAAGCGGGGCATGCCCTGTGAGGATGGATAGCGGTGATAGGCGGGGTTGGCCACTGCCTCCTTCATCCGCTCCACTATGAAATCCGGAGTGGGGATGTCCGGGTCCCCGATGCCGAGATCTATCACATCCACTCCCTTGGCCACTGCCTCTGCCTTCTTGCGGTCAAGCTCTACGAATAGGTATGGGGGAAGCCTCTTAAGTCTCTGGCTCTTTTCAAAGTTCATCGCACTGCTCCTGACAACTCTCTTTTCTTCGATTTGTGGTCTTGTGGCTACTACTTTACCGGGTTGATCAGCCTGCCCACGCCCTCCACCTCGATTGCGATCTCGTCTCCTGGCACTATCCTGCCCACACCCTTTGGGGTTCCGGTGCAGATGACGTCTCCTGGCTCGAGGGTCATGATGGAGGAGATGAAGCTCACCAGCTCCGGCACCCCGTGGATGAGCTGGCTGGTCCTCGAGTCCTGCCTCAGCTCTCCGTTCAGATAGGAACGGACCGCCAGATCGGACGGGTCTATCTCCGTCTCTATCCAGGGTCCGATAGGGCAGAATGTGTCGAAGCTCTTTGAACGGGTGAACTGGATATCCTTCTTCTGGAGATCCCTTGCCGTCACATCGTTTACGCATGTGTAGCCCAGGATATACCTGCCTGCATCCTCGACAGGGACGTCTTTTGCCCTCGTGCCAATGACCACCGCAAGTTCTGCCTCATACTCCACCTGGTTGCTGGCGGCCGGGCAGACGATCTCCTGGCCGGGGCCGATGACGGCCGAAGGGGGCTTAAGGAATATTAGCGGCTCTTCCGGAAGCTCCATGCCCAGCTCCTCTGCATGGTCCCTGTAGTTGAGGCCGACTGCCACTATCTTGGTGGGCTCTGTGGGGGCAAGCAGCTCTATCTCCTCCAAGGGATACTCCTCGCTGGTGCCTACCACCATGCCCTCGAAGGGGCTTGCCACAATGACCCGCACGTAATCTTCACGCCACATGCCCCACATGGGGGCCTTCGCCTCGGGCCTGAACCTGACGAGCTTCATGGACTAGAGCCCCAGTACATCCTGCATGGAATAGAATCCAGGGCCCTTGTCGGCCACCCACTTGGCCGCCCTGACAGCACCCTTGGCAAAGGTGTCGCGGCTCGATGCCTTGTGGGTGATCTCTATCCTCTCGCCTATGCCGCAGAAGAACACCGTATGCTCGCCTACTATGTCGCCACCCCTTATGGTCTGGATGCCTATCTCCTGTTTTGAGCGCTCTCCGATCATGCCGTGACGCTCATAGACTGCCACCTCGTCGAAGTCCCTGCCAAGTGCCTTGGCAACCACCCTGCCGAGCTGAAGTGCGGTACCGCTCGGGGCATCCTTCTTCATGCGGTGGTGTGCCTCCACGATCTCCACGTCATAGTCGTCTCCAAGGACCCGGGCCGTTGTCTCGAGGAGCTTGTAGAGGAGATTTACGCCCACACTCATGTTGGGGGCCAGCACGCAGGGGAACTTGGCCGACAGCTCCTCTATCCTGGCCTTCTCCTCGTTTGAAAAACCTGTGGTGCCGATCACCATGGCCCTTGCCGCCTCTGCAGCCTTTTCGGCATGCTTGATCGTGGCCTCGTGAAAGGTGAAGTCTATTATCACATCCCCCTGGTCGATCACCTTGTCTATGGAGTCCTGGATGGTCACACCAAGGGTGCCTACTCCGGCCACCTCTCCTGCATCCTTGCCGACTGCCGGGCTGTCCGGATGCTCGAAGGCGGCTGAAAGCTCGATCCCTTCCGTCTCGTTTATCATGGCGATTATGCGGCCTCCCATACGGCCGCCAGCGCCAGCTACTATTGCCTTTATCATGGCCGATCACCTCTGTTTCTAAAGAGTTCAATGTCTGAGCCCCCTTTGCCAGCAGTGCCATCATCGCTTCAGGCGGCATCAAGGCAAGGGGCTGAAGTCTCCTGGTTCTAAAAGCCCCTGCTGTCCGAGGGGGACGAGCAGGGGCGGTGGATTCTCTTTCCTTTTTGCGGATCAGATGAGTTTCAGGTCCTTGAGTACCTGGGCGAGCTTCTCCCTGTTGGCCTCGCTCATGGCGCATAGGGGGAGCCTCACCTCATCGGAGTCTATGATGCCCATCATCTTGAGGGCGGTCTTTGCCGGTACGGGATTGGTCTCTATGAACAGGGCTGCAAAGAGTGGCGAGAGCTTGTGGTGGAGTCTCTTTGCCTTCTCCAGGTCACCCTTGAAGAAGTAGTTCATCATCTGGGCCATCTGTTTGGGCATGACGTTTGATGCAACGGAGATGACCCCTTTGCCCCCCACTGCCATGGTGGGAAAGGCGGTGAAGTCGTCCCCGGACAGGACGATGAAGTTCCTGGGACAGAGCCTGACCACATCGGAGACCTGTTTGAGGCTGCCGGTGGCCTCCTTGATCCCCACCACCCAGCGGTTCTTGGCACACCTGGCCACGGTCTGGGGGAGCATGTTGACCCCTGTGCGGCCTGGCACGTTGTAGAGGATCATGGGGAACTTGCACGCCTTGGCCACTGCCTCGAAGTGCTGAAACAGCCCCTCCTGGCTCGGCTTGTTGTAGTAGGGCGTGATAACGAGAGCGGCATCTGCCCCTGCCTTCTTGGCGTGTTTGGTGAGCATTATGGTCTCTTCCGTGGAGTTGGAGCCGGTCCCCGCAATGACCGGCACCCTGCCATTGACATGCTCCACTGTGAGCTCCACCACCCTCATGTGCTCTTCGTGGCTGAGGGTTGCGGACTCGCCGGTGGTGCCGCAAGGGACTATGCAGTGGGTGCCGCTCTTGATGTGCCAGTCGATGAGGTTCTTGAGCCCCTCTTCATCCACCTTGCCATCCTTGAACGGGGTCACGATAGCGACTATTGCACCCTTTATCTCCTTCTTCTTTGCTCCCTTCTTTGCCGCTCCTTTCTTGGTCCTACAACCCCTGGTGCCACATGCCATGATAAAACCTCCCTGTTGATTTTGTTATGTGAAAAATCGTGTTTGGACAGGTGCCTTTTGCCGTCGATCTGGATAATTATCCGCTTTTGCCCTTGTAGTCAAATGGGGCCGCCTATTTGTACTGTTTGTGGCAGGCCTTGGTCAGCCGGTTGGCCCGCTCTATGGCCGCAGAGGCATCCTCGATGCGGCCTGCCTTAAGTGCCGAGACCGCATCCTTTACGGCCCTTGCGCACTCCTCCCACTGCTCCTTCCACTCCGGATCTGCAAGCTGCCGGTACTGGTTTATGAGATCGAAGAGCTTGACCGAACTGTCCGGCGGAAACTTGTCCCCCGACTTGACCGCCCTGGATAGCTCCTTCCAGAGCCCGCCCATGGCCTTTTTGATCTTCTTGGCCCTGTATGGCCTGCTGTTTTTAGCCCCGTTCTTCCCCTTGGTGCCCCGTTTCTTGCGCCTCTTCTTCCCGGCCTGGCCCCTGTTGGCATCTTTGGTGCGGCGCTGATCCCGCCCCGCCTTTGTCCTGCCCCGGCCGGCCTCTTCTTCACCCTCATCCTCGTCTGCCTCGGGCGGGCCTGCAGAGAATCTGGTCTCCAGGTCCTCCACCTCAGTGGCCAGAGGTATCTCTATCCTGAACTCCGCAGTGAACTTTCCATCCTTCACCCGGTTTTCCCACTTGATTCGCCCCTGATCCTCCAGGGCGATCTCATTGTCCAGTGTGCCCACATCCCCGTCGGCAATGATGCCGGCAAGGATCGTGAGCTCCTGTGCGATCAGCTCCCGAGCGAGTTTCTGATCCCCTTTCTGTTTGTATCTCATCTCTTCCTACTTCCGAATAGATTCTGAAAGCCTTGCCGTAAGGGCCAAGGCCTTTTCCGCAAGCTTCCGCGGCAGCAGCCCGGTGCCACAGCTGGGGGTGATGATGGCCTGGGCCTTTATGGTCTCAAGGGGCAGATCGAGCCTGGCCGTGCACTCCTGCCATCTGTCCAATAGGGAGTCTGCATCCTCGCGCTCGAGGTCATCCTGGTTCAGGGTGGGAATGAGGCCCCAGGCAATGGTGCCTCCAGATCGCAGAAAGTCCTGGAGCTGCTCCCTGTAGAGGATGATCTTGTCGAAGAAGCCATAGGCATCGAAGCTCAGCACATCGAGGCCGCTTTCGAGTACCACGGGCCAGTCCGTATTGGCACACACATGGATGCCGCATATGCCACCGGCATCCTTTATTCCGGCCACGGCCTCTGAGAGGATCTGGGTGGCCTCCTCCTTGGTGATGCCCACCATGGCAGAGGAGCCAAAACCTGCAAGGGCGGGCTCGTCCAGGAAGACGATGGCGATATCGGCATAGCGCCGCATCTGCTCCACCTGGTATCTGCCCTTCATGGCCATGGCCTTGGTGACGGCATCCTTGAGCATGGGATTGAATATGGCCAGCTTGCCCTCCTGATCCTTGAGCCCTGTCAGCATGGTGAAGGGGCCTGTCACCTGGCCCTTGAGGGCGAAATAGGTGCCCCGTCTTTCTTCGGCCATCCTGAGAAACTCGGAAAAGCCCCTGCTGGTCCTTTCGGAAAAGGCGAATCTCGAGCCTTCGAGGGGGGCTGCGCCCTCTGTGACGGCAAGATAGTCTTCGAAGAAGGCCAGGAGCTCTGCCTCGAACTCGGCGGATGCGGTATCGAAGTAGAGCCTGTCGCCATCCTTCCTGATCCCCGGCAAGCCCTCGGCGAACTGGCTAAGGAGCCGCTCGTCCTCATAGCACGGCAGCTG
Source organism: uncultured Desulfobacterales bacterium (assembly GCA_964573615.1). Classification (GTDB taxonomy): domain Bacteria; phylum Desulfobacterota; class Dissulfuribacteria; order Dissulfuribacterales; family QOAL01; genus JALSKY01. Next base: position 57,959 of record CAZNKD010000052.1, on the reverse strand, counting down.
GGCCCAGAGGGGGATCTCCCTCATGTAGCTGAATATCATTTCCGTGGCCTCTCGATGGTCCTTGAGAGGGAGGCTTCCGATCAGGGTCGCCCGCGCTTCAGGTCTAAACATGGCTACTCCTTGGTGCTCCTGTCCTTGTTGAGATTGACATAGCTTATCTTGAACTGTTCCAGATGCAGCTCGGGCCTGGGCTCTATCACGATCTCCTTGCCTATATCACGTTCGATCATCTCCACGAAGGAGGATTCCTCCTTCAGGAGCATGTCGCCTATCTTGGGATTGACCTCTACCACTACGGCGTCCATGGGCCAGGAGCCTGCATCGCGCTTGATCTTGCGGAATATCTCATAACATATGGTCTGCTTCGATTTGAGAAAGCCTGCTCCGTCACAGTAGAAACACCTTTCTGTCAGGAGTCTTTTGAGGCTCTCCCTGTTCCGCTTCCTGGTCATCTGGATGAGGCCCAGCTCGGACATGCGCAGGATGTTGGTCTTGCACTTGTCGCGCTTGAGGGCCTCTTTCAGGGTGTAGAAGACCTCGTCCCTGCTGGCCGAATCCGCCATGTCGATGAAGTCGATGATGATGAGCCCGCCGATGTTCCTGAGCCGCAGCTGGTAGGCGATCTCCTTGGCCGCCTCCAGGTTGGTCTTGAGGATCGTGTCCTCCAGGTTGCGCTTTCCCGTGTATTTGCCGGTGTTAACATCTATGGCCGTGAGCGCTTCGGTGCTCTCGATCACGATGTAGCCACCAGACTTGAGCCACACCTTCTTGCCGAGGGCGCGGCTCATCTCTATCTCGATCCCGAAGGCATCGAATATGGGTTGGGGTTCGGTATAGAGCTCCACCTTGGGGCGCAGGTTTGCTGCAAAGGTCTCGAGAAACTTGAGTATGCGCTCATAGGCGGGGCGGGAGTCCACCACAAGGCGCTGGACATCCCCGGAGAATAGATCCCTCACGGCCCTGAGGGTGATGTCGAGATCCTCATAGACCAGGCTTGGAATGGGCATATTGGTGCTCTGGCTCTGGATGTTCTCCCATAGGGCCTGCAGGAAGTCCATCTCTGCCATGAGATGCTCTCGGCTTATACCCTCGCTGGCGGTCCGGGCGATGAAGCCCATGCCTTTGGGGCGCATCTCGTCTATCAGCTCCTTGAGCCTGGTCCTTTCGGCCTCGTCCTCTATGCGCCTTGAGATGCCCACATGGTTCATGGTGGGCATGAGGACCAGGTGCCTTCCTGCAAGAGAGATGTGCGAGGTCACCCTGGCCCCCTTGCTGCCTACGGGCTCCTTTGAGACCTGGACCAGGATCTCCTGCCCCTCATGCAGGAGGTCCTCTATGTGGAAGGGGGGCTGTGTGTAGTGGAGTGATTCCGGCTCCTCGTCGTGGGGACATTCGAAGTCGTCCCGCTCCTCGCTGCACTCGGTCCTTCCGAGCATGAGCTCGAATTCCGACAGGTGGTCGTAGACGTCTGTGACATACAGAAAGGCGGTGCGCTCAAGGCCGATGTCCACGAATGCCGCCTGCATGCCCGGAAGCACCCGTACCACCCGGCCCTTGTATATGTTGCCCACGTGGCCTGGCCTGCCCGGGCGCTCTACATGAAATTCCACGGCAGAGCCGTTTTCAAGGAGCGCAACCCTGGTCTCCCACGGGGCCACGTTTATGATCAGCTCCGAATTCATGGCCCGTAGAATAAAAGGCAGCAGGTGAAAGTACAAGGGTCCGGGGTGAGTGGGGGATATTTTCTCCCAGGCCATGCCCTTGGGAAGGATGTCGATCCAAAGAGATGTTGTTTGAGTTTTTGGCCGCCAATCACTAATCTTAAATGGTTCATCGCTGCCATCTCAACGTGGATCGGCCGGGCACTACCCTTGTTTTTAGGGAAATCGCAAGGCCTCATAAAAGGTGCTGGTTGCCGGCATGATACAAACGTTGAGACGGATAGATTGGGTAGAGCAGGAGGTGATGTTTAATGAGGGCTGTCTGGCAACGGGTCTCCAGTGCAGAGGTGAGGGTCGAGGGCAAGGTGGTAGGGGCCATAGGTCTGGGGGCCCTGGTGCTCCTGGGGGTACATGAAGATGATACAGAGAAGGATGCCGCCTATATCGCAGACAAGTGTGTCAATCTGAGGGTGTTTCCCGATGAGGCCGGCAAGATGAATCTGTCTTTGAAGGATGTGGGGGGCGGCATCCTCATGGTGTCACAGTTTACCCTCTACGGAGACTGCCGGAAGGGAAGGCGCCCCTCGTTTTCCCATGCTGCCGGGCCAGACAAGGCAAACCGGCTCTATGAGCTGGTCTGCACCCAGATAGAGGCACAGGGTGTGCCTGTGGAAAAGGGGGTCTTTCAGGCCGACATGAAGGTAAGCCTTGTAAACGATGGGCCTGTAACCCTCCTGCTCGACAGCTTTCGGGGGTTTTGAGCCGCTTCGCACCCATTAACTCTTTTGGGTGAGATTGCCGACAAGTGTAGTACAACAGGGAGGCACCGTGAGTTGTCTGGCTCGGCCAGGGCGACGACATCACCTCCATCATGTACGCGGTGCCGTGGGCCCGGCTCATCAAAGAGCCGGGCTTTTTTGTGGCGTGTCGTGAGATCCCTGGATGGATCTATTCTGTCAGGAAGATGGGCAGGAAGATGGGAGGCAGGAGCGAAAAAGAAAAAAGTAGGAATAGGGCAGGAAAATTAAAAAGGGGGTCGCGAAGCACTCTTCGTAACCCCCTTGCTTGATTTCATTGGGGTGAGCGGAGGGATTTGAACCCTCGGCCTCCGGGGCCACAACCCGACGCTCTAACCAACTGAGCTACGCCCACCACTGTCTGATTTGAAGTGCCCGCTCTATTTACCTTGTGTCCTAGGACCCTGTCAAGTTCGCTGAGGCCTCCCCGTAGAGTCACTCCCTTAGGAGCAGCTCCCTTATCCACTGTTCCACCTGGAATCTGGTTGGAAGCCTTCCTGCGCTCAGGACCCTGTCGCCTATGACCAAGGCAGGGGTCTTGGTGACCCCGAACCTCCATATCTCATCGAGTTCCCGGACGTGGTAGATGTCAGCTGCAAGGCCCAGCTCGGACATGACCGAAATGACCAGCTCCTCCAGGCGGTTGCACCCTATGCAGCCGGGGCCGAGTATCCTTATGACCTCGGCACCTGATCCATATGAGGCATCTTCATCGGCACTGTCCGGCTCGCCCTCCTCCATCACTCCCTTCAGGTAGAGCCTCAGGGCAGACAGATAGGCCGCCTTCTTGGATCCTGGTACATAGTTGCGCCTGGAGATCCTGTCCAGCAGGAGGCCTGCGCCTTGCTCCAGATCGAGTCCTTTCTCCTCCATCTCCTTTCGGATGTCGGCGGCTGCTCCCTGAAGCCCTATGAGGCCTACCGGTTTTCCATCGATCTTCAGTATCTGTGACATCTCGGCTTGGTCTCTACCTCATCTTTTTGTTTTTTAGTGGCTCTGTCTGAAAATAATCCGTATGGGGGTGTGTGGTATGCCGCACTGCCTTCTGAAAAAGTTTGCAAGAAAGCGCCGGTAGTGCTCTGGAAAGAGATCCGGATAGTTGCAGAAGAGCACGAAGCAGGGCGGATGCACGTCTGTCTGGGTCATGTAATATATCTTCAGAAAGTGTCCCTTTACAACAGGAGGGTTTCTGCGGAGGAGGGCCTCCTTGAGCAGCCTGTTGAGCCTGCCTGTCGACTGCCTGAAGGAGAAATCGGCAAAGACCCGATCTATCAATGGAAGAAGTTTCTGTACATTGCTGCCTGAAAGGGCGGATATGTTGAGATGTGGTGCATAGGGCACCACCTTCCTGAGGACCTCTGCCTCCTTGTTGAGCCGGCGCCTGAGACCGGGGTCGTCCCTCACTAGATCCCACTTGTTGTAGAGCGTGATACAGCCCTTGCCATACTGGGCGGTATAGCCGATGAGACGCTTGTCCTGATCCGTAATCCCTTCTGTGGCATCCATCACGACCACTGCTATATCAGAGGATTTTATCGCCTCGATGGCCTTCAAGACGCTGAACTTTTCTATCTTGTCTCTCACCCTGGACCTGCGTCTTATGCCTGCCGTGTCCACCAGGATCAGGTCGGGGCCCTTCTTTCTTGAAAGGAGCGTGTCTATGCTGTCCCGTGTGGTGCCTGGCACATCGGCCACTATCATGCGTTGCTCACCGATGATGCGGTTCAGGAGAGAGGACTTGCCCACATTGGGCCTCCCTATGATGCAGACACGGATAGGCCGATCCTTGGGTCCCTCTGCCCCCGTGGCCTCCATGTCCGCTTTTTGTTCGGCCTCTTTCGAGGAGTCCTCGCCGGTCGCCTGGATGGCGGTACCACCCGGAGCGAGGATCTTGCTCGATTCGAGCTCCTCGCAGATCCGCTCGAGCAGGCCTGCTATGCCCTTGCCGGTCTTGGCCGATATGGGCAGAAGCTCTTCGATGCCGGTCTCGTAGAACTCTGCGATCGCAACATCCGCCTTCTTTCCTTCCACCTTGTTCACCACGGCCAGGAAGGGTTTCCTGGCCCTTCGCAGGAGCTCGATGACGTCCTGGTCCTCTGGCGTGAGCCCTTCTCTGGCATCGAAGATGATTACCAGCAGGTCTGCCTCATCAAGGGCCCTGTGGGTCTGCTCCATGACCTGGTGTCCAATCTGATCCGCATCTGACAGCCCGGTGCTCAGCCCTCCTGTATCTATGAGGGTAAAAGGGCAGGGGGCCCTCCTTGCAGTGCCATACCTTCTGTCTCTTGTAATGCCGGGGGTGTTGTCCACCAGGGCCGCTTTGCTCCCTGTCAGGCGGTTGAATAGGGTGGACTTGCCCACATTGGGCCTTCCTATCAGGGCCACCTGTGGCAGGGGCCTGCTTGTCTCTGCCCCGCTTTGATCTATCTTCTCTCTTGCTGTTTCCATAAATCCTTGGTCGCCTTTGGCAATCGGACAGGATCGCCGGTGTCAGGCTGTTGGTAATATCGATTTTTTTGTAGTAAGTTATCAAAGATAATCAATGTTGATGCATATTAAAGGGTGGAGTCCAAGGGATTTTCAAGGATCTTGTGCCAAGGTCCTTTTTTGTCCCGCGTCAGGATCTGCCGGATGGGATTGGATAACAGTTGGAAGGGGTGAGTCCAAATGGCAAAGAGAGCAGTAATTCTACTTGCGCCTGGATATGAAGAGCTGGAAGCGGTGGCAGTGGTGGATATCTTGAGGCGGGCAGGGATAGATGCCCTGCTGGCAGGCCTTGATGAGGGGCCTGTGCCATCGGCACGTGATGTTAAGATCGTGCCCGATACCACCCTGGACAGGATCAAGGATGAGGCCTTTGACCTGATAGTCCTGCCTGGCGGGCTCGATGGCACCGAGCGTCTTGCCGGCACCCCTGCCGTTGTCGATATGCTGAAGCGGCAGCTCGAGGAGGGGCGCTATATCGGGGCGATATGCGCTGCCCCCACGGTGCTCGATCGCCACGGGCTATCCAAGGGCTGCACCATCACCTGCCATCCCATATGCCAGGAGGCCGTGAAGGAGTCGAACCTGTCACAGGAACGGGTCAGCCAGGACGGGCTCATCATCACCAGCCAGGGGCCTGGCACGGCCCTGGAGTTTGCCCTGAAGCTCGTTGAGGTCCTCGAGGGCAGAGGGAAGATGGAAGAGGTGAACAAGGGGGTCCTTGCAAAGATATAGGAGTTGTACCGTACCGCCCAGGATAGGCTTTGGATATTCGGCAATGGAAAGGGATCGCAGGCTGTTTTGAACAGGGTCGAAAGAGGTTGAAAGAGAGTGGCAAAGGCGACTAAAGAGTCTACTAAAGAGTCTAAAGAGAAGCAGGATTCAAAGGTCTCGGCCCGGTCCAAGGCGGCAGGGGCGGCAGATGGTGCATCCGGACCCGACAGGGGTTCCGGGCAGGGCAGCAAGAAGTCCAGCCCAGAAAAAAAGAAGAAGGTGGCAAGGGCTGGGGCTGCCAAGGCCTCTTTGGGTAGCAAAGATGTATCCAAAAAGGGCCGGAGAGGCAGGAAAAAGGGCTCTTCAAAGGTACGGGGGGCTAAGGCGGCAGGGTCTGGCAGGCTTCCCATCCAGCAGACTAGTCCCACCCTGCCCATGGAGGCAGATCCCCTTCAGCACTATCTTGCCGAGATCAACAAGTATCCGCTCCTGTCACGTAAAGAGGAGGAGGCCCTGACCAAGGCCTATTACGAGACCCATGATCCCGAGATCGCCAAGAAGATAGTCACTGCCAATTTGAGGCTCGTTGTGAAGATAGCCCTCGATTTCCAGAAGTTCTGGATGCAGAACTTCCTGGATCTCATACAGGAGGGCAACGTAGGGCTCATGCATGCGGTAAAGAAGTTCAACCCCTACAAGGGGGTCAAGTTCTCCTACTATGCCTCTTTCTGGATCAAGGCCTATATACTCAAGTTCATCATGGACAACTGGCGTCTTGTGAAGATCGGCACTACACAGGCCCAGAGAAAGCTCTTCTACAACCTGAACAAGGAGAAGGAGAAGATCAGGGCCCTGGGGTTCGAGCCGGTGCCAAAGCTGATCTCTGAGCGGCTCAATGTCTCGGAACAGGATGTCATAGACATGGAGCAGCGCATGGGCTCCTGGGAGGTCTCTCTCGATGCCCCGGTGAAGGAGGACTCCGAGGACAAGGTGATAGACTTCATCTCCAGCCCTGATACTGGAGTCGAGACGGATATTGCCCGAAAGGAATTAAAGGAACAGATCCGGCAGCGCCTGAAAGAGTTCGGTGCAACCCTGAAGGACAAGGAGAAGGTGATCTTTGAAGAGCGCATGATCGCCGAAGAGCCAAAGACCTTGCAGGAGCTTGGAAAGCGCTTCGGGGTCTCGCGTGAGCGGGTCAGGCAGATAGAGGCGCGCCTCAAGAAGAAGCTCCGCAAATTCCTGGAAGAGAGGATGCCCGATCTGGGAAGCGTGGCCGTGGACTGAGCAAGGGCGCCCTGTTTCTATGCCTTAGTGAGGAAATTCTATATAAAATTCTATATCAGATGCCAGAGTCTCCATATCTAATGAGAATTCAGCCCAGAGATGGCCAAGAAGGTCCCTTTTGCAGCTCTTTTAAGGCCGTGTTCTTCTCGCTCGTCTCTATCCTGCTGGTCTGTTTCACACTGTTTTCGAGCCCGGCGCCTGCCAGTGGCGCCTTTTCCCCTTCCCTTGCAGATCCGTATGCGGCCTACATGATGGGCCTCATGGACATGTCGAGAGGGCGCCTTGCAGATGCCCAGAGGTGGCTGGAGGAGGCCTACAGGAGTGATCCCGAATCGCTTGACATCCTCGAGGCCCTTGCCAGGAATGCGGCACATCTCGGCCGCATGGAGGAGGCAGAGAAGTGGCTCGATAAAGCCCTTGAGCTCGATCCTGAGAACATAGAGCTCCTCCTCATGCGGGCCCGATTCCTGGCACAGAAGGATCAGGTGGCCGAGGCCATCGCCACCCTTGAAAAGGTGCTGGCCATCGATCCGGAAAACCAGGAGGCCCTGCTCCTTGCAGGCACACTCTATGTCCAGAGCCGGGATATCAGAAAGGCCGAGGAGATAATGAGAAAGGCCGCGGCCATCAATTCGGATCGCTCCTTCATGGCCTATTACTTTCTCGGCAGGATCGCCAGGGAGCGCTCCAGGTTCATGGAGGCCGAGAGCTACTATAGAAAGGCCCTGGCCAACAACCCGAGGTTCATGCCGGCATATTTCGAGCTCGCCGACCTCTATGAGTCCAAGGGCATGAACAGCCAGGCCATAGGCGTCTACATGAAGCTGCTGGAGCAGCAGCCACAGAATCTGAGGGCGAGGCAGGCCCTGCTGATGCTCTTGATGAAGGAGGGCAGGGACGAGGAGGTGGTGCACCAGGCAGAGATCCTGCGGCAGCTTGGCGCCAAGGACCCTGCAGTGGATTTCCGTGTGGCCCTGATATATCTCCAGGCAGGAAGGCTGGACAGGGCCATAGCCCTCTTGAGAGAGCTTGTCGAAAAGAGACCCGAGGAGAGTGAATTCAGATTCTACCTGGCCCTTGCCCTGGAGGAGAAGGGCGAGCTCGACGAGGCCATCGACCAATACAAAAAGGTGCCAATCAAGAGCAGGGTGGGCATGGAGGCCATATCCAGGCAGGCCCTGGTCCTGTCGAAGCTGTATGGCAGAAAACGGGCCATAGCCTTCTTGAAGGATGCTATCGGGCGGTATGGGTACGATCCCACACTGGTGAAGACCCTGGCCGGTTTACTGGAGGAGTCCGGACGCCGCCAGGAGTCGGTGGCCCTCTTGCGCAAGGCCACTTCCGAGGCCCCAACCAACAAGATGCTCTGGATGGCCTTGGCCCTGGCCCTCGAGGAGCAGGGGGAGAGAGACGAGGCCATAGATGCGGCAAGAAAGGCCCTTGAACTCGATCCTGACTTCGTGCCCGCTCTCAATTTCGTGGGCTATGTCCTGGCCGAGTCCGGAAGGGAGCTGGATGAGGCGGAAAGGCTCATAAGGCACGCCATCGAGCTCAAGCCGGATGATGGCTACATCATAGACAGCCTTGGCTGGGTCTATTACAAGCAGAGGCGTTACCGCCTGGCCCTTGAGCAGCTCGAGCGCGCCCATGAGCTGGTCCCAGAGGACCCTATCATTGCAGAGCACCTGGGCGATGTGTTGATGGCCATGGGGCGCTACAGCAGGGCACTTGAAACCTACAAAAGGGCCTTGGAGCTCTGCAAGAAATCCCAGGACCGCCACAGGATCAAGAAAAAACTCAAAAAGGCCCGGGACCTGCTGTCGGATATGCCGGATCTGTGATCCCTCTATAATGCGGCTCTATAATTCGTTACTGAAGCCCACCGGTTTTTCCTTCAAAGAGGGATCTGTCTCAGTTTGCCGGCTCCAATCCCAGCCAATCCCCCCAAATCCCAGCCAATCCCCTTGAAGCACCATTCTATATTTGTTATCTCTTGAGGACTTGTGTAGAGTAGCCAGCAAGTTGCAGCCCTACTGCTCTTGGCCTCTTCTGGCAAGCAACTGATGTGGCTGCAGGGAGGAGACGGAAAGGTATTGGATCCTGAAAAGGCCGTGTCCCTGGAGGTCCAGGGCCTGGCAAAGTCGTATGCTGCCGATGGCAGACGGATCGATGTGCTCACAGGTGTGAGCTGCACCATCTACCGCAATGAGGTCGTGGCGGTGATCGGTGCCTCTGGTGTGGGCAAGACCACCCTGCTCCATATAATAGGCACCCTGGACAGACCATCTGCCGGAAAGGTCCTCTATGGCGGCATGGATGTCTTCTCCTGGTCCGATTCCAGACTCTCTTCCTTTCGAAACAGTGAGATCGGATTCGTATTTCAGTTCCATCACCTCCTGCCGGAGTTCACTGCCCTGGAAAATGTCATGATGCCCTGCCTCCTGGCAGGTATGGCCCGTTCCCAGGCCAGGCAGGAGGCCACCGCCCTCCTTGAAGAGCTGGGTCTTGCCGAAAGGATGGACCTTCCATCCTCAAGGCTCTCCGGCGGGGAGCAGCAGAGGGTGGCCCTGGCCCGGGCTGTCATCCGCAACCCCAAACTGATATTGGCAGATGAACCCACTGGCAATCTGGATGAAAAGAGCGGCAGAAAGGTGGCCGAGCTCCTCTTCAGCATGAAGGAGCGGCCGGACACCTCGGTGATCCTGGTAACGCACAACCTGAGCCTTGCCTGCCGGGCGGACAGGGTCATCGGGCTGCGGGACGGCATAGCGGTGGAGCTGGAAATGGGAGAGCTTGCTGACTTCGTTATGAAAAAGGCGGCGTGATGCATATGAAATATAATCCGCGTTATATCCTTGTCTCCATATGCCTTCTGGCCCTGGGAGCCCTGTTTGTCCATGGCCCTCTGGCCCCTGTGCCTTGCCAGGCAGAGGAGCAGGTCCCTTCCACCAAGGTGGTGCTCTTCCCCCTCAAGGGGATAGGGCCCAAGGACCGCATAGGCCAGGCGGTCTCCAAGGTGGAAAAGGCCCTGGAAGATGAACTTTCTCGCCGCGGGCATGTGGTGATAAGGGCTGAGGAGGCGCCGCCATCCGGGAACATCCAGCAACTGAGGCAGGTCCTGGCCTCACATGGGGCGCTTTTCGGGATAAACGGGACGGTGAGCCTGCTTGGCAGCCATGTGAGCATAGACCTGTATGTGATCTCCAGGGATTCACTCGAGAACAAGCCCCTTACCGCCTTCATACAGGGGCCCATGGAGAAGCTTGCGGCCCTTTCCGGGCTCTTGACGGACAAGATCGAACAGGCCTTTTTGACCCCGTATCTCATCGCCAGGGTGCAGGTGGAGGGCAACCGCAGGGTGGGCTCGGATGCCATATTCGAGGAGCTGCCCATCAGAAAGGGGATGCGCTATGATCCGAAGATCATCTCGGAGAGCATCAGGGCCATGTACAAGATGGGCTACTTCGACGACATCGAGGCAGACGTCCAGGACACCCCGGAAGGCAAGGTGGTCACCTTTCTGGTGAGAGAAAAGCCCGCAATAAGAAAGATCAAGATAGTCGGCAACAAGGAGCTCGAGGAGGACAAGATCAGAGAGGTGCTGGATCTCAGGCCCTACACGGTCATAAAGGAGCAGGCCCTGCAGGAGAATGCCCAGAAGATCCAGATGCTCTATTCCGACAAGGGCTTTGCAGGCACCACCGTGGTGGCAGCGGTGAAACCGGTCTCCAACCAGGCCGCAGACGTCATCTTCGAGATCACAGAGGGAGAGAAGGTCAAGATCAAGAAGATAGAGTTTCAGGGCAACAAGGCCTTCTCTGACGACGATCTCAAGGGGATCATGGAGGTGGCCGAGGAAAAGCCCTGGTGGACCCCGAGCCTCAGGAACATAATCGGGCTGATAAAGGGGGATGCAGGGATACTGAAGAATGATGCCCTTGAGCGGGATCTTGCAAGGCTTGCAGCCTACTACCACAACCATGGCTATGTGGATGCAAAGGTGGGAAGGCCCAAGATCAAGCGAGACGGTGCCGACATCTACATAACCATTCCCATTGATGAAGGCGAGCGCTATGGCGTGGGCAAGATCCGCATAGAGCAGGACTACTTCAAGGACGTGGACAAGCTGCTCGAGGAGCTTAAGCTCAAGGACAACGACTACTTCAGCCAGCAGATCCTGAGAAAGGACATAATGGCGCTTACCAGCCACTATTCGGATCACGGCTTTGCCTACTGCAATATCACCCCCATCATCACCAAGGATCCGGAGAAGAAGGTGGTCAACATCACCCTCAAGGTGGACAAGGGGCCAAAGGTCTATATCGACAGGATAGAGATAGCCGGCAATACCCGCACCAGAGACAAGGTGATTCGCCGGGAGCTGAGGGTGAAAGAGCTTGAGCCCTTCAGCTCCTCCGGGCTCAAGAAGAGCCAGGACAGGCTCAGGCGCCTGGGCTATTTCGAGGATGTGAACATCACGCCCAAGAAGGGCAGGGACAAGGCCCACATGGATATAGATGTCCAGGTGAAAGAGCGCCAGACGGGCACCTTCAGTATCGGTGCCGGATACAGCTCTGTGGACAGCCTCATATTCATGGGGGAGATCAGCCAAAGAAACTTCCTCGGAAAGGGACAGACCCTGAGCTTCAAGGGTATCCTGGGGGCGAGCACCCAGCGCTATACCATCAGTTTTCTCGAACCCTACTTCAGGGATACCAGGTTCTCCCTCGGGTTCGATCTCTACAACTGGGAGTACGAGTACGACGACTACACCAAGAAGAGCTGGGGCGGGGCCCTGAGATTTGGTTATCCCATCACGGACAACCTCAGATGGTATGCCGGCTTCCGTATGGACTATACCGACCTTGAAGACTACGGGTGGGACTCTTCGAGATACATACAGGACTCCAAGGACATAAAGACCACCCGGGCATTGAGCACCGGACTGGTGCATGACACCAGGAACCGTTTCTTCAATCCCTCGAGGGGCTGGCTGAACGACATATCGCTGGAGTATGCAGGTGGTGTCCTGGGCGGAGACGCCGAGTTCGTGAAGCTTGAGGGCAGCACCAGCTACTACCACTCCATCTGGAAGGAGCTTGTCGGCCACATCAAGTTTGGGGCAGGCTATGTCAAGGAGGGCAGCAATGGCAAGCTGCCCGTCTGGGAGAGGTTCTTCCTGGGCGGCCTGGACTCCATCCGCGGCTACAAGTATGGCTGGGTGAGCCCGATAGACCCCGAGACCGATGAGCGTATCGGTGGAGAATACATGGGCTACATGCAGAGTGAGCTGATATTTCCGCTCATCCAGGGCATGGGGCTAAATGGTGTCATCTTCTACGACATGGGAAACGTCTGGGAGAAGGGTGACATCGATCTGACAGATACGAGAAAGTCCGTGGGTTTTGGTATAAGGTGGCTCTCTCCCATGGGCCCGCTGCGTATCGAATATGGCTACAATATCGACAAGCAGCCGGATGACGACAAGAGCAACTGGGAGTTCCGCATGGGGGGCAGCTTCTGATGGCTGTCAGCCTTGAAAAGATAGCCGAGCTTACAGGTGGACGGGTTTCGGGAGATGGATCCTTCCAGGTGGATTCCATTGCGCCCTTGGAGAGTGCCGGGCCTGGGCAGATAAGCTTTGCAGTGAGCAGGAAGTTTGAAAAGGCCGCTCTTGCCAGCAGGGCGGGTGCCCTTATACTGCCAGAGGACTGGCCGGAGGAGGGGCTCAAGGCGCTCGGCAGGCCGGTGGTGTTGGTAAAGAACCCCTATCTTGCCTATGCAAAGGTGGCCAGCCTCTTCTTCAGGGAGGAGTTCAGGCCGACCGGCATCCATGAAAGTGCTGTCGTCGGCAGGGAGTGCTCCATCTCCGAGGAGGTATCCATCGGTGCCAATGTGGTAATAGGCGATGGTGTCGAGATCGCCTCTGGTGTCACCATACATCCTGGCTCAGTGATCGGAGACGGGGTGAGCATCGGTGCCGATACCACCATCTTCCCCAATGTGACCATATACAAGGGGTGCAGGATCGGTAGGGGTGTCCGGATACATGCCGGCTCTGTTATCGGTGCAGATGGATTTGGCTTTGCGACAGACGAAGAGGGCAGGCACCACAAGATCCCCCAGGTGGGTATAGTCGTCATAGAGGACGGGGTCGAGATAGGTGCGAATACCACCATAGATCGCGCAGCCTTTGGAGAAACCAGGATAGGTGCCGGCTCCATGATAGACAATCTGGTGATGATCGCCCACAATGTACAGATAGGAGCCGGCTCCATCATCGTGGCCCAGGCCGGCATAGCAGGCAGCACCAAGGTGGGCCGCGGTGTGGTGATAGCTGCCCAGGCGGGGATCGTGGGCCATATCGAGATCGGAGACAGGGCGATTGTCACGGCCAAGTCCGGAGTGCCTCACTCGGTGGGTGCCGGGGAGGCGGTATCAGGCATCCCGGCCATGCCACACAGGCAATTCCTGCGGGTTGCAGCCGCCTATAAGAGGCTGCCGGAGATGGCGGCGGAGTTGAGAGAGCTCAAACGTCAGATAAAGAGACTCAGTGAGGATGGAGACGATGGAGATAGACAGGATTCTTGAGCTCTTGCCCCACAGGTATCCCTTTCTCATGGTGGACGGGGTGAGCGAGGTGGAGCCAGGAAAGTTCATCAAGGGCCACAAGAATGTCTCATTCAATGAGCCCTTCTTTCAGGGACACTTCCCAGGCAACCCCATCATGCCGGGGGTCATGATCCTCGAGGCCATGGCTCAGCTCGGCATCATATTCGCCAAGGAGACAGATCCCTCTTTGAGGGAGAAACTGGTGGTCTTTGCAGGCATAGACGGGGTCAGGTTTCGCAGGCCTGTCCTGCCTGGTGACAGGCTCGACCTGGAGCTCGAGCTCATAAAGCAGAAGCGCAACATCTGGAAGATGGGTGGAAAGGCCCTGGTCGGCGGCAACGTGGCCGTAGAGGCGGTGCTCATGGCTGCCATTCAGTAAGGATCAATATGTCAGAAAAGGCCAACAACATACACAAGACAGCTGTAATAGAGCAGGGAGCAAGGCTCGGCCAGGGTGTCACCATAGGGGCCTATGCGGTAATCGGGCCACAGGTGACCATTGGTGATGGCACATTCGTAGGGCCCCATGTGGTGGTGGAGGGGGAGACCTCCGTTGGGCGAAATGTCCAGATCTACCAGTTTGCCTCGGTGGGGGCCCCTCCTCAGGATCTTACCTACAGCGGCGAGATGACCGCAGTTGAGATAGGGGACAACACCGTGGTCCGGGAGGCTGTCACCATCCACAGGGGGACCCCCAAGGGCGGAGGCGTTACGAGGATCGGCAGCAATTGCATGATCATGGCATATTCCCATGTGGCCCACGACTGCCAGATAGGCGACCATGTGATCATGGCGAACGTGGCCACCCTGGGGGGACACGTGGAGATAGGCCACCATGCCGTAATCGGCGGTATGTGTGCGATACACCAGTTTTGCAGGATCGGGGAGTTCGCCTTTATGGGGGGCATGTCTGGCACCAACAAGGATATCCCGCCCTTTACCCGCTATTATGGTGCCAGGGATGGCAAGCTCTTTGGCCTCAATCTGGTGGGGCTCAGGCGCGGGGGCTTTTCGAGGGATGAGATAAAGGCCTTGCGGGATGCCTATCGCATGATCTTTCAGAAGGCTGCAACCGTATCCGAGGGCGTTGCCGAGGTGGAGAAGGCCTTTTCTGATCTGCCGGTGGTCCAGAGGTTTGCCGGATTCATAAAGGAGTCAAAGCGCGGAATTCCCATGCCGGAATGGAACGAGGAGCAGATAGCATAGACCGTAGCCGCCCCTTGGGCATCATTGCAGGCGGCGGGCAGTTCCCTCTGCTCTGTGCAAAGGAGGCGGTAAGAAGGGGGGTGCAGGTTGCCGTCGTCGCCCACAGGCGTGAGACCGATCCCTCCATAGAGTCCTTTGCCACCCATATAAAGTGGGTACATCTCGGCCAGCTCGGCAAGATCATCTCCTTTTTCCGCAAAAAGGGAGTCAACAGGACCCTCCTGGCAGGGACCATCACAAAGACCAGGATCTTCTTTGACGTAAGGCCGGACCTCAGGGCCCTCTCCCTCTGGAACTCCATGAAGGGGCATCTGGATGACGGGATCCTCCGAGGCGTTGCTGAGGAGCTGGCAAAGGAGGGGATAGAGGTGGTGCCCTCCACCATCCTCATGGAGGATCTCGTAACACCCGAGGGGGTCCTGACCAGGCGCAGGCCATCCAAGGACGAGAAACGGGATATGGAGTTCGGCATCGAGATCGCCAAGAAGATTGGGCAGCTGGACATAGGCCAGTGCATCGTGGTCAAGGACCGGGCCGTACTGGCGGTGGAGGCCATCGAGGGCACTGATGAGACCATACGCCGAGGAGCCGGCCTGGGCGGGGGAGATGGCGCATGTGTCATAAAGATATGCAAGCCCAACCAGGACCTCAGGTTCGACCTTCCATCCATCGGCCTTGGGACCATAGAGACCATGATAGAGGCCGGGGCCTCCTGCCTGGCCGTCGAGGCCGGCCGCTCTCTCTTCTTCGACAGGGACAGGGCCATCGAGCTGGCCGATAGACACTCCATAGCTATCGTTGGAATAGGACTGGACAGATCATGAATGGTATCAGGATAGCAGTAATAGGCGCCGGCTATCTCGGGCGGTTCCATGCCCAGAAATATGCGGCACTCGAAGAGACCGAGCTCGTTGCCGTGGTGGACATCGACAAGGAGCAGGCAGAGCGGGTGGCTGAGGAGTGCGGCTCCACCCCCTATACCGACTACAGGCAGGTCCTGGATGAGATAGACGCCGCAAGCATCGTGGTGCCCACATCCCTCCACTACCAGGTCGCAAAGGATCTTCTCGAGGCGGGAAAGCACATACTCCTTGAAAAGCCCATGACGGTCACACTGGAGGAGGCGGACGAGCTCATAGCTTTGGCAGAGGGGAAGGGCCTGGTTCTGCAGGTGGGCCATCTGGAGAGGTTCAATCCCGCCATAGTGACCCTGGAAAGAGAGGTCTCTGCTCCTCTCTTCATCGAGGCACACAGGCTGAGCGGATTCAAGTTGAGGGCAACAGATGTGGATGTGGTCCTGGACCTCATGATCCACGACATCGATATCATCCTTTCACTGGTCGACTCGGAGGTGAGGGAGATCAGGGCCGCCGGGGTCCCGGTACTCACACCAAGGGTGGATATCGCCAACGTCCGGCTCATATTTGAAAACGGATGCACGGCCAACCTCACTGCAAGCCGTATCTCCCTCAAGGATCTGAGGCGGATAAGGGTATTTCAGCAAGGCGCGTATATCGCTGCCGACTGTACCGAGAGGAACAATCTCATAGTCCGGGGGCAGGATGCCCTCTCAAACCCGTTCAGCATCAGGCCCAACTTCATCAAACACGAGGAGTCGGACAACCTGATGGAGGAGATCAAGGACTTCGTTGCGGCCCTCCAGGGGAAAAAGGCCCCCAAGGTGGACGGAAGGGCCGGACGTCGCGCCCTCGACCTGGCCTCAAGGATCAACAGGGCCATCCTGGATGGTCTTGAGTCTGCGGGAATCAAGGGAGTCCTCTGACATACTCTGATAGCCTGTCCATCCAACACCTTGCAAAGACAAAAAATTGAGTCCTGAAGAGCAGAAATCCGATTCCATCTTCATCATCGCAGGAGAGGCCTCCGGCGACCTCCACGGCTCCATGCTGGTCAAGGCGTACAGGGAGCTGGACCCCAGGGTGCGCTTCTGCGGAATCGGGGGCAAGGGGCTTGAGGAGGCAGGGGCAGATCTGCTGTTTTCAAACACCAGACTGGCTGTAGTGGGCCTTTTCGAGATCCTGGCCCATGCAGCGGATATCATCAAGGCCTACCGGCAGGTGATCGGCTGGCTGGCAGAGAACAGGCCCAGGGCACTGGTGCTCATCGATTACCCAGAGTTCAATCTCCTCGTTGCCAGCAGGGCCAAGAAGCTGGGCATCCCGGTCTTCTACTACATAAGTCCACAGATATGGGCCTGGCGCCAGGGCAGGGTGAGGAAGATCAAGGCCTTGGTGGACAAGATGGCAGTGATACTGCCCTTTGAAAAGGAGTTCTATGCCCGATTCGGCATGGATGTGGAGTTCGTTGGCCACCCATTGCTCGATGTGGTGAGGCCCAGCCAGGGACGGGAGGAGTTCCTGCAGGGCCTTGGGCTCGACCCAGGGATGGATACCGTTGCCCTGTTGCCTGGAAGCAGGCGGGGCGAGGTCAGGAGGCATCTTGGGATGATGCTGGATGCAGCCCTGTCCATCCAAAGAGGCCTCGGTGGCGCCTGTCAGTTCGTGATCCCCGAGGCCCCCGGCCTTTCAGGTGAGATCAAGGGATTCATATCGCAGGAGGTGGAAAGGGCCTCGGCAGGATCCGGCCTGAAGGCGGCCATCTGCAGAAAGGCCACCTACGATGCGATCCATGCAAGCCGTCTCGTCATTCTGGCATCTGGCACTGTGGCCCTTGAGGCCTGCATCCTGAACAGGCCCATGATCGTGACATACAGGCTCTCTCCCATCACATATCACCTGGGCAGAAGGCTCATAAAGGTGAGATGGGCCAGCCTGGTAAATCTCATTGCAGACAGGCAGGTCGTGCCGGAACTGCTCCAGGACGATGCCAGGCCGGACAGGATCGCAGAGGAGGCACTGGCCATCCTCGGATCCAGGAAGCGCCAGGAGGCCATGAAGGCCTCGTTGCAGGAGGTGACGGCAAGATTGGGCCAGAAGGGGGCTGCAAAGAAGGCGGCCCTTTTGCTCAAGGGCCTCATAGAGCGATCCCGTCAACAGCCGACCCCTTAGTCGGCCCTGCCCTTAACGGCCCGATGAGTGCAAACCCATCTCCTGGCCTGCTTGATTCTTTCCGGACGGCAGATTATCCTTCCCCGATTTTTCTTGCTTTGTCTATCAATTGAATAGAAAAAAGCAATAATAAAGCTGGAAAGGAGAGATGCATCCGATGGACACGGCCAGATCCTTCAGAGAGATGGAAGCGCTTCTTGCAAGGCACATGAAGCTCTATCACCATCCGGTAGCCATATTTTTCGAGCCTCCCCGGACAGGGCTTCCTCCGGTCGAGGCAGAGCCTGGCAACAGGCTCAGTTTCTGCCAGATCCTTGCACATGTACGTCAGACAGGACAGAGCATAAGGTTTCGTCGAAACAGGCTGTCGTGCCCAACGGCGGCAGATGTATTCGGCCTCGACAGGCAGGAGGAGAGGGCCGTCAAGACCCTCAACAAGTACGTAAGCCTTGAGGCTGCTGAGGGGTTCTATCGGGTGAGAGAGCGCCTTTCGCCGGGCAGCAGGGAGTCTGTGGCCCTGTTTCCCCTGGAGAAATCCCCGGCGGAACCGGATGCCGTTGTATTGGTGGTGGATGCGCTTCAGGCCATGCACCTGCTCGATTTCTATGCAATGGCCAAGGACCTGCCGGAGATCCCACTTAGCCACAATGTAAACGGTGCCGCCTGTGCCAATACCGTCAAGGCGATGGAGAGAGGAGGGCCGCAGCTTGCGCTTCCGTGCCCGGGGGCCTTCACATCTGGCAAGATGGAGCGCGGAGAGGTGGTGCTCGCCTTTTCCTGGCCGGACCTTTCCTGCGTGGCAGAGGTGGTGGCCGAGAGGGCGGAAAGGGGCCGGGTCTCCCTCCTTGGAGGCCCCGAGCTCGTGGGGAACGATGTGTGCAGGAACTGCCCCTTGATCAAGTTCAAGTGATCGATGGGGGCACAGGATAGTAAGGAAATATAAAAGGGCCGGATGCTTAAGCCATCCGGCCCTTTGAGGCTTGCTGGTGCCGAGGGGCGGAATCGAACCACCGACACGGGGATTTTCAGTCCCCTGCTCTACCGACTGAGCTACCTCGGCGCTTCAGTCCGTTTCAGCGAGCCCAATTATTATTGGGAAGCCGAAGGTTTGTCAAGGAAACTTTTGCTGCAGATCCTGTTGTAGAACCGGGCCTCGTCGGACAGGGCCTGTTCGATCTCTTGTGTGAGGAACCTGGCTGCCACTCGCCAGACCCAGTTGCCCTTGCTGGAAGATGGGCGGTTCATCCGGCAGTCGTCCCCGAATCCAAGGGCATCCTGCATGGGGACAACGGCCAGGGATGCCACCGAGGCATAGGCCATCCTTATGAAGTCCCAATGTATCCGGCTGCCGTCACTGTTCGCGTATCTCCTGGCCCTGGCCTTTGCCCTGTCGCTCACCTCCGGGTCCAGGTACCAGCCCACCGTGGTCGAGTTGTCGTGGGTGCCGGTATAGACCACGAAATCCGGCCCTTCGAAATTGTGGGGAAGATAGGGATTGGTCTCGTCCGAGTCAAAGGCGAACTGGAGGACCTTCATGCCAGGAAAACCCAGTGATTTTCTGAGCCTTTCCACCGCAGGCGTTATGGTGCCGAGATCCTCTGCCACTATCTGGAGCCCCCTGACGGCCTCGCCCATGCGCCTGAAGAAGGCGGCCCCGGGCCCCTTGACCCACCTGCCGTTTATTGCGGTCTTCTCCCTGGCAGGGATCTTCCAGTATGCCTCAAAGGCCCGGAAGTGATCTATCCTGATGATGTCCACCAGTTGTCTGAGCCGCCGGAACCTCTGGCGCCACCAGCGGTAAACGGCCTCGTTGGGCCTGCCCTTTATCCGCCAGCGATAGAGGGGATTGCCCCATCTCTGCCCGGTCTTGCTGAAGTAGTCAGGGGGCACCCCGGCTATGAACCTGGGCCTGAGGCTTCTGGGGTCGAGGTCGAAGGCCTCCTGGTTGGCCCAGACATCCACGCTGTCTGGCGAGACATAGATGGGAAGGTCCCCAAACAGCCTTATGCCGAGCCGGTTCGCCCTCTGCCTGAGCCTCTGCCACTGTTCATGAAAAAGGAGCTGGCAAAAGGCGTGGAACATGATCCGATCCTTCAGCTCCGCCCTTGCTGCCTCAAGGGATGAGGGCTGTCTCGTGGCCAGGTCCCGCGGCCATCTGTACCACGCCCTTTCGTCGAATCTCTCCTTGAGGGCCATGAACAGGCAGTAGTCACTGGCCCAGCTCTCCTGCTGGACAAAGGCCTCGATCCTCTCGGTGAGCCCCCTTGAGCCCTTGGCACGCATCCAGGCCCTTTCAAGGAGGAGGTTCTGCTGCCGGATCACCCCTTCGAACTCGACATAGTATTCCGAGAATCCGTCTGCCCCCTCCAGATCCTCCTCTTCAAGGAGCCCCTGTTCCTTCAGGAGCTCTATGGAGATCATGAGCGGGTTTCCCGCAAAGGCGGATGGACTCATGTAGGGGGAGTTGCCGTAGGCCGTGGTGGTCGGGCCAAGAGGCAGAAACTGCCAGCAGCACTGGCCGGCCCTGTCCAGAAACTCCAGAAAATCGAAAGCCTCTGGCCCTAGCTGACCGATTCCATACCTGCATGGAAGAGACGTGACATGGAGAAGGATGCCGCAGCCCCTTCTGTTCCCCTTTTCATGGCCGTTCATAGTGTAGAAATGCTCAAAACTTGTCTTTTCGTCATGGGTATTGCGTAGTATAAGAGAAGATCCCTTTTGGCAAGGATTTTTTCTTCCGGCCACAGGGCATGGCAATGGGCGTTTCCGGCCTTAAGGCCCTATGAGATGACAGGCGAGTAGAAAACGGCACATACTTTTTTATGGAACTCTTTGGAATCTACAGGGAGCCATCACACTCTCCCAGGAGAGAGCTGGATGACTCGGCCATCTTGGAGTCGGTTGCAACCCTAATGGAAAGGCGGCTTGGGGTCCCTGTTCCACTGCTCACACCTGAGGAGTTTCTGGCCACGTCCGATGAGCATCTAAAGGCGGCAAGGCTCGTCTTCTACATGTGTGAAGAGGGCCCGTGCCTTGAGCGTCTGAGGGCCCTCTCCAGACAGGGCACCATGCTTATCAACAGGATCGAGGGGGTGGAGAACACCTTCCGCCAGGCCATGGTGCAGATACTTGCAGGGCTTCCCTTCTTTCCAAGGAGTGTCATGCTGAGTACAGGCAATGGGGCCTCGCCTCCATCCTGGAACAGCGGGATCTGGCTCAAAAGGGGAGATTATCATGCCCTGGATGCCGAGCGCGACGTGGTGCTGGTCAAGGATGAAAAGGGCTTGCAGCAGGCGATGGCCCTCTTTCTGAAACGGGGCATCACAAGGGTCTTGGCCCAGGAGCACATCCCGGGAGATATAGTAAAGTTCTACTGCATCAGGGATCACCTTTCGGACCAGGTGCTGTGGTTCCACTGGTTCTATCACAAGGACCAGGACTTGAGGGGCTATCCCTTCTCCCGGAAGGAGCTCGAGGGGTACTGTATCGAGGCAGGAAGGACCATGGAACTGGAGATCTTCGGAGGCGATGCCATTGTGGATGGCCAGGGCAGGATCTTCGTGATCGATGTGAATGCCTGGCCAAGCTTTGCCCTGTTCAGGCAGGAGGCAGCTGGCCACATCGCTTCACTCATGGCATCCAGGCTCACCTGAGGGAGTCTTTGGGTTAAAGCTTTGGAGTAGAGACGGACAGGCAGGAATGCAAAATGGCTGATGAAAAGGGCTACAGGGTGCCGGGGCCCCTTTCCCGGCGGATATTCGAGGAGGAGGCCAGACACATGGCGCCTGGCCTTCAGTCCATCGCCCTGTTTTCGAAGATAGTGGTCAAGGAGGCCCAAGGGGTCTGGATCACTGATGTGGATGGAAACAGGTATCTGGATTTCACGGCAGGAATCGGGGTGGGGAGCGTAGGCCATGCCCACCCCCACTATGTCAAGGTCCTTGGCGAGCAGATAGCGAGGGCCAACTATGGCAGCTTCTGCTCGGAGAATCGCAAGGAGTTCCTCTCCATGCTGGCCGGAATGCTTCCTGAGGGTATAGATGCCATCCAGATGTATTCCGGCGGAGCCGAGGCCGTAGAGGCGGCCATGCGCCTTGCCAAGTCCGTTACCAGGCGGTTTGAGTTTGCAGGCTTTTGGGGCGGGTTCCATGGAAAGACAGGCGGTGTGCTCGGTCTCCTTGGGGACACGAGCTTCAAGAAGGATCTCGGCCCCCTGATGCCCGGGGTGTATATTGCAGGGCCCTATGCCTACTGTTACCGGTGTGAGCTCGGCCTCGAACACCCTGGTTGCGGCCTTGCCTGTCTCGATCTCTTCAGAAAGGGGCTCAAGGTCCAGTCCACCCAGAATCTTGCAGCCATCCTGGTAGAGACCATCCAGGGCACTGCCGGAAACGTGGTCCCTCCCAAGGGCTATATAAAGGCGGTAAAGGAGGTGGCCGAGGAGTTCGGCGCCCTCCTGGTGGCCGATGAGATGATCACCGGTTTTGGCAGGACAGGCAGGATGTGGGGTGTAGACCGGGACGGGGTCATCCCCGACGTAATGACCCTGGGGAAGGGTATTGGTGGAGGATTTCCCGTGAGTGCAGTGGCTGCGCCCAAGGAGTATGCCTCTGCAAGGCCCTTTGGAAACCCGAGTGGCAGCTCGTCGAGCTATGGGGGAAATCCCATGGCCTCGGCGGCCTGCCGGGCGGTCATGGAGATCATACGGGACGAGAATCTCGTGGAAAACTCCAGACGGGTCGGAAGGGTGCTCAAAGACAGGCTGCTGGAGCTCAAGGAAGAGCTCAGGATCATCGGGGACGTGCGAGGAGAGGGCCTCATGATCGGCATCGAGCTCGTGGCAGACAGAAAGAGCAAGGAGCCCCTGGACAAGAGGCTCACGCGCAGGCTCTTTCACGAATGTCTGGATCGCGGCCTCATCAGCATGTGCTACTCCCACAACATCAGGATAAATCCCCCCCTTGTCATATCCGAAGACGAGGCCCTTGAAGGGGCAGCCAGGCTGGCAGATGCCCTGAGGGTGATCGAACAGGCGGCGGCCTCTTGAGTGGAGCAGATATGCTGACAGGCGGCATAATAGGCTTTGGAAACATCGCAGCCGAGGGGCATGTGCCTGGTTATCGCTACTGCCGGGGGGCCAGGATAGTGGCGGCCTTCGATCCCGACGAGTCCAGGGCCAAGGCCCTTGAGGGGTCTCTTCCGGATGCCAGGTTCTTTTCCGACATAGATGAGTTTTTTGAGAAAA
The DNA here is from genome assembly GCA_964573615.1 of uncultured Desulfobacterales bacterium. Classification (GTDB taxonomy): domain Bacteria; phylum Desulfobacterota; class Dissulfuribacteria; order Dissulfuribacterales; family QOAL01; genus JALSKY01. The sequence continues at coordinate 34,924 of CAZNKD010000052.1, read as the reverse complement.
ACAGCTTCGATTTCGTGGACATAGCAACGCCGCCTGCCTTTCACGCCCCATACATAATCCAGGCGCTCGAGCGGGGCCTCCACGTCCTTTGTGAAAAGCCCCTGGTGCTCGACTTGGACCAGCTCGAGGCCATAAGGGGGCTGTCGAGGGCAAAGGGGAGAGTGGTGTTCACTGTCCACAACTGGCGCCACTCTCCGGTGATCAAGGAGGTGAGCAGACTCCTTTCCGGCAAGGATGAAGAGGGGCTCGGCAGGATCAGGCGTATCAGGTATGAGGTCATAAGGATGCGTCCATCTGTGGCCGTGGGTGAAGGTTCAGGCCAGGCAGACGGCCCGGACAACTGGCGGCTGGACCCTGCCGTGGCAGGAGGCGGAATCCTGGTGGATCATGGATGGCACGCCTTCTACATAGTAAATGGCTGGCTCGGTGGGGAGCCCAGATGGGTGGAGGGACGGCTCGAGAACCGGAAGTTCAAGGAGATCGCTGTTGAGGATACGGCCGAGGTCACCTTCGGGTATCCGGATGGTGCAGTGGCCGAGCTCTTTTTCACCTGGGCTGGCGATGAGCGTAGAAATTCCATTGCCATAGAGGCCGATGGGGGCCGGAGGATGCTCGTTCTGGACGATCACATCGTCTGTGAGGAGGCAGGGCCTGGAGGGTGCGGCCGAAAGGTCCTGAAGAGTTTTTCCGAAGGGCTCTCCCACGGCTCTCACCATCCGGATTGGTACGGGGCGGTTGTCCAGGAGTTCCTGGATGAAGTGCAAGGGCGGACCAGACCTGGCAGAAACCTCATCCAGGCATCTTCATGCCTGAAGATGCTCCTTGGGGCAGCCGAGGCTGCAAAGAGCGGGAGGCGAATAGAGCTTTGAAGCCGGTAGTGCTTGTGGCAGCAGTAGGTTCAGCAGGGCTGCTGGAGCTGAAGGTGGCAGGGCTCACACTGGCCCAGAGGCTCTCTTATATCGTGAATAGGGCAGGGCTCAGCGGCCCGTATTTCCTCATTGCCCCGCATGAAGGGCTCACGGATCTGCCCTCTTGGGCCAGGGTAGTGAGGGATCCTTCGGAGCTCAGCGGATTTATCTCCTCGCTCGACAGGGAGTCCATGGGCCTTCCGGTGCTGATCCTCGATGCAGGCACCCTTCCGGACATCGAATGTCTGCAAGGCCTCTGCCGCATCTCTGCAGAGGACAGGAGGGTGCTCAAGCTGCCGGGAATGCTCTTTTTGAGGGTGAGGGATGCAGGCTTTGACCTAAAGGAGCTCTTTGAGCCAGATGGATTTGCCGCCTTGAAGGACAGGCTCTCAAGGCTCGCCTCGCTTTCCGAGCTAGAAGTCCCCGGCTGTCAGCCACTTTTCATCAGGTCTGCCCAGGACGTGCCGGATGCCGAGCGCAGGCTGTTCAAGAGCCTCATCAAGGAGGGTGAGGGCTTCATGTCACGTTATGTGGAGCGCCCCATCTCCCTCGCCATCTCAAGACGTCTCGTAAATACAGGGATCACTCCCAACCAGATCACCATGATCAGTCTGCTGATAGGGCTTGCAGGTGCAGGGCTCATGGCCCTTTCAAAGGGCACGGCCCAGTTTCTGGGAGCCCTGCTCTTTCTCGCCCACTCCATCGTGGATGGCTGTGATGGCGAGATTGCCAGAGTCAAGTTCATGGAGAGCAGACTGGGGGGCATACTCGACTTCTGGGGCGACAATGTGGTCCACTCCGCAGTGTTTATGGCCATAGGCCTCGAGTGGTGGCTGAGGACCGGCTCCCCCCTGCCCATGTTCCTGGCTACGGCTGCGGTTGCGGGCACATTCGTCTCTGCAGGCCTGGTCTTTTTCTCCACCATGAGGAAGAAGGATGGTCAGGGCCCGCTCTACACCTCGGTTGTGGATGAACAGGGGCAGGAGGCCATGGATCAGAGGCGTAGGCGTATCGCCGCCATTGCCGACTATCTGTCAAGGCGAGACTTTATCTATTTGGTGGTGATACTGGCCTGGTTTGAAAAACTGGAGTGGTTTCTTGTGGCTTCGGCCATAGGGACCTGGTGCTTTGCAGCCGCCCTGATCTATCTGAGGCTCAGAAGGTAGGCCCATCCTCTACGGCTGTTTCTCCTGGTCGGCTCCCTCCTTGCCACTTTCTTGGGTGCTTTCTTGTTCCCACGTGCGAATAGAGGCCTGCCCCTTTTCATCTTTTGTGAGCTCTTTGATCTTCACCTCGGCCTCGTCAAGGAGCTTGGCACAGTACCTGGATAGTTTCACCCCCTGTTCAAAGGCGCTCAGGGCCTTTTCAAGGGGCATCTCCTGGTTCTCCAGGCTCTCCACTATCCTTTCAAGCTCCTTGAGGGCTGTCTCGAACTTCATCCCCTTTTTCATCTCTTCCTCTCCTTGCGGCTACAGGTTATCGTCCGTCTGTCTGTGACGATATAATCCATCAATTCATCATGAGGGGCAAGGGGAATGGAGTCCAAGACCTGAAAATCGAAGGCGAGCCCGGCCCTCACCGCCTGTGGGGCCTGGGTCGACAAGAAGCGGTCATAGAAACCTCCACCATAGCCGTACCGTCCGCAGGAGAGGGAGAATACGCTGCCGGGCACGATGACTAGGTCAAGGCTTGCAGGATCGCCCTTGGGGCACCTGTCCCTATCGGGCTCGGCTATGCCATAGGCCCCTGGAACAAGTTCTGTCCTGGAGGTCAGTTGATAGATCTCCAGGCGGCGCTCCCCAATCAGTGTCACAGGGGCAAAGATCCGCTTTCCCGTGGATATGGCCTCATCCACGAGATCCAAGGTCTCCACTTCACTGCGGAAGGAGATGTATAGAAGGATGGTGCCTGCCTGTTTGAAAAAGTCTGTTGAGACAAGGCGAGTGCAGGCCTTGCTGCTCAGGTCGCTGCGCAGCTCAGGGCCCAGGCTGTCTCGTTTCAGGAGGATCTGGCGCCTGAGCTCCTGTGCCTCATCCATTTTTCAGTGATCTTGAGGGGGTGGGATGGGAAAGAGTAGTGCCTTACAGGCTGTTTGGTGAGTAGAAGATCTTCATGCAGGATGATTTTCTGTTCTTTTCCTTGGCCCAGACCGGCCTGCACTGGGTGTCCCTGAACTGGATGGAGCGGCCGGATGGCAGGGTCTTCAGGGACCTTGCCATGATATAGATGGCCCCGTCGTTTCCGTAGAACTTGGAGCCAACGACCTGCAACGGGGTGCCCGGAGAGAGGGTCAGATTTAGCCGTTTCAGATACCAGTCCGGGGCAGTGATGACAAATATGGTCCTTCCCCTGGACTCCAGGCTCAGGCAATCGAGGCCCCTGAAGGAAAAGGCCTTGGGCTCCAGGACCTTCCCCTTTATGATCACCTCTGTGTTTTCGTCATAGCCAGGCACCAGGCCGCCTGCAAAACCGGCCCTAACCGTTGTCAATATAAAGGCCAAAACCAATGCTGTGAGGATGAGCAGATGTGTCAGGATAGTTAGAGGGGATGCTTCATGAACGCGGACGTTGGTAGTAACCATATTTTCCTAGCATACTCCTTGGTTTCTGCTGGATCGTAAAAGCTGCCGTCTGTCTTGGACATCTATCATTCAGCTTTAAGCTTATTTAGCAGGATCCATGCCTCATTGGGGTGAAAGAGGGGCGAAGGCCTCTATTTTAAAGGCATTGGACCATTTCTCCCGGACGGCCCTATCCATTTGGCAACGGTTTGGGCGCCCTTTTCAGCTATTTTTCATAGGTATGGCCCCTTTTCATGTCAAGGTTTGGGCCCTTTGCCCTTTTTAGACCCCCTGATGCTGACCCTTTGTTTTCCCTGGCCAATATCTCCAGGGGCCCCGGAAGGGGACACCGCTTAGGGCCCTTTGCCTTTTTGAGGGTGCAAAATTTGCACTTTGTGCAAAATTTGCACTTTGGTCAGATGCAAAATTTGCATTTTTCCCGTTGTGCCAAGACTCTCCCAAGAGTGTTCCAAGAGTGTCCTTTGTCCGGACAATTCCAGACAATATTGACGAGCTCATGCCTCTTGTCGGGGCAGGAGACCCATCCATACCCATCAAAGGCCCCATCATAGGCCTTGGATGGCCTTTCCGAAATGGCAGATGGCCCTTTGCGAGGCCTCTTTACAGGGATGACAAGGGGGTATGGGCCTGTTTCTGTGTCGGGGCGAAAGGGACGGTTTTTGTCCAAAAAGGCAATCTTTTAGAAAAAAGACAAAAAAAGAAGGCCTTCTTTGGGTTAGAAGGCCTTCGGGGAGAGGAGGGTTGGGAGGGATAGGGAGTTTTTGCTGTGTTCGTTTTAGTTTACTGCATTTTGTGTGCCATGTTCGATTTTTTCTTTTATCTCTTTATCTCATCGAACTTGTCTTGTTTATCTGCACGAGTTGTGCCAACCTCTTGTTGCCCCGGTGATCATTTCCCGCTCAATGCATATTTTTTCAGTTTGTATTGCAGTGTCCTGAGGGAAATTCCAAGGATATCAGCAGCTTTTTTCCTGTGGCCCTTGGTCTCCTTCAAGGTGCGCGCTATTGCCTCCCGCTCTATGTCTTCAAGCCTCTTCAGCCCTGAGCCTCCAGGCTCCCCTGTGCCTGCAGCATCACCTGCAACCTCGGAAGCCGCCCCTGCCTGTACCATGGGGGTATCCATAAAGGCGAGCTTCTCTATGGAGAGTACATTTTCGGAGCTGTCCGACAGGATGATCGCCCGTTCTATGGCGTTATAGAGCTCCCTGATGTTTCCTGGCCACTTGTATGCCCTTATCTTCTCAAGGGCCTCGGGGGAGATCTCTGATATATGCTTGCCGGTCTTTGCGCTTATGGACTTGACCAGATAGCTGGCGATCTCCTCGACGGCCCCCTTTCTCCTGCGCAGGGGCGGAAGATAGATGGGGAAGACGCTCAGCCTGTAGAAGAGATCCTCCCTGAACTGCCGCTCCTTTATCTTCATGAGCAGGTCCTGATTGGTGGCCGCAACGATCCTGGCATTGGTGGTGATGGTGCTGGTGCCACCAACACGTTCGAAGGCGCGCTCCTGGAGCACCCTCAGCAGCTTGGCCTGGGAGGCAAGGGGCATCTCTCCGATCTCGTCCAGGAAGATGGTCCCATCCTGTGCCAGCTCGAACTTGCCCTGTTTGGTTTTCACTGCACCTGTAAAGGCCCCCTTTTCGTGGCCGAATAGTTCACTTTCTATGAGATTTTCCGGCATGGCGGCACAGTTCAGCTCAACGAATGCCCCCTTCTTGCCGCTTAGCTGATGGATCACCTTGGCAATAAGGCTCTTTCCGGTGCCGCTTTCGCCCTGGAGCAGTACCGTGGCCTCCGTGTCGGCCACCTGTTGGATCTGGCGCCACACCTCCTCCATACCTGCGAATATTATGTTCGTGGGCGGAAGCCCGTCTGTGAGCTGTTTCTGCCACAGGGTGTTGGCTGCCATCAGCTTCTGGCGCTCAACCACCTTCTGTACCGCAAGCCGCAGCTCTTCCGGATCCTTAAGGGGTTTGATCAGATAGTCCAGGGCCCCGCTCTTCATGGCTTCAACTGCATTTTCCACAGAGCCGTAGGCGGTCAATATGATGAAGTCCGTTTCAGGATGGATGGACTTCACCTCCTGGAGCAGCTCAATACCGGTCATCTCCGGCATCTTGAGGTCGCTGATGATGAGATTCGGGGAGAAGTCCTTCAGGACGGCCAGGGCCTCCGGCCCGGAATAGACGCCCCGGACATCATAGCCCTCTTTCTTGAGGATCCTGGTCAGCAGGAGCACAAGGGGGCGCTCATCGTCCACCACGAGTATCCTGAAATCGGATTTTCCGCTATTTTCCATGTGATCTTGGGGTCCTTGATATTATTCCAGTGCTTTTGGTGTTTATAAATTAGTTCCCATGGCTTATCCTATCAACCGCTATGGACTGCCTTTTCCTGGTAAATCCTGTCTCTGGCTCCGGTGAGGGCTTGGAGCTCCTGGAGCACCTCCAGCACTGGAGCAGCCCAGGGATGAGGATATCCGCAATATACACCGATCCCGACAGGCTTGAGGCCCAGGTCCACTCCATGGCAAAGGGCAAGGATCTGCTCGTTGTGGCTGGGGGGGACGGGACCATCCATGCGGTCCTGAGCCTGCTCGCCGGCATGGATCAGCCACCGCCTGCTGCAATAATACCCCTTGGTACCGGAAACGATCTGGCTCGAAGCACGGGCTGGCTGGATGTATGGAATGCGGGAGGCCTGGAGATCTTTTTTGCTGCCCTGGAAAAGGTGAGAGCCGAAGCCCTGGATACATGGCAGGTGCTGCTGCTGGATGAAAGGGGACAGGTGATCGAGGCACACCCCTTCATCTGCTATTTTGGTCTCGGGCTCGATGGGGCCATCTGCCGTGGCGTTGAGGCAGGAAGACGAAAGGGCAGAAGAGAGGGTAAGGTGGCCCCATTGGGGAGCAGCCCCTTGGGGCAAGGCCATGTCCGGGGGCCGGGTGGATCGGATGGGGCAGGTTGTGGAGCCTGCGGTGTCAGCTCCGGTGGGAGCAGATTCAGGACCAGGCTCGCCTTCGTACTCCATGGCCTTAGAGGGCTATTTCTTGCCAGGAGGGTCAGGGGACAGCTGTCGTTTGACCAGGCAGATGGGGTGGGGCAGGGTCGGCTTCGGATCAATTCGGCCCAGCTCCTGTTTTCCAATATCTGCTCATACTCTGGCGGGAGTCTCCTGCCCGGCAGGGGGGATTTTTCCGATGGACTGCTCGATCTCTACAATTACAGAAGTGCCCTCGGCTTCTTCTTTTGTGTGCTTGTGGGCATGATTGCAAGGCGGAGCAGGGGGCTCATCAGGCGCTATGAGACAGGAGGGGCAGAGATTTTCCTCGAAGAGAGCGCCGAGGCCCAGAGTGACGGAGAGTTTTTGGCCACCTTTTCCGCAGGCAGCAGGCTCCGGGTGGAGCATCTCAGAAAGATTCCCTTCCTCATCCCGCCACAGGATCTGTTTGTGAGGAAAAGGATGGTCAAACCGGTACACTTCCGCTTCTATGGCAACAGCTCTCTTGCGGTTAAGACATCGCACTTCGGCTCCAGGTGAGCAGGAACGGTTTTTGTAGGCATTTCAGGAAGGGGGGGCATCCTTCCGATAGAGTTTTTATAATGAGACGCTTAAGTGCCGGATAAAGGAGCTTTAGATGATCGAACGGAGAAAGGCGCCGCGTTATGCCGTGCGTATCCCAGTATATTTCCCTGAACACGACATGTGGGGTCAAACCAGGGACATATCCCTCGATGGCTGTTTCGTGGAGGCACCGGAGGCCATATCCGAGGGGTTTCTCGAGGATATATTGCTCGATCTGCCTGTGGTAGGTGCCATCGCCCTCAAGGGCTATATCCATCATACCGGCCGTGCCAGGGAAGGGGTCGGTATGCAGTTCGTACAGGTGCGTTTCGATCCGGAGCAGTCAGACTATTACGAGCTCTATACCCAGTTCGTAAGGCTCCTGCCAGAGCTGGAAAAGGTGAGGGCCAGATATCTGGAGCTGGTTACCAAGGGGCTGCTCAAACTCCAGGTGATGCCGGAGCCGGAGCCAGTGCCTGTTGGGAAAACCCGTGGCACAGACAAGGAGGGATAGGCAGCTGGGAGTAGAAGAGTCTCCCTGCCTGCCTCTTTTGCTGTAAGGCATTCAAATGGAGCCGTTCACCCACCCAGGTCCAGTGCAGGAGATGTCAGGGTTCGTGCCCTTGTATATTGCGGCCTTTGTCCTTGGGGCCTGCATAGGCAGCTTTCTGAATGTCTGTATATACAGGCTTCCTGCAGGGCGCTCGATCGTGCACCCAGGCTCCTCCTGTCCGAAATGTGGCCACTCCATCAGGTGGTGGGAGAATATCCCCATCGTCAGCTGGATATTGCTGAGGGCCAGGTGCTCATCCTGCAGTGCATCCATATCCGTTCGCTATCCCCTGGTGGAGCTGCTCACAGGGCTCCTGTCCGTACTGCTCATCTATAAGTTCGGACTGACCATAAACTACCTGGTCTATCTGCTCTTTACGGCAGCCCTTATAGCCATAACCTTCATCGACCTGGACCACAGGATCATTCCCGATTCCATCTCCCTTCCGGGCATACTGATGGGCTTTGCCGTCTCCTTCATTGTCCCAAGGCCGAGCCCACTGGATTCCCTGATAGGGATAGTCTTGGGAGGGGGGATCCTCTATCTCATCACCTGGGGCTACTATCTCCTGACAAAGAAGATCGGAATGGGAGGGGGAGACATCAAGCTCCTTGCCATGATAGGGGCCTTTCTCGGCTGGCAGAGTCTGCCCCTGGTGATCTTCATAAGCGCCATGACGGGTTCGATCATCGGCCTTGTTATGATGGCTGTGGCCAAGGGCGGACGCTATTATCAGATACCCTTCGGCCCATTTCTGGCCCTGGGGGCCCTGGTAGACCTCTTTGCAGGCGATCAGATCCTGAACTGGTACCTCTCCATACTCTCGTCCCCGGGCGTTTGATCCCTCCAGACCAAGGATGAGCATTCTTGCAGTTTTCTTGGGATTTAGGCGTTATGGGCATATTTTGTCCCTCTTGTCCTGCAATCTCCAGTTACATCACCAACATCTTCATGAATGGGAATTTTTTTGCTGAAACCAAAATATTTTTATGATATATTTTTTGCATGGCTGCCAAAAGAGTATTGATCGTTGATGACGAGCAGGAGATCCGCTCCATCCTCTCCAAGATCCTTGACCATATTGGAAACTACGAGGTGAGTCAGGCCCGAAACTTCTCGGAAGGGCTCACCCTGGCCCAGAAGAGGGTGTTCGACTACATCCTGTGTGACTACTACATGGAGCCCCAGGAAGGGCCTGAATTCGAATATTCAGGGCCCACTGCCGTGGATTTTCTGAAGGAGCTCAAAAGGGGCGGGGTCAAGTCCAGTGTGATCGTGATCTCCGGAAAGGCGGATGTGGAGCAGGCCCTCGAGACCTTGATGCTCGGGGCTGCCGAATATCTGCCCAAGCCCATCACGAGGCGCCATCTGGAGTTCGTCATGCGCCGGGTGGAGCAGTACAGGGAGCTCGTTGCCCAGAATCGTGCCCTCAAAAAGAGCGTGGAGGAGCGCTTCTCCTTTTCGAGCATCGTGGCCAGGAGCCCTGCCATGGAGCGCATCTTCGAGGTGATAGACAAGGTCAAGGACTACAAGACCACGGTGCTCATCACCGGTGAGAGCGGTACCGGAAAGGAGCTCGTGGCCAAGGCGCTCCACTTCAACAGCATACGCAAGGACAAGCCCTTTGTCGCTGTCAACTGCGGCGGCATCCCTGAAAACCTGCTTGAAAGCGAGTTCTTCGGCCATGTAAAGGGTGCCTTTACCGATGCGGTCAGGTCGAAGAAGGGCCTCTTTGAGGAGGCTGACGGCGGAACCATCTTCCTGGACGAGCTCGGAGACCTGCCCATGCAGTTGCAGGTCAAGCTGCTCAGAGTGCTCCAGGAGCATGAGATCAGGCCAGTGGGCGACAACAGGACCATCAAGGTGGATGTCCGCGTGGTGGCAGCCACTGCCAAGGATCTGGGCGAGCTGGTGAAGAAGGGGCAGTTCCGGGAGGATCTGTTCTACCGCATAAACGTGCTCACCATAGTGATTCCGCCACTTCGGGAGAGGCTCGAGGACATCCGCCTCCTGGTGGACCACTTCATCGACAAATATAACAGGCAGATGGCCCCAAAGAAGATAGAGGGAGTGAGCCCAGAGGCCATGCAGCTCATCCTCAACTACAAATGGCCCGGAAACGTGCGGGAGCTCGAAAACGTGATAGAGCGTGCCATGGTCCTGACCGACAGTGACCGCATCCAGGTGGAGGACCTGCCTCCTGCCCTGCGTGTGATGGATGATGGGGACGATACCGTGCCTGCAAGCCACGGCCTTGGAGAGATGTCCCTTTCCATCAAGAAAAACGCCAGGATCCTTGAAGAAAGACTCATAAAACGGGCACTTACAAAGACCAAGGGAAACAAGACCAAGGCCGCCCAGCTGCTCGAGATAAGTCTGCCCGCCCTGCTCTACAAGATAAAGGACTATCAGATCTCAGTCTGACCGGTCCTGCCGCTGCCGGCGCGCTCGGCCCTGCACTTTCGAAAGGGCCCCATCCTCCCGGCTGCCCTTTGTCTGGAGTAGCCCGGCTGCACGCCGGAGGGCCTCTATCTCTCCTGCCGTGAGACTCCTTGCCTTTCCGGGAGGGAGCCCCTTTAGATGTAACGGACCCATTGCCACCCGTTCAAGGCGCAACACCCTGTGTCCTATGGCCTTGAACATCTGTCTGATCTGGCGTTTTCTCCCCTCCTTAAGGGTGATCCTCCAGGTGGAGACGGGCTTGTTGCCGCCCCGACGCCTCTTTCGTACCGGCTCTATGGTGCATGGCTTGATCCTTCGGCCCTCGATCTCGATCCTGCCCCCTTCCAGCAGGGCGATCTGGTCCGGGCCGGGCTCTCCATCCACAGTGACGACATAGACCTTGTCCACCTTGTAGCGCGGGTGGAGGAGCCTGTTTGAGAGCTCGCCATCATTCGTACATAGGAGCAGGCCCTCACTGTCCCGGTCCAGCCGGCCTACCGGAAAGACCCTCTCGCCCGTATATCTGGAGAGGATATCCTTTATGGTGGGCCGGCCAAATGGGTCCTTGAGGGTGGTGAGCACACCCCTGGGCTTGTTCAGCAGGAGATAGACATGTCCCTGGCCCCTTTCTATCCGGACAGGCCTGCCATCCACCTCTATACGGTCGGCCTTGGGGTCCACCTTGGTTCCGAGCTCTGTGCAGACTCTGCCGTTTATCCGCACCCTTCCCTGGAGCAGCAGCTCCTCTGCCCTGCGCCGTGAGCAGATCCCTGCCCGTGAAAGAAATTTCTGTACCCGCATGGGGCCCGAATCTTCAGCCATGACCAAGCCAGTATAACATATACCTGATCACGATAGGGGATCTCTATGGCATGGGGGCTTGATGAAATCTTTGGGGTGCCGATTAGATGGGTAGGTACTGGTTCTCCTCGTCATGTGGGGCTTTCGGGAAGAAGACCGGCCGGAATGGACGGAGTGAGGATATGGAAAATAGGGTGTGCAAAAGGGAACAAAAGGGCAACAACTGCTACAGGTGCCGTCACTTCCGCATAACCTGGCAGGCGGCCATGCCCTACGCCTGCAAGGCCTATGGCTTCAAGGCAAGGCAGCTTCCATCCCTCCTTGTCATGTCCCAGTCGGGACAGGCCTGTCTCATGTATGCGCCCAAGGTCAGCCGAAGGGGTTGAATGCCGAATCCGAAGGGCTTATGCGGATCTCATGATCTTCCGCCGTGGCTCTCGATCTTGGCCTTGTAGATTGTCCGGTCATAGGCCCGAAGTATGTCGGCCCTTTTCAGTATTCCGACCGGCACCTCCTGCTGCCCCTCGTGCCTGAGCACTACCACCTCATCCTTCTTTGCCTCGGCCATGCGTTTCAGGGCAAGGGCTAGGGAGTCCCAGGGTGTGACTGTCGGAATGCGTCTTATGAGCTCCTTGACAGACAGGGGGGTTCCCTCCCTCTTGTGCTTGATGATCTTGGCCCGGGCCCTCCTTCCGAAGATCACACCTCGATAGTGCCCTTCGTCATCGGTCACGACCACGATCGATGGCCTTGGCCTCTTCTTCAGGAGCTGCTCCAGCTGATCCAGGGTAATGTCCTGCCTTACCAGCTCCAGCCGGGGGCGGCCGAGCCTTGTCATGACCTCGTGTACCGTGAGCCTTGCCAGGGTCTCGAGCAGGAATTCGGCGTGGTGGATGGGGGTGTCGAACCGGGTCACCAGCTGCTTTTCATAGATGCCCTGCTTTCCGCGCAGGAGAAATGCCAGGGTGGAGACCCATACCGCAGGCAGCAGCAGCTCGTAGTTTCCTGTCATCTCGCTCACCATGATCACTGTGGAAAATGGGGTGCTGGCAGCCGAGGCAAAGAATCCCGCCATGCCCACGATGACATATGCCTCAGGCGTTGGGACCATGGAGGGCATGTGGTGCTGCAGGAAGAGGCCTATCGCACCTCCAAGTGTTCCGCCTATGACCACCGAGGGCCCGAAGACACCGCCGCTTCCACCAGAGCCGATGCTGAAGGCAGTGGCAAATATCTTGAGAACCGCTATTGCAAGGAGGGTCGTTGCTGCAAGATGGCCAAAGAATGCCTGCTGCAGTGCCCCGTAGCCGGTGTAGATGGCATCTGGCAGAAAGAAGCCGATTACGCCGGTCAGCAGCCCCCCTATCGCAGGCCTAATATGGGGAGGGCCTGGAAGCTTCAGGAACATGTCCCGCACCCAGTAGAACACCCTGGCATAGAAACGTGCCCCAAAGGCCACTGTTATGGCGAGGATTGTATAGGGGATGATCTCCAGGGCATGGGACATCTTGAACTCGGGGGTCACGAAGAGGGAGCCGAAGCCAAAGAAGAGGGAGAAGACGCAGTAGGCCACGACCGAGGTTATGGCCGAGGGGACCAGGAGCTCGTACTCCATGTCGATATCGCGATACAGGATCTCTGCGGCAAAGATGGCACCTGCAAGTGGGGCATGAAAGATGGAGCCGATTCCGGCACTCATGCCTGCCATCATGAGAAGCCTGCGCTCTTCACTCCTGAGATGGAGTTTCTGGGCGATTATGGAGCCGAAGCCCGCCCCGATCTGGGCGATTGGCCCCTCACGTCCCCCGGAGCCTCCTGAGCCGATGGTGATCGCAGAGGCAATGGTCTTTATGAGCGGGATGCGCCCCCTGATCATGGCATTCTTGAAGTGGTAGCTCTCAAGGGCTGCGTCCGTACCGTGGCCTTCCGCCTCCGGGGCGAGGCTGTAGATGAGTACCCCGGATATGAGACCTCCTATGGCCGGTACGGCCAGGAGCATCCATCGGTTGAAGGGTGTTGGTGTGGGCTTGAAGAGCGAGGTCTCGCCTGCCGGGCCTTCCGGCCTGTAGCCGGCAAGTGCATCGAGAAAGATGTGGTGTGAAAAGTCCAGGGCCACATAGAAGAGCACGGAGCCCAGGCCGGCTATGATGCCTGTGGGGATGGCGAGCAGCAGGACACGCCTGAATATGAGCCACTGTTTCAAACTCTTTTTAAAGCTTGCAAAAAAGGCAGCTGGCATAAATAATCCCCTAAACGAGTGAGCCCAAGTGAGCGCAACGGTTCAACAGAACAAAGGATATGGAAACTGTTTTTTGGGGCCTTGAGCCCTCTTGGAAGATAAAATAATCAGCCCGTGAAAATTATCATCTTCACCATTTCCGCCTTTTCATGAGCAGAGCCAGCTGCATCATCCCATATAACCTGATGCAGGCGGCCTTGGCGCCTGTACTCGGCCCTCCCTTCCTACTCTATCAGCTGCTCAGGAAGAAATACAGGGGCCAGTTGAAGGCAAGGATCGGGCTCGATCTGCCGGCAGCAGGCCCCTCGGGGATGGAGGCTGGCAGCTCAGGTCAGGCCTGTGGTCCGGTCTGGGTACACGCCCTGAGCTACGGGGAGGTGAATGCCGCACGACCGCTGATCCAGGGGCTCAGGCAGGCCTTTTCCGGCTCATCCCAGCCCCCTGGGCTCTTTCTTACAGCCTCCACCATGACGGGGCTGTCCGCCATGGCCGAACTGGCAGAGGAGATCGGGGCCAAAAGCGGTGTGCTTCCCTTCGATATCCTGCCGGTGGTCAAGAGGGTGGTCTCCCGCATAAGGCCTGTCCTATTCGTGCTCATAGAGACGGATATCTGGCCAAATCTCATATGGCATCTGAAGGGTCGGAAGATCCCTGTGCTCCTTATAAACGGCAGCATCTCCCAAAAGGCGGCCTCAAGGCTCCGCAGGCTGCCCATGGCTGCCGCCTGTCTCTATGGAGGCTTTTCCTTTCTGGCCATGCAGTCGGAGGACGATGCCGAAAGGCTGAGATCCCTTGAGATCTTCAAGGGTGGGGCCACGGGCAGGATCGAGAGCTTTGGAAACCTCAAGTTCGATCTGGACATAGCGCCCCTCGATGCCGAAGAAAGGAGGGCTCTCCGGGAGGCATGCGGCTTTGGGGCCAAGGACTTCGTCCTCGTGTGCGGAAGCACCCACCCCGGAGAAGAGGAGATCCTCCTGAAGGCACTTTCGGGATTCCTTGAGGAGCGTAGAGATTTCAAGGTGGTAGTGGCCCCCAGGCTCCCTGCAAGGGCTGGAGAGGTCCTTGGCCTGTTCAGGGCTGCTGGTATAGGTGCCGAGCTGTTTTCGAGGGCTGGCCGCAAGGGGACAAAGGTGGTGGTGGTGGACAGCCTTGGGAAACTCGTAAGGCTGTACGGTATCGGTTCTGCGGCCTTCGTAGGGGGGAGCCTGGTTCCTGTCGGTGGCCACAATCTGCTTGAGCCTGCGGCCATGGGCATCCCTGTCATGTTCGGCCCCTATGTGGAGAGCATCAAGGAGGCGGCATCGGCGCTGAAGGGCGCAGGGGGCGGGTTCCAGATAACAGGCAGCCAGGGGCTTTCAGAGATTGTCTCCAGGCTTTTGGGTGATGAGGGGCTGAAGCACAGCTCCGGACAGGCGGCATACCGGGTGGTTCGATCAAACAGGGGGGTAACCGAAAGGTATATCGGATTGATCGAGCGTTTTTTGCCACACCACCGCCTGCCGAGGATTGGCCAAGGGGCTGTCAGGCAAGAGAGATGAGCATGCAGCAGGGGCGTAGGCCAGGGACAAGGAGCGATTTGAGCCACACCCTTTTCAGACTGGGCCGCCCCCTGTCCCCCATCTACTCCCTTGCCATGCGTATCAGGCAGAGGGCATACGACCGGGGGCTTCTCCCTTCCTTCAGGGTCGAAAGACCGGTGATAAGCATAGGGAATCTAAGTCTCGGCGGAACAGGCAAGACGCCTCATGTGATCCATGTCTGCCGCCTTCTCAAGGAAGAGGGGTTCAGGGCCGCTGTCATAACCAGGGGCTATGGCGGAAGGGCAGGCAAGGGGCCACTTGTCGTCTCTGATGGCAGCAAGGTCCTTGCAGGGCCGGAGAGGGCCGGGGACGAGGCCTTTATGCTGGCAAGTCTGCTGCCCGGAGTCCCTGTGGTGGCAGGATCTAGGCGGGTCACCTCTGCAAGGCTTGCGATCAGGCGCCTCGATGCGGATCTCCTGGTCCTCGATGATGGGTTTCAGCACCTATCACTCAAGCGGGACCTGGATGTGGTGCTGTTTCCTGCAACCGCACCCTTTGGGACAGGCAGGGTCTTTCCTGGCGGGGATCTGAGAGAGCCCGTGTCTGCCATAAGCCGGGCCGATGCAGGGGTGATAACAGGCCTTGATCCTTCAGGGTGCGACGTCAGCCATTATGAAGAGGGGCACTATGAAGATGGAGCAGAGCTTGCCAGGGCCAAGATCCACAGGTCTTTTCCGGAGCTGCCGCTCTTTTTCAGCCGTACGAGGCCGGCCGGGCTCAAGTGGTGGGACTTTGAAGCCAAAAGGGCATCCAGTGCCAGCCTTGACGCCCTCACTGAAAGGGCCCTTCCGGTCTGGGCCTTTTGTGCCATTGCTGCGCCGGAGCGTTTCTTCTCTCTCTGTCGCAGCTGTTTTTCAGACATCGTGGGTGAAACACCCTTCAGGGATCACTTTGTCTTTCGGCCAAGGGATCTCCGGCTGCTCTTTCAAAGGGCGAGGGAGTCGGGGGCCAGGGCCCTTGTCTGTACGGAAAAGGACTGGGTCAAGATCGAGCCGCTCCTCGGCAGGCTTCCAGGCGGCCTGCCGGAGGGTATGAAGATAGGGGCCCTTTTGATCTCTGTGGAGGTGGACAGGGCCTTTGACGATCTTGTCATACGCGCTGCCAAGGGGGAGTTTAAGGGGACGAGTCGATAACTATCAGAGAGGATGGTGTTTCAGGGAGAGTGGATATATGGATCTTGATCTTTTGAAGGCCCTTGTTACCGCTCCTGGCCTTCCTGGCTGGGAGGCGCCGGTACGCAGATTGATAAAAGAGACAGATGTGGCCTCGATGGCCGTTGGTGTGGAAGAGGACGAGCTTGGCAGCCTGGTGTTCGACTTTGGAGGTGAGGGGGAGAGGCTGCTCCTGGATGCCCACATGGATGAGGTGGGGTTCATGGTACGCCATGTGGACGGGGCAGGCTTCATAAGATTCATCCCCCTTGGTGGCATGGATGCCCGGGTGGTCCTGGGACAAAGGGTGGTGATCCATGCCCTGAGAGGCCAGAGGCGGGTTGCCGGGGTGATAGGACAGATACCGCCCCATCTGTCCAAAGGGGGAAGCGGATCCCAGGGCACCCCGGACATGGCCGATCTCTATGTGGATACAGGGCTTGAGCCTGAAGCCGTAAGAGATCTGGTCACACCGGGTGACTACATATCGTTTCCCGATATATGGGAGTGCAGCGGTGGGGCAGTGATGGCCAGGGCCCTGGACGACCGGATAGGGATCTTCGTGATCCTTGAGGCCCTTGGGCGCCTGTTCGAATCCGGCTTCAGGCCAGAAGGCTACAGGCTGGCTATATCCTTCACCGTGCAGGAGGAAAACGGCCTGAAGGGCGCAGGTCCCGTCATGGAGAGGCTGAGGCCCCGTGTGGCCATCGCCGTCGAGGGCACTGTCTGCAATGACGTGCCCGGGGTTCCGGAACACAAGATACTTGCAAGGGCAGGTGCAGGACCTGAGATCAGGCTCAGCGATGGACGATTCCTGGCAGACAGGGTGCTTGCCGATCTGTTTGTCGATACCGCCATCAAGGGGGGCATCAGGCATCAGGTGGTGGTGAAGGATGTAGGTGGGACGAATGCGGGCCTGTTCCAGAAATGGGCCTCTGGCTGCAGGGCAGGTGCGCTGTCGGTGCCTGTGCGCTATATTCATGGCCCGTGCGGGATTGCACGCATCTGTGACATAGAAGAGACCATAAGGCTGCTCTCAGGCCTTCTTGAAAGGGCGGGTGAGCTCTTCGGGCCTTGATGGAGGATTGAACTATCAAGCCAATATCCTACTGCCAATATCCTACTGGTTGAAGCCGGTCGTATGGTGAGGGATATCCAAACAGGGAGTTTATAGCAATGATCAGCCTGTTTGCACTGATCTTCATCTCTTTCTGGACGTTTCTTCTGGGTTCGTTTCATCTCTCAAACGCATCGGAGTCCGAACTCGTATCAAACGGAAGGGATGCCCTTTCAGAGATTGGCCTTGAGGGCCAGAGGGAGGCGGATGATCCAGAATCCGTATTCTTTATCATGGATCCTGTGGTGACCTCGGCCTCCAGGTTCGAGCAGCCCGGCAGTGATGCCCCCTCTCACGTGGTGGTGATAACGGAGTCCATGATCAGGCAGCGCGGCTACAGAAATCTCGTGGAGGTCCTGAAGGATCTGCCGGGTTTCGATATACAGGAGAGGATCGGAGGGCAGGCAGGGGGCGCCTATGTGATCCAGCGCGGCCTTCTCGGCAACAACAAGATCCAGATATACAAAGATGGCATCTGTCTCAACCCTGCAAATGGTACCCATATGATATATGGTGATCATCTCTCCGTGGATGGCCTGGAGCGCATAGAGGTCCTGTACGGCCCCGCCTCTGCCATGTACGGTGCAGATGCCTTTGCAGGGGTCATAAACCTGGTGAGCAAGAGGGTGAATCAGGGCCTTGCCGTAGAGGGGAGGGCGAGCGCTGGGCTTAATGACACCTTCGAGGGCTATTTTCTGTCTGGATATGGGCAGGCAGACCGCTTTTTCCAGCTCTATGGTCATGGCCATCGGACCAACGACTTCGATATGCGAAAGGAGTATGATAGTGATCGCTATAGGCTGGGCGGCACGAGCATCCCATATTATCGAAGGGACTGGCCTTTCGAGGCCCCTGCCCAGTCCATGGATCTCATGGCAAGGGCTGGCCTAGGCCCATTTCTGGCCGAGGCGCTCTATTATCACAACAGGCAGCCCAACAATATCCAGACCCCATGGATCACCGGCAGGACCCAGGAAAAGAAGGACAAGGTCATATCGGATACATGGAATCTCAGGCTCTCACATACGTTTGAGCAGGATTCCCGCCTGAAATTTCTCTCCACCCTCGACTACCAGCACTACGAACTCGACCCGAGGAGCAACTATGGACGCCGCACCTTTGACAACTATGTCTATGAGCGCTCCGAGTCCTTCAGGTTCGAGGAGCAATTCGACCTGAACTATTCGGGGGGCAAGTTGGTGGGAGGTTTTAGTGCAAAGCATGTCTCCACCATGCCCTATCTCAATAGCCGCACTCCCTTCGATGGAGGGGATTCCTTTGACGATTTTCCAATAACCCGGGTAGAGCTGGCCGATGGACGCACAATCAGCATCAGCCCCATCAGGGAACAGAAGTACTGGTACTACGGGGGATTCCTGCAGGTGAGCCATGAGTTGAGCCGTGATCTCACGTTGACCCTCGGCGGGCGCTATGACTGGGAGACCTTCAACCATGACGATACCTTCAACCCAAGGGTGGGCCTGGTCTACAGGATCGGCACGGCAGAGAGTGTCAAACTCATGTATGCAAGGGCCTATATCTTTCCCTCTCCCTATTTCAGATACAAGACCTGGATGGATGAACAGGGTGACTATGCGCATCTTTCACCCGAACTCTTCGATATGGAGCTGGATCCCGAGCGTGTGGAGTCTTTGGAGCTGAGCTATG
The DNA here is from genome assembly GCA_964573615.1 of uncultured Desulfobacterales bacterium. Lineage (GTDB taxonomy): Bacteria > Desulfobacterota > Dissulfuribacteria > Dissulfuribacterales > QOAL01 > JALSKY01. Next base: position 16,320 of record CAZNKD010000052.1, on the reverse strand, counting down.
AAAGACATGGCAGGCGTCTCAATCTCAATCTGTCTCTCTTCTGGTCCCAGGCGAGGGACATGATCCAAGAGACCGGCCGCAGGATCCATGGCAATACCTTCTATCTCCTGGATGGCACAGTGATCCCGGACGGAGTGATAGAGCTGCCTGAGAATTCCGGTATGCAGACCAACTGGGGGGCAGAGCTGTCCATGCTCTTCAGGTTTCTTCCAGAGCTCTCTATAGATCTGGACTACTCCTTCATCTATGCCCGGGTCCAGCTGGATGGACACGAGTTCGATGCACCCAAGGTCTCCAATCATAAGGTTGCGGCAGGCCTGAGCGGGGTGATATTCGATACCTTCTCATACAGCCTGAGATGCAGGTGGATGAGCGGGATACACACCCAGCCCAGCAATCCCATCTATGAGGGAAAGACCATGCCCGGAGCCTTTATCGTTGATGGAAACTTCAGGTGGCTGGATCTGTTCCCGGGAGCGGATCTGGAGCTCAAGGTCAACAATCTGCTGGATCACCACTATTTTACCTCAGGAAACGGAAACGAGGACCCCTCAAACGGCACGGCCCTTCCGAGGATCCCCCAGTCACCCTTTCAGCTATATGTGGGGTTGAGCTTTAGGTATTAGGTCTTGCACTCCACGAGAGAAGAAGCCCGTAAGGTGAGCCTCATATTTGGTCACAAAGGAGATCGGAGGCCCAGTACAGCCATGGGCAAAAGGTCTGTTGTCTGTACGATTGTCATCCTTGTGCTGTTATGGCTGCTGCCCTCTGCTGCGCCATGTGAAGAGAGGGATTTCATGGCAGGGGCCGGAGATGCCGGCGTTGAGAAGAGGGGGCAGAAAAAGGCACGGGTGCTTCTTGTGGTCTCAAGAAAGGCACTTCCCTATACCCGTTTCGAGGAGATGATCAGGAGGGCGCTAAAGGCCCGGCTCGGTCCTTCGTGCAGGCTAAGCTCCGTCTATCTCGATGGAGTTGATTCCAGGCTTGAACAGGGGTTTGCCTGGGCCGAAAAAGCAGACGGGCTTGTGATACTCATAGGCACCAGGGCAAGCAGGGTGCTCCACCTGGTCCCGAGCCATCTTCCTGTAATAGTCAGTTTTACCGTAGAGAGGACACTTAAGGGACTTGAGGGGAGAGCAGGCCGGCCCTTTTGGGCCCTGTCCATGGAGATTCCGCTAAAGGAGCGCCTGGAGGTGTGCGCAGAGATCTTCCCGGGGATGAGGGCTGCACTTTTTGATGACGATCCCGGGATTCCAGACCGCATCCGCAGCCTCAAGATAGTTCGCATCCCCCCTGTAAAGGGTCTCTATCCGCTCCTCCAGGAGGCCCTCGACTGGATGGTGGACGTGCTCATCATGACACCAGACGCCAGGCTCTTCAGATCTGCAGAGTTGGTGAAGCATACCATCCTTTGGGGTATAAAGAACCGGATTGCCGTGATAGGACTCTCTGCAGGATATGTCAAAAATGGCGCCCTGCTTGCGATCGAGCCCGATTATGGCTCCCTCGCCCGTCAGACTGCAGGATTGGCCAGCAGGCTCATGGACAGAGGGCTGGAGCAGGAAGGGATCAGGATCGTTGTGCCGGACAATAGGAGGATCAGCGTGAACCTTCGTACTGCCAGGAGGATAGGGATTGCTCTTCCGGAGAGGATAATCCAGGAGGCAGATCTGATAGTGGAATGAAGCTAAGTCTCAGATTAAAGGTCGTAGCCATTTTCATATCCATCGAGCTCCTCATGGTGCTGGCCATCGGGAATTTCTATACCTCAAAGGCGGTGGAGATGATGAAGGAGGAGTTCATGAGCAGGGGCAGGCTCATTGCCAACTATCTGGCCCATTCTGCCCAGCTCGGGGTACTGAGCGGAAACATCGCTCTTCTGAACGAGCTCTGTGACAAGACCTTGAGGAACGAAGGGGTGGTAGCCGTCAGGATATCAGACGACAAGGGAAAACCCCTTGCAGTCTGTTCAAACAGCACCCAATCTGCGGATCTCGTGGTGGTATCTGCCCCGATCATGCTGGAACATGGTGCCTTCACCGATCCTGAGGGTGTCTACTCCATTACAGGTACCGGTGAGGTGGAGCGCTTGGGCGAGGTGGATGTGCACCTGACGAAGCAGAGGCTCAAGGCCAGGATAGATGATCTTCAGCGCTATGTCTGGTGGATCTGCATTGCTGCCCTTGCCATTTCCGTGGTCATCGGTTTCATCCTGGTGAACAGCATGGTGGTGGCCCCGATATTGAGGCTGCGCGATGCCACAAACCGGTTTGCCAGGGGGGACCTGGATGTCCGCATCCCTGAAAGAGGCAGTGATGAGATCTCTGAGCTGGCCCGCTCCTTCAATGCCATGGCCCGCTCCCTGAATGGGTATATCTCCGAGCAGATAACCACGGCTACCGACAGGTTGCAGCTGAAGAATCTGGCCATGCTCGGGGAGCTTTCTGCCAGGCTGATGCACGAGGTCGGAAATGCCCTGAACAGGATAGGGGTTATAAGGTATCAGCTCTCGCAGGAGCGGCTCTCGAGCGCCGGACAGAAGGCCCTTGAGAACCTGGAGTCAGAGATGGGCAGCCTGAAGAGGTTCACCAGGGATGTCAGCCTCTTTTCACAGCGTCCGGAAGTGCGGATCTCCAGGGTGGATCTTCGCTCCCTGGTGCAGGGCCTCTGTAGCTCCCTGTCCCTCATGGACAAGAAGTCCGTGGAGATATTCATGGATTTTTCCGCCGATGAGATCCCTGTTATGGCAGACAGGGAGCTGATCAATCAAGCCATACTCAATCTGCTCACCAATGCCTATGATGCAGTGGACGAGGGAGGCCATATCAGTGTGGAGGTCAAGGCGGATGAGAGCTTTGTAACCATCACCGTCACGGACGATGGCCCTGGGATAGCCCCTGATATGCAGGATCAGATCCTGAAGCCCTTCTTTACCACCAAGGGGCCAAGGGGCACCGGCCTTGGACTTTCGATAGCGAAATCCTTTGTGGAGGCCCACGGAGGCGATCTCACCTTTGAAAGCCGTCCCGGATCTACCCGTTTTACCATCCGCCTTCCTGTCAGGACCATCTAGGTATAGAAACTAGGCATAGAAAAATGTCTGAAAGCCCTTCCCGGCAGTGGACATCCCTTCCTGGATAGTTATTTTCAACATTAGGGAAGAATTTGTTTGCAAAATGGAGTCGTAAACTTATAGTAGCCGGTTCAGACTAAAAGGAGGATGGACATGGCGGAGAAGAAACAGAGGATCTTGAAAAGGGAATGGGCGCAATTTCTGAAGGATTTCAACAGGATGAATCAATCAAGGCGCGCCATGGTCTCGCTCGGCGATGACTACATCGTTGGTGAGCCAGGGATGCCCCTTCTGGGTATAGACTATGATGAGGATGCAAGGAGGGTGGAGATATTTCTTGGAACCACCGATCCGGACAACCTCACCCACCTTGCCCATGCAGTCGATGTCCCCAGGGCCATCTATCTCATCAGGGATGAGGATGCCGTAAATCCAGTGATAGGCCTTCAGATTCAGGGTGCCCCCGGTACCCCGATGACCAGGATACGGTTCGTGGATGCCGATCAGGAGACCGGGCGTCACTTCTGGACCGCTGCCGTGGCCCATACCATCTATGAGCGCCGTGGCTGCCAGCCGGGTGCAGACCAGGAGGACTGGTACACGGCCGAGAGAATCATTCAGGAGGTTTGTGGCAGGTTGCTTGACTGATGGCCGGTCAGGCCCTATTGCACAGCTTTATCTATGGAGCTCAGGGATAGTTACAAGGACAGTGGCAAGGAGTTTGACAAGGTCAGAAGTCCGCTGGAGACCATCCAGTGGGTTGAGGCACAGTTCGAAAAGAGCGGGATCTCCATTCTTCAAGAGTGTGTCAGGGTAGACAAGGGTAGGCTTGGAATACCTGTCTATGTCAGCAGGTACAGCCCGGATGCCTACCGGCTGACCGGCACCCCCAAGCAGATGGGCAAGGGCGTGACTGCCGAGCAGGCAAGGTGCAGTGCCGTCATGGAGATGGTGGAGCGCTACAGCCTGTTTCACTTCCTGAAAAACGGGGTGCTTCCGGTCCTGCCCTATTTCGTCCAGGACTCCCCGAAGGTCCCAAAGTCGGATCTCCTCAGGGCCGTCCACCACAAGGGGGAGGAGGGCCGGAGATGGGCGGAGATGGAACAGCTTCTCGATCAGTTCCCGCACAGATGGGCTGCAGGACTCCGCGCACCGGATGAGGAGCCTTGCCATGTCCCGTTTTCCTGGTTCTGGCCTATCAACGAGTACAATGGCTCTGCCTCTGGCAACAGCCTGGAGGAGGCTGCTGTCCAGGCGCTTTCAGAGGTGGTGGAGCGCCACTGCTGCTCTGTCATAAGCTATGGAAAGCTCAGGATGCCGACCATCGATCCTGCATCCATTGGGGATCGGGTGCTCCTTGATCTCCTGGACAGGTTCGAGCGCCTGGGGATAAACATCGTATTGAAGGACTACTCCCTCGATACCGGCATCCCGACAGTGGCCGCCATTGCCTGGGATCCGTCCACCTATCCGGAAAGGAGCGAGATCGTCTATACCGCCGGGACCTCCACCTCCCCCGAGCGTGCAGCCATAAGGGCTGTAACGGAGATCGCCCAGCTTGCAGGGGATTTCGATACCGACGGCCGCTATCTGGAGAGCGGGCTTCCAAAGTTTGCCACACTCGAGGAGGCCGACTATGTGCTGGACTCCAGCCAGATGGTGGCCCTTTGCGATATGCCGGACTGCTCCAGCGACAACTTCCGCACTGAGCTCCTCGAGATGGCAAGGAGGCTAAGGGCCGTGGGGCTGCCTGTCTATCTCCTGGACATAACCCATCCGGAGCTCCAGGTCCCTGCAGTATATGCAGTGGTGCCGGGAAACCACTTTCGCGACAGGACCATAGATATCGATCTGGCCCTGCACCTTGCCAGACTGGCCACCTGGGGGTATCTGGCGCCTCAAGAGTCGCTGGCCCTCCTTGAAAGGGTCCACGCCCTCTATCCCGACAGGTATGAGACCGCCTTCTACATGGGGCATGTAAACGAACAGCTCGGGATGTGGGAAGAGGCCCTGGGCTGGATCGACAAGGCGGTATCCATGGGTCCGTCCGGGCCGGAGATGGCCGATCTGTTGTGCCACAGGGCCTTTTGCCTGAAGGAGCTTGGAAGATTGGACGAGGCGGCCTCGGATCTTGAAAGGGCCCGAAAGATCAATCCCGACCATAAGGAGGTCCAGAGCCTCCTTGGTTACTGTCACTACAGTGCAGGGCGCTATTATGAGGCCATCGAGTGCTTTGAAAGGGCCATAGAACTGGACCCGGCCTCTGCCATCGACTATGCGAACATAGGCAGTAACCTCAGGAAACTCGGCATGCTCGAGGCTGCCAAGAACTGGTACCGGATGGCCCTCGATCTCGATCCCGGCATCGAATGGGCCAGGGAGCACCTGCAGGAGCTTGGGGCTTAGAAGGGGCGAGGAAAAAATGAATGGTGATTCAAAGAAATTGCTGACCCTTCACCTCATTTTTTGTCTAATGTTTTGAAATCCTTTGTCTTTCTCCCATCATGCAAGGCCTTGTTTAATTCTTTATGATGCTTGACAAAAATTTTCTGTTATAGTATCTACGTTGTTCGAAATTCAAAACAGCCACGGAAATAATCCAAAAGGAGGGCAATATGGCAACCGTAGAGTACAAAGGTAAAACTTATGATGTAGATGAGGACGGCTTCCTGACCAAGGGAATGGAGCAGTGGGACGAGAACTGGGTCGAGTACGTTATGGAGCAGGAAGGTATCACCGAGCTCACCGAGGACCACAAGAAGGTCATCAACGTTCTTCAGGACTACTTCAAGAAGAACGGTATTGCTCCCATGGTACGTATTCTTTCCAAGACCACCGGTTACCCCCTGAAGAAGATCTATGAGCTCTTCCCCTCAGGACCTGGTAAGGGAGCTTGTAAGATGGCTGGTCTGCCCAAGCCGACCGGTTGCGTCTAATCGAGCTGCCGTGTCGAGGAACTCCGTGTAGTTCTGAGACAAAGAGGAAATGAAAAGCGGTCCATGCCAAAGAGGCATAGACCGCTTTTTTTTTGACACCTTTTTGATGGCTCTGCCGCCTCTGTGCCTTCTCTACTCTGGGATGGTGTTGTAATATGGGCTGGCAGTAGCGAAGATGGAGTGTCGAATCGGGAGCCAAATCGGGAGAAGGACTTGATCTGCCTGAGAAGTGATACCTTTATGAACAGAGCCGCCATGAAGGCAGCGCTCTTGTGTGTTGCAGCCCTGTTGATGCAGCTGCTTGCACCAGGGCATGCCCTTTGTGTGTCGGCCCAGGATCTGACCACGAGGATTCGTATCGATTTTTCTCCCATACGGGCGGAGCTGAAGGCCGTTGGTGAGGGGTGGGTCAAGCTCTCCATGCCAAAAGGGGCCGTGGTCTCACCAGGCGATATCTTCACGGTATTCAGCCGGAAGGGCTTGGGTTCCTCCCTGGAGACCATGCCTGCCGTACCGTCTGGCAAGATCCAGGTGACCTCTGTATCGGCAGGCAGTGCCACGTGCAGCCTCCTTGAAAGGCGCCGAGAGCTTGCGCCAGGCGATATAGCCATAAGATATGAGGGGCTGAGGGCCGTCGTCTATCGGGATGATAGCCCCATCTCTCCGCGCTTTACAACAGGCAGGCTCAGGGCGCTGCTTCCATATCTGGATTGGCTGGAGCCCCATGAGGCAATAATGCCGGTAATGGAACCCAAGTCCATGAAGGCCCTCGGGATAGATCTCCTGTTCAGGTTCAAGGATGGAAAACTGCTGGTCTATGGCCCTGATCTCCAGCCATTCAAGGTCTATGAGGATGCAGAGTGCCTGCTTCCAGACGAGGAGGCAGGCCCCAGGGGGCAGCAGGGCCTTCACGGCATGGAGGGGCAGATGCCGGCAGGGCACGGGGAGGCAGCCGACCTGCCTGCCCCGTTTCTCTCACTTGCCGAGGCAGAGGAGATAGGAAGGCTCGAGGCCAGGCCGATCAAGGTCTCCATAGAGGATCTGGATGGCGACGGCTCCCAGGAGATCATATATCTGCTTGATGATGGCCTCTACATCGCTCCCTTCAGGGCGGAGGGGAGCCTGCGCAAGTTCAAGACATCCGGCTTTGAAACACCCTACAGCTTCTCTGTGCTGCCAGGAAAGGGGCTTGTCGCCCTGAATGTGCTCCTCGATGGAGCTGGGCTCAAATCGGCCCTCCTGGGCTATTCCAGGCACGGACTGAGGCTCATCCAGGGGGAGATGAACCTCTGGCTCGCATTCGTCGATACCGACTGTGATCAGGCGGTGGACACCCTGCTGGGCCAGTCCTTTGACCGCGAGCGCTTTCGCTCCGACACCGTCTTCAGGATGAGGCCTTCGGACGACGGGGTGGAGTACCAGGGCTCGATGGATTATCCGCCGGGCTTCAATGTGAACGGAAATGTCCAGGCCATCTTTTCGGCCCAGGGCGGCTGCAGTATGGTGGTCTCCACGGTACAGGGATTTTTGAAGGTCTATGGTCCATCCAATATCCTCGAGTGGTCCTCACTGGTGCCTGTGGTGAGGCAGTTTGAGGCCTTTGGCACCCCGGATCTCTTTATGACCCCGGTCCGACTCGGCGAGAGGCAGCTGGTCCTCTACAGGGGGCATCCGGCCGGAAAGGATGCCGGAGAGTGCTGGCTCTGCGCCTTGGCCCCCAAGGGCGAGGAGGGCTTTGTGACCTATTATGCCCTGAGCCCGGAGAAGGGGGCGAAGAGAGCCAGGATATGCGGTATCCAGATATTGAATGACAGGCTCGTGATAGCCATAGTAAGAAATGAATCCGAAGACGAGGACGAGCCAAGATATGTCACCAGGCTCTATTCGTTTCTGTTGACGCGATAAATCAAGTAGAACATTTTTGGGGCTTGGCTCGAAAAGATCTTTCATGAAGGCACTCAAAGCGACTGGAACAGAAGAGAGCAGGAGTAAGGCATCTGGCAGCATGCTGCAAGCAGGAGGCAGAAGGCCGAGAAGGCGCTGCCATATCATCACTTTTGGTTGCCAGATGAACGAGTACGACTCCCTCACCATGGCCTCCCTCTTGGAGGAGAGTTATGTCCTCACAGAGACACCGGAGGATGCGGATCTCATCATCGTGAACACCTGCTCCATAAGGGAGAAGGCCGAGCACAAGCTCTACAGCTTGGTAGGGCGGTTCAAGAGGCTGAAGGAGAACAGGCAGGGCCTGAAGATAGCCGTGTGCGGATGTGTCGCCCAGCAGGAGGGAGACAGGCTCTTCAAACGCATGCCGCACATTGATCTCGTCTTCGGCCCCCAGGGGCTCTACAGGTTGCCGGAGATGCTGGAGCAGCTGGAGGCGGATGGCAGGCCAGTGCTTTGTGCAGAGCTCAGGGAGGATTTTTCCATACCCAACATCCCCCGGGGCCGTGCCGGGCTGGATCCGGTACGGGCCTATGTGACCATCATGCAGGGGTGTGACAACTTCTGTACCTACTGCATCGTGCCCTATGTCAGGGGCAGGGAGGTGAGCAGGCCGGCAGAGCATATCGTCGAGGAGATAGGCCAGCTGGTGGACATGGGTATCAAGGATGTGACGCTCCTTGGGCAGAATGTGAACTCCTATGGCCGAAAGGGCGGGGGAGGTATGGGGTTTGCCGATCTGTTGCGGCTCATAGACAGGCAGTTTCCGGGGATCAGGCTCCGGTTCACCACCAGCCACCCCAGGGATCTTTCAAGGGATGTGATGGAGTGCTTCGATAGTCTGGACACCCTGTGTGAGCACCTGCATCTTCCCGTCCAGGCCGGCTCCGACCGGATACTCAAGCGCATGAACCGCCACTATTCCAGACAGGAGTATCTGGAAAAGGTGAGGTTGCTCAGAGAGATCCGGCCTGACATGGTACTTACCACCGATCTGATCGTGGGCTTTCCCGGGGAGAGCAGCGAGGATTTTCGCCAGACCTTGACCCTGGTGGATAGGGTGAGATTTGCCCAGGCATTCGCCTTCAAATACTCTCCGCGTCCAGGGACTGCTGCTGCCCGATTCAAGGATGTGGTGCCTGAGGATGAAAAGGGCCGCAGGCTGTCTGCCCTGATAGCACTGCAAGAGAGGATAGGGCTCGAATGCTACAGGGAGCTCGAGGGCACCATCCAGGAAGTGCTCATAGAACGGGTACATCCGAGCGATCCCGGCATGCTCCAGGGCCGCACCAGGGGCAACCATGTGGTCAACCTGGAGGGGCACGAAGGCCTGGTGGGTACCTACCAGGATGTGGAGATATTCCAGGCCTGCAACCACTCTCTCAAGGGGAGGCTGCAGGCAGGAGACAGAGACGACAATGAGAGAGGGATGCAGAAAGAGAGTCCCTTTTTGAGAGGTTCCGACCATGAAGACCATACCGATGCACGTACATGCGATAACCCTTGATGCAGACTCGAACTCGCCCATCCTTATCCTCAAGGATGAATCCGGCGAACGCACACTGCCTATCTGGATAGGGCTGCTTGAGGCCACGGCCATAGCAACCGAGCTGGAGAGCCTGGAGTTTGCAAGGCCCATGACACATGATCTGGCAGTGAGCCTGGTGGAGGCGACAGGGGCCAGGATAGTCCAGGTCGTGGTGACCGACCTCAAGGAGAACACCTACTATGCAGAGATAATCCTTGAGAAGGGAGGCGAGCGCTTCTCAGTGGATGCAAGGCCAAGCGATGCCGTGGCCCTGGCGCTCAGGTCCGATGCCGAGATCCTGGTGAACGAGGAGGTGCTGGACAAGGCAAGGCCAGTGGACGAGTCTGCAGTGCAGGAGCCTTCGGTGATGCAGGGGGAGCGCAAGGAGAAGGATCAGGAGAAGTGGAACAAGATCCTCGAGGAGCTGGATCCAAGCGCCTTCAAGTACAAGATGTAGCAGCAAGACGGTACGGACCGGCCGCCATCCATGTGGAAGATGCCATGAGAATGTTCGATGTCCATTGCCACAGCCTATTCAGTGACGGCGAGCTCCTGCCTTCGGAGCTGGTCAGGAGGCTGGAGGTCAAGGGCTATGACGCCATTGCCATATCGGATCATGCAGACGAGTCCAACTTCGATCTGATAATAGAGCGCATAAGCCGGGTAGCCCAGGAGATAAACAGGTTCAGTGCCACCAAGCTCATTGCCGGCATAGAGCTGACCCATGTCCATCCGGAGAGGATCGCCTCCCTGACAGAGCAGGCCAGGAAACTTGGCGCCAAGGTGGTCGTGTGCCATGGAGAGACGCTGGTGGAGCCGGTGATTCCAGGCACCAACAGGGCGGCAATAGAGGCAGGGGTGGACGTGCTCGCCCATCCGGGCCTCATCTCGGAAGAGGATGTGGCGCTGGCCGCTGCAAGGGGTGTGCGCCTTGAGCTGTCTGCCAGAAAGGGCCATGGTATCACCAACGGCCATGTCTGCAGGCTGGCACGGAGGCTTGGTGCCCAGCTCATCGTCAACTCGGACGCCCATGCACCTGGTGACTTTATGGAACCAGGGTTTGCCAGGGCCGTTGCCTCTGGGGCAGGGCTTGACCCGGATGAGGCGGAGAGGATATTTGAGCAGAACTGGGCCTGGATAAGCACTCTTTTGTAGCAAAGGGCTTTTTGGGTTTTATCCCAAAATGAAAGGCCTGCCCTTTTTCGGACAGGCCTTTTTTCTTTCAGCCCGTAATATTGGATCGGGAATCAGATGGCAGCGGCTGCGGCACCAGCACCCTGGGGTATCATCTGAGGGATCGCCCAATCTGCAAGCCTGCCCTTTGCCTCCACCAGTTCCCAGCAGTGAGGGTTTTCCAGGAGCTTTCTGGCCAGTGCGGCATGGAGTCCGTGGCCGCTCTTGACCGCCTTCACCTCTGCCCTGAGGGGGGCACCAAGCAGATAGAGATCGCCAACCAGATCAAGGACCTTGTGCCTTACGAACTCGTCAGAGAATCTCAGACCCTCTTCGTTCAGTATGCGATCATCCCCGATGACTATGGCATTGTCCAGGGATCCGCCCCTTGCAAGGCCGTTTTTCTTGAGAAGCTCGACATCCCTGAGAAAACCAAATGTCCTGGCAATGGCAATCCGTTTCTTGAAGGTCTTTTCGGAGATCTTTCCCTTGAATCTCTGGGAGCTGATGACAGGATGGTCAAACTCTATCCTGAAGTCCACCTTGAAGCAGTCACACGGCCTCAATGTGACCTTTTTGTCTCCATCGGATACAGAGATCTCCTTGAGTATCTTCAGGTATGTCTTGGGATGAGCCGTCCTCTTGGTGCCTGTCTCCTTGATCAAGGCCACAAATGGTGCTGCGCTTCCATCGAAGACAGGGACCTCTGGCCCGTCGATCTCCACCACAGCGCTGTCAACCCCACACCCTGCAAAGGCGGCCATGAGGTGCTCTACCGTGGAGATGACACAGTTGCCCCGTCCTATGGTGGTTGCAAATCTTGTATCTACAATATATGGGACCCTTGCAGGCACGACATTGTTGCCATCGAGATCTGTCCTGACGAAAACGATGCCGGTATCGTCGTGATTCGGCCTGATCCTGATGGTAACCCTCCTGCCTGTATGGAGCCCTATTCCGGCAAGGGCGATATCTCTTTTGACCGTCCTCTTGTATTCCATAATAAAGATCTTCCTCTCTTGTTTTGAAGGAGAAACATGACGACTTTTGTCTTCAAATCAAAGAAAAGCAGGAATCGTGCCGGATTTTGGGCTGGCTAATAGCTTGATATTGCAATAAAAAATCTTGAAGGGTCCTTTCCGGGCAGGGTGTGTGACCAAAATGTCACAGGGTGTGCGGGACATTTTGGTCACACATAATGGGCTGAAATGGCAGGATTTTTTTGCTCTGCCACCCCTCAATAGGTGAGTCCAAGCCTCCTCAGGGCCTTTTCGTCCTTGGACCAGTTCTTGAGCACCTTGACCCAGAGATCCAGGAAGATCTTCCTGCCAAAGATGCGCTCCAGCTCCATCCTTGCCAGGGTGCCCACCTTTTTGATGAACTTGCCCTTCTTGCCGATGATGATGGCCTTCTGTGACGGCCGTTCCACGTAGATGACGGCCCTTATGAGCATTGTGCCCTTCTGGGGGTCGTCCTTCATCTCCTCCACCTGAACAGTGGTGGAGTAGGGGATCTCCTGTTCTGCCAGCAGAAAGATCTTTTCCCTGATGAGCTCCTCGATCATGTGTTCAGGGCGCTGGTCGGTTATCGTTTCGCTGTCGTAGTACTGGGGCCCCTCATGGATATGTTTGAGGATCTCGTTGAGGAGGAGATCCACCCCGTCGCCATACTTGGCAGACACCGGGATGATGGCCTCGAAGGGGTACATCTGCTGCAGCTCTTCGATCATGGGCAGCAGATTCTCCTTGGCCACCTTGTCGATCTTGTTCAGCACCAGGATCACCGGCCGCTTGACCCTCTTTATCAGGTCCAGGACCGCAAATTCGTTCTTTCTGCTCCGTTTGGTGACATCCACCAGAAATAGGATCACATCCACGTCTTCCAGGGCCTTTTCCGCCTGTTCCACCAGGACCCGATTCAGCAACCTGGGGGATTCATGCACGCCAGGGGTGTCTATGAAGACGATCTGAAAGTTCTCTCCTGTGAGGATGCCCCTGATCTGGGTGCGGGTGGTCTGTGGTTTTGGGGTGGTGATGGCGACCTTTTCTCCCAAAAGGGAGTTCAGCAGGGTGGACTTGCCCACGTTGGGTGCCCCCACTATGGCCACGAAACCGGACTTGAACGGTGCCCTTTCCTTGCGATCCTTTCGTTCTCCTTCGCTATCCACTTGCATGCTCCTGTCTGCTGACTCCTTCCTGATCAAGCAGGTCCAAGGCAGCCATTGCCGCCTGCTGTTCCGCCTCCTTTTTTGTGCGGCCCTCTCCGTGAGACAGGCATCTGCCTTTCAGATGGAGGGCCACCTTGAAGTGACGCTCATGATCAGGGCCAGTGACCTCAACGAGCTCATATTCGGGTATGGCCCCCATAAATTTCTGTGTCCTTTCCTGAAGCCTGCTCTTGTAGTCTGCCTTGAGGCCCTCTGGCGCCCTTTCGAGCGGTCTGGCAAAGACCCTTTCCACGAACGAGAAGGCCTGCTCGAATCCGCCATCCAGATAGATGGCACCGATTATGGCCTCGAAGGCATCCGCCAAGATGGAGGGCCTCGATCTGCCCCCGGTATTCTCCTCCCCCCTGCCAAGGAGCAGGAACTGGCCCAGGCCAAGCTCCCTCGCCCTGGAGGAGAGCTGGGCCTCATTCACCAGCCATGCACGCATCCTGGTGAGTTCCCCTTCGTTGAAGGCCTGGGCATATCTGTCATAGAGCAGGGAGCTTATGGCGAGCTCCAGTACCGCATCGCCCAGGAACTCGAGCCGCTCGTTGTCCGCTTCTCCTCTCCTCTTTTCTGCACTGAAGGAACGATGGGTAAGGGCGGTCTTTAGGAGGGTATGATCCGAAAAGCTGTATCCCAAACGCTCTTCGAGTCTGCTTAGAGGTATGTGGTCGTCCATCAATATGGCTTGTAACAAATTTTAGCCGTTAAAACAAGCCGCTTCCGCCTTGATTTTACATGGCTTTTTTGGCAAGCTTCCCCCACCATGAAGAGCGGAAAAAGGAACCAGGAACCAGACAGCCTGCTGGGCCCCGCACCGGCAGGAAGGAGCGGTGAAGAGGAGATCGAATCTCTCCTGCTCGGGGTGATAAACCGTTTTATCGGCCTGTTTACCCGGCAGATTCACCACATGACAGGCATGGATGCCTCGGAGTACCCCTTCGTGGCCATGGATACCAGGCAGGTCTTTCATGAACTGCTCTTTGCAAGCCGCTATCTGGCAAAAAGGGATGGGGGCAGGAGGGGAGAGGCCATCAAATTCGTCGACATAGGGTGTGGCTTCGGGAACGTGATGCTCTTTGCTGAGCAGTTCGAGTTCGATGTTTACGGCATAGAGAAGGACGAGGCCTCCTTGAAGATCGCCAGGGACCTCTTCGAGCCAGAGCAGCTCATAGAGGCTGATATCCGCACCTATGACGGCTATGGGCAGTTCGACGTGGTATACTATTTCTGCCCGCTGACAGAGGGGGAGCGGGAGTTCGAGCTGTTCGTGGAGGATCAGATCAAAAAAGGGGCCCTTTTGATAGCCAATTACAAAAGGAGCCAGGCCATAGAGAATGACCGGCGTTTTGTAAGGCTTCACAGCCAGCTTCCTGTATATGAGAAGGTAGGTATGTGAATCTGGCGGGGCGGGAGCTGACATCCAGGTGGAAAACTTATTTGGTAGAAACAGAGATTGTTTGGGAGGTCGTGGAAGAGGTGGAAGTAGGTGAGTGAAGTGTGTGAAATAGGTGGGCAGGCTGTGTTGGCACAGGGCCTTTTCCAGACAGGAAAAATGGCCGGGATTTTCTAAGGTCTCGCTCCGCTGAAATGCCCAATGGCCTGAGCCACACCGCATGTCTAAAACTTTTTGATCTCTGCCTGGCATTTTCAAAGGGGTCTCTTCTACACTGCCCGCCTGAAGGGCATTTCGGGCGCTCCGCTTCGCCAAGAAAATCCAAGGCCATATTTCCAATCGTCTGTTCAAAGGCCTTCCCAACGCCTGCCGCATCCAGAGCACTGTCACAGAGATTGTTTGGGCAGAGCAACGCCATGATATCCCTTCGCATATTGATAGAGATTTCATGTGCCGCATCTACCGGATATCAGCGCATATCTTTGATGTGACATACCGACATAGCAGCAGAGATTTTGCACATCTTTGGGCGGATACGTTTAGGCAATGGACTGCAGGGCGTTTTTTGACGGATATCTATTTGAAATTTTTATCTAATTCTTGAAATATCAGTCCTCTTTTAAGGGAAAGAGATGTGCAAAAGATAATTTATCTAATGATTCTGCTATGTTATTGATCCATGTGGGCCAATTTCGACTCTTTTCGATACTCTCATATGGGCATTTGCGGGAGATATGCAAAAAACGGTTGCTAATTCATTGAAACTATGTATTTTTTTAGGGTAGGAGTGAGGATTTCTGGACCCGTTCGAGGGGATTACGACGTAGGGCAAGAGTTTATAGTCTCTTGCCCTGCATAGATCACCTATGGGCGATTTGTGCCTGTTCTGGCAGTTAAAACAGTTAGTGTCTTTAATTACAATATGCCTGCCTCTGCCTATCTGCCTTACCGTCCAATGAATCGTCATTGTGAACATTGTTATATCTCCTTTATTTTCCGAATAGTAGGCCTAATAAGACAATCAGGCCAAGTAATAACATCCATATATCAAAGAACCTATTCTGATTATAATTTACTGCTTTCATTATTAACATGCCTACGCCTACCAATGCCGCCATAAACAGCGCTGATAGCATTATAAATGCTATCACTATCGGTAAGTTACGTAAGGCTTCTATGATCGCTAATAATATGGTAGCATTTAATGCCGCTACGGTCTTTAAGATTAGCGATTCCATTATTGTCTCCTTTAGTAAGCCGCTGCTTAGTAATCTGTCTCTATTTCATGCCAGAAGTAAAGCATGAAAGTAATGCCAAGGGCTAAGATTCCTATAGCTGCTATTATAGCGGCAACATGCCCAAGTGTTAAGAGATAAATACCGAACACAATCAACATGCCTGAGATCAGGCTGGTAAGCGTGCCGATAAGAGCTATAAGAACGGTTCCGATAATTTTGAAAATGGCTTCTGTCATTGTGGCTGTCATTGTGGCTGTCATTGTGTTTCGTGAGGATTTCTGGACCCGTTCGAGGGGATTACGACACTTGCCAGGGCCTCTATTGAGGGCGCACCACACAGGTGAGGATTTCTGGACCCGTTCGAGGGGATTACGACTTGTGACAGTAGCGCGGAATTCAACCCCAGTGGGAGGTGAGGATTTCTGGACCCGTTCGAGGGGATTACGACAAATAAGGCCTCATGGCCAGTACCTCTTTCAGCAAAGTGAGGATTTCTGGACCCGTTCGAGGGGATTAGGACTCGACTTCTTTTATATAGGATCTTCCTGTTTTTCCTGTTTTTTTTACGATTGCAAAACTGCGGTCTCCCCCTTCTGACAACTTGGCTAGGTTGCCTTCGCTCGTCTCTCGCCACCTGGGGTGCATGGTTGGGTGTGGGTGCCAAAGTCTGCAAGACAGATGTGGGGTGAAGGTGGGGGCTTTTCTCCGGCCGGAACTTTCAAACTGGTTTTTACCCTGTTTTCCTGCTATATTTTTCAGGTGCCTCCTTTCTCTTGGCCGTTGATGATTCCATTTCTGTAGAAAGGGGGCTTTTTGTATTGAA
>CAZNKD010000051.1:0-55542 GCA_964573615.1 uncultured Desulfobacterales bacterium | reverse complement strand
ATTTGAACCCCTGTTGCCGGCGTGAAAGGCCGGTGTCCTGGACCGGGCTAGACGACGGGGACATGGTGGGCCGTGCTGGACTCGAACCAGCGACTCTCTGCTTAAAAGGCAGATACTCTACCGACTGAGTTAACGGCCCCTGTAACGGGCCTGTTGGTCACAGCAGGCGTCAATCGATATCATATTAATTTTGCCTTGTCAAGGACAAGGCCGAGGCCCCATCAAGGCACTACCTGAAGTCTTTGGGGACCTATGGTGAGTCTCCTGGAACCATCCTGTGTGATCAAATAGGTATCCTCGATCCCCACCACCCCGATCCCCTCCAGAAGGAGTTTGGGCTCAAGGGCGATCACCATGCCTGGCTCGAGTCTCATGCTATTTGCCTTGGAGATAAAGGGGAATTCATCCAGCTCTATTCCAAGACCGTGGCCGACAAAAGGCACCCTGCTCTCTCCCCGGCCCATGAAGATCTGGCCAAACCCTGATCTATCCGCCATATCTATTGCCATCTGGTACAGGACGCCAGCCTCTACACCTGGACGCAACTGCTGCTCCAGTACATCCATCACTTCACGCACAAACCGGAATCCCTCTTCAAGCCCCTTGGAAGGCGTACCAAGCACGAAGAGCCTTGTCTGATCGCAGCAGTAACCGCAGTGCCACCCCCCTATATCGATACTAACTGGCTCTCCTCTGTGGATCTTCCTGTGGCCGGCCCCCATGCCAAAGGCCGATGCCGGGCCCGATCCACCCACAGGAGTCATGGTCCAAGAGGGCATCAGCCCGCTGTTGCCTGAGACGATCTGCCCCATGCCTATCTCCTGGTTCCAGAGCCTCATCCTCAAGAGCCCGGGATGGCCCCGTTTTCTCATCTCGGCCTCTACCTTTGCCGCCAGCTCGAGCTCCGTGATGCCATCTTCCAGGAACATGGGAACCCTCGACAAGGCACTCCAGCTCTGCCGGCATGCCTCCTGGATACAAGAGACCTCCCATGGACTCTTGATCTTCCTGATATCCCTTATGATGGGAGACAGGTCACGGACATGGGCGTTTGGCCAGAGCTCATCCCTATAGAAGAGGAAAAGGGAGGCAGGTATGGAGTCGAGCTCAAGGCCCAATACATCTATCCCCTTCGACAAGCCAAGGGCGGAAACGGTCTCAGAGAACTCGCTGAAGCTCTTTATGTGGCAGAGATCCAGATGGGCGACCTCGACCTTTGCCCGCTCATAGGCACGCCATACACAGAAGAGCGGATCGCCCTTGGCAGGCACCAGCAGATGTCCATCCTGAACGGTGCCTGTAAAGTAATAGAGATCCGCATTTTGCCGAATCAGGGCAAGATCTATCCCCTGCCTTTGCAGACGCCTTTTGAGCCGTTTGATACGGGATGTCAGCTCGCCCCTTGGGACAGTGCAGTAACGGGATTCCTCCATCGGGCCATTTTCCATCGCAAAAGGACACAACCGTCAGGCTGCCCTGCTGCCCTCACCCTCTTTGAGACGCTCGGCAACCTTCAGGATAGTATCGGCATAGGGCCTGCTGTGATTGTAGGCCAGGATGACCTTGTGCTTTGCCCGCCTGTCAAGAGGCGGGCGCCAGCCGTGATGGCGCAAGTAGTTGGCCATACTGGCCAGGGCATCCGGGAGAGTGAAAAGATCGACCCTGCCGTCACCATCGAAATCCACTCCCAGCCGGTTGGCATTTGACGGCATAAACTGGCAGATCCCGATAGCACCAAATATGGAGCCCTTGACAGACATGATATCGAGTCGATTCCTCTGACAGTAGACAATGAGCTCTCGCAGCTCATTGTAGGCCCACTCCGCCTTCTTACGCATCTTTCTCCTGATCCTGGGGCTATCCTGGATCTCTTTGGGTATCCATTTCCTGACAAGATCCATATCATCAGAGATGGCCATGCTAGCCAGAATACGAACAGCAGGGCCTGCCCCCAGATAACGTCCCAGATCTGTCTCCACGAGCAAAATGGCCACCATGATCTCCTTGGGCACCCCGTAGGCATCCTCCACCTCCTGCAGCAACTGCCTGTGTCTATGTAGAAAGGCCCTGGCCCTGCTGATCCTGTCCGCCTTAAGGAAACGATCGTAATAGAGGTTATATTCATTGTGCGAGAGCTTCTTGGGCATGACACGAGGGTCAAAGGAGAGGCGCGGGTTTGAAAAGATCCGAATCACCTGGCCTTCTGGGATGCCGTCTGTGACAAGCCTACATGCAAGCCTGCCCCATTCTGGACGAACGGTGCCGCCAAGGTCGCATGTTTTTTGGGAAACCGAGCCATAGACAAAACCTGTCTGGACCAGCAGAAAAAAGAGCACGGAATAAATGCCTGATGAAACCAATGAACGCATCTGTACCATCCTATGAGTTCAATCCCAAAGACAGAATCATAAGGTATCAGCCCGACCAGCCATCAGGCAGAGATGAGACAGCGGTCTTCTCTACAGCCAAGATCTTTGGGCCCTGACTGTCTGACAGGGCTGAAACAAGAGGAGCAGTGACCTCTTTGAAGCGGGCGAGGGCATCTTTTTTCAGCTTGGTAGCGGTCCTGATCCGGATTCCGAAGGGATTTATCCAGCGCCCATTTTTCTTGACCCTGTAGTCGAGATGGGGGCCTGTGGCATAGCCACTTCTGCCCACATAGCCGATTATCTGCTTCTGATGTACCTTATGCCCCTTCTTGACACCCTTTCCAAACCTGGACAGGTGGCCATAGTAGGTAGTGTATCCTCCAGGATGGTCGATGCTCACGATCCTGCCATAACCGCGCTGCCATCCCACAAAGGAGACCACACCATCCGCAACTGCCATCACAGGAGTGCCTGTTGGGGCAGCAAGATCGACCCCGTAATGTGGCCTGTAGACCTTCAAGATAGGATGGAATCTGCGGGAAGTGAATCGGGAGGTGACCCTATAGACCTTCAAGGGGCTTTTCAGGAAATAGGAGCCGAACGGGGTGCCATCTGGTGCAAAGTAGCCGCTATTGCCCGATTTTTCATCATCAAAATAGAGGGCTGTATATACCTTGCCAGATACGGAGCTATAGCTTGCGGCCAGGATACGGCCCGTTCCCAGCCTTGTTCCATTTCTCCAGTACTCTTCATAGATGATGCTGAAACTGTCTCCGAGGTGGATATCGGTATTGAAGTCGAGCCTCGTTGCAAATATGTCGGCAAACTTCAAGGCCAAGGCCTTGCTGAGGCCCTGTTGTGCAAAGGAGCCGTAAAGATCCTTTGTAAAGGTGCCGGAGACCCGATTCACATGGCGTTCAAGTTCCACCTTCTTCTTTGAGGCAAGGAAGGTGCCGCTTGCGCCCCTTGAGACCACATAGGAATCGAAAAGCCCCCGGTCATAGATGAGGGTGTCCACCCCACCCTTTTCATCCAGAAAGATGGTTATCTTGTCGCCTGGCCTGCATTTTCTCAAGTTTATCTGTTGCCCAAGGGCCTTTACGAGCCTTGCTATCTCCTTTCCGTGGATATCCACGGACTTGAGGGCACGATAGAGGGTCATGCCAGGACGCAGGCATACCGTCCTGACCTGTCCTCTGGGAGGGGCATCCGGAGCAGCGGTCTTCTTCTCAGGCAGGTTGGAGGCATGCTGTCTTGCAGGCAGGTCTTCCTTCTCCTTGCTGAAATCATCACCGTGCATGGCCTGGGCATCCGAAGGCATCAGGTTGCCTGGAGCCAGAGCCGCCCTGTGCATTGCATCAGCACTCGAAACCCCGTCCAGAAGCCCAAGGAGATCCAGGTTCACGGAACAGAGATCTGCTGACGGGGCAATAGACAATGGCTCTGAATACTCCTCTTCGAAGGCATAGAGCTCCTTTGCAGGATCCTCTCCCAGCTCGGGCATAAGAGGGAAATACTCCTGTGGCGCCCTGGCCATCCATGACACCAGGACGAACACCATGCAGAAGACGACAAAAGATCCGGCAGCTGAAACCATACCTGCCAGAAGTTGCGATGAATCCCTTTTGGAAGACAGAGAAAAAACCTCCTGAAAAAGGCAGTATCCGCAAGAGGCAGCTGCAAAAGCAAAATCTGCCACCACAGGCCCTCGAGGCTCGGATGATGCAGGCAGGCGACAACTGTAGCCGCCTTGGCCTGCAAACCCCTCGAGAGGACCGCCTTAAGATTCCCTATATTGTATAACCAGCCCTGGGAAACTCAATATATTTTACATATCTTACCGGGACTCGAACAGGTTACCAAGTCCGCCAAGGATGGAGCCCTCTCCGGCATCTCGTCCGCCGCCCCCTGCAGAAGTCGGTGCCGATTCGAGCATCCTGCCGGCGAGGCGTGAAAATGGCAACGACTGGAGCCAGACATGGCCAGGGCCCCGAAGCCTTGCAAAGAAAAAGCCCTCACCTCCAAAGAGTGCAGAGGTGACATTGCCGACGAACTCTATGTCATAATCGACCCCCTTTGTAAGGGCCACTATGCAGCCCGTATCCACCTTCAGGGTCTCACCGGCCCCGAGCTGCCGCTCCACTATGGTGCCACCTGCATGGACAAAGGCCAGTCCATCACCCTTCAGCCTCTGCATGATGAACCCCTCACCGCCGAAGAGCCCGACACCTATCTTCTTCTGGAAGGCGATATCTATGGAGACCCCCTTTGCACAGCAGAGAAAGGCATCCTTTTGGCAGATCACCTCACCATCGTAATCCTTCAAGTCAAGGGGAATGATCTTCCCCGGATATGGGGCACTGAAGGCCACCTTGCCCTTTCCCTGACCGGTGTGAGTAAAAACGGTGCAGAAGAGGCTCTCTCCGGTTATCAGCCTCTTTCCAGCACCCACAAGCTTGTCGAAAAAACTGCCCCCCTGATCCTCACTGCCATCCCCGAAGATGGTCTGCATCTCGATGCCTTCGGTCATGTACATCATGGCCCCGGCCTCGGCCACAGCGCTCTCACCTGGATCAAGCTCTATCTCCACGAACTGCATCTCATGGCCAAAGATCTCATAATCTATCTCATGGGCCTTCTGAGTTGCAGCTACGGCACCAGCCCCTGGAGGAGGAGACGGAAATGGCCCCAGGCTCATCTCCATCTGTCCGCCTTGAAGCTCGACCTGACTCGTTGCAGGCGCCCACTCCCCCATACCCTCACGCCAGACGAGTATGTCCTGCGGAAGTTCTCCAGAGGCTATCTTCTGTCTGATCTCCTGGGCACTCAAAGGGCCTTGGGCCTTACCATCCACTGCAATGTACCAGCTGCTCATCTTCTACCCCCTGTCGGCTATAGTTTTGATCCAGACCTTTCTTCTCCGCGGCCCGTCGAACTCACAGAAAAAGATCTTCTGCCAGGTCCCGAGCTGCAACCTGCCCTTCTCCACTATCACCTGAACACTCGGGCCAAAAAGAGAGGTCTTGATATGGGCAGGCGAGTTTCCCTCCATATGGTGATAGTCGAAATCCCAAGGGATGACCCTGTTTATTACTGCCAGTATATCCCGCTTAACGGCAGGATCAGCCCCTTCATTAATGGTTATGGCACCGGTGGTATGCGGGCAGTATACCACTACGATGCCGGAATCAAGCCCTTCATCGCCTACAGCACCCTGAACCATAGAGGTAATATCTATCAGTTCTGTCCTGGAACTGGTGGGGATGGTTAGCTCCTTCATGGATTTCCTCCTATATGCCGATCTATATGAAAGGTAAAAAAGATGTTGAAATATTGTTGATAAGTATGCTAATAAAAACGCATAGCTAATCTTTTTTAAATTAACAAAATAATCCAAGTCTGAACAACAAAAAAACAAACAAGATGGCCAAGACCAGCCAGACTGCCAGAAAAGAACTCAAACTGCCCACTCTGCCCGCAGCTGTGCTGGAACTATTGAAGGCAACGAGGGATGAATCGAAATCCATGGCCCATCTTGCCCAACTGGCAGGGCATGACCCGGCCTTGGCAGCCCAGATCCTCAGGCTTGCTAACTCTCCGCTTCTAAGCGGCAGCAAGCCTGTAAAAAGCCTCTCTCATGCCGCAATAATACTTGGCATCTCTACCATAAGAAACCTGGCGGTCACCATATCGATCTGCCAGACCTTCTCCCGGCTCAAACTGCCAGATAGCTTTTCATTAAAGGATTTCTGGCAACATTCACTCACATGCGCAGTGATATCCAGGATAATAGCCAGGCAGGTGGGCTATCCTGCCCCTGAAGAGGCCTTCCTCGCAGGCCTGCTCCACGATATCGGCCAGCTCTTTCTGATACTGACCAGGCCAGAGGCTGCGGACAAGATCGTCCAGGACCCCAAAACCGGTCAGACCATTATCTCATCCGAACAGAGGGAGTGGGGGACAGACCATGCAGCTGAAGGGGCCCGAATTCTCTCGGGCTGGCACATAGCCCCTTCCATCGTGGATGTGGTTCGTTTTCACCATCGTGGAGTAGAGGAGCTCAAAGAGGCCTCTGACCTGTTGAAGATTGTATACACGGCCAACCTCTTCAGTCACTACTTTGCAGGCCAATGCCGATGCAAACTGGATGACCTGCTCACCATGACCGCAGAATACTGGAGCTGGCAGCCACACGATATCTCTTCCTTCCGGGAGGAGATCGGTGGAGAGATAGAAGAGATCGGGAACAGCCTCGGGATCACCATAGAGTGGCATGGAGCCGTCAAACAGCCCAAGGTGGATCTCCAGGGCTGGCCCAAAAAAGAGGAGTTGAGCAAGGCATCATCCGACCTGGCCGCAATTACCGGCACCATCGAGGCTATGCTAGAGGCCAGGAGCGTCGATCAGCTCCTGGAGATACTCTTTGGCGCCGTCACCCTGCTGACAGACTTCGAATCGGCCATCCTGCTCCTGTTGCGCAAGGAGCGTCTGAGTGCTGTGGCCGCCCGCGGAACCAAGGACGACGCCTATGCCAAGGAGTTCAAGGTCCCTGAGCTGAAGGCCTCCATATGGGATGAGGCATTCAGGAGATCGGAGCCGGTATCGTCTGATAAATGGTTTGAGGCACATCCCAAGCGGATCATAGACGAACAGATGGAGACCCTGCTGGGAGGGGCATTCCTGGTAGTGCCAATGGTGGCCCAAGGTGGCCCTGTGGGTGCCCTGGCCCTCGGGATTTCAGGCATGGAGTCGCAAGCGGCAGAAGGCTACGCCTCTGTCCTTAGGCTCCTGTGCAGCGAGGCCGCAGTCCTATTCAAAGGGATACGCTACCGCCAGTGGTGGGAAAAAGAGCATATCATAAATGAAAACATCGTAAAATACTCTCCATCTGGGATCGTGCTGACCAACAAGGAGGCAGAGTCCCTCTTCATGAACCCTTCCGCCCTGCACCTTTTGGGGCTCTCCGCCCAGGAGGCCTTCGGACTCGATCTCTTTTCCCTCCTGGCAATTCCGAAAAAGGCAAAACAGGCCATAGACAGGCTCGTTCCTGGCCGGAGCCTGGACCTTGGAAGGATAGAACTGGGCCGGGCGGAAAAGGGCACACATGAAATGGGCCCGAGATGGATAGGGATCAGGATATCCTGTGTGGAGATCCTGGGATTTGAACGGCTCATCTTCATCCTCAATGATGAGACTGCCAGTGTCCTTCTGGAGAGGGAGCGCCGGCAGAGGGAGAAGCTCCTTGAGATCGAGCTGGAGAAGCGCTCCATCGAGCTTGAAAAGGCCCAATTAAAGCTGATCCAGGCGGAAAAATCGGGGATCGCCAGAAATATGGCCAAAAAAGTGGTCCATGAAGCGAGCAATCCCCTCAATGTCATCAAAAACTTCCTGAACATATTGAAATTGCAGAAAGAGGCTGGCAAGATAGAGGCAGATACCATCGATACCATCTCCAGGGAGATCGACAGGGTATCGAGAATCATCAGGCAGCTCACTGATCTGTCCAGATCCGACCAGATAGAGTCCGGTGGCAGAGCAGCCGATGTCAGGGAGGTATTGGGCCAGCTTCTGCCAATCATGGAACCAGTTGCTCGCCAGAAAGGGATACGCATAGAGACAGATATTGCACCGGATCTGCCGCCTGCTGCCATTTCACCTGACAAGCTCAAACAGTTGCTGATGAACCTCATGAAAAACGCCATAGAGGCCCTGTCTGCCTCTCCAGCAGAGGAGGGACAGGAGGGCCTTGTGAGCATCAGGGCGTCAAAGACCGACTCCGGCTCGATATTCATCGAGGTGGCAGACAATGGCCCCGGTATCCCGGAGGAGCTTCGTGACCGGATCTTCGACCCCTTTGTCACCACCAAGAAAGAGGAGAGTTCCGGACTTGGGCTCTCCATCTGCCTTGGCATTGTTGAAGCGGCCGGAGGGGAGATCAAACTGGATGAAAGAGAGGGCTTTGGGGCAGTCTTTAGGATCTTGCTGCCCATCTCCGAAAAGAGCAGCCCTGAGGGAGGGAAATGAACAACTCTCATACAATCCTGGTGGTAGATGATGACCCTGGCATGCTCAATTCCCTGGGCATGCTCCTTGGTCATGCAGGCTTCCAGGTGACAACAGCGCCCAGCCTCACCGATGCGCTGCAGCTGCTCAACCAGCACTACTATGACATAGTAATAACCGATTACTACCTGCAGGACGGGCATGGCTCCGAGATCATGAAGTTTTGCAAGGAGTTCTGCCCGAAGACCAGGGTCATAGTCATGACAGGAAACGCCTCCCTGGAGACCGCAGTGGAGGCCATCAGAAACGGCGCCTTCGACTATGTGATAAAGCCCTTCGATTTCGATCTGCTCTTTCACTCCATCAAGCGTGCCCTTGAACATATAAACATCCTGGAGGAGATCGCCCTGGCAAGGGAGCGCTACCGGGCCCTGATCGAGGACCTCCATGAGGGCTACCTGGTGCTCAAGGAGGACTTCCGCCCCGGCTTTGTCAATGCCAAGATGGCCCAGATCCTCAATTGCAAGATCAATGAGATCATCGAACACGAGATCTGGGACTTCATAGATGCAAGCAGCCAGAAGATATTGCGGGAAAAGCTGGAATTCCTGGACAAGGCCCCAGGGGCCTTCTTCTTGGAAGAGGTGATATTCCGCGACTGCAAGGGCAACACGGTACCTGCAGAGGTGAGGATCACCAACACCATAGGCGATTATCTGGGCAAGGGCATAATAATGATCTGCAGGGAGATAACAGAGCGGGACATGCTCTGGAAACGCCTCGTGCGCTCAGAGCGCCTTGCCACCATGGGCGAGATGGTGGCAGGGGTAGCACATGAGCTGAACAACAAGCTTACTCCCATACTGGGCTTTGGCGAGATCCTGGCCCAGTCGCACGATCTGCCGCAAGAGACCTATGAAAAGTGTGTCACTGGCATAAACACGGCTGCAACGTCGGCCAAGAAGATCGTCGAGTCTCTCCTGCTCTTCTCTAGACAGGAGAAACCGGCCATGCTGCCGTGCGATCTGAACAAGATAGTCAGGAATGCCGTAAACCTTGCCGAGTCCTGGATCAGCGGCTCTGACATCTTCCTCTGCCTTGATCTGCCTGATGACCCCGTACAGGTCAAGGTTGATGCCCATCAAATAGAGCAGGTGATCACCAACATCATCAAAAATGCCATCGAGGCCTCCTCCGGGGGGCAAGGCAGGATATCCATCTCCACCCGGCTCGATCCGGTCAAGAGACAGGCCAGCGTCACCATAGAGGACAACGGCCCCGGAATCCCGGAAGAGTTCCTAGACAAGATATTCGAGCCCTTCTTCAGCACCAAGAGCAAGCAGAAGGGTACAGGGCTTGGCCTTAGCATATGCCACGGCATAATAAAGGAACATGGTGGCACCATTGCCGTCTCGTCCAGACCAGGTCTTACCCGATTTTCCATCACCCTTCCCGTGGCAAATGCGGTGGAGGAGCATCCGGACGAACCGAGCAGCCAGCTCCAGTTCGACTTCAAGGGCAAGACCAGGCCCAGGCTTCTGGTGGTGGACGACGAGTTTGAGATCTCAGAGCTCCTGACAGAGGTCTTCAGCGATACCTTTGAGACAGAGCAGGCGGCAAACGGCATGGAGGCCCTGGAGATGATCAGACAGAAGAGGTTCGATGTGATCATCTCGGATGTGAAGATGCCCAAACTGGGCGGAATAGACTTCTATCGAGAGCTGGAGAAGGAGGCCGAAGGCTACTGCTCAAGGATAATCTTTACGACAGGGATCGCCTCGGATCTAAAGACACAGCAATTTCTAAAGTCCAGAGGGCTTCCCTTCCTCCAAAAGCCCTTCAAGTTGAAGGAGCTGATCTCGGCCGTAAACGACATCCTGAACGAAGCCGCCCTAAAAGAGACAGAGGGCAGCTCCATAAGGGAGCCTGTAGACCCCAACAACAACATCCACTGATCACGCCCATAAAGCTCTCCTATACGGGCCTATGGCCCGCCAGTGCCCTTCTTCCCGTCTAGGGCCTGTCTGTATCGCTTGAGCTGATCGAGGTAGTACTGCCTGTTTTTTAGGGCCATGCGCACGGCCTCCTCTTCGGCGGCCACCGCCTTTTCAACATAACCGTTGGCAAAATATGCCTCTGCCAAGGTATCCAAGATATAGGGGCTCTTTTTCAGGCTCGCTGCCTGGATGGCGAGCAACAGCGCATCCTTCGGACGCCTGAATCTTACATCCTCGGCCTTCAGATAGAGCCAAGCCAGATTGTTCATGGCATCGGCATTGTCCGGGTCCATCTCCAACACCTTCTTATATGCCGCCTCTGCCCTGTCATAGATCTTCCTTTCGTAGAAGAACTGGCCCATGAACATGAACCATTGGGGTCTGTCCTGGCCGTGACGCATGAGTTGATCGAAATAGGTCTCTACGAGATTCACCTGGGCCTGGTCCCTCCAGCTCTCGGTGGGCATGAATGAAGGCAGAGAAAAGAGCAGCACTGCACAGATCAGAAAGGCAGCCTTGGAAAGGAGGATCTTCCTCTCCTGTCTGCGAAGCAATTCCGGCACGGATGCCGCCTCCTTTAGAAAGGCTATCCGCTGGGCAATACTGAAATGGTGCCAGTTGGGCCTGGACTCCTCGATTCCAGAGGCAGCAGCCACCTTCTTGAGCGCCACGATGAGATGCCAAGGGTGTCCGTGAACCTTGAAGACCTCCATGTCCGCCTGTCTTTCAAAGTTACGCATGAAATAGCCTATCACGAACCGGAAATAGAGGACCATGATCAGAGCAAGCGGTGCAACGGCAAGAAGGGCCAGAAAGGACTGGGGCCATTTCTCTGTAAGCAGGAGCAACTCGAGGGCAAAGGGCCTGGACATGAACCAGTTGACCAGGTTGTCGGCCAAGCGGTAGAGGATCATCGAAAAGGTGATGACAAAGGTCATATACCAAAGGAGATGGCGATGACGCACATGGGCCACCTCATGGGCGATTACCGCCTCCAACTCCTTTAGGGCAAGTATGGAGACGATGCAGGGCGTCAGAAGCAGATACCTGAACCTTGCAAGCACCCCCAAGACGGCCGCCGTGCAGGCAGAAAATCTTCCTGGCATCCACATGACGATGGCCCTGAACCGGGTGCCCAGCCTGTCAAGGAGTGCTGCGATGTCCGTTGTAATGACAGGGTCCTCGAATGGTGCACAGTTCCACATCTTGACCACGAGTACCGGCATGAAGACCAGAAAGAAGATGATCGTGACTGCCAGCATGAATAGAATGCCCCAGTCCGACTCCTGAAAGGCCTGTAGCGCCCTGATACCTGTCAGGCTCCCTGCCTGTGAGATGAATGTAAGGGCGATATAGGGCACCAGGATGGGGACGATGAGCCTGAAACGGTATCTGGACTCGGAGACGGCCTCCTGCCAGGCATCTTTCTTCTCGGAGACCACCTTTGCCGCCTCTACCCAGACGATAGCCATATAGAATAGATAGAGGCCAAGGCCGAAGATCTCGGACAAAAAGCCCCCCCAGGCATGCCCGAAAATGGCCACAAAGGGATAGCGCGCGCCAAGAAAATACATATCGATGGCAAGAGGGATGAGGGCAAGGAACTCCAGCAGGCCAACCGGGAGCTGATTTGCACTCAGGGCCAGCAGGGCCCGGGCCCTGGCCCGTACCAGCACGATTCTGCAGGCGATAGCCCAGAAGATGGTCTTGATCACCCAATAACTCAAGAGAGAAAGCGGCGGGGCAAGAGAGCTCTTGGTGAGAGGTGCACCACTTATGAGCATGACTGCCGCCATTATGGCAATGATCTGGCTATAGGGCATGGAGAGACTTTATCATCCTTGGAGGCCATTTTCCATCTCCCATCAGGCGCCATATTTGCATGGAAGTGGGCTATAGGAAAAGGCCCTATCTGCCGATAATCAGCTTAAGGAGGCGTGTGATGCTGGAAAACATCGATTGGGTCCAGTATGTGGAATACCTACGGACTGAAAATATTTTAAATTTCCTATCGAAATTTGATCCCCTTCAGGCGATGAAGGAGCCTGTGATCATCATTCCGGCACTGGTGATAGCGGGCATCCTGCTATTTTTCAAATTCTACCGCACCCTTGCCGTAATTGTTGGGATCATCGCCTTGTGGATCGGAAATATCCACGGCCTTCCAGATGCGGAACAGGAACTTAGCGTATCGAGTGCCGTAAAATTCGGATCGGTCTGTCTGGGGGTCGCTGCCCTCTGGATCTATGTCTTTCTCATCAGGTCTGATTGATGGAGACGGGCCTCCTGCCGGGCAGATATAAGAAGCCAGGATCGCAAAGGGTTCCATGACACTCTTCTATATCATTGGAGGAATCGGCCTTTTTTTGGGCATTGCGGCCTTTTTCATCGTCATGAATATGCGGAAAAAGGGCAGTGCCGTCTCGCAAGATCTTGCCCCCGAAGAGGAGGAGCGCCTCTCATCCATCTCGGATACCGCACTGCCCAGACGATTTCCCCAGGACTTCGATGAGGATGAAGCAGAGGACAGGACCGAGATCGTAAGCACGATACACATGACAAGGCCCAGTCCGGAAAGGCCCATAAACGAAAGCGACGCCGCCCTCATAGACATCATCCGTCAGGTGCCGGAGCTTCCGAGCGCAGTAATGGAGCTGTCACACCTGCTCAGGGACCCAAACGTACAGATCAAGAAGATAGTGGCCCTGATCAACACGGACCCGGTACTTTCGGCCAAGGTGCTCAGGGTGGTGAACTCTGCAGCGGTGGGCAGGGGACGGATCACCTCACTACAGCAGGCGGTAGTGCTCCTGGGCATAAACAACATCTGGATCATGGTGAACCAGATCCTGTCATCGAAGAGCATCAAGCCCTTTACCCAGATCCCGGATGAGGCCATGAAGGCCCTATGGCGCCATGCCGCAGCCACAGCCACCTGCTCAAAACACCTGCTGCTGAAGACTGGGCTCTATTCGAGCGAGATCGGCCCGTCGGTCCTCACCTGTGCCCTGCTCCACGACGTGGGCAAGTTTCTGCTCTGGGGGCTCGACTCTTCCCCGGTAGACGACCAGGATCCGAACATCTTCTCTGTAATCAAGGAAGATGCGGCATATGGGCTTGATCACTGCCGCATGGCATATCTGCTGACAACCCACTGGAAACTGCCGGAGCTCCTCTGTTCAGTGATAGCCTATCACCACCACCCATCCTTTGCGAACTGGCATGAGATCCCGTCCCATATCAAGCAGGCTGCCATACTGGTCTCCATAAGCGACTCCATGGCCAGGATCGCCGGTTTTTATGATGACAAACCCAGGGCATTCATGATACCTGAAGAGGTCATGGAAAAGGCGGGATTGAACGACAGGACCGTGGAGAAGATCCTTTCGTCTCATGACCTCAAGGCCGACCTGGCACAAATGGATGCCCTGATAAATGCAGCATCGGACGAAGTCATTCTCTAAACTATTCAACAGCTACAACGGGACATCCCTGACCCCCCTGCTCGAGGGGTGGTTCATGGCCATGCTCGACCATTTCGGCCCCCAGGACTGGTGGCCTGCAGAGAGCCCCTTCGAAGTTGCAGTGGGGGCCATCCTCACCCAGAACACCGCATGGAAAAACGTGGAAAAGGCCCTTTCTAACATCAGAGAAAGGGGGTTGCTTGACCCTCATGCACTGCTGAGGCTGAAAGATGAGGAGCTTGCCCGGCTCATAAGGCCGGCAGGCTACTACAACATAAAGAGCAAGAGGCTCAAAAGCTTCCTGGAATGGCTAAACGGGCGCACAGGGGGCGACATAGAGCTCCTGAAGGAGGTGGAGACCTGGAAGCTGCGTGAGGAACTGCTTGGAATAAAGGGAATCGGCCCGGAGACAGCAGACAGCATCCTGCTCTACGCACTCGAAAAGCCCGTGTTCGTGGTGGATGCCTACACCATAAGGGCCCTTTCCAGGCACGATATCATCGACCAGGAGGCAGGATACCATCAGGTACAGGAACTCTTCATGGACAACCTCCCTGTGGATGCCGCCCTCTTCAACGAATTCCACGCACTCTTCGTCGCCCTGGGAAAGGATCACTGCCGGGCAAGGAGGCCCGTATGCAACTCCTGCCCTGTCTCAGAGCAGGAGTGATCGAAGGTCGGCTCAGGTATCGCCGAGCAAGATGCCAAACAGGTCCTGGGCCCTTTCATAGGAGGCCAGGGCCTCACCATATATGGCATAGAGATCCTGCCTCGAAAGGCCGAACCTGTCGGTAAGGCGCTCATCCAGGCAGTACCTGAACCCATCTGCACCTACCCCGAGGCCGAGCTGTATGGCAACTATGTTGCTGATGGCAAGGCAGGCGGAGAGCTCGTCCTGGATGAACAGGTCTGGATCATGATGTCTCCTCACGGCCCTTGAGATATCGGGAGGAAACTCCCACTGTTTGAGGATGGAAGCACCCACGAGTGCATGGTCTGTTCCGATCACCCTCCACTCTGCCTCTGAAAAGCTGATCTCCTCCTGTTTCGCCAGTATCAGCACCTCCCTGAGCCTTGGCCCTATATAGATATCGAGCACGATCTTTCCGATATCATGAAGGAGGGCAGCGGTATAGAGGCCGGACTCATCGCCAAAGCCAACCGCCCTGGCCACGGCCTCCGAGATCACGGCACAGCCAACGGAGTGGATCCATAGATCCTGGTGGGACATCTCATAGCCTGAAAGATTCCTGGCAAGAAAGGGCATGGCGGCCCCGGTGACCAGCACCTCTCTCAGTTTCTGGTGGCCAAGCAGGGCGAGGGCCGTATCCAGGTCGTTTACCTGCTGTTGCACCCCAAAGAAGGCTGAATTCGTTATCTTCAGTATATTTGCAGTGAGCCCAGGATCGAACTTGAGCACCTGGGCTATCTCCTTATTGGTCACATCAGGATCGTCGAGCATCTTCATCACCTGATGCACCACCTTTGGGAAGACCGGAAGAGAGGTC
The DNA here is from genome assembly GCA_964573615.1 of uncultured Desulfobacterales bacterium. Lineage (GTDB taxonomy): Bacteria > Desulfobacterota > Dissulfuribacteria > Dissulfuribacterales > QOAL01 > JALSKY01. The sequence continues at coordinate 40,201 of CAZNKD010000051.1, read as the reverse complement.
AGGGACTCGAAGACCGCCTCAAGGGTGAAATCGGGCTGGAGGGTTGCACTGTTCATAGTATCACTTCCCTTTCATCGGCCATGGTGATCTTGACCTGTCCGGAAGCAACATCGACGACCACATCCCTATTGACAGGACCGCCCACGTGCTCTGCCGAGATGGAGATCCCGCTTTTGAGCAGGGACTTTTTAACGAAACGGTAGAGCTCACGCCCCAGGCAGAGGACCTCTGGCTCACGAAGAAAACCGGCTGCACCAGCCAAGACCACCTTGAGTCCGTCTCGCCTTGCCCCCGCCTTTAACACCTGGACAAACAGCTCCTTCAAAAGAGATGCTCCCGAGGCCACTGGGCCAGCACCTTTTTGTCCAGGCAGCACGAGTACAGCCATCCCTGCAACGGATGCCTCCGGATCGGCAGCAATGACGGCCAGTGTGGAGCCGAGCGATTCCGCTGCCAGCATCTGCCCTGTACCGCTGGATATTCCAATACTTCCCTTGTTGACACGCTTTGTCATGGCACCTTCATATGTCCCTTAAAGTTGGAAAATTCATCCCCGAAAAACACTACACTCTATTTATCGGGAAAAGGATCACGCAAGATAAATGGACCGGATAAATGGAAGACATAGGCCATTTCGTAATTATATTTTTCTAAAGGATCTAGCCTTTCAAAACTACTGCCTGCATGGACATGCAGTCTGTTTGCAACTGCCGAGTTGTTGGACAAGGGCTCGACATGCCAATGTAAAACAGGAGGATGAAGGCCATGAAAGAGGCTTATCTCTATGAAAGGATTGAGGATGAGAAGATAAGGTGCAACCTCTGCTCCCACAGGTGCAAGATCGCCCTGGACAAGCGCGGCATCTGCCAGGTCAGGCAGAACAGTGGGGCAAAGCTCTACTCCCTCGTCTATGGCAGGCTCATATCGAGGAACGTGGACCCCATCGAGAAAAAGCCCCTGTTCCATTTTTTGCCAGGAAGCCGCTCATACTCCATAGCAACGGTTGGATGCAACTTCAGGTGCCTCCACTGCCAGAACTGGCAGATCTCCCAGTATCCGAGGCTGAACAATGGCGAAATAGTCGGGGAGCAGGCCACACCGGAAGAGATCGTCCAGGATGCGCTGATCTCAGGGGCAAAGAGCATCAGCTACACCTATGTGGAGCCTACCATCTTCTTCGAGATGGCCTATGAAACAGGCAAGATCGCCCGCTCAAGGGGCATAAAGAACATCTTCGTCAGTAACGGCTACATGACCCCTGAGACCAACAAGATGCTCACAGAATTCCTGGACGGCATAAACATAGATCTTAAGGCATTCACAGACCGCTTCTACAAGGAGGTCTGCAAGGCAAGGCTCCAGCCCGTTCTGGACTCCATCAAACAGCTCCATGAGGCAGGGATATGGGTGGAGGTTACGACACTGATCATACCTGGATGGAACGATTCCGAAGAGGAATTGCGTGATATTGCAAGGTTCATCAAGGGGGTATCCGAATCCATCCCCTGGCACGTCACTGCATTTCATCCCACATACAAGATGATGGACAGACCGCCTACGCCAGTATCCATCCTCCGTCGGGCCAGAGAGATAGGCCTGGAGGAGGGGCTGCGATTCGTCTATGAGGGGAACATCCCTGGAGAAGGCGGAGAAAACACCTACTGCCCGGCCTGCAAGGCGGTACTGATCTCGAGATATGGCTTTTCCATACTGGAAAACAGGCTAGGTGAAGATGGCAGGTGCCCCGAGTGCGGAGAGGAGATCCAGGGGGTATGGAAATAGCCGACACCTTTCTGAGAAGGTGTCCAAGCCTGCCCCGAATGATCCCCTCTGACATGCCTCATTAGGAGTCGAAGGGGAAGAGTCGAGCAAAAGGAGCTGTAAAGAGGGGAGATCAGTGGTAAGAGGGATGAGAGGAGCGGCGCGTATGCTGCCGCCTCTTTCTTGGTGGGCGTATGCCCTGTCTCAGGTTTATGTACTGAAGGACCACCTCGCCATAGAGCTCGTTTACCTGATGGGCGAGATCCTCCCTGGTTCCGCTTGGGGCCAGCTGGAACTGGGTCGCCTTTGAACGGCTCTCTGCCACCAGCCACTCCACCTGTGTCAGGCTCTGTACCGTATCCCTTGGGCTGTGGATGAAGAGCACCGGCTTGCTGAAACCCTTCATGGTATCCCGGTTGGTGAATATGGGCTGGTCTTCTGGCAGGGCTGAAAGATCGATGCCTTTTGCAGAAAGATAGTCCCTGGTACGGTCAAAGGCGCTCTCGAGCACCAGACAGAGAAGCTCCTTTTCTACCCTTACCGCCAAGTCAAGGGCAAGGGCGCTACCTATGGAGCGGCCCATGACCACCAGATTCCCTGTCCTGTCCTCTTCCCCCATCCACTTTCTTACAAAACGGTAATAGGGTTCAAGGTCATCCAGGGTCTCCAAGAGGCTCTTTTCACCGCCGCTTTTTCCACAGCCCCTATAGTCCAGCGAGACAAAGGTGAATCCTCCGGCCAGATACTGGGCTGCCAGCAGGCCAAGGGTAAAGGATGAATCGTACTCCGCAGGCAGATAGATGACATGGACGGAGTCAGGGGCACCTCTGTAGATCCTTACTGCAAGCTCGGCACCACCCGAGTCAAAGTAGCGGATCTCTGGCACAGGAAGCCTTACCCCCCTCATGGCCTCAGGGATCTCTGCCTCCAGTGCCTCATCACTGAGGGCACTGTCCAGCAGTTCGGCCGTGATACCGGAGCGATCCAGAAGCCTCAGGCCGTCTCTTTCCACCAGTTTCTCCTCTCAAGGAACTCGTCTATCTTCCTCTTCTTGAATCCCGCGGCAAAATCCTTGTGGCCCATGTAGGCAAGGGTGTGTTTCTTGAGGTTTTCAAGCAAATTCGAGAAGACCTGGTCCTTCTCACGCTCGTCTATGAAGTTACGCTCCTTCTGAAGCTCGAAGAATATGGTTGGCCCGCCATTTTTTTCAACAAACTCCTGGAAGAGGGCACTGCCCCCTTCCAGGCCGTCAAAATCCGACTCACTGACCTCTATGGGGATCTTCACCAGAAGGCCCACCAGCCACCGGTCTCCGGCCAGGCGCCGGGAGTAGTCCCAAAACTCCACCTCAAGACCGTTTGGGAGTCTGAGCCGCTCCACTTCCTTGGGATCGATTATGACCTTGACCAAGCCGGTATGCCTCCTTGTATCGCTGTTGGCCAGCGACCCTGTATCAATGTTTGAAGGCCCTTTGGCCTGTAAACACCATGGTCACTGGCGGATCCGCCTCATTGCAGGCCTCTATGGACTCCCAGTCACGCAGGGAGCCTCCGGGATGTACGATGGCAGTCACACCTTGGCGTATGCCAACATCCACACCGTCCCTGAAGGGGAAGAAGGCATCCGAGACCATGGTGGAGCCAGGGATGTTGCCCCGGTCCCTCTTCACCTGCTCATCGATCTCCTCTTTCTGGGATGCATCGCGCTCGCCCTTTTCCACCTCGAGCTCGAGCTGCTTGTAGGGGATCTTGTACTTGTCCCAGCAGAGGATATCGGCATACTTGGTATAGGCCTTGTAGACCGCTATCTCGGCGACACCGACCCTGTCCTGCTCTCCTGTGCCGATGCCAACGGTCACACCGTTTTTCACATAGATCACCGAATTTGAGGTGATCCCCTGCTCCACGGCCCAGCCGAAGATGATGTCCTCATACTCCTGCTCGGTTGGCAGGCGCTTTATCTTGTAGAGCTTCCCCTTGTACTCGCACTCGGCAGGCTTGAGGTCCTCCTTGGAGCGGATCTTGTTCACAGGAGACTGCTGCACGATGATGCCGCCATCGATCAGGCTCTTGAAGTCCACAAAACGCATGTCCCAGAACCTTTCGAGCTCCTCGATCCGCCTTATGCGGATAATGCGCAGGTTTTTCCTCTGGGCCAGTATATCCACACTGCCCTCCTCATATTCCGGAGCGGCCACCACCTCCACATACTGTTCACTGATGGCCTGGGCCGTGGCCTTGTCCACAGGACGGTTCAGGGCGACACAGCCTCCGAAGGCCGCCACCCTGTCTGCCCTCAGTGCCCTGGTGAAGGCATCCTCCAGGCTGTCTGCCTGGGCCACACCGCAGGGGTTGTTGTGTTTCACTATGACGCAGGAGGGCCTTTTCATCAGGAACTTCAGGATGTTCAGGGAGTTGTCCACATCCGTGAGGTTTATCTTGCCAGGGTGCTTACCTGCCTGGATCATGTCCTCTTCGGTAATGGCGCTCACGAGCCCGTTGCCAGGCTTGATGAACGCGCAGTCACCAAGGACCAGATTACCGTTTACCAGCTCGTAGAGGGCAGCCTCCTGATCCGGGTTCTCACCATATCTGAGCCCCCTCTCCTCCAGCTCTCCCTGAGCGTTTGGGATCTTCCATGTCCTCTTTCTGTAGACCAGTTCCTGATCACCAAAGGTTATCTTCATCTCGCTCGGGAAGCTGTCTCCTATGATGGTGCGGTACATCTTCTTGAGATCGCTCATGGCACTACTCCTGTCCTAATCCTTTTGTGAGATTCTCTTCACTATGGCGTCCTCCTTCAGCACTCCGGAGTGGTAACGCCCGTCAGGAAAGATATACGTAGGGGTGGCAGAGACCCCCTTTGACTGGAGGAACCGGATGGTCTCCTCCACCTTCTTCCTCCCCTCTTCACACTGGTTCTCGGAGCGGTAGCGATTCTTCAGCCCCTCGAGCCCCTTGTTGTCACAAATGATGGAGATAGACTCCTCCTTTGCCCCCTTGTGAAACTTGAGTGGGAACAGGAGCACCTTGAGCTGAAGCTTGCCCCTTTCCGCCATCGGGGCAATTATCCCCTCTGCCTTCTTGCAGTAAGGACACTGAGGATCGGTCACCAGATAGACAACGGGCCCCTTCTCCCCAACGGTGAACGCAGCAAGGGAGGCGAGTTTCTCAAGCTCTTCAGGGGAGAAACGATTGAGCTCCATCACCGCGGCCTTGGTGATGTTCTTGCCATCCTGGGCACTGTATATCTCGCCCAAGATGATGTGCTCTCCTTTGCTGTCCGTGTAGATCAACCTGTGCTGGCTACCCACCTTCACCTGAATGGCACAGAGGCCGGAAATTGGACCAGGCTCTATCCTTTCCACCTTTAGCGGGCGGCTGAAGGTCTTATTGACCACCTTCTGCATCTCGTCAACATTCGGACAGGCTGTCTCCTCACAGAGAGCAGCAACGGGTAGGGAGGCCAGAGAAAACAGGACCAGGGTTAGAATCAATCTTTTCATAATGCAGTTACAGCTCCTTTTTTTGCCTCACATTATCAGCTGTTAACCCACCAATCAACTCCAAGCCGCCTGATGACATTGAGCCCACCTGGCAGCACCAGGGTGTTGTCCATGCCAACGGTGCGCAAAAAGAGCTGGATCTCATAGGAACGCGTTCCGGCATTACAGATGATTATCAGGGTCTTATCCTTGGGAAGGCTCTGCCACTCGGCCCGCACCTTGTCATAGACAAGGGCCAGCCACCTGTCGGGATAGGCCTTTACCCAGGGTTCGGCCTCCTTTGGATGGCGAAGGTCCAGGGCGAGCCAGTCAGGATGCTCTGCCCTTCCATCCATCCAGTCCACGAACTCCTCCACGGTGCAGGTCCTCAGCCTGCCCGCACAGAGATTGTCTGCGATATTGGCTGCAGCATTCAGGACATCCACTGCCGTGGAAAAGGGAGGGGCATAGGCCATCTCCAAGTTGCTGAAGTCACTGACCACAGCCCTCCTGGCTATCATGCCGGCGGCGGCGTTGAGGCGGGCGAGCAGCCCATCGCCCATCTTGGCAAAGCCCTGCAGGCCCAGCACCCGCCTGTCGGCACGATTCACCACCAAGTGGTTGAACATGAGCGCCTGGGTCGGGAAGAAGTGGGCCCGGTCAGACTGCACGGCCATGGCACCTACTGCATCATATCCCTCTGCCCGTGCCACATCCAGGCAGATACCCGTTGCCCCTACACAGACGTCGAAGACCTTCATGATAAAGCTTCCCACCACACCATCGAAGGTGCTGGGGATGCCTGCCAGGTTGTCAGCCACTACCCTGCCCTGCCTGTTGGCTACAGAGCCCAATGGGGCATAGGCCTTCTTCCCGGTCACGAGGTTGTAGGTCTCGACACAGTCACCTGCCGCATATATGTCAGGGTCGCTCGTCTGCATCCTCTGGTTCACTACGATCCCGCCAAAGGGACCGATCTCGAGGCCGGCATCCCTTGCTATCTCACTCCTTGGGCGCACACCAGCCGCCATTATCACGAGGTCACACTCGAGCTCGCGCTTGTTCGTTATGACCTTTCTCACATGGCCGTCACTGTCTGCCACAAACTCCTTTGCCCCCTCAGAGGTATAGACAGCCACCCCGTTTTCCCTCAGGTGCTGCTCCACCATCCTGGCAATCACCGGATCCACGATCCTGGGAAGCACCTGGGGCATGAACTCGACTATCGAGGTCTCCACACCCCACAGATCGGCCAGGGCCTCTGCCATCTCGATCCCGATTGCCCCGCCTCCTATGACCACGGCCTTTCCGACCTCACCCCTTGCGATCTTCTCCTTGATGGCGATGGCCTTGTGGAGACTGCTGATGGTGAAGATGCCGTCGAGATCGTTTCCAGGCACCGGGATCACATTGGGCCTGCTGCCAGTGGCTATCACCACCTTATCATAGGGCAGCTCACTCCGCTCGCCGCTCTTCACATTCTCCACCACCACCTTGCGCCCATTTCGGTCGATGGCCACTGCCCTGGTGAGGGTCATCACCTTGAGGCCCTTGGCCTGCTCGAAGAAGTAGTTGTCCCTAAGCATATGGAAACTGGTGGCACGGAGCTCCTTCTCATCGGAGACATCCCCCGATACGAAATAGGGGATACCGCAACCGCCGTAGGATATGAGGTCATCCTGATCCAGCAGTGTTATCTCCGCATCAGGCAGCAGCCTCCTTGCTCTGCATGCCGACTTGGGACCAGCTGCAACAGCACCTATCACCACAATCTTCATGCCCATGGGTTTCTCCTCCTTTTGTCATCAAAAAACATGCTCTCCCGCTGCCCTGTGGCGCCGGCTTCCGGATCGAGGCCAAAGGCCCCCTCGAGTATTGAATGGCCATTCAGCCAGAAAATCAAACTATCACAAACCTGATTTTATGCAATGGGCAAGGAGGGCAGCGATGACAGGAGCTCACAGGATCAGCATGGCATCGCCATAGCTGTAGAAGCGGTATCCCGCCTCCACTGCCTCCCGATAGGCCGAAAGGATGAGCTTCCGGCCGGCAAAGGCCGACACCAGCACAAGAAGGGAGGACTTTGGCAGATGAAAATTGGTGATCATGCCCTCCACGATCCTGAACCTATGGCCGGGAAGGATGTAGAGGTCACACTCGCCGGTAAAGGGCTGAAGCCTGCCCTGTTCGTCGGCAGCAAACTCCAGGGAACGCACCGAGGTCGTCCCCACGGCTATGATCCTGCCCCCCCTGGCCCTTGCTCTGTTCACGGTCTCAGCGGCCCTTGGAGAAATCGAGATCCATTCGCTGTGTATCCTGTGATCCCTGATATCGCTGGCCCTGATGGGGGCAAAGGTCCCATATCCCACGTGCAGGGTGAGCCTTGCCAGGCTGACACCGATCCTATCGAGTTCACCGAGGAGTTCCGGGGTGAAGTGGAGCCCGGCAGTGGGTGCGGCAACAGAGCCTGTACGCCTGGCATAGACCGTCTGGTAACGGCTGCGGTCCATCTCCTCATCGGCACGCCTGATATATGGAGGGAGCGGAACCCTTCCGACAGCCTCTAGCGCCTCTTCGAGATCCCCCTTCCAGATCAGCCTGACCATGGCCCGGCCTGGCCCCTCCGGCTCCACCACCTCCACATGGATGCAGAGATTGCGATCCTTGTCCGAACAGAACGAGAAGAGCTCCCCCTTCCTGAGGGGCTTTGAGGCCCTGTAGAGGACACGGGTCTCGATCTCGCCTGTATCGGCCTCCATTCTGGAGGGCACAGGCCATCTCAGAAGGAATATCTCAAGCCTGCCTCCCGTGGGTTTTCTGCCCACGAGTCTTGCAGGGAAGACCTTGGAGTCGTTCACGACCAGACAGTCCCCTGGCCTCAGGAAATGGATGATCTCTCTGAACCTGTGGTGTGCGATCTTGCCCTCTGCCCTGTCCAGCACCAGCAACCTGGAGCCGTGGCGCTCAGGGGCAGGATACCTGGCGATTCTATCTTCAGGCAGGAAGTAGTCGTAACTGTCCAGGAGAAAATCGGCTTCCATCTCATTGGGCTCGCTTCCAGTGGCTGACATCCGGATGTTACATAAGTCCTTGATGCAGCGCCGCAATCGGCCGCCTGTCACCTGAAGAGCCCTGAGCCCTGGGCGAGATAGCACAGAAACACCCCGGCAAGCATGGAGATGAGGCCAAAGATCCTCAGGCGCTCAGGTGCCATCTTCTGGATCTCTGCAAGCACCTGTTTCATCCTCTCTGGAAAGGCGAAGTAGGGCAGGCCCTCCACCACCATGACCATGCCCATGACCAGTATGAAGAGTTTCATGTTTCTCCTTGGAAAAAGTTTGAATGTTGGGCCAAAGATAGCCCAAAAACCATGAGGAGGGCAACAGGCAGAGAGTTTTTCAGGATAGAGATGGTGGCGGTGCAGGGACTTGAACCCCGGACGCTGCGGATATGAGCCGCATGCTCTAACCAACTGAGCTACACCGCCACTTAGAGATGGCGAGATACCTATTTAACCATTTTGAAAGATGTGTCAAGCGGAAAAATTGCGCCACTTGAACCGAAGCGCCCCTGTCTTGCACGAATCTATGCACTCGCCACAGTTCCAGCAATAGGCCGAGGACGTTTCACCCTTGCCAGGGTCCAGACTCAAGGGGCAGGCATTTTTGCAGATACCGCACTCTATACAGGCATCGCTGTCATAGGTGACCTTCAGCCTCCTTTTGGAGCCGATGAAGCCGAGAAGTGCGCCAAGGGGGCAGAGGTATCGGCAGAAAAAGCGCTTCGATACCAAGTGCATCAACAATACAGCTATCACCATCACCCCCTCTACTGCAAGGGTGCCGAACATGACGGCCATCATGAGCTCGCGGCCCACAAGGCCGGGCGGAGAGAGAAAGACGAATATGGGGGTGCCGAGCACCATGGCCAGGAGCAGTTCGAAGACCAGGGCGAACCAGAAGATGCGCCTTGGAAGCGGATCTCCCGCCCTGCGGTAGCGCCGCCTGGTGACCAGCCGGATGATCCTATCGAGAAGGTCTGAAAAAAAGCTTATGGGGCAGATCCATGCGCAGAAGACCCGGCCAAGCAGGAGCGCCAACACTACTGGCATGGCCATGCCCACCAGGAGCGGGCCGTAGATCATCCGGGAGGTAAGGATGCTCTCAAGGCCCTCCAAGGGAGATACGAACCAGAGATTTCCGATGCTCAGGGACTGAAACCAGCCCTGGATAAAATCGAACTGGTATCTCGTGTTCAATATAGGGGCGGCAACAATGAGGCAGAAGGCCGAAAGAAGGGTCAGAAACCTGATGGTCCCATAGCGCATGCCCCTGCCCTTTACCCCCTCCTTCTTCCTGTCCGGCTGATTCTGTCTTGAACTCTTCATGACCACTTCACCGGCTCGAAGGCGTAGATAGGCTCCACATTTATCGCCTTCTTTCCATTTTCAAGGGTTACGGGACAGCCATGGACGCAAAGTCCACATCCCACGCAGGCATCAGATACCACAACGGGCCTAAGCTCATCCAACTTTATGGCCGTCTCCTTGAATGGACAGACGTTGTAACAGGTGCGGCAAAGGAGTCCTGCACCCTTCCATGTCATACAGGCATGCTTGTCGATTATGGCAACACCCATCCGGACCTCTTTCTGCTCTACCCTCCTCAGGGTGCCTGTAGGACAGACCTCCACACACTTCATGCAGAGCCAGCACGGGACATCTGTCACATCGATCATGGGGGTACCTGCATATACACCTGCCTGGAGATCAAGGGGCCGTATGGACTTGTATGGACACACCTCTGCACACCTGCCGCACCTGATACACTTTGCAGGAAATATCTCCTCGGGCACGGCCCCGGGCGGCCTCAAATAATTGGTGTGCACAGGAGACTTGAAGAGGCTCTTGGCCCTTGCCCTGCGTGCAAAAAGGCCCTCGAGCCCCAGGGCGGCCAAAACCCCTGCCATGAGTTTGACTACTTGCCTTCTACTCCGGTCCATTTTATGCCAAGCCCCTTGTCCTCGATATGTCTCCTGGCCCCTGAAGGCGCAGGCTCCATTTACTCCTTTTCTCCCTTGCGCCCAAAGGAGCGGCTCGGAACATATTTGCCAGACTCTATACTGGCCACCTCATCCTCTGCATGAAAATAGACGAGCCCGACAGAGAGCACAAACTGTCGAGCCGACATCTCCTTGACCAGCTGCTCCATGGCCTCTGATGTGTCGCTTTCGACCACCACCACCAGATTGCCCTTGTCATCCCTTCCGTGGATCTCCACGCCCTCCATGGAAGCCAGATCCCTTTCGGCTTCGTCAGACCTTTCCGGGATCACCGTAACTACAAAACCGCCTATGGGCACTAGCTTTCTCCTTTCGGGCTCACAGCACAGGCAGGTGCCATACCTGCCCCGAACCTCAACGTCTGAGGCCCTGCTGCTTCATGGTCTGAATCCTCTTCTCCAGGCCATACTTGCCGGTTGTACTGCGGCCAGACTCTGTAAGGGCCTTGTAGATGTCCCGCGGAAGCACCCCGTCCAGGGTCTCCGGGTCCTGAAAGCAGGCACTCGATCCATAACCGGCCCTGGTGCTGGACCTGGCAACCGCCCTCCTGACCATTTCTAGGTACCCGTCCCTGTTCTTTTCATCGCCCATGATAAGGGCCGAACACCTGGAGACATGGGCCCTGAGTCTTCCAACGCTACACTGCTCTATACCTGCAGCCCTGCAGACCGCAGCAAACTCCTCATCTCCCAGACGGTCCAACTCCTTGTACCTGGCCTGGAGATCGGCCCGCCTCATCATCTCGATCCAGCCGGCCCCTGCCCGTTTGTCCAGATGCCAGCCAGCCGCCTCCTTGAGAGGCCCATTTATCCTGAAATATGGAAATCCATCCACACGGCCAAGCCCTGCACAACGGACACCTGACTTGTCGAGGATCTCCTCCATCTCCAGCCAGAACTGGGTACATACTGCCCCCTTGCCGTGCTGGCCTATCTCGAACCGGGCAGGCTCCATGGGCTTGGAGCATGCCGAAAGGAGAAGAAGGCCCAAGGCAAGTGATGCAAAGATCCTAAGAATTCTCATGATAATAATTGTCTATCTCAACTTTTCCTGCTCAACACAAAGAAGGGAGGCCATGAACCGCAACCGGTTCAGACCTCCCTTTCATCGCTCTTATAGTGCTATCCAGGGCCTACATTGTAACCAGATAGGGCTTCAGAGGCTTTGGCCCGGAGACCTTCCTTATGCGACATGCGCAGATCTTGAACTCTGGCTCCTTGGAGCCGGGATCAAAGGCGTCCTTGGTAACCCTGTTTATCATCCTGTCTTCGTCCATGTCATGCCAATAGACGAAGACCATTCCCTTGACAGGCCCTTCATAGACCTTTGCGGGCAGCACGTTCTTTCCGCGCCTCGACTCCACGAGCACCATGTCGCCGGGCTTTATCCCGAGCTCCTTGGCATCCTCGGGGTTCACCTCCACATAGGCATAGGGATTTGCGCGCATGAGCTCCTTGATACGGCCGGTCATGGAGCTTGTGTGCCAATGGTCGATGATGCGCCCTGTCGAGAGATAGAAGGGATACTGGCTGTCAGGCACCTCTTCGGGGCCCTTGTAGGGACGGAGCCAGATCCAGAGCTTCTTGTCCGGATGGGCCGGACCATAGAACTGCAGCGGCTTGTCATCCTTGGCCTCGGAATCGGCCATGGGATCGATTCCCCTGACGAACTTGATGTCGGTGCCACCCTTGAGGGCGAACTCCTTGGTTGGGGCCGGCCACTGGACACCATCAGGCATCTGTGCCAGCACATCGTAGGTTGCGCCCCTCAGATCGTTGTCGCGCCCCTTGGTGAGCTTCTGGGTGTACTCATCCCAGATCGCCTTTGGCAGCTCATAATCCGGCTCAAGGCCCTTGAACGGCGCCACACACTGCTCTATTACCGGATCGTTCAGCTTCTTGGAGAGCCTCAGCGCCCACTCCCGAACTATCCAGACCTCCGGCATCGCCTCGCCAGGGGCGTTGACCGCCTTTCTGGTTAGCTGGCTCCGGCGCTCGGTACAGCCGTAAACGCCGGTCTTCTCGAAATGGAAGGCGGTGGGCAGTATCAGGTTTGCAAGCTCGGTGGTCTTTGTGGGAAAGATGTCTGTCACCACCATGAAGCAGTCCTCCCTGGCCATGCCCTTCCTGTAGAGGTCACAGTTGGGCAGGGACTGGGCGGGACTCGTGCAGTTGATCCAGATGGCCTTGATCTTTCCCTCGTTTACGGCCTTGAACATGGCCATGGTATGGTAGCCGGGCTTTGGTGGGATACGCCCCGCTGGCACCCCCCAGGCCTCTTCCACCTGGCGCCTGAGCTTTTCCTTCTTCACCAGCCTGTGGCCTGGAAGGATGTGGCAAAGCCCCCCGCCCTCGCGAACGCCGCCACAGGCATTGGGCTGGCCGGTGAGAGAGAAGCTGTCTGCACCCGGTTTGCAGAGTTGCCCGGTGAGGATGTGCAGGTTGCTGATCATATTGTTTGCCCAGACCCCGCGCTTTCTCTGATTGATGCCCATTGTCCACATGGACATGGTAGCGCTCGATTTGGCAAACCAGCGGGCCACCTTCCTGATGTTCTCGGCAGTGATGTTGCCCTTGCAGATCTGGGCGGCCTTTTCAGGCGTATAGTCCTCCAGGAACTTCTTGTATTCCTCGAAGGAGACCTCCTTCTTCTCCTTGCCGACGCGGAAGGTTGCGTAATTCTTTATGAACTCCTCATCATAGAGCTTCTCATCCAGTATGACCCATGCCATAGCGTTCAGGAGGGCCAGGTCCGTGCCAGGCTCGAACTGGAGGTGCAGGTCCGCGATCCTCGATGTGGGCGACACCCTCGGATCCGCATTGATCACCTTGACCTCGTCCTTGTGATCGAGCTTTCTTCTCATGACCCTGCGGAAGATGACCGGATGGGCCTCGGCCATGTTGCTTCCAATGATGAAGAAGCATGTGGCCTTCTCTATGTTGGAATAGGAACCGATTGGCTCATCTGCCCCAAAGGAGGTCAGATATCCACCAACGGCACTGGCCATACAGAGGCGCGGGTTTCCCTCCACGTTATTGGTCTGAAGCCCTGCCCTCATGACCTTCTGGAAGATATAGGTCTCCTCGGTGAGGGCCTGGCCGGAGCCGTAGTAGGCAACGGAGTTGTTGCCATATTCCTTTACGGCCTGGGCAAATTTCTCGGCGGCGATATCCAGGGCCTCATCCCATGTTATCTCCTTCCAGGGATCCTTCTTGCTCGCCCTGTAGAGGGGCTTTTTGAGCCGATCTGGATGGCCCATGATCTTGTAGAAGAGCATACCCTTCATACAGAGATAACCAAAGTTGGTCCTGGAGTCGGAAACCCCTTTAAGGGCCACGGCCTTTCCATTCTTGACCCCCAGGTCCACACGGCAGCCGGCACCGCAGAGGCGGCAGGTGCCCCTGTGCCAGCTATCGACGTCTGCGGCCTGGGCCTGTCCCCGATCTGCGGCGGGAAGATTTATCCCGATATATGATGCAGCGGCTGCCGCGGCAGTCCTCTTCAAAAATTCTCTTCTGGTAATGCCCATAGCAACCTCCTGTCTACTTGTGTACTACGAATTTATGGGCAGGATGACAGTCCCAGCAGCTCTTGCCCTCTTCCGTGTGCTGGAACTCCGCACTGTGGCAAACGGCACATGCGAACTGATCAGGCACCCTTTTGAGCTCCTCGTATGTCCCGTGGCACTGGAAACACTTTACATTGTCGATCCCGTGCCTGGAGTTGTACCACTCTTCATAGACCTCGGGAGTCGCTGCCTGATGGCACTCTTGGCAGGGGGTCAGCATCTCCTGCTCGGTGAGCACAGGATGCCCGCTCGGCTTGACTGCCGCCTGCTTGGCAGGGCCAGATGACGAGCCGGTGCAGCCATAGATCATGGCAGCTGCGATACCGGACATTAAAAGCGCCTTTGAAATCTTCTTCACGAGCCACCTCCTTGATTAAAAACAAAGGGCCGGCATGAAGCCGGCCCGTCTGCGACTTTAGAATGTGAATCTCAACTCGGCATAGAAGAAGTCGAGATCGTCCTCTTCGGTGAAGATCTCCTCAACCACGTCATCACCCCATACATGGCTGTAGTAGAGATCAAGCCCCATGGTCACGCCATTGAACTTGTAGATATCCTTGATGAAGAGTGAAAGATCCCACATGGTGCCGAGATCGTCGTCATCGAACTCGCCACTTGCGGGCTTAAGCCCCTTGAATCCGAATATGTCTGCCCTTGTCATACCAGAGCCCTGATACCAGGCATCCTCCTCTTCGGTGAGCCAGAGCCTTGTGACATCGGTGCGCACCAGCACGTTGTCCATGGGCTTGAACATGAGCTGACCGAAGCAGTAGGTGGTGTTCATCAGGTTGAACCATGGGGTCATGGCATAGATGCGCAGTGTGGGCATCATCTGGAAGAAGGTGTCGCGGTCGTTGTCGTCGGCATCGTCATCACCTGAGCCGATGAAGTAACCGGCGCGCACCCAGGGCTGCCAATCGATATCCTCGAACTTGTAGCCGGCCTCCAGGGCCACTGCATATGCACTCTGGTCGTTTCCGCCCCAGGTACCCGTCTGGATATCACCCCAGAAGAGCAGATCGATGCTTCCTGGGCCGATCTTCGGGGTCACATAGAGGATATGGGCACCGAAGTTGTTGATCTCAGGGTCCTGATTGGCCAGATGACGATCGTCATTGTAGTAGTAGTAGAAGAGCTGGGCGTCCAGGCCCTCGATGACGCTATCTTTCAGGGTGAAGACCGCAGTTATTATGTCCACATCGTGGGTCTTGTAATTCCTGCCATTTGCCCCCCTGTAATCGTCATCCATATAGTCCAGATAGAAACCACCGGGAGTGGGCTGCATGGCGGCAACAGTGAAGTTGTAGAGATCGTTGTTCCAGGTGATCTGGCCGCCATCGAAGGCGCGTCCGACCCTAGACCACTCGAAGCCGCCGATGAGCCTCTGGGACACACGCAGTTTCCTCAGCCAGGCCAGCCTCTTGTTCTTGGGCATCGTCTGGTACTCGAGGCCGCTGTTGTACTTGAAACGGCCAATGGTGGCGCTCAGGTTCTCCATCCCGGGAAGACGTCCGCGGATCCAGGCCTGATCGATACCCACCTTGCCGACGTCACGGGCACCGTTGTTCTGCCCATAGTAGAGGGCACCTGTGCCGTAGGAGGCATTTCTTGGAAGACCGAAGAACTGGGTCCAGTTGGCCTCTGCATAGGCATCTATGAGCTGAGAGTTGAACCCAAAGCCGAGCCTCATCTTGCTGGAGACGAAGTCGTACTGGTCATCATGGGTGTTTGGCTTTTCGAAGGTGGACCAGTTTTCATACCTGATCTCTTCCTTGAACTTGAGGTATGCATTGTCGTTGATCTTGAAGGCCAGTGCCGATGATCCCAGGAACACCAGCAGAAGACCTGCAAAAAACAGTGTCAAAATGGTGCGATTGTTCATTTTGAGATCCCTCCTCTTAAAACGTATTACAGGGCTGACCTGAAAGTCAGCCCTGCCGGTTTCAATGATTGTCATCTACACGGTCTGGATCGACCCCTTTTTGAAGGGCCCGTCAGGCGGGCTCACCTATTAAAGGGGGCCAGTGCTCATGACGTGGCTGAGATCCTCGATCTTGTTGTTCTTGATCCTCCAGTCGTAGATGGCCTGCATGTCCTTGTAGATCTGGAAGATCTGGAAGAAACCGTGCCAGTGTGCATAGTCGGGGCCGTTCATGGCAGTACCCTGACGTGCACGGCGGCCTGCATGGTGCCACAGGTAGTACATGAGCTCCTGGAAGCCGTCGCTCCAGGGATCCTTTCCGAGAAGGCCCTTGGCCTCCAGATCCTTCTTCATCTTTACAGCGCCATCCCAGTAGAAGTTGTAGAGGTTGACGGAATCCTCGAGATTCTTCTCCTCCTTGGCGATCTGGGTTGGGCCGTGGCAGTTGGCACAGACCTGCCTCATGAGCTTTCCGCCCTTTTCGCCATCACCGCGCTCACCGCTCCTGACAACGCTCTTCTTGTGGACCAGATCCCACTTGAGGCGCTCGTTGATGTTGTGGGTGGTGGACAACTCGCCAATGCCGCTCATATGGCAGGTGGCGCAGGTAGGTGCGGTATAGTCGCCAGGCTGCCAGGCATCAGGAGCAGAATCCCACTCCCAGTCCTCGCCATGAGCCAGGAAGATCTGGCCATGCTTGCTCTCCAGATAGATCTCGATATCCGGATGATCGGGCCCGAGGTGGCAGCTTGCACATGCCTCAGGCTTCCTTGCCTCTGTAACCGAGAACTGATGCCTCGTATGGCAGACAGTACAGTTGCCCACTGAGCCATCTGGATATCTGTGGCCCACACCACCTGGCCAGGTGTTCTTGATGGGCTTGTTGTCCGGGCCGAGCTCCACCTGACCGCCATGGCACATCTGGCATCCGGCCGCCCTGGATGCGGACTGGCTGGCCTCGTCCTTGTTGCCGATGAATCCTGCACCCTCGAGGTGATACTGGAGCTTGATGAGCTTGCCGTTCAGCTTGGTTGGATCCACCACAGGCTTGCTGGCAAGCACTGCATGGCCACTTTTCAGGAACTGCTCCACCTCGGTGGGATGGCACCTGGAGCAGGTCTTGGAGGAGACCATGGGAGAGATATAGATATTAGACCCCCTGATCCCTGAACACTGGCTCGCCATGGGGGAGCTCTTCTCCACCACGTGGCAGTCGTAACAGCTGACTGACGCATGAGCCATCTTGCCAAGCTTCCAGGACTCCACGATGCCCGGAGTCTTCTTGGCATGACACTCGATACACTTGGTGGCCTCAGGAGACATACCCCTCTTGATCACCAGCTCCTTGTGGAGCTGGGGGGTATTTGCCGCTACGGCCACCCCGGCGAAGAGACCGCAGATGATGCCGGTCAATCCCGCCTTGCCTAACTTGCCCAAAAATCTCTTCATCTTGACCCTCCTTTGATAGTTACTTTTTTCTCTTTTAAAAGGTCCTTCTTTCCAACAGCTACACGGAAACAGGCCGGCTCCAGCCTATTCCGAATACCCCAGGTCCCTGAAAACCTGTACCAGATCACCATGACCAGCCAGATAGTGGCAGTCAATACAGTCGCGCTCGGTCTGCCCGCTCAGATAGGCCTTGTGGGCGGATATGGCCTTGGTCGGGATCCCAGGTGCTATTATGTTTTTATGACACTCCTTGCAGCCCGACTCATAGGCCTCGTGCACATATGGCCCCCTGTTCTTCCAGAGCTTGAGCCATTCCGTCTTCTTCCCCCTCCAGTGGGCCTGCATGTCGTGGAGGCCTGCCTTGGTCTTGGTGACCAGATAGTTCACCAGACTGTCATGGGGCAGATGGCAGTCCACGCAGCGCGCCTTGATGGCCCCCTTGTTGTCCAGGCCGTGTGGGCCCATGGCCCAGGTCTCGTAGAACGGATTCATCTCGTGGCAGGAGTTACAGAACTCCACCGTACTGGTGGATTTTACCTGGGCTGCCGAGATAAGGCTGAAGATGATGGCGATTACAAAGCCGATGATGAGACAGACGGCAATGGCGCCCTTGTTCCCCTTTTTTTTACTCATGAAACCCTCCCGTGAGTTATGAGACTAATCACCTGCTCTTTGTTGCACATAGATAATATCCTAAAAACAGGTAACATAGCTGTTAAAGATGTTAACAACATGTTACAATTTTTACGGGAAATTGACCTTTGCGTTGGAGGTTCGATCATGGCTGAGCTGAAGAAAAGGGGTGAACAGCACTTCGAAGACCATCCCAAGTTTCCGGGCGTGCGTATCTGCAAGCTTGCAGGCTCTTTTTCAAAGGCCCCGGCCGGGATCTCGATCCTGGAGATCGCACCGGGGGTAGAGATCCCGGTGCATATCCACGAAGAGAGCATGGACGCCATCCTGGTGCTCGAAGGCAGTGGCTCGGCATATGTCAACGGGGCCTGGAGCCCCATTGAAAAGGGCGACTTCGCCATGATTCCAGCAGGCCAGGAGCACGGGGTCAGAAACGATTCCGACTCGCCCATGAGGCTCTATGTAGTCCACCAGCCCCCGCTCTTTTAGGAGAGAGGTCCTGTTGCCAGGAAAGCCATGCCGTCCCGTCTGGAGCAAAAGATCCTGTTCTTTCTGGTGATAATCCTTGGCGGATTGTTTGCGGTACTGCTCTTCTGGCTCGAGAACCAGCAGGAAAGGGCGGTCGTTGACCAGCTGAAGCAGGAGGCCCGTGGGATATACCACTACATAGTGGCTACCAGGCAGCTCATCTCCAGGTGGAAAGGGGTCTATATAAAAGATGAAGATGGCAACTACATACGAAAGACTCCCTCCGGCTTCGTGGCAGAGCTGTCGAAGACGACCGGCGGCGGGACCCTGTTCCAGATAAAGCTTGCCTTTCAGAAATCCACTGATCCGCCCCATCAGCCGGACCAGTTCGAAAAGGCAGCCATAGAGGGGATGCAGGAGAGACGGGCCAGGGAGTACTGGAAAGTGGTGGAAAAGGAGCTGGATGGACATAAGGCATACCGATTCGTCTATGCAGCCCCGCTCATATTCCAGAGCGAGTGCACGGGGTGCCACTCCTGGAAGCCAGACACCGAAGTGGTGGGCTGCATCACGATAGAGCTCAGCGCCACCAAGTTCTTCGAGAACCTCAAGAAGGATCAATTCTACTACGCCCTCTATATGATCTTTGCCATGATCTGCGTTCTGTTCCTGCTATGGGGGATGCTTAGAAGGTTCGTGCTGACCCCGCTCAAGCAGATGCAACAGGCGGCATCAAGGGTGGAGAGCGGGGATCTGTCCATAAAGGTGAACCTGAACCAGAGCACCGAATGGCAGACGGTGGGTGAAAACTTCAACCGTATGGTGGAGGTGCTGAGAAGACAGCAGAACAGGCTCCAGGAAGAGGCGGACACGGCCCTGGCCCGTATGAAAAAGGCCTATGAAGAACTCAAAAGGGTGGAGCAGTACAAGAGCGACTTCTTCACAAACATCACCCATGACCTGAAGACCCCCATCACCGCCATCAAGGGGGCAACCAACCTCCTGGAACGCAAGTGCACAGGCGAGATGGCCTCATATATAGATATCGTCCAGAGGAACATAGAGAAGCTGTCCGCAATGGTCCAGGACCTCCTGGACTGTTCCAGGCTGGAGAGCGGGGAGCTCAAGCTCGATCTTTCGGACAACGACCTGTCAGAGATCGTGGAGGATGCCATCCTCATGGCCATGCCCCTTGCCTGGAAGAAGAGGATAGAGCTGGACTACAAGGTGCCAGACGAGCCCTGTATCGCGAGGATAGATCCCAAACGCCTGGAACAGGTGGTGATGAACCTGCTTTCGAACGCCATCAAATTCTCTCCCGAAGATGCCAAGGTGGAGGTGAGGCTCTATCGGGAAGACCGCTACTGGGTAGTGACCGTGACAGATTCAGGGCCGGGTGTTCCTCCGGATCAAGCAGATCTCATCTTCCAGAAATTCTATCACAAGGACATGGATGGCAAGAGCTCCGGCATGGGCCTTGGCCTTGCCATAGCCAAAGGGATCGTGGAGGCCCATGGTGGCCACATAGGTATCAGCCAGCCAGACAAGGAGCACGGGACCAGATTCTTCTTCTGGATACCCGTATCGAGACAGAACCGATCTGAGGGAGGAAATGATCAGGGATAACAAGATCCTGCTGGTGGAGGACGACGAGGATATCCTCAAGGTCGTAACGGATCAGCTCAGGCTCGATGGCTTTGAGGTGAAGGGTGTCACCAATGGGAAAGAGGCCATAGACACCTTTGGCAGCTTCTGTCCGGACCTGGTGGTCCTGGATCTAAATCTGCCGGATGTGGACGGCCTCATAGTCTGCCAACATCTCAGGAAGATCTCGTCGGTGCCCATCATAATATTGAGCGCAAGGGACAGCCTGCCAGACAAGATCAGGGGGCTCGAGGTCGGGGCAGACGACTATGTGACAAAACCCTTCGAATACCTGGAGCTCCTGGCCAGAATAAAGGCCTGCCTGAGGCGCAGACAGCTGTTCGAAGGCGACAGCAGCGACAAGCTGGAGCTTGGAGACCTGAAGATATTCCTCAAGGGACGCCAGGTGCTGGTGAAGGACAAGCCTGTGAAACTGACCAAGAAGGAGTTCGATCTGCTCCAGCTCCTGGTCATGAACAGGGACCGTGTGCTGAGCCGGGAGTACCTTTCATCCCATCTATGGGACAACAAGGAGGTCTATCCCTGGAGCCGTGCCCTTGACGTCCACATCAGGAGGCTTAGAAAGAAGATAGAACCGGATCCGGCAAATCCCGTCTATATCATCACGCACCCGGGCCT
Organism: uncultured Desulfobacterales bacterium; assembly: GCA_964573615.1. Lineage (GTDB taxonomy): Bacteria > Desulfobacterota > Dissulfuribacteria > Dissulfuribacterales > QOAL01 > JALSKY01. The sequence continues at coordinate 19,573 of CAZNKD010000051.1, read as the reverse complement.
TGGCTACAAATTCAACCCGGGCTCTTGAGCAGCACACACTCGATTATAGCCTTGCTGCAGGGCAGAAGGAGGTGGATGGGCCATGGTCGAGATCAGGGTCATAGAGGCAGATATCACAAAACTGGCAGTGGATGCCATAGTTAACGCCGCCAACCGCTCCCTGCTGGGCGGCGGGGGTGTGGACGGGGCCATACACAGGGCTGCAGGGCCTGGACTGCTCGAGGAGTGCAGGGGCCTTGGCGGATGTGAGACCGGAGATGCCAAGATCACAAGGGGTTACAACCTGCCTTCCAGATATGTGATCCACACCGTGGGCCCTGTCTGGACAGGTGGCAGCAGGAAAGAGGCCGAACTCCTTGCATCCTGCTATAAAAGATGCATAGAGCTGGCAAAGGAAAAAGGGATCTCATCCATTGCCTTTCCCGCAATATCCACCGGTGCATACAGATTTCCCATGGAGCTTGCTGCACAGGTGGCAGTAGAGAGCGTAAGGGAGGCACTCGAGGAGCCTGGCCCCTTGAAAGAGGTGATATTCTGCTGCATGGGCGAGCCCTGCCTTTCGGCATACAGAAAGGCCCTTTCGTCTGTGATCCAAGCTTGATTTGGTCCCATCCCGGCAGTAATCTTCCCGCCATGCCTAGAATAGTGGTCAACCAGGGGGCACTTGGGGACCTGCTCCTTTCCCTGCCCGCCCTGCGCCTTTTGAGAAAACATGCCGGAGAGTTCACTCTGGCCGCCACGCCCGAGGTGGCCCTCTTTCTGAAGAGGGCCGGAGAGGTATCCTCTGCCCTGCCCTCCAGTGCAGCAGGCTTCCATCAGCTCTATTCAGGGGCAGTGCCTGCCATATTGAGATATTTCGACGAGTTCTTTTGGTTCACAAGGAGGCGTGGCCTTGTGCCAGACCTGCTCCTCAGGCCCGACTACGAACCTGAATGCAGGGTCATATTCACCGTATATGAAGGGGCAGATCCCCTCCACTGTGCCATGTTCCAGTTCCAGCAGGTTGCAAAGGAGCTCGGCATCGAGGCGGCGGAGTTCAAGGACTACCTCTATCCCCTCACGCTTCCATCCCCTTCTGCAGAAGACCAGGGCGACAATGAGGCAGGGGCAGGGATCTCGGGCAGGCACCTGTTCGATGCAGCCATCCATCCCGGCAGCGGCAGTGCCAAGAAGAATTGGCCAATAGAGAAGTTTCTGGCCCTTGCAGACAGGCTCCTTGAGCCGGATGGGGCAAAGGTCCTCTTTCTGCTGGGGCCTGCCGATGGCAAGCTCACCGAGCAGGTACGACAATACGTGGTCTCGAGAAATCAGAAGGATGGCAAACAGCAGGCCTTTTTGGCCGAAAACCTGCCCCTTGAACAGGTAGCCGGCCTGCTTGCAAGATGCAGGCGATACATTGGAAACGACAGCGGCATCACCCATCTTGCAGCCTGGTGCGGCGTGGAGACCACCGCCCTCTTCGGGCCGACGGATCCGCGCATATGGTCCCCGCCCCACGACTGGGTGAAGGTCATAAGGTCCCCGGCAGAGTGCAGTCCATGCGGGGATAACTACCGGGAGTGCAAGGATGTCAGATGCATGGAGATGATTCCTCTCTGATCAGGGCCTGATCTGATCAGGGTCTGATAGGCCGTCAGGAAGCTGTTTCTCGCCTCTGCCAGACGGGAGCAGCCCTCTTCGAAGAGCCGGAACGCCTCCGGATCCCTCGCCTCGAAATCGTCCAGCAGCCCGTCACAGAAAAACCAGGTGCAGCGGTACGAGCGTTGATAGCGCTCGAGCATACAGCCACGATCCCCGAGATACTGGCACAAGTCCTGATCCGGAAGGGTGGGATCGAAATCGGCACGCTCTACACCCAGGGCCCTGAAGACGACCAGGTCTTCATAGTCCGGGAATCCATGCCTGTTCACACAACATCCGGTGGGGCACGAGGCGCAAACAGGCCCGGTAAACCTCGCCAGGATGGGGTCGAGCGCAAGAAAGCTGGCCTTGATGGCCCGGGCCTTCAGATTGAGCTGACGGACCTTCATGTCTCGACTGTCGCGGATCATCTGAAACAGCATGCAGATCTCTCGTTCTGCACGCCTGTAGGCCTCCATGTCTCCATATTCCAGTTCAGGAAATGGCGACAGCTCCAGGCGATGGGCCTTTGGACCAGCACTGGCCAGGGTAGGGGTATCGGATGTGTGGATATGCATCAGGGCCTTCTTGAAACAGAGGTCTTAGTGCAGTTCGATGCAAATGTCAAAGACAAAAGGGGAGATGGGATGGGGCCATGGCCCTCTTCTATCATTTGATTTTTCCCGGGGCCGCTATTAATTTCTGATAAAAGGGTCAGAATACAGAAAGGAGAAGACATGAGACAAAAAGTGATAACCACCGCCATACCGACAGGCGTTCACATCGTAACGGTCAGGACCAAGGAGAAGATAAACGGGATGACCGCAGCCTGGGTGACACAGGTCTCCTTCAAACCGCCCATGATCGCCGTGGCCATAGCCGAGCCCAGATATACCCACGGCCTCATCAAGGAATCGGGCTACTTCTGTATCAATGCCCTGCCCAAGGAGGCCATAGACATGGCCAAACATTTCGGTTACAAAAGCGGACGGAAAAAGGACAAGTTCAAGGGCATCAAGTACACCAATGCCCTCAAGGGCTCTCCTGTGATCGATGGCGCCTATGCCTACGTGGAGTGTGAGCTCGAGCATATCTATCCGGCAGGCGATCACGACATATTCGTGGGCACCGTGGTCGATGTGGCCGAGCTCATAGAGGGGGCAGAGCCATTGATCTTCAAATGGGATGACTTTTTCGGGAAAAAATAGGGAAACTGGAGCACTGAAAGATGGCGGAAGAGAAAAAAAGGACGGATGCGGCCTCGGGCCAAGGATCTGAGGAAAACAAGGACAGGGAGGGCTGCAAGGTATCCGGCCCCCTTGGGACATGCCCCACTTGCAGACAGGCTGCTGGCCCGGTACCACCTGGAGCGCCTTCGGGGCAAGCAGACGAGGAGCCCGTGGATCCCATGGAGGCCTATCTGGCAGATCTTCCGGAGTGGGCAAGGGGGCCTATCATGGCCTATGGCAAACAGGCCGCTGCTGCGCTGGTGCTGCTCCTGCTGGCCGTTGCCCTCTGGAGCGGATATACCCACTATACTGCCAGCAAGGAGGCCGAGGCCGCATATGCCCTGGGCCAGGTATTCGCGATCGAGGAGGCCGATCAGCGCATCTCCAAACTGAAGGATGTGATCAACCGGTTCGAGGGCACAGATGCTGCCGACCATGCACGCCTGCTGCTTGCCGGCCAGCTCCTGGACGACGGCAAATGGGATGAGGCGGCCAGCGCCTTCAAAAAGGCCGAGGCCAGCCTTGATCATGCCCTGGCCGACTCTGCAATCATGGGCTACGGATATGCCCAGGAGGAAACCGGTGCCCTTGACAGTGCCCTTTCATCCTATTCCAGGGCTGCCGAATCGAAAAACGGCTTCGAGGCGGTTGCCACCCTGGACAGGGCCAGGGTCCTGATGAAAAAGGGCAACAGGGAACAGGCACTCGCAGCGTATGACAGATACCTCGACATGAGGCCCCAATCCCCACAGCTCGATTTCATCAGATTCCAGATCCAGATGCTCTCGACAGCGGAAACGGGTGCAGAAGAAACAGGCCGGCCGGGGCCCGGAAGCGACCAAAAGGAGAGTGCCGGGGCCGGATAAGAGACCGAAAAAGAGACCGGAAAAGAGACTGGATAGGAGACCGGATAAAAGAGGATGGACGGCCTCATCCGGCACAGAAAATAGATAGAGATGAGCTCTGCAAATGGCAGGATATTCGCCATAGGGGATATCCACGGCTGCGCCCAGAAACTCGACCAGCTCCTTTCAAGGCTTCCCTTTACCTCCAAGGATCTTCTTATCTTCCTGGGCGATTACATAAACAGGGGGCCAGACTCGAAAGGCGTGCTGGAAAGGCTGATAAGGCTGGAGCGTTCCGGTCAGCAGACGGTATTCCTGCTTGGAAATCACGAAAATCTGCTCCTTGAGTACTACCGATCCCCAGATGAAAACCTCATCCGTTACCTGCGCCAAAACGGCATAGAGCAGACCCTTGAAAGCTATGGGGCAAGGGATCTAAGCCACCTCTACGACATGGGCTTCATGCCAGAGGAGCACAGAAGATTCCTGGAAAGGCTGGAGCTGTACCACGAGACAGACGACTATATCTTCGTCCATGCGGGCATCGTGCCCGGAAGGGCGCTCACTGAGCAGGGTGCACAGGAGTTGTGTGAGATCAGGGACATCTTCATAGAGGATGGGTCGGACTATGGCAAAAGGGTCATCTTTGGCCATACCCCCTTCGAGCTGCCCCTTGTTGCCAGGAACAAGATCGGGATAGACACGGGAGCGGCCTACGGAAACCTGCTGACTGCCGTTCAACTGCCGGATGAGATCTTCTATCACGCCTGAGCCTGATGCTGCCTTGCCCAAGGCCTGTCTATCGGCTGGCTTCCGCCTCCTCCCTCTTCCATAGCTCCAGCAGCTCCTCGAGCTGATAGTCCCCCTTCTTGAATGCCTGGGCTATCAGATGCGGGGTCTCGTCATCCTTCATGGCTGCATCGAGCAGGCGGGTGAAGCCAAGCAGCCTGCCAAGCACCACGAGTTTCTCCTCGATGAGTTCGGCAGGGGCATTTCCGAAATAGGCATTCACCAGATCACCCTTTATGTCAATGAAGAAATCCGCATCCTCCAGGATCTCGGCAAGGGCAAGGGCACGCCTGTGGCGCCGTACCATGGATGTTCCCCCGCCCTTGAAGCGAAACTTGACATAGTTGCTCTTCAGATCGAGACCGCATACGGAGTCCACCATGGTAAAGTGGAAATCCATCCTAGCATTCAGGTTCATGTAGTCCTTTGAGATGATCACGTAGTTGGGCATGCCTATTGGCCTTCGGGAGCGCTGATCAGACAGCCATCTTCCCATGACCGATCCCATATCGGCCACCACCGGAGGGGGTGTGGACCAGCGGAGCCCTGGTGTTGCAATCCCCTTCCAGAGCGCCCTGAATGGACGGCAGACGATCTCCTCCGGACGCACCCACCGACGCCCCTTGAGCTCCTTGGGAAGCCCTCCGCCTATGTCTATTATGTTCAGGAAGAAGGGGATATCGCTCTTGAGTTTGAGCACCACACCAGAGGTGCCCTCGAGGAGCTCGTCTCCAGCCTCGAAAATGGCCAGAACGGCCTTTTCATGCACATAGCGGACTATGTCATGGAGGGATCTGCACTCCAATATGGAAAATGTAGGGCCGTAGGCATCTGTGAGGTTCAGCTTTACCGTCAGCTCACGCAAGCGCTTTATGCGCGGATCCTGGGTTCCTTCCTGCTCCTGGCCCGCACCCTCCTGTTCGGATCCCTTCGGGCCGGCCTTGGCCCCTGAAGGGCCTTCCTGCCTGCCTTGCTGCTCGATCTCCTCTTCGGTCGCCTCATAGACGAGAGCCCTATTGGCATCCACCGTTATCCACTGCCCTGGTTCAAGGAGCTCGGTCGCCCGGACAAGGCCCGTAATCATGGGCCTTCCATACTCCCTTGCGACACACGATAGGTGATCGGCCGGATTTCCAAGATCGACCAGCACACCGGATGCCTTCTCGAGCAGTTTGGCTGCATCCACGAGGCTCTGGTGCATGACCATGATGACAGGCCCATCGGGCAGCTGCTCCAGATCCTTCCTGCTGCGGATGATCACGACGCGGCCCGTGGCCTTGCCCCTCGATGTGATGAGCCCCCCTTTGAGCAGGATATTGGATGGCCCTTGCTCCAGGGTCTCACCGCCCTGCTGCTCCTGATGGAGGATCAGGGGTCTGGTCTGAAGTATCCAGATGCGCCCCTCCTTATCCACGGCCCACTCCATGTCCTGAGGAGTGCCAAAGATCTCCTCGATCTCAAGTCCAAGCCGGACCAGCTCCCTTATCTGTTCCATGCTAAGCACGGGCTCATCCTGCAGCTCTTCAGGCACATCTGCCTCCATGAGCCCCCCCTCCGGTCTGCAGACAAGCTGCCTGGTCTTTTTGGCGATCACGGGGGGTGCGGCAAGGATCTTTTCGCCCTCCCTGCCACCAAGGTCCCTTAGCGGCTTGTACACATCGGACATGGATGCCCCGGAGACCGCCAGCTCCCCCATGCCGTAGACCGCGCTTATCAGCATGCTCTCTGCCCTGTCGCTGTTCGGGTCCACGGAAAAGAGGATGCCCGCCTTCTGGGCATCGATCATCTTGAGACTCAAGACCGCCATGTTGAAGTCAAGGGGGCGCATCCCGACTGCGGAACGATATGCGATGCTCCTGCTGTTGAAGTTGCTGGCCACCACCTCCTTGAAGGCCCTGATGAAGCCCTGGCCATCCACAACATTCAGCACCGTGGTGAACTGGCCTGCAAAGGAGTGACGCCTGCTGTCTTCGGAAAGGGCACTGCTTCTGACAGCAAGACCCGGCCCCCTTCCTTTGAAAAAGGGCCCTGCGGCCTCGAGAAGGGCCACCTCGAGCGGCTTGGGCAGCTCGGCATCGAGGATCTCCTCCTTGACCTGTGCCTCGAGCTCGTCAGAGATCCCATGTCCCCTCAAGAGATGGGCCTGGAGCAGGCTCAGGATCTTCATGGAAAGCCCTGTCTGATCGAGGAAGTACTGACATGCCGTAACAGGGATGGCAAAGCCGTCAGGCACTGAAAACCCCTTGTGCGCCTTTAGCCGCGACAGGGATGTGGCCTTGCCGCCAGCCACCTTCTCATATTCGGGATATACGTCGTCAAGGGAGATATAGAAGGGGATGCGGCTCTCCCGGCCATCTTCGGCCTCCTTTAGAAGTGCATCTATCTTCTGGACGATTCCGGCATGAATCCCCACCAAGGCCTTGTGGCGGTCATAGTCGATATCGTTCAGCTTGGTGACCATCTCACCTGTGATATCGCTGAGCTCACGAACCTCGGACTTTATCGAGGGCCAGATGGTGCTGGCCTCCCGAAGCTGCAGATCCAGCTCGGTGATGAGGTCCACCGCCCTCGTATTGTCGAACAGGATGGAGCGGAAGACCTGATAGCGCCACTTGAGGAGGTCCAGGTATTCCTGGGCCCGCTGCTGCCTCATCTCCAAGAATCTGTTCAGCTGCCTCTGTATCCACCCAAGCATGTTCCCAGACCCCTTGCTATTTCAAAATCACCCTATTCAGCCGGTCTCTTCCGCCTGGTGCAGCTTAAGGAACCGGTCGAAGAACGCCTTTACGGACTCCTCGTCGGCCATGCGCACATCGAGCTGCCTGGTAAAGGCTATCAGCTCCCCGAGCCTTTTGAGCAGGACCTCCATGCGCTGGCTCTCGACTATCTTCAGCTTCCCTATGACTATGTCCCTGTGTATCTCCGTCTTGAAAAAGAGGGCCTCGAGTATCCACGAGATGAGCTCCGCCCTGCGCCTCCTTTTGGCCTCCTCGGCAAAGCCGCCTGCAAAACGGAAATATATGTAGTTGTTGCTGGGCTCAGGGGTCATGAAGGCATCGATCACATTGAAGTGGTAGCCGAGCCTCAGGCTCAGGTTGCAGTAGTCCTCGGCTATTATGGCCAGATTCTCCCCCGAGTATTCCGGGGGATTGGTCAGCATGCTGGCAGGACGCATCATGCTCGAAAAAAGATCCTTCATGCCAAATGGCACCGGCTCCCGATCCCATGCATCCTCACGAAGCAGCCCGGACAGCAGGGCCTTGAAGGGCCTGCTTCTTATCTGATCTGGCGTAACGCCCTCTTCATGGGCCTTACGGGCATCTTCCGCCTCTTCGATCCCCCCTCCGATATCTATGATCTTTATCTGGATCGGCAGGTCGACCCTGAGGGGCAGGCTCCTCTCCCCCTTTATGTCGCTCGTGGTGGAGTAGCGGTTTATGATGGACTCCACGGCCTTCTCATGGCTGAAGTGGATGATATCGTGGATGGTGCGGCACTTTTCGGGTACGAAATCCTTGTCTTCCGGATCCAGCATATAGAGCGGGGCCACCCACCTAAGTATGCGTCTTAGGATCTTGACCTCTGGCTCCTCCAGATACTCCCAGTTTCTCCTGGCCTCTACCTCGAGAAGCTCCTTGACCACGCCCTCATAGACCTTCTTCTCGCCGGCATCCACGGTCACCTCCATCCCCTCTTTGAGGATGGATGTCGCCTTTTCCGCCCCCAATATGGCTGGCACCCGATATTCCCTGGCTATGGTTGCAAGGTGACCGGTAGGGCTGCCGACATCTGTGATTATGGCCCCTGCCTTCTTGAGGATCCTGCTGAGCTGGGGGCTTGCATACCTGGCCACGGCCACAGCCCCCACAGGGAACCTGTCTGGATCGGAATCCTGGTCCACGTGCACCACCACACCCGAGGCGATCCCGAGCTGTGCGGTATGGCCGAGGCCCTCCATGAGTACTGGAAAGCGCTTGAGGGCCTCTTCTATGTTGGCAGGCACGCTCTCCTCGGGTTCCTGCACCATGAGAGGGCGGTTCTGGAGGATCACCAGCTGGCCCTCCTGCTCCATGTCGATGGCCCACTCGATATCGCGTGGAGAGCCATAGGCCTTTTCAAGGAGCATGGTTATCTCGGCAATCTGCCTGATGAGGCCGTTTTCTATCAGGGCGGAGCCGCGCTTCAGGCCGTTTTCCAATAGCTCGGTGGGCCGTCTGCCATCAGGAAGGGGCTGATCCAGCGGGCGCTCGATCAGTTTCGATGAAGTGATGGTGAAGGGGTGGTGCCTTTCCACCGTGTACCGGTCGGCGTTCTCTGTGCCAGAGACCAGCTCCTCTCCGAGGCCGGCCACTGCCGAGATCACCACCTCGTCCGACTGCCTGGACGATGGGTTTCTGGAATAGGACACACCAGATACCAGTGGATGGATCATCTTCTGGACACCCACGGCCACAGGATGGCTCCTCAGATCATCCTTGTCCCCGATATAGGAGAAGAGCTCCGGAGAAAAACGGCTTATCACCACCTCCTTGTATGCATCCAGCACCTCTGATGGAGGTACGTCCAGCACCGAGTGGAACTGGCCTGCAAAGCTGCGATCCGAATCCTCGCCGACGGCACTGCTCCTGACCGCCAGGGGCCTTGGGCCACCGATGCGCCTGAAGAGCCCTTCAAGCGCCTCCTGCACCGCATCCTCCAGGGCCTTTGGTATCCTGGCCTCGCGGAAAAGCGCCCTGAGCGCCTGCCTGTACTGATTATTGGAAAGCCCCTGTTTCAAAAGCCGCTCTATCTTCTCGAAGAGGCCGTTTTCCTCCATGAAGGCGTAATAGGCGGTCACGGTCACGGCAAAGCCGTCAGGGGTCTTGATGTCGAAATTGTTTGAGATATCGGCAAGATTTGCATTCTTGGCCCCAACCAGGTGATCCAGATCCCTGTTGATGAGGCCATAGTCCAGAACGAGCCTGCTGCCGTATGGCCCCGACCCTCCGGACACGATGTCCTCGAGACTGCTCTTGATCTCCTCGAGCCGCTCATAGAGGGCCATGTACCTGCCCCCTGACAGTGAGTTCAGGTGATAGATCACCTCCCTTGTGAGCTCACACACTTCAGCAATGAAGCGCTCCAAGAAGGCGGTATCGAACAGGTAGCTGCCTCCAAGGATCCGCTCGGCCTCTGCAATCTTTTCAAGGACCCTGTTGTTGAGATCAAGCAGTCTCCTGAAGTGCTGGAATGTCTGGCGGAACCCGTTTGACTCGGGATACAGACCCCTTTTTGCCGCCCTTTTCCGGAAGAAATCTATCATTTCAGCAACATCCCCCTAATGCAGCCCCCATCGCGCTATTCTTTGCCCCCTTCAAGGCTACTTGCCCTTCAAGGCTATTTAAGGATGAGCACCATGGATCTCGCTGCCTCTACAAGCTCTTCCATCTGGTTTTTTGAAAACAGCGCATGGAGAAAAGACCTCTTTCCCATCCACAATCCCACTATACTGTTAGAAGATGCCGCCTCCACGGCACGCACAAGCTCCTTTGGCTCAAGGATCCAGATCCAGGTCTTGATGCCAAGGTCTGTATAGTATCTTACCAGCTCCCTGAGCTTGGCCTCCACCCTCTCCTTCAGGCCATTGCCTCCCATGACGGCCAAGATGGTGAGTTCGGCATCATGTATGGTGACAAACTGGTTTATTAGCTCCAGGGACTCCTGGCTGATCTCGTCCTGATCGAGACAGCAGACCATCTTTCTTGGCGCCTTGTCCTCCTTGACTATGAGGACTGTGCATGGCGCCTTTTCAGCAACCCTTACAGGAAAGTCGGGATACCCTCCCCACTGCGCCTCGTTGCGATCCCCCATGCCCAGAATGATCATGTCCGGGCCCTCTTCCTCCACCTGGGCCATTACCTGTTTCAGGAGGTTTCCGGCCCTGACAATAAAGCGCAGCTGTTTCCTGCCCCTGCTCCGCAAGAACCTCACCATCCACCTTCCAGGCCCGAGCTCCTCTATCCTGTCGAATGGCCCTATGCTGTAGGGGGAATCGGGCTGGGCCGTGAACAGATGGCCATATACCATCATTTCCTCCACCAGCTCGATGGATGGCTTCGAGGTGCGCTCATCCTGCAGGCCAAGCAGGGTCACATCGGCCCATGTGTTACGGGCCAGCTGTACGGCCTTTGCAACCGCCTTTCTGCTGTACTCCTCTTTATCTATGGCTACCAAGATCTTCATGTCCGTCCCTTCGAGGCTCCCTATAAGGTTTTTTGCAGTATCACACCATCCACCTAACGGCAGAGCAGAAGCGGATTGGAGGCCAGGGCCAGCAGTTCCATGCGGGGCGTATGTCGTGCCGGCATCTCTGCCGCTACCAGTCCGTGATCCCTTATGTATTCGGCCACATGCTCGGGAGGCCCCTGGACCACCAAGGATTCGGCACCCACATATCCCGCCCCCTCCAACAGCTCCAGGGCATCCCTGTCCTCCTCTTCCATGGGCCCGAAACTGACCTTGTCCTGCTCTTTGTAGACATAGCGGACCAGAGTGATGTCCAGGCCATCTTTTATCTTGCCGAATATGGTAAAGAGCCTGAATATGATCCGCTCCGGCCTGCTCGACTCGTCGATGAGCAGGAGTATGTCACTGGGAGAGGTGATATTCTTGACCATCAGCACAGGACATGGGGACTCCGAATAGAGCTTGGATGTGACCCTTTTCTTGAATGCCTCCTTGTCGCTGACGTTGAGATAGCCCTCTATATAGAGGGAATACTCGTCTCTGTTCAGATGATAGAGAAGCTCCTTTTCCGGATCACCCACAATTATCAGCGGGCTCAGCAGCCTGCACCTGACCTTCTCCGTCTTTAGGAGCCTTGCGATCTCATCCCGGCCGGATTCCTCTATGCCCTGGAGCCAGGAACGTCTCACCCAGCCCGTACCCGACTGGAATTTGTCCGAGGCATCCTCAACATAGACCGGCCTCAGAATCATGTCTGTCAACAGGGCAAGCCTGTCTGCAAAACGCAAGGCAATGCTTGACTTCAAATCTTCCCTGAGATTTATGAGTGAGCTGAGCATGGCACTCTCCTGGCTTGGCCGCTTTCATAGGATCACTGTTGTTGCCCCTTCTTGATCTTCATCTCCGCCTTCTTTACCACCTCCTCGAGTTCCGCAAGCTTGAAGGGCTTTGCCAGGAAGTCGAAGACCCCCTTCTGGAAGGACTGCTTGGCTGTGGCCAGGGTGGCAAAGCCCGTTATGACGATGATCTCTGTCTCGGGGCTCAGCTCCTCCTTCACCTTGGTGAGAAACTGCATGCCATCCAACCCCTCCATCTTGAGATCGGTTATGATGATATTGAAAGGGCGCTGCTTCACCCTCTCAAGGGCCTGCAGACTGTCTGTGAAGGCCTCGATCTCATACCCCTTTCTCTCCAGGAAGGGTTTGAGCCTTTTGCTCACTATGGGCTCGTCATCGAGAATCAGGATGCTGGTGGGACTGTTGCCGTTTCCCATTTTTTACCTCCATGAATCTTCTGAAGTTTTCAAGTTGCTCCTCTATACTCTTTTCCCCTGTCATGAAGACATCGAGCTGGCGCGTAAAGCCAACAAGCATCCCCAGCATGTGGAGCCTCTGCAGGATCTCGTCCTTGGTCATCCCCTTGAGCCTGCCGATGACCATATCCTCCCTCTGCTCCACCAGGAAATCGTTTTCAGAAAGGATCATGCCTATGAGAGTGGCCCTTCTCCTGCGCTGCGGCAGCTCTGTAACCCCACCGAAGAACCTGAAATAGATGTAGTTGTCGCTGACCTCATCCCCCACATAGGTGTCTATCATGTTGAAATGGTAGCCGAGCCTGAGCGCAAGGTTCGTGTAGTGCCTGGACACAACGGCCAGATTCTGGCCGATGAACTCCGGCCGAGATATCTCTGGTGAAAACGTGCGTGTTATGCTGGCGATGAAACTCCTTACATCCACGGGTACCGGCTCGCTGCTCCAGACCCCTGGAATGGCCAGGGCCTCGAGCATCTCTCTCAGCCCGAGCGAGGTGATCTGGGAGATGTCGATATCTGCATCGGCCCCCTCCTCAACCCCTCCGCCGAGATCGATTATCACGAGATCGAGCGGCACCTTCCAGACGAGCTTGTGAAGCGGACTGCTGGCGTCGAACCTGTTCTCCATCAGGTGCGAGATGATCTCCTCCACCCCCTTTTCATGGGTGAAGCGGATGATGTCGTGAAGGGTCCTGCACGCCTCTGGCCTGAAGTCCGGATCTGCCGGATCTATGAGGTTCAGAGGTTCGATCTTCTTGAGTATCCTCCTGAGCAGCCTGTACTCCTTGCTCTCCTCGATGGGGTCGGCCGAGATGGTATAGAACTGGAGCTCCCGCACCTCACCCTCGTAGATCACATCCTCTTCTGCATCAACCGTGACCACCATGCCATTTTTGAGCGTCTCACTTATCCCCGTGAGCCCGAATATGGCAGGGATCCGGTGTTCCCTGGCTATGGCTGCCAGATGGCAGGTCTCGGAGCCGCTCTCGACCAACAGGGCTGAACAGCGGGAGAGCACCGAGGCCAGAATCGGTGATGGAAACCTGGCCACCAGGACCGCCCCTTGGGGAACTCCATCCAGATCGTGCTCATATCTGAAGATATAGACAGGCCCGGAACCTATGCCGCTCTGGACTATGACACCCCTGCCCTTGGAGATCACCCTGTACTTCCGGCTGAGCTCGGCAACCCCGACAGGCCTGGCATCAGGCACCTTGTTGAGCCTGAGGGGACGAGTCTGCAGGATCACTATCTGGCCCTGTCCGGTAACGGAAAACTCGATATCCTGGGGCCTCTTGAAGTGCCTTTCTATCTTCATGGCCATGGAGCCAAGCTCTCCTATCTGCTCTATGGAGAGGCACGATTTGAGCTGCAGCTCCTCTGGCACCTCCACCCTCTTGGTTCCGCCAGGCGCCACAGGGATCTCCTTGAACCGCTTCTGCATGATATCCATGGAGACTATCTTGCCGGGATCGGAACGGGACACCAGAAAACGGTCATTCTTATCCTTGCCGGAGACCACAGTGGTTCCAAGGCCCCAGTTGGCCCGGATGATCATATGATCCTGACAGGGATCGCTCGGGTCCATGGTGAACAGGACACCACTTGCCGCTGCATCCACCATTTTCTGGAGCACCACCGCCATCTCCGGACGCCTGAAGATGGGGGCCAGGGTCCGTCTGTACTCCAGCACCCACTTGGAGAACAGGCTGGCCACCACGATCTTATAGGCCTTCTCCACAAAAAAGGGGGGCACGTTAAGGAGGCTCTTGAACTGCCCGGCAAGGCTGTTGTCTCCATCCTCTTCAGGGGCGCTGCTTCTCATGGCCAGAAACAGGGTGGATGAGGGGTGTTCCTGCATCAGCAACAGTGCAGCCTTGTTGAGCTGAAACTGCAGGGTGACCGGCAGGGGGCTCACCTCGATCTCAGACTGGATCTTCTTGGATGCCTCCTCTGCACTGATCAGCCCCTTGTCCATCCGGGAGAGGGTATCGTTTATGAGCTCATCCAGGTTGTTCTTCTTTACAAAGGCGTCGAAGGCCGCAGTGGTCACTGCACACGATGGCGGAATATTCATGCCGAGCTGTCTCTTGATCTCGGCCAGGGCCACGTTCTTGCCTCCGACTGCGTCCGCCATGTCCCTGTCTATCTCCTGGTAGAACAGGATGAAATCCTTGATGGCTCGTGCCGGTCTTCCCGATAGCTCTGCCTCTATCTCTCCCTTGAGCCTGTAGAAGGAGCCAAACAGGGCCTTGTACTTTCCAGGGGCCAGGATATCCAGGAGGATCACCTGTTTTTCCACTGCATCCAAGATCTCGGAAGTGATCTTTTCGATATACTGCCTGTCGAACACATAGTTTCCCCCCAACTTCTCGCTGGCATCCGAGATCAGCTCCAAGGCCCTGTTGTTCATGGACAGCAACTGGCTGAAGGTGCGGAACAGATCACCAAGGCCCAGGTCCCTGGCGCCCTTTCCGCCTTTGAGCACCTTCTTTGTCCAGTTCAGCAGGCTGTCCATGGTGGATCTCCCCCTTTGTATGCCCTGGGGCATAGACATCAATGACCACCGCCACCCTTGAAGATGGAGCCTATGATCAATCCGGCTGCGATGGCCACACCCGCAGCCAGGAGACCGTAGAGAAGCGCGTGCTGGAAGGCCAGGTCATCCAGAAACTTGGGAAGCCCAACATACTCTATCTTCAGGTCGGACGATGCGCTCCCCACGACCTTGCCATCCTTCACGGCAAACAGGTCCACCTTGTAGTCTCCCTTCTTCATCTTGGGAGGCACATTGAGTGTAACAGAAAAGACTCGTCCCGAATCCGACTCTTCAGGATAGTGGACGGCGGAGGTGAAGCTGGCATAGGTCTCCTCCTTCTCCTTGAGCTTGATGAACTCCCCGAAGAGAAAATCGAAGTCCTCTCCGGCCGGTTCGATCTCTATGCGCCTTTCAAGGGCCGGAAAGCTGAATTCATACTTGGGGTCCTCGAGGAGACTCTGCCCGCTGGCAGAGGAATAGAGCATGTAGACCTCTGGTGCATTCTTGAAGGTGATATCGCTCACATTCATCCAGAGGAGCCCCAACACCTTGCCCTTCTTCTTCAAGGCCAAGTCCTCGGGGTGTCCGGTCACCCGGATCACCACCTCGGCACCATTGGGCACGATGCCCTGTGCCTCTATGGTGGTGCCGTTATAGAAGGTCCCTATCTTTATGAGGTCCTTTTCCAGCTTCAGGGAGACCCCATCACCTGCCCGGGCCACTGCCGTCGAGGCCATGAGCAGGGCCAGGATCAGCATGGGAAGGGTGCCGAAGCTGCCGAAACCGAAACTCGCCTTGCGCCTCATCTTAGTGCCCTCCTTTCATGGCTATCATGATCTCGGGTCTTAAAAGCAGGCCCATCAGCATCTTCACACAGACCAACAGCACTATGGATGCAAGCAAGATCTTCAGCTGATCTCCCTTGAGGAGCTTGCTGATCTTGGTGCCGATCTGTGCCCCGATGGTAGAGCCAAGAAGGAGCAGGACCGCCAATATGAAATCCACCGTGTGGTTGCTTATGGCCTGCATGATGGTGACGTTCAGGCATGTGAACAGGATCTGGAAGAGGCTTGTGCCTACCACAACGTGCATGGGCATCCTGAGGAGATAGACCATGACGGGTACCATTATGAATCCGCCACCCACGCCCATGATGGCGGCAAGAATTCCCACGAGTATCCCAAGGGAGAGGGGAATGAGCATGGACATCTCCACTCCGGACTTCTCAAATCTGGTATAGAACGGTAGATTCTTGAACAGGCCGCCACCTGAATCCTTCTTTGTGCTCTTTTGGGCGGCCTTGTCCTCCCCTCCGGAATCGCCCTTTTTGAGGGAACTCAGGCTCTCAAAGAACATATAGAGGCCAACGGCTCCCAACATGATCACGTATGTGATCTTTATCAGGAAGTCCGCATTGCCCACTGCCCGCAAGATCTTGATGATCTGCACACCTATGGTGCCCCCTATGATGCCGCCGATGAGCATCAAGAGCCCCATCTTGATGTCCACGTTTCCAAGACGCCAGTGGGCCAGAGTCCCGGAGGTGGAGGCCCCCACGATCTGGTTGGCATCCGAGGCAGCCGCTACCGTGGAAGGGATACCAAACATGATCAGAAGAGGGGTCATTAGAAACCCGCCTCCCACACCGAAGATCCCGGAAAGGAGGCCCACCGCGCCACCCAGTCCGAAGATGACCAGGATGTTCACGCTGTTACCAGCAATAGGTAGATACATGTGCCACATATTCATCCTCCTAACGGTTTGATTGAAAAACTCCTCCTTTTACCCTGACTATTAAAGGGCCGGCCCTGCACCCGACCCTGCTCACTCATGACTGCCCCAGACTGCCCATCCCCTTTTCTCTGCCAGAGGTCTGCATGCCATCTGCCTGCACACTATCTGGACGATGCGAGACGATGCGAAAGGAAATGCCCTACACCAAGGATGGGAGCATATTACATGCCCAAAAGACAACTAATTGAAATGACAAGTTTTTTGGAAAAAGTACCCAGTAAGGGGCCCTTTTTCAGAGGCAGGAGGATGCAAGTGGCCGGATACAAATGGTCATCATAACCTGTTGAAATAAAAAGACTTTTAAGAGTAATCCACTTTGAAACAAAGATGGCCGGAAGCCGGGGCCATGTCTCAAAATGGAACACATCCCCATTCCAAAGACAACATATTGATTTTTAAAGATAAAATAGGAAAAAAGAAGGCGGGGTGTACTATTTTGAAACAGGCTCTTCCTTGATTCGGAACTTTTTCATCCGCCGCCACAGGGTACTTCTCGGGATCCCGAGGATCTTGCAGGTAAGGCTCTTGTTGTACCCGGTGGCCTTCAAGACCCTCTCTATATGTCTCTTTTCCACCTCTGCCAGGGGTAACATGCTGGACAATCCCCTTCCCAGGGCCTCGATATCCTGAAAGCGGCGCGGAAGGTCGGACAGTCTTATCTCTTCCCCCTCAGCCAGGGCCACCGCCCTCTGGATGATGTTCTCGAGCTCCCTCACATTACCCGGATAGTCATACTCCATGAGCATCTCCTGCACCTGGGGATCGAGCCGCTTCACATCCTTTCCAAAGGCGAGGTTGAACTTCTCGAGGAAATGGTTCACCAGAAGAGGGATATCATCGCGCCTGTCTGCGAGCCGAGGCAGCTTTATGTTCACCACGTTCAACCGGTAGTAGAGGTCCTCCCTGAAATTTCCCCTTTTCACCTCTTCCTGCAGGACCTTGTTGGTGGCCGCTATTATGCGGATATCCAGATCTATGGGCTTGCTGCCGCCCACCCGCATAATCTGCCGCTCCTGAAGCACATAGAGCAGCTTTACCTGCATGGACATGGGCATCTCGCCTATCTCGTCCAGCAGGATGGTGCCTCCGGATGCGGCCTCGAACAGGCCGATCTTTCTGGAGATGGCGCCGGTGAAGGCCCCCTTTTCATGGCCGAACAGCTCACTGCAGATGAGCTCTTCAGTAAATCCTCCACAGTTGAAGGCCACAAACGGCTTGTCCTTCCTGGGGCTCAACTTGTGGATGGCCTTGGCCACCATCTGCTTACCCGTGCCGGTCTCACCCTCCAAGAGCACATTGCAGTTGACCATGGCCACCTTTCTGATGGTGGCGAAGATGCGCTGCATGGCCGGGCTTGAACCGATGAAACCGGCCATGAGATTGTCCTTGCCAATGGCGAGCCTCAGTTTTTTGTTCTCCTCGCGCAGCCTTATCTTCTCTCCGGCCCGCTTGGCAAGGAGTCTTATCTCATGCCGCTTGCACGGCTTTGTCACATAGTGGAAGGCCCCCCTCTTGGTGGCCTCAACGGCAGTCTCTATGGAGGCATGGCCTGTTACAATGATGGCCTCTGTATCCGGGTGTTCTATCTTGATGAATTTCAGGAGTTGGATGCCATCGATGTCAGGCAGCTTGAGGTCGATGAAGGCGAGATCGAAGGGCTCCTGCCTCATGCGCTTGAGAAAGGAATCCCCATCATAGAAGACCTCTACATGGAAATTATCCTTGTCCAGGACCCTCTTTACCATCTTGGCAGCAGTGGGTTCATCATCAATTACTGCTGCCCTTATCTTTTCCAAGGCTCTTATCCTCTCCAGAGTGCTCCCTGTGCGGTGCCTCATCCTTTATGGGCAGGAATATGGAGAAGGTAGTGCCCTTGCCCACCGTGCTGTGCACCTCGATGAAGCCGCCATGTTTCTTGATAATACCGTAAACTATGGAAAGACCAAGGCCCGTGCCCTCCCCCACCCTCTTGGTGGTAAAGAAGGGCTCAAAGATGTGCTGTATATGCTCCTGACTTATACCACACCCATTATCGCTGAAATCTATCCGGATATAGCCGTCCGGGGTACGCTGTGCGGTCACTATGATGCGGCCATCCTCCTTCTCTCCAATGGCATGAGCCCCATTTATAAAGAGATTCAGAAAGACCTGCTTCAGCTTGTTGGGATCCCCCACGATATGCGGCAGTCCGTCCGGGATGTTGGCCTCGAACTTTATACCTTGGACACTTAGCTGGTTGTGGACGAGCCGCTCGGTATCGAGGATCACCTTTTTGATATCGAGCTCCACCTGTTCGGGCTCTGTTTGCCTCGAAAAGTCCAGGAGATTGCGTACTATCTTGCTTGCCCTTTCCGTCTGCTGGATTATGTCATGTACCATCTCCTTGGCCTCTTCCTCGGACAGGTAGTTCCACTCCTCCTCCAGGGTATCGGCAGTGAGCAGGATGTTGTTCAAGGGATTGTTGATCTCGTGAGCAATGCCTGAAGAAAATGTCCCCAAGGCCGCCAGTTTCTCCGCCTGGAGCAGCTGGGCCTGTTTCGCCTCTATCTCGTCCACCATCTTGTTGAAGGCCCGTATCAGGGCCGAGATCTCATCCTCATTAGAGAAATCCTCCTGGATGGGTGTAAAAGTGCCCTTGGCGACAGCACTGGTGGCCTGATAGATTTTATCTATACGACTGAAGATTAACTTGTAATGATAGGCAAATATACAGAGTATAGACCATAAAAAAATGGCTGTGGAAACGAGAAAGGCGAGCATGGTGTGGTGGAGCTTTTTCTGAAGCTGGATACTTTTGACCTGGAGTATCTCATAGGCAAGATCTGACAGCTCCCTTCCCGTCTCCCGTATCTTCTCAGCATCATAGTGTCCACTTTTATGCCCCTGATCTATCAACGTCTTATATTGTTCGAGAGTTTGGCGAATTTCATAAGACAGCTCTGGATTGGAAAGCAACTTCCCTTCCCTATCTAAGGTGTACAGCTTTTCTGACAAGATATCTATATATTGCATTAGATGTTGATAGTTCTCTTTCCCAATATGGTAGAGGAGATTCTTTTCGTATCTCCTCACCTCCAGGCTGTCATAGAAGAGCTCATAATATGTCTGGAGATCCTCTATCTCTGACCGGAGCCTGAAATTGGCAAGGACGTAACTGGTGGCAAGGACGACGAAGATGCCGATTACGGCCACAAAGAGGAAGATGAGCCGCTTTCTGATG
>CAZNKD010000050.1:0-4820 GCA_964573615.1 uncultured Desulfobacterales bacterium | reverse complement strand
CATGCGGTCTCTATGCCGTCGCGCCTGGCCTTTTCGAGCATGGCCTGGGCATCTGTCCAGATGGACAGCTCACTTACGTCAACACTGGCCTTCCTTTCCTTTTCCTTAGACAAGATCCTTCACCTCCATGTGATCAAATCGTGTTGCCAGACCTGGGCTAGCAAAATGCCCGGGGCACACACCCGCCTGGCAACCTCCAGGCAGTCACGGGCCATTTAAGCCTGAAAGGCCGGAGAAATAAAGCAGGCAATCGTGTGCAACCCGGCCGCCGCCCTCTTCCCCACCTTCTCACGGCTCCAGGCCGGGATGAAGGGCGGCAGATCAGAACTTCATCAGAACTTCAGCTGATAGACCAGCTGGAACTTGTGCTCGTCCCCAAGGTCGTTGTCCTCCTTTGGCCGCCTCTTTCCATTGTAGTCCTCGCCGTAATCGTAGTGCTCATAGGCCGCAAGGATATAGTTGCCCCTGAATATCTCGAGCGCGCTGCCAACGATATAGAGGTCATAGTCGGCATCGTCCGCCATCTCCTCATCCCTGTCCGCATCGAAGTGGTCGAATCTGGCAAACAGGTTGAGCCTCCTGTCCCAGTCGCCGGAGAAGCCGGCCAGCGGCGGACGGAAGTTGACGAAGAAGGAGTAGCCCTCTGTATCGAGCGCATCTCCGTCGTCGTCGTACCAACTGCCATCCTTGTTGCCCCTGCTGGTGAAGTACTGGGCGGTGAGGATCAGCCGCGGGCTCTGGTAGCTCATCATCCCCAGGTGGACACGGTAGTCCGGATAGCCGTCGCTGTTCCTGAGGGCATCCTCCGCCTGGTTGTTCCCCTCGCCGTAGAGGCCGAAGTAGCTGAACTGAAGGCCGGGGATCATATCCGGCAAGGGCCTTATGGTGAGCCTTCCCTCCACCACCTTGTTTCCGTTGTGCTCATCGGCATGATAGCCGCCTCCGTTATAGACCCCCAGATGCCAGCTCCCCCAGCGGCCGTCGTAGTGATGACTGCCGATCAGGTGCTCTGCATCATCCAGCCTGCCGCCCAGGTTTCCCATGACACTGACACCCATGTCTGCAGAATTGAAGACGTGGGCACGCTCTATCGCCATGGTCCCCTGGCACCTGTAGGGATTCACGTGCTCCTCGAAGTCGAGCCAGGGTATGTGGCCAAGGCCCGCCTCGCTCTTTATATCCGTTACAGGGCCGAGATCAGGAAGCCTGAAAAGCGCATAGAGATACTTGAGCCTGTTCTTCCAGTCGCCGGAGTCGTCCTGATGGGCATCGAAGGTCATGTGGGCATGGAGCCAGGGGGTGATATCCTTGTCCACCCGAAAATAGGCCCTCTTTATGGTGAACCTGTTCCAGCTCTTCTGGCCGCCGCCAGGCTCACCCTCCTCCCCTGCGCTGTAGTCAAGATAGCTGAGCATCCTGAACTTGAGCCCCCGCAAGGGCCTTGGGACCGCCTCCTTCCTGATCTCCCGGGCCATCTGCTCCTTCTGCTCCTGCTGGATCTGGGCCGCCTCTGCCTCTATCTCCGCGGCCTCCTGCTCGGTGATGATCCCCTTTCTGATGAGCACCTGCAGGAGCGGGCTGTAACTGGTGGCCGCCTGGAGCTGGGAAACAGACGCAACCGCCAGAAAGGACACGCAGATGAACAACAGCAGCACCAAAGATGAGAAAAAACTCAAACCCCTTGTCTCCATGAATCTACTCCTCCTGTTCTCTCGATCTGACTTTTGTCTCTGGCCATTTCTCACAAGTGGACCGGCCCGGCAGGACCGGGGGCCTGTGCCGGCCACATGGCTGCGCCCCATGCTTAACCCATATCGGGAGGAATTTCATGTGGAATGATCGAAAATGGTTGGCCGGGGAGAGGGCTCCGGCTGCATGTGGGCGAAATCGTCTGGCCCCGCACCAGTTTATCTGTTAAGCTGGATCACTTGTGCCCTTTTGGGGGCCTTGCCCTATCAAGCAAAAGAGAGGTCGAGCAGAAGAGATGTTTTCTAAAGGGATCTTTGGGTGCCCAAGGGGCATCCTTCTTGCCGTGGCGGTATCCTTGCTGCTTCTTGTTGCAGGAGTGCCGGCCGGGCCATTTGGAGCCGCCTGCCTGGGGGCCGATATCGATCAGGCGATACTCAACGGTGATCAGGACTACTACAAAAAGCTCCTTTCTCAGATCACGGCCAATGGCTCCAAGAACGAAAACGTGCTCCTGCAGAAGACCCTGCTCAAGAGACTCATATATTTTTCCACCAAGAGGCCCGAGGACAAGATAGAGGTCCCATCGCCTTCCAGCATCAAGGAATATCTCGGCCTGTTCAGGAAGTATCTGGCCTGGTCGAGGGCCAGAAACGAACTGGAGGCCAAGATAGAGGACACCCAGGACAAGCTGCTTATCCTGAAGAGGCAGATCTCTGCCCTGCCAAAGGATGATCCAGCCCTCCTCACCCTCCAGCTCCAGTATGCCTTCTACAAGAAAGGGCTCGAGTTCTTCAAGGCCAGCCTCTCTGCCACCAACAACGCCATGGATGAGACGCCAAAGGCCCTGGTGGATGCCCTTGGCCGCATAAAGATCGATGAGGCTGCACTTCCCAAGAGGCTCGAGAAGATAGATTCTGAGCTCGACAAGCTGGAGGCGCGCATCCAGGCCAGAAAGATCGAGGTGGAGCGGCTGAACCTGCTGGAGAAGCAGGATGCAATCGCCAGGATCCAGGACACCATCCAGAAACTCCAGGCACAGCGCCAGGACCTTCTGGAGGATAAGATAGAGGCCCTGTTCGCCAAGTTCTCGGCGGAGCTGGCAAGAAAGGACAAGTCGGTCTTCAAGACCGGCACCCGCATTGTAAAGGTGGCTGGCCAGCTCGAGGATGGAGATGTGGTGGCCCAGGACATTGCCGAGCTCATCGACACCATGGAGACACTGGTGCTCGGAAAGGCGAGGACGTTTCATGGCCAGACCGTCCAGGAGATCAAGCTGATGCTCTCCAGGTTCTATCAGACCATCAACGCCCCCATCTTCTCCATAAACGGTACCCCTGTGAGCATCCTGAAGCTGGTCATGGCCCTTGTGGTCTTCGTAATGGGCTTCTTCGTCGGGAACTTCTACAAGCGGAACGTAAGCCGCCTGAGCCTGTCCAGCCGCACACTCACCCCGGCAACCAGGACCCTCCTTGCAAACCTCGGCTACTACGCCATAGTGACCTTCGGCTTCCTGACCGGCCTGAAGGTGGTGGGGATCGACCTGTCCTCATTTGCCCTCGTGGCTGGTGCCCTGTCCGTGGGAATCGGCTTCGGGCTCCAGAACATCGTCTCCAATCTGGTCTCGGGGATCATCCTCATGTTCGAGCGCAGCGTAAAGATCGGCGACTACATAGAGTTCGATGAACGCCTGAGGGGCCGGGTGGTGGATCTTCGCATGCGCTCCATGACCATCACCACAAATGCCAACATAAACGTGATCGTCCCCAACCAGGACTTCATCCAGAACAGGGTGATCAACTGGACGATGAACGACGATATCAGGCGTTTTGACATCCCCTTCGGGGTGGCCTATGGCACGGATCCCGACCGCGTCATGGATGTCGTGATGAATGCTGTAAAAAAGTGCGGCTATCCGGAGCTCTACTCCTCTTCCCGCAGGCGCCACTCGGTCATCATGGTGGGCATGGGTGACAGTAGTGTGGATTTCCACCTGAGGGTCTGGATCAAGGGGCCGTCCATCATGAAGCCGAGGAGGACCGCCTCGAAATTCCTGCTCCTGGTCTACAAGGCACTGAACGAGGCGGGTATCGAGATCCCGTTTCCCCAGAGGGATCTTCACCTGCGCTCCGTGGAGGCCGATATCGGCTTGCGGATCAGGAAAGATGGGGAAGAGCGCCTTGGCGGCGGCGAGGGCGAGGGGCCGGCCGAGACCTCAGGATAGGGCGATAAGGAACACACCTGACACCATCAGGCCTGCCCCGAGGAGCCGGGATCTGAAACCCTCCTCCTTGAAGAAGAGACACCCCATCACCACCCCGAACAGCACACTGAGCCTCTTGACCGCTATCATGTAGGCCGCAGGCGCAAGGCTGATGGCCCACATGTGGGCTATCACCATGAGGCTCTGGGCAAGCCCCACCAGCAGCACCCCCCTTGGACTCCTTTTCACCACATGCCAGGGGCGCACCCTGAAGAAGAGGGCGAGCACAAGGCTTGCAAAGATGCCGTGGACGATGAAATAGAAGGTGGCAAAGAAGAAGGGGTTCGAGTGCTGGATGGCCACCTTTCCGAGCACGGATGTGACAGAATAGATGAGGGCGACCATCAGCATGAGAACGGAGCCGCGCTCATTCAAGATGGCCCTGAACGGGGCGGCAAGCCCGCCTCTCAGCTGGGGCAGATGGAGGCTGTAGCTCCCGGCCACGATGAGCAGTATGCCGCAGATGCCCTGCGGGCTGAGTCTTTCCCCGAGTATCACGGCCCCGGTCAGGATCATGAAGGCCGGGGTGAAGGCCAGAAAGGGCACTGTGAGCGAAAGAGGCGATACCCTCAGTGCCTCCATGTAGAGGATGAGGGCCAGGGTCTCAAGCGGCAGGAGCATGGCCAGGACCTTCCAGAAGCCGGCATCCAGTGCGGGCCAGTCCTGGAGGAGCAGAAAGGGGGCAAGGAAGAATATGGGGGCAATGACCCTGCCGGAGGCCATCTGGAAGGTCCCGAGCGGGCGCAGATAGACCTTGGTGAGCGCATCCCCCGCTGCTGCAAGGAATGCGGTTGTAAGGGCGATGGGAAACCAGAACATCCGGCCCCTGCCTCAAGACATCCGGGAGCGGCGGCCGCCCCTCACCGCACCT
>CAZNKD010000049.1:0-39728 GCA_964573615.1 uncultured Desulfobacterales bacterium | reverse complement strand
TGCTTTCTGTCAGAAAATCTGATGTGTTACAGGCCCTTGGGCATTTCAAGCGGAGCAAGACCTTAGAGGGCCTTGAAGCTCCTGACCAGAGGCGAGGGCCGCCTCTGCCAACCCCCATGCCCCAACCTTATTTCCATCATTATGCAGTTACTCGCAGAATCTCTTCAAACGTGGTGATGCCGGCAAGCATCTTCATGCAGGCATCATACTTGAGCACCTTCATACCTTGGGCAAGGGCCTTTTTCTTTATGGCCAGCTCCGAGTCCTCCAGATGAATCATGCGCTTTATCTCATCTGTCACCTCAAGCACTTCATAGACACCTATCCTGCCGTAATAGCCTGTATTCCTGCATTTCCTGCACCCTTCCCCCCTGTAGGCAGTTACATATTCCTCCTTCACCCGGCAGCCCATTGCAGAAAGGCGTGAGGCAGGAAGCCTGTAAGAGGTCTTGCACTCCGGACAGATCATCCTCACAAGTCGCTGGGCGACTACTCCCAGCAGGGTGGAGGAGATGAGATATGATTCGAGTCCCAGGTCTCTCATCCTGGTGATGGCACCAGCAGCATCGTTGGTATGGAGGGTGGAGAATACCAGATGGCCTGTAAGGGCCGCCTGAACTGCATATCTGGCGGTCTCTCCATCCCTGATCTCGCCTATCATCACTATGTCCGGGTCCTGCCTGAGGATGTTTCTGAGTATGCTCGAGAAGGTGACGTCTATGCTCGGTTGAACCGCTATCTGATTGA
The DNA here is from genome assembly GCA_964573615.1 of uncultured Desulfobacterales bacterium. Classification (GTDB taxonomy): domain Bacteria; phylum Desulfobacterota; class Dissulfuribacteria; order Dissulfuribacterales; family QOAL01; genus JALSKY01. Next base: position 38,981 of record CAZNKD010000049.1, on the reverse strand, counting down.
AGTCTTCGAAGACCATCTCTATGGGGTCTTCAATGGTCACGATATTGAGCTCTGGAGAGTTGAGATGGCGAAGGGTGGAGTAGAGAGTTGTGGACTTGCCACTGCCTGTCGGTCCGGTGATCAGGACTATACCATAGGTGTGCTCGAGAAATCTCTTGTAACGGGCCAGATCCTCCTTGGAGAAGCCCAGTTCATCGAGGTCGCTGAAGAGGATCTCCGCATTCTGGATCCTCAAGACCACCTTCTCGCCAAAGGCCACCGGCACTGTGGAGACCCGGATCTCTGCATCCTCGTCCTTCCAGTTCACCTTGATGCGGCCATCCTGGGGGCGTCTTTTTTCCGCCACATCAAGGCGGCTCATGGCCTTGATTCTGGTGCATATGGCCTCATGGACCACTCTCGGCAGGCGGTAGATGACATGAAGCATCCCGTCTATGCGGAAGCGGATCAGGGTCTCGTTGCGTCTCGGCTCTATGTGGATATCGCTTGCGCGCTCGTTCAGGGCATATTGAAACAGGTGATCCACCGCCTTGTTGATGTGCTTTTCGGACTGGTCCCCCTCCATGGCCGAGAGCTTGACGTATTGCTCCAGGTTGGAGATATCCACTTCGGCAGCCTGTATGGTGCTCTTGGCCGCCGTGATGGAGCGGTGAAACTCAAAGAATTCGGAAATGACCCGACGGATATCGCCAAGAGGAGAGGCAACCAGTGCAGGGGGAGACTTGAGTACCCTGGAAAGGTCCTCCATGAGCTCCTTGTCTTCGGGAAAATAGCAACTGACGGTTATCTTTTCATGATCCTTTTCGATCGGCAGGACCTTTCTCCGTTTTGCAAAGGAGGCCGGGATCATGCGAGTTACGATATTGATGTCGAGCTCCAGCGGATCGAGGCGCCTGAAGCTCCATCCCCTGTCCTTGGAGATGGCCTCCATGATCTCCACCTCTGTAAGGACCTTGTCCCTGGTGCCTGCAAGCGGGAATTCAAGGGAGTGGATCCACTGCACCAGGTCCATACCGCGTCTCTGGGCGATCACATGCTTTTTCTCGATGAAGTCCAGATGCTCCTCATCGAGCAGGCCCGAGGTCCGCAAAATTGTTATGATATAGTCTTTATCGTGATATATTGATCGCATTGGCAAAGAGATAGATCCTTTCTCATCTCTTATCGGTACTCTCTTCGAGTCCACAAAAACAGACAGGAAGGACTCAATATGTCCGTGCATGAAGAACTGGATAATGGTAGCGCCAAGGGCAGGCAGCAGCCACGGCTCTGGACCGAGCTCAGGATCGAGGCCTCCGAGGAGGTCAGCGATGCCGTGAGCGATTTCCTCGTCGGGCTCTTGGGAAGGGGCGTGATCCTCGAGGATCTCGAAGTCGACAACCCAGCAGAGCCCTTTTCCCGCAAGGTGCTCATCAAGGCCTATCTGTCCAGGGAGGATCTGGACTCTGGGGCCATGAAGGAGATCGAAAACTATATCTACAGCCTTGTGGAGTTCCACGCCGGATATGAGGTGGTCAGGCTCCTGGGGCACGAGCCTGTGGTAGAGGACTGGCACGAGAGCTGGAAGCGCTTTTTCAAGCCCGTGAAGGTGGGCAAAAGGCTTGTGGTCAAGCCATCCTGGGAGCCCTTTGTTCCTGATCCGGACGACATCGTCATCGAGATAGACCCCGGTCAGGCCTTTGGTGTAGGCACACATGCCAGCACCAGGCTGATGCTCCAGGAGATGGAAGGGCTCTGGGCCGAGCAGGGCTGGGATCGAGATGGGCTCCTCAGGCATGAGCTTCCGACAGTGCTCGATGTGGGATGCGGAACAGGTATCCTCGGTATTGCAGCAGCCAAACTCGGGGCATCGTCCGTCCAGTGCATCGACATAGACCCGGCAGCCGAAGAGGCGGCAAGAAAGAACATCAGGCTGAACCACTGCCATGACATAGTGGCCGTCAGCCTTGATCCCATCTGGAAGGTGGAGGGGCCATACAGGGTGGTCCTGGCCAATCTGGATCGGGACACCATCGGGCTCCTGGCTGCCGATCTTGCCAGACAGACGGAAGGAGGGGGCTTTCTGCTGGTGTCCGGAATCCTAAAGGAGCAGCTCCCCAAGGTGAAAGAGGTCCTGGAGCGCCAGGGACTCGAAGAGATTGGAAGGGGCCTGGACAGTGAGGGCGAATGGGCAGTGATCCGCTTCCAGAAAAGGGCAGGATGAATCGTCAAGATGCCCTGAATGCGCCCGAGTTCCTGCTCTTGGGTGGTGAGCTTACAGGTGAGATCCGGGCAGGACAGGAGCTACTCCTGAAAGGAAGGGAGCACAGGCATCTTGCCCTCTCCAAACGTATGAGGCCAGGCGAGACGGTCCGCGTTGGGGACGGAGCAGGCCTGGTCGCCATCTGCAGGGTAAGGGAAATAGGGCGCGACACCACAAGGCTTGAGGTGATTGAGCTTTTGGGTCCGCTTAAAGACACCCTGCCGCTTCATGTGGTGCTATCTCTCATAAAGGCTGAGCGCATGGACTGGGCGGTACAGAAGCTCTCGGAGATAGGGGTCGAGGCCATCCTGCCTGTTGTCACGGAAAGGAGTGTCGCCCGCCCCGGGGCTGAAAGGGCCGAAAGGCGCAGATCCCGCTGGCAGAAGGTGGCCCTTGAGGCCCTGAAGCAGAGCAGAGGGGCTGCAGCAACAAGGATCGGACAGATCCTGCCCTTGAAGGATATGCTCTTGCACCTTGCAGAAGGACAAGGGCTGGGCGGGGGCAGTACCGGGCTTTCCTGCCCCCTGGTGGTGCTCCATGCAGGTGCGGCTTTCCCTCCACTTTGGGAGATGTTCGATGTGGCAGCTGGCAGTGACAGGGCAGGGGCGCCTTTTGGGTCCTGTTTTGTAGTGGTTGGGCCTGAAGGGGGGTTTTCACCCGATGAGATCGGGCTTTTCGAGAGATTTGGGGCTGGTTTTGCTTCTCTTGGCACGAGGATCTTGAGGAGCGAGACCGCGGCTGTGGTTGCCGCCGGCATCTTTGCAGCCAGATATTTCAGCATGCATCTTGGTGTACATCTTGGGGGCAGAAATGGGAAATAAGACAAGAGCAGTTGCAGGAGAGCACGCCTATGCCCTTGTTCTGGCCGGTGGTATAGGCACCAGGCTCTGGCCTAAGAGCAGGGAGCACTTCCCAAAGCAGTTTCTCAGGATACATGGGGAGGTCTCACTGCTCGTCCAGACAGTCGAAAGACTCCTCAACCTCTATCCTCCAGATCGTATACTCATGGTATGCAAGCCCTTTCACAGAAAGGCCGTTCTCTCCCAGATCACCGGCATCCCGGAAGACAACATCCTGTCAGAGCCGAGCCCCAAGGGGACGGCAGCGGCAGCCATATGGGGCAGCCTCTTGATCGGCAACAGGGATGAAGGGGCGGTGGTGAGTGTGTTCCCCTCAGACCATATCATAAGGCCTGTGGATGCCTTTTGCAGGACGATGGAGATGGGGATCGACTGGGCTGGCCGTCACGATTCTGTGGTGGTCTACGGAATCAGGCCTGACAGGCCGGAGACCAATTTCGGCTACATAGAGGCCGGAGGGACCCTGGCCGAGTGCCAGGGGCATCGCTGTATGGAGGTGGTGGATTTCCATGAAAAGCCCGATCCCCAGACCGCTGCCTCATATCTGCGTTCAAACCGGTTCCTATGGAACAGCGGCATATTCACCTTCTGCTGCCGCACCCTGAGGTCCATCCTGACAACCGGCCTATTTCCTGCCTGGACGGACCTTGTGGAGGCATTCGAGGACGAACCCCTCGACTGGGAGGATATTTACCTGCGGCTTCCTGACGACCCGTTCGACACGGCAGTGGTGGAGAAGCTGGTGCGCTACCACTCCATCCGCTCTCCCCTCGACAGGTTCAATCTGGTGGTCTTTCCTTGCAGCTTCGAGTGGCATGACATGGGGATCTGGGAGAGCTACTATCATGTGGCCGAAAAGGATGGACAGGCAAATGCGGTCTCAGGCACTGCCTACTGTCTGGACTGTCATGACAGCCTCATCATGTCCGAGGGCGATACCCTGGTGGCAGCCATCGGGCTCAAGAAGATGGTGGCGGTCTGTGAGGGAGATGCCGTGCTGGTCTGCCCCAGGGATCAGCTCGATAGGGTAAGGGAGCTTGTAAAGGGGCTGAAAGAGGCAGGATATGAGAGATATACCTGAAAATGGCCGGCAAAAGGGTCGGCCGCCAGAGGCCTTAGAGGATTGAGGACATGGTCGTAGGTTTCGACTCAACCGTATTTCCCCGCCTGGACTACAGGGATGAGGAGGCCTTCTGGAGAGGCATTGCCGAGATCGAGGACTTTTTCCGGAGCTATTCCGAGGAGCTGGCCCCGGTGTTTTCAAAGGTGCCGAGACTGAAGGCAGCCTTTGACCGTCTCGATCCGCTCATACAGGAGTATACCTCCAAGGTCTGTCCCTATTGCGGGACGGTATGTTGCGCAAACAAGTTCGGATTTCCGGAATTCGGAGATGTGGTGGTCTTTTTGGCCATGGGCCTGAAGATCCCCAGATATGACCTGCATGTGGACCATGAGGCCATATGTCAGTTCATAGGGGAGAAGGGATGCGTGCTTGCAAGACCCAATAGGCCCTACAGATGTACCTGGTACTTCTGTGAGCCGCTGCTCGTTCAGCTTGAGATAGGTCCTGCCAAGCACTACCGGGCATTCATCAGGGATCTCCAGGAGCTGAGTGCTGCCCGTGGAGACCTGTTACAGGAGTTCTACAGGCTGTGGCTCGAAAAGGGTGGCGAGACGAGATCTCCTGCGGCCGCCATGCTCGTCCGGATGGAGAAGAGATGAGGGTTTCAGCCAACCAGATAACGCTACTCAGGATAGTCCTGCTGCCCCTGCCGCTCTTTCTATTCTACGGCGGGCCCACCTCCAGGATGATCGGCCTTTTTATCCTGCTGGCCCTCGGCCTTACCGACTACTTAGACGGACTCCTTGCAAGGCGTTACGGCAGCACCCCCCTTGGCAAGCTGCTGGATCCCATAGCCGACAAGATATTTATTGCAGTGGCCTTTGTGCCCCTTGCCGAGATGGGCATCCTGCCCATGTGGATAATATGGCCCATATTCTTCAGGGAGTTTCTGGTCACCGAGATGCGCCGCTTTGCCAGGCCCGATGCAAAGGGCCTGAAGGTTACGGAACTGGCAAAGGTGAAGACGACTCTCCAGATGGTTGGAGTGGGGCTCATCCTGCTTACCGATACCTTCCCGGACAGATATATCACAATTGCCTTTCTGGCAGGTCTGCTCGTGGCCACCGTCTTTCTGGCGGTAACCGTCTATTTCAGGTCAGGGGGCATCACCGAGAGATTGAAAGTCGCCCTGATCTTTGAAGCGGCAGGCCTTGTCATCGCCCTGGCCCTCAAGGCCCACCATGCCAATCTGGTCTATGGAATCATCATCGTCGGCATCACCCTCGTATCCGGCTATCAATATGCGGCAGCAGCCCTGCCAGGAATCCTTGGAAGGGGGTTGCCTGCAGCCTTCGAGCTTCTCCTCTCTATAGCCTGTCCCCTAACCGCCCTTGGCTTTCTGCCCTTCGTGGAGGATCGGGAAAGGTTGTGGGTGGTGCTGGTGCTTGCTGCCGAGTTTGCGGTGCAGGGGCTCGACATGTGGGCCATCATGGAGGGAAAGAGGGATCTGTCCCGATTCAGAAAGTTTCTTCTCTCCCCCTTCGTGCTCATGCTGCTCGCCTCGGCCTTCTTGGGCCTTGTAGGTCCGATATGGGCACTGAGGATCTACGCCTTTTTGATCTCCATCTATCTGATGGCGGACATCTGGGTCCACCGGCAGCTATTTGCCAAGGGTGACATATTCTGATCGGTGGAAAAGGGGGGAAAACTTGCCTCATTGTCCCAATCTGGTTATAACCTGTCTCCATGTATGAACGGGCAGGTCTGAGCAAGAAGAGTCCTCCTGTGCTCACTGTTCGGGAGGAGATAGAGCTTAGGGAGAGGGAGTTTCTGAGCCCGCATGCCTGTCTCAGTTCCGAGTCCAGGGGCAGACGCATCCCTGCACCCTCATGCCATATCAGGACGGCCTTCCAGAGGGACAGGGACAGGATCGTCTATTCCAAGGCCTTCAGGAGGCTCAAACACAAGACCCAGGTCTTCCTGTCCCCCATGGGTGACCATTACCGCACCCGCCTTACCCATACACTTGAGGTCTCCGAGATCGCAAGGACCATAGCCCGGGCCCTCAAGCTGAACGAGGATCTTGCAGAGGCCATCGCCCTCGGTCACGATCTCGGCCATACCCCCTTCGGCCATGCAGGCGAGACAGTGCTCAACGAGATCGTCCCTGGCGGTTTCACACACTGCCGCCAGAGCCTCAGGGTGGTGGATATACTGGAAAACGGCGGCAAGGGGCTCAACCTCACCTGGGAGGTGAGAGACGGGATACTCAAACACTCCAAGGGATTTGGAGACATCATGCCGCGGGTGCCTGGCGAGCGTGCCCAGACAGTTGAGGGCAGGGTGGTGCGCGTGGCAGACGTGATAGCCTATCTGAGCCACGACCTGGACGACGCCATAAGGAGCGGCGTTATAAAGGCATCCTTTGTGCCATCCGAGATCACCGAGGTCCTGGGCGATACCCACGGCCAGAGGATCTCTGCAATGATAAAGGACGTCATAGCGAGTACCGTGGTGACCCCTGAGAAGATGGAGCTCGCCATCAGTGATGTGATGATGCACACCATGCTGAGTCTCAGGGCCTTTCTCTATGATAATGTCTATCGGGCACCCCAGGTCCACAATGAGTTCGAAAAGGCCAGAAAGCTCCTGCTCGACCTGTTCGAATACTTCCTCAAGAACAAGGATGCCTTCTACCGGGAGAGCAGAAAACTCTTTGAGGAGGAGATCTGCTCCTTCGAGGATGAGGCCCCCTATGAACGCCATGTCTGTGACTTCATAGCTGGTATGACAGATAGATATGCCCAGAATCTCTATGAGAAGATCTTCATGCCCTCATCCCTTGTATAAGGCCATTGAAATGGGCCTGGTTCGGGCAAAGGCAATGGTTGCCTTCCTGTTTCTGCCGGTACTTCTCTTCATGTCCCCTTTGCCTGCCGTAGCCGGCCAGGAGGAAAAGCCATGGATCATAGAGGCAGACCAGCTCACCTTCTATCACGGCTCCCAGGTGGTGGTGGGAATCGGAAAGGTCAGGGTGGAGCGGGACAAGCTCAAGGTCTTTGCAGATCAGATCATCTTCGACAAGGCCGGAGACAAGATCATGGCCTATGGGCATGTGGTGATCCACATGGATCAGGACGTGCTCAAGGGGTCAAAGGGGAGTATCGACCTTGCCACGCGTACCGGCCAGATCGAGGACGCCTTCTTGTTCCTGAAGCGCAACAACATCTATGTGACAGCCGAAAGAATAGAAAAGGTAGGCGTGGAGGAGTACCACGCAGAGGATGCCACCATAAGCACATGCCCTCTGCCAAAGCAGGCCTGGCGCTTTTGGTGCAAGGACCTCAAGCTGAATATAGAGGGTGATGCCTGGGCGAGGCATGCCACCTTCGATATCAGAAAGATCCCGGTCCTCTACTCGCCCATCATGTACGTACCCATAAATCGCTATCGGAAGACGGGTCTGCTGCTTCCTGAGTACACCAACTCCGACAGGAGCGGTTTCGGCATAGCCATCCCCTTCTTCCTGGTCCTGAACGATAGTCAGGACATGACCTTCACAGGCCACTACATGTCCAAACGGGGCTGGATGCAGACCGTGGAGTACCGTCACAGGTTCACCCAGGAGGACAGGGCCGTATTCCAGTACACATTCTTGAGCGATGACAAGGATGACAACGACTACGATGACGACGGCTACACCAGAGGCAACAGCTATCGTTGGTGGCTCAGGGGCAAGATGGACCAGGAGCTGCCCTTGGACTTCCAGGCAAAGCTCGATGTGGACCTGGTAAGTGACAGGGATTTTCTCACCGAGTTCAACGAAGGAGGGATGGACTTCACCAAGAGCAACCGGATAATGCGGAACAACTTCGGCCGCTCCCTGGCAGAGGCCAGCAACAATATAAGGCCGAGCTATGCCCAGGTCACACGGAACTCGGAGGATACCTTTCTTGGTGCACATGGCCGTTTCAACGACAACCACAACGTGGGTGATCGCGATACCACGGTTCAGATATTCCCCAGCGCCTTTTTCCACAATTTCAAGGAAGAGCTCATGGATACCGGGCTCTACTATGCGGTTGATTTCGATTACACCGACTACTGGCGGGATGAGGGGAGCAGGGAGCACAGGCTCATCCTGGAGCCATCCGTCTCTCTTCCCGTGGATCTCTTCAACTGGGGGGATCTGGTCCTAACGGGTGTGCTGGAAGATACCATGTACTTCACATATGGGGACAACGACACCGGCAAGATAGACGATACCTCCAACAAACTCAGGGGGCGGATCGAGGCAGATCTCAGCAAGACCTTTGCCCGTGTCTATGGTGAGCGGTCGTCAACGAGCTGGCGCCACTCCATCATGCCAAGGATAAGATATATCTATCGCTCAGATGCCAGCATGAAGGATGTCCCCAAGATAGACAGGTGGGACGTATATGACAATGTCCACAGGGTCTCCTTCTCCATTCTCTCCTTTGTGAGCAGGAAAAAGGTGCAAGATGGCGGCCCCATCCTTTTTAGAGACCTGTTTCGGTTCAATCTGGTCCAGAACTACAACATAGAAAAGGAGCCAGCATACCAATTGGCAAGGCAGCTTCCCAGGCACAGATGGTCCGATCTGTTCGGGGAGGTGGAGTTCGAGCCTGTAAAGAACTTTCTGTTGAGATACGATACGGCCTGGAACCATTACGATCATAGATTCAGATGGCACAACATCCATGGGGATCTCCTCTTCCGGATGCTAAACAACAGCAGGCTCTACTTCGATTACCGCTACAACAATCTCACCAACATAGAGACGGGAAACATAGGCCTTGATGCCCATATCACCAGGGCCATCACCCTCTACTATCATGCCTCCAGAAATTTTCGCACAAAGGAGGAGGTCTCCTCTCGTTACGGTGTGAGGTATCAGTCCTCCTGCTGGGCCATCACTGCCATGATGAACAATAACGACGATGATACCTCCTTCATGATCTACCTGGAGCTGCTGGGCATCGGGGGCTGGAGTCCTCCAGGTGTGGGCGGACGCTAACCTTGTCAGGCGCCCCATGATCCCATCATTGAGTTGCCTTTTCATCCACTGTTGATGTAAAATAGAAAATAAAAGAATAGTCGGGCTGCACACCCAGGAGATACCCCCCAGTTGGTGTCTCCTTTTAGGGCTCCTTCCTGATCCAGAGGGGGAGAGTATGGCAGCCGGGAGCAAAACTTATATGACAAAGATACTTCGCATGGGCGGACGGCCCAAGGCAAGGCATAAGAAACCCAGAAAGCTCGAGGCCATCAAGGAAGAGCTTCTTAAATATCACGGCATCGATCTCGACAGACTCATAGCCGCTGAGCCCGCATCTACCCTCACTCTGGAGGAGTTCGAGACCTTGACCGACAGGATTTTGGAGTCCATAGACCATTTCTGCGAGGAGCACCCGTCGGCCACGGTGCACGATGTCCTCTACACCCTGGAGAACGTGAAGGAGATCATCAAGGATACAGTAGATCCTGATTGATACTATTCGATCTTCTCCACCTCGATCTGCCTGGCCTCTTCATGCCTGAGGCTTATGTGATAGCCCTTTACCAGGTATTCCACCGGGTCCTTTAAAGGGGCATACTTGACCACCTCCACCTCGGCCCCATTTATGAAGCCCATCTCTAGGAGCCTTTTTTTGAAGGGGCCAGAGGCGTTGATCCTGATAACCCTGCCCTTATGGCCTGTTGTCAGATCGTCTAGGGTCATTGAGGGGCCTGATCCTCCCTTTGGTTTTTTGTCAGCCCTCGGCCGGCTTCCTGCAGAGCTGCAGGTTCGGTTTAAAGGCTGATCCTCGGGTCAAGGAGTTTATGAGTCTGTACGAAACGGCACAATGGTAACACCATGTCCGTCTGGCAACAACCGGCTTTTATGGCCAGGACAGGGAAAATCGGGCTCTGGCCAGGCGCTATCCGATCTGGTTTGCATATAGCCCCTTTTGAAGGTATAAAGAGGAGCATCAAGGAGATTTTAAGATATGGCAAAGATAGCAGTCGGCGGTTCGAGAAGCATAGAGTCATACGAGCTTGTGGCCTCTGTACTTGATAAGCTCCTGGTCCCTGGAGACATCATACTTTCAGGCAATGCCCCAGGGGCCGACAGGCTGGGGGAGAGATATGCCCAGGAGCACGGGATGGAATTCAAGATCATCCCGTCTGAATGGGAGAAGCATGGCTTGAAGGCCACCATGATGCGAAATGAGGTGCTGCTGAAGGCGGCCGACTGTGTCATCCTCTTCTGGGATGGCAAATCAGAGGGCTCTAAGCACATGATAGAGATCTCCAAAAGGGCCAAGAAGCTCCTGGCAGAGGTGAGGCCAGACGGATTTCTCCAGCTCTTTCGAAATCCAAGGCTACTAAAGTAGAAAAAATAGAAAAAAGAGGCCAGCAGTGCCAAGAGCCCCCATGCGGGCATCCTGGACATCCTGGTCAGCGTGCCTGGCTCCTCCAGAATATGGAGCTTATGAGTTCCTTTATGCTCTCTTTCTGGTTGGAGTCAAGCTCCTTGAACTGAACCCCCACCAGATACTTTATCCCCTTTTTGCGGCACCACTTGACCACACCCAGGACCTTGACCGGTGGGATGGAGGGGAGCACCATGGTGATGTTGGTGCCAGGCTCCACCGCCCTTGGGATGGAGACACAGGCGCCTCCTGGGCTCAGATTCACCAGGTTCTCCGTAAAACAGCGAACCCCGTCACTGAAATCGCACTCTATGGAAAGATCGAGCCGCTCGTGCCGCCGCCAGTACTTTCTGGGTTGTTTTCCTTGAACCCTCTCCTGCATGACCGCCCTTTGTTCTTTGGGATTTTCAGCCGATAGCCGGCCTTCATTCACAAGTGGGTCTGGCCTCAAGGGCAAAGACCCTCATATCGGGTGGCTGGCCAGCCTTTACCATCACCCCTGATCTAATCCTTTATCGGACTTCCATGGGGAAAGTTGAAAGCCGGGCTGTCTGCATGAAGGGCAGCCTTTCCTGTCTTGCTTGCACCGGCCCCTGGGCCTTATCCCTATACTTAGACAGCGAGTCTTGAGTAGACGTCGGCATCCGGTGCCAGGGTCATCCCCGCCTCCAGCATGAACCAGCCTGCATAGGCGACCATGGCACCGTTGTCGGTACAGAATTCCGGCCTTGGGAAGAAACAGGCTATCCCGGCCTCTTCGGCCTTGCGATTCATCTGCTGCCTTAGCATGGGATTTGCTGAAACCCCGCCTGCTGCCACTATCGTCCGGAGCCCATACTCGGATGCCGCCATCAGGGTCTTTTCCACCAGTACATCCACAACGGCTGCCTGGAAGGATGCACAGATATCCTCTACCGGGATCCTTTCATCCCTGTTTGAAAGCTCTGTCACCTTTTGGAGAACGGCTGTCTTGAGCCCGCTGAAGCTGAAGTCGAAGGGGGTCTTGGGCAGCCTGGCCCTCGGGAACGAAAATGCCTCCGGAGAGCCCCTTTCTGCCAGGGCACTTATGACCGGCCCTCCCGGATAGGGCAGCCCAAGGAGCTTGGCCACCTTGTCGAAGGCCTCGCCTGCCGCATCGTCTCTGGTGCTGCCAAGGAGTTCCATGTCGAGCGGCCCCCTCACATGATAGAGGCTGGTGTGTCCCCCAGATACCACGAGACCGATGAACGGAAAGTCCGGCACAGGGCCTTTCCTGCCCTCATGGGCGATATCCTTGAGGAAGAGAGACAGGAGGTGGGCCTGGATGTGGTTCACACCGCAAAGGGGCAGGCCAAGAGGGATGGACAGGGCCTTTGAAAAGGAGAGCCCCACCACCAGGGCCCCTACCAGCCCAGGGCCCTGGGTGACAGCTATGGCGGAAAGATCATCCAGGCTACACCCTGCCCGCAAAAGGGCCTCTTCCACCACAGGCACTATGGCCTCCACATGTTTTCGGGATGCGATCTCCGGCACTATGCCCCCGAAACGGCTATGTATATCCACCTGAGAGGCCACCACATTACTCAATACACTTCCGTCCCTGGCCACCACTGCCGCTGCTGTCTCGTCACAGGAGGTCTCAACTCCCAGGATCAGCCCGTCTCCTGCAGCCTTTTTCTTAGAGTGATCCAGGGTCATGATGGTTTTTCCTCCTTTCCTTTGGCTTTTCTTGACAATGGCAGCCTCATAAGTTAAATGGACCACACCATCCGCCCCCGTAGCTCAGGGGATAGAGCACAGGATTCCTAATCCTGGTGTCGCACGTTCGAATCGTGCCGGGGGCACCATGCAATAAAATAAATAAAGGGATTGCGGCAGCTGCCGCAATCCCTTTTTCTATTTTGTCCTTTTATTAGAAGCTAAAAGTGAAGCTTATTCCCCTGTTTTTTGCAATCTTAACTTCCTGCCTACTCCCATGATACAGATCAGTCCGGTGCCAAAAAGAAAGAGCGTAGCAGGCTCAGGCACAGGTGCTGCATGAAAATTATCCAAAGCCCATATAGTTTCATTTCCATCTTTCGAATAAGCCCCGTAATGGAGGAGTTGATAAGTTGCATTCCAAGTTCCTGTGCCTCCATCATAGTTTGAAATTTCGTCCGATCCACTGAATAAGTAAAGGCCTATGCTGCTATAGTCTGTCAGCAGGTCATAAAAGCCCTGGGTGCCAGCATCATAATTTGGCCACCGGAAGAAGTTCTCTTCTTTCAAGATGATAGAGTGCGTCTCCCAGCCATTCAGTGTATTCATGTTGATGCTGAAATCCCTTTTGGAGACATACATGTTATAGGTTGGCTTTCCATCAGATGCTGTTCCAACCTGTTTGGCTATCACCCACCTGGCATAGACATTGCCGTCATCCCCATATGACCCATTGGCGATGGTTTGCCAGTTGTTTGTACTCCATATATCTGTTACGAGCTCCATGCCTGTAAGGTCCCCTAGGCTGTTGGAACCATTGAAGCCCATCCAGTAGGCCCGTTTTTCTATGCCTGCTGCGGTCTGATAAATATGCCCTCCCGGATTGTCATGGCCACTGGAAGCCCAGTCTGCCCCTTCATTCGGGTAGAGTTGATCATATGTAGTTCCTGTAGGTCTGCCTATATAGGCCTGTTCCCAACCCTGGTTGCTGGTGTCAAATGTAAAGGGTAGGGCGGAAACATTGGAGACAAGGAAGAGTACTAGTAAAAAGGAGCCCGAAAGGATGCGCAAAAGTATCTGCATTGCTATTCCTCCATGAGATTATCTCTTTTGAAAAAGGAGGTTAGCAATAAGCATGCTAAAAATTCTTGATAAACTGAGCTTTTCTGTTGAAATATAAAGGGTTTTATGGTTGTTAATTTTTGAGAATTGTAAAAAATTACAACAATGGAATTTTCTTTCAGGAAAATTTTTTCTCTCTTCTGAATTTGAGGGAAATAAAAAGCCCGCTGTGTATGGACTCAGCGGGCCTTTTTCGTGCTATTCTCTGCTGCTCGTGTACTTAGCTGTTTCCGGCAAGCCTCTTCCTGAACTCCTTTAGCCTGTTCATTAGCTCTTCAAACATCTTCTCCGTCTTGTTCTTGCCCTTGATCTCTTTCTGGATGGCCTCTATCCGATCTTCAAGGTCTTTATAGGTCTTGGCATCGCTCTTTCCGTATCCGAGCACCTTGGCAATCTCGAGCTGCCGTTTGGCCTCTTCCAGGTATCTGTCTGCCTGTTCCTTGTCGCTCTTTGCGGTCTTGGATGCCGCCTCTATGAGATCTGCCGCCCGCACCAGGGGCAGGGGGATCACAAGGGTCTTTACCACCATGGAGTTGAGGGCAATGGATAGGACGCTTCTGGCCTCGTCGATCCGGCCATCCACTATGTATTTGGATGCAAGTTTCATGGCATCCGGATAGGTGCCGAGAGGCAGCTGCTCTATTATGATGTCGATCTCGCTTGCAAGGGCATTGAGAAGTAGTCTGGCCCCCTGGACATCGCCGGTATTCAGCATCTTCTTGGCCTCATTTATCTTGAGCCTGATCTGGTCAGGGGGAAGGTCAACATCCACAACCACATGATAGCTGTTTATCGGGATGAGGGCGGCCTTTTCATTGGCAGCAAGGATCACCTCCAGCTCGCCTATCACCTGTTTCAGTAGGGACAGGGCCTCATCGGTCTTCTTCTGATCCAGCAGATCCAGAACCTTGTAGGTGTCGGCAACCGCCATTACGGCCTTCTGGTTGAGGCTCTTTTTTACGTCCTCTGCACGCTCTTTCTCTCTTTTGACCGCCTGCCTGGAGACCTGGGCAGATGTCAATGGCTTGGCCTTGGAGGCGGCATCAAGGGTCTTTTCATCCTGTCTGCCTCCTGATCCGTAGGCAGTTGTATCCGGGCCGATAGGCAGCAATGAAAATACCATCAAAACGGCAGCAAGGGCGGCAACGGCTTGAACCTTTTTGGTTTTAAGGGAGTCTTTCTGTACTTTTGTCTGAATCATCTTCCTGGTACCTCCTTGGATCTTCTTTTTTGTCATTTTGTGGGCATAGATGGCCGTCTGCCGACTTAGGCGGCCTTTTTCGCCTCGGAGCCTGTCATGGGCCCGGCGGCAAGATGTGCCGCCTGCTCCTCTATGTCTGCACGTCTCCTGGCCCCAAGTGCCACGATGATATGGCCCCATCCATTGAAGATCAGGTCAATCGAGATGAATAGCCCCAGGGTCCACAGGGCCGAGTAGGGCCATGAGATTCCGATCAGAACGGCAATGGCAATCGAGGCCAAACCGCTTATGAGCAGGACTATCCAGTCCCTCATCTCATGTCTGTGCTGGAAGGATATTATGACCCTGAGAATTCCCGTTACCAGGATCGAAGCAGCCAGAATCAGGGTGAGCGCAAGGGAGGCTGCAACAGGATTCCATATCGTGACAGCGCCTCCTGCAATGTAGAGCAGCCCGCCTGCTATATGGAGCAGCCTGCTCTTCCAGCCGTCTGTTGCCTTGATTGCCTCGGCCAGCTGGAATATCCCGCCGGTCAACATGAAAGCCGCAAACAGGAGCACTGATGACAGGGTGGCTAAAGGGGTGACCACAAGCCCTATGGTCCCAGTGGCCACAAAGAAGAGGCCAAGTATCAGGTGGAGCTTCCAGTTTTTCTCCACCTCTCCCCATGAAAAATCTCTGTCTTTGTCTTTCCGTGGCGATCTTTTTTCATCCGTCATGCTTTAGTTCTCCTCCTTTTACAATTTTGTTTTTTAGATTTTTAAATCTTATTCCAAAAACGTAACAATCGTTACGGATTCAAAAGATTGGTCAGTGTTTTCAAATGTCAAGGAGTGGAAATCGGATTATTTTTTTTAACTTGTTATGTCAAGTAGTTACGTTCTGAATTTTTATTCATCCAAACTCGGACAGTAGTGCTTGTTGCAGTTTTTTTGAATAAATCCTCAGTCGGTTCTGGACAAGGCAGGGGTGATGCTTACGTTTTTTGACGAAAAAAAGAAGGAGGTAGTAAAAAGACTAAAATGGCTATTACCGAACTCAGAATGCAGCAAGTCAACAACACCTTGGTTTTCGAGACCCTGGGACATCCGGAAAGGGAGAGGCAGTTCTCTCTCAAGGCTCTCAAGCGCTGGGGATTTGATCTGGTACTGGGTAAAAAGGATGGCAACAGGACCTTTTTTACATCAGAGGCCGGTAGGCATGCCTCAGGTGACAGTTATAGTAGGGATGGCAGCCGGTTCGAGGTCTTGGAGCTCCTGAATGATCTGAAGGGTGACCAGAAGCTCTATGCACATATCGAGATGAGCGAAGGGCGTGCCTATCTGGTGGCTGATCTCAGGCAGGATGGAGAGGATACCGAGGTCTTGAGGGTACCTGCCGGCAGCATCCTGACAGCATTCCTGAAAAAGGCCAAGTGTCACAATGTCATAGATGCCCTCAGAAGTCTAGGCACTGCAGCCGAGTTGCGCAGACAGCGCGGCCAGGAGGGCAAGCCCGTGGCCCTGTCGGCCTTGCCCGGCGGAATCAGGAAGTTTCTTAAAGAGGCGAAGAAGATAGAGAAGGATACCGGTTTTGGAAGGCTTTCTCTGGCATATTTTGGCAAGAACAAGGATGGCGACCATAGATACCAGCTCTTTTGGCTACTTCCTACCATATCACTGTTTGACAGGAGTCTCGCCGACAGGATAGACAAGCAGCTGGACACATTCGGCTAACCCCAATATACAGGCCTTGGCCCTTATGCCTCCCTGGAGGCTGTACCGGCAGACGTGCTGGCATGGCGGGATGGGCTCTGGTATAGTTGCCTTCTGCTCTCCTGAGAAGTTTTTGTGGGAGCTGCTCACTTTTTTCAATCCCTGTTAAGGGCAATTGAGAGCAATGTTAAGAGTCAATGCGACATGGCAGACAGTACGACAAGAGGGGGAGTGGATGTGTCGGCATCTCGTCTTCAGGATGGCAAGTAGGCAGATAGCAGCAGGACTGCAGGGTGCGTGCATGGTGCTCCTTGCCGCCGTCATGCTTGTCCTGACAGCTATTTCATCGTCCGGATGGTGCAATGGCCCTGCGGGCAGGCTCATCATTTTTCATGCAGGCAGCCTGTCTGTGCCATTTTCTCAGATGGAGAGGCAGTTCGAGGCACTCCATCCCGAGGTCGATATCCAACGCGAGGCCGGCGGAAGCACCAAGATGGCCCGGATGATCTCAGAGCTCGGAAAACCGGCGGACATCATGGCGGCAGCGGACTACCTGGTCATAGACGAGAACCTCATCCCTGAAAAGGCCTCTTGGAACGTGCGCTTTGCCACCAATCGCCTGGTGCTCTGCTACACGGAAAGGAGCCGCTATGCCGACCAGATCAATTCCGGCAACTGGTTCGAGATCCTGGCCAGGGATGATGTGGCCTGGGGCCATTCGGATCCAAACCTGGACCCTTGCGGATACAGGAGCCTCATGGTGATGCAGCTTGCCGAAAAGTATTACAAACGGCCAGGACTGTACCAGAGGCTTATAGAGGGCAGGCCTGTCAGGAATGTGCGTCCAAAGTCCGTGGAGCTAATTGCCATGTTGCGCACGGGCCATCTGGACTATGCCTGGGAGTATCTGTCAGTTGCAGTGCAGCACGGGCTCAAGTACCTGGAGCTTCCAGACGAGATAAACCTGGGGAATCCAAACTATGATGACCTCTATGCCCAGGCCAGGGTAAGGGTTACGGGAAAACGCCCGGGCACCTGGATAGAACGAAGGGGGCGCTCATGCGTCTATGGAATCACCATGATAGATGGTGCCCCAAATCGCGAGGCAGCACTGGCCTTTCTGGAATATCTCTTCGATCCCGAAGGGGGGCTTAAGATACTGGCCGCCAATGGCCAGCCCCCGATAGTCCCGTGCAGGGTCTCGTCCCAGGAGGTGCTGCACAGGGTGCCGGAAACCCTGCGGAAATGGGTGGCAGTGGACAGATGAGTGCTGCCTTGGCTCCCCAAGCAAGAGGTCTGCTTTCATGAACGGGGCAGCCTTGGCCTTCAAGGGGGTTATGGCAACCGGTGTGCTGGTCTCGGCCCTGGTCATCTTGCTCCCTCTGTCTGAGCTCTTCGTCCAGACCTCGCTTCAGGGCATGGTCGATGCCCTAAAGGATCCCCAGGTGCTCGATAGTCTTAAGGTGAGCTTCAGCGCGGCAGGACTTGCTGCTGCATGCTCCTTCGTAATGGGCACCCCGTTTGCCTATCTCCTTGCCAGGAGCAGCTTTCCCGGCAAGAAGCTGGCTGAGGGGATAGTGGACCTTCCCATCATGATACCCCATCCTGTCATAGGTATCGCCATATTGGTGGCCTCAAGCCCGCACTGCTGGTTTGGCAGGCTGCTTCAGCAGGCCGGAATCGAGGTTATGGGCACTCTTACAGGCATAACAGCTGTCATGCTCTTTGTGGGGCTTCCCTTCTATGTGAATACGGTGAAGAACGGCTTCGAGGCCGTACCGGAACGCCTTGAAAAGGTGGCCCGCAGCCTTGGGGCCCCTGTCCATTCCGTCTTCTTCCGGGTTACGCTGCCCCTTGCCTGGCGCTCCATCCTGGTAGGCCTCATAATGTGTATGGCAAGGGCACTCAGCGAATTCGGAGCCGTGGTAATCGTGGCCTACCACCCGATGATCGCACCGGTGCTCATATTTGACCGCTTCACTGCTTACGGTATGCGTTTCGCGATGCCTGTGGCCGTGCTGCTCATAATGGTAAGCCTTGGGCTATTTGTGCTCCTGAGGCTACTCAACAGGCCCTTGAGGGTTGGTGCCTGATAAGATGGGGCAAGGGGGGATTTGAGTGGCAAGTGAGCCAATGATCTCGATTAGGGGGCTCGAGGTCGCCTGTGGAGGGTTTCGTCTTGGTCCTCTGGACCTTCATGTGGCCCACAAGGAGTTCTTTGCCGTGGTCGGTCCGACTGGTGCGGGCAAGACCATGCTGCTCGAGGCGGTTGCCGGCCTTGTGGAACCACGGAGAGGGGCCATTTTCCTGGAGGGCCTGGAGATCACCGGGCTTGCCCCGGAAAGAAGGCCCGTGTCCATCGTGTATCAGGATTTCTCCCTGTTTCCCCACCTGGACGTTCAAGGAAATATCGAGTTTGGCCTGCGGTACATAAAGGGTGCCGGAAACGGGGGGCAGGGAAGTGGGGACAGGGCCGGAGATGGTCTGGTAGAAGAGCTCATGGATAGGCTTGGCATCAGCCACCTTTCAAAGAGGGGGGTGGTCAACCTGTCTGGAGGGGAGAAACAGCGTGTGGCCCTGGCCAGGGCCCTGGCAGTAAGGCCGAGGCTGCTGCTTTTGGACGAGCCCCTGTCCTCTCTCGATCCCTCCAGCAGGCAGAGTGTAAGGGGACTGCTCGGGCAGATCCACCGGGATTTCGGCACCACGGTGATCATGGTGACCCATGACTTTTCAGACCTTTTTGCCCTGGCAGATCGTGTGGCTGTCATGAACCGGGGAAGGATCGAGCAGTCAGGCAGTGTGGAGGAGGTCTTCTCGAGGCCTGCCACCAGTTTTGTGGCAGATTTCACAAAGGGGGCCGTTCGGCACGGGGATCATGCAGGAGACAAGGCAACAGCAGTGTAGAGGAGGATGGCATAGATGGGCCTAAAAGAAGAGGAACGCAACAGGGCCGGCTCCGAGAGGCTGGGGCTCAAGGAACTGGTCGCAATGGGCGTAGGCGGCATGGTTGGAGGCGGTATCTTCTCCGTGCTCGGCCTTTCTGTAAGCCTCAGCGGAAACGCTGCTCCAATAGCCTTTCTGCTCGGAGGCATAATCGCCTTTTTCACCGGCATGTCCTATTCCAAGCTTGGCCTCCATTACAGATCAGATGGCGGAAGCTTCACCTATCTAGAGTACGCCTTCAGGAGCAGAAACATAGCAGGCCTTGGGGGATGGCTCCTCATCATGGGCTATCTCGGGACCATGGCCCTGTACTCATTCACCTTTGCCGTCTATGGAAGCGCCATGCTTGGCGCCCGGCCTGAAGAGGCGCCAATCCACCACCTGCTGGAGTCTGGCATCCTGGCCATGTTCCTGGGCATAAACCTCTACGGGGTCAAGGCGGCCGGCCAGACAGAGGATCTGATCGTCATGGCCAAGGTGATCATACTGGGGCTTTTTGCCGCAGTGGGCCTCTTCTTTGTGGAGCCCTCACACCTCCTGCCGGTACTCAACAAGGGGATGGGCGGGCTGTTGATGGGGGCAGCCCTGATCTTCGTGGCCTATGAGGGGTTTGAGCTAATACCAAACGCCGTAAACGAGATGGAGGATCCCGAGCGGAACCTTCCGCGCTCCATAAAGATCTCCATAGTCATAACCACCATCATCTACATAATGGTGGCCCTGGTTGCCGTTGGCAATCTGACCCCTGAAGAGATAGCAAGATACAAGGAGTATGCCCTTGCCGTGGCGGCCCAACCCTTTCTCGGGCATGCAGGTTTTATGCTGATCGGCCTGGGTGCCCTCCTCTCCACTGCCTCTGCCATCAATGCCACCATGTTCGGCACTGCCAGGCTGGCACAGGTCATGGCAATGGAAAAGGAGCTGCCCGAGGTCTTTGGCCATCGTGAACGTACACGTGACATCCCCTGGGTGAGCCTGCTGGTGATAACCGGCCTCACCCTGGTCTTCGTGAATTTGGGGGATCTTGATATCATCTCCTCCTTTTCAAGTGCCACCTTTCTCATCATCTTTGCCGCCATCAATCTCGCGGCCATGAGATTGAGGAGGCAGATAGGGATCCTGCTCGCCTATCCGCTCATAGGCCTTGTGCTATGTCTGGCCTCATGGGCAGTGCTGTTCGGCTATCTCTGGCAGAACAAGCCCCACTGTCTCATCTCGATAGTGGTATCATATGTGGTGATAGCCGTGGCAGAGTTCATGTTCAGCCAGCGGCGCATTATCTTCAAAAAGGCCTGAGGACGCAAAGCTCCGGCACGCGGCACAGAGGCGCACAACTTCGATCAAAAGGGCGGAAGAAGGGCACACATGGGAAGCAGATCCGGACTCATTACAATAGGGCTGGTAGTCGATACGGCCGAAGATCAGGCAGAGGCATGGGCCGAGTGGCTGAAGGAGGAGCTGTCCAGGGGGCTGAGACAGGACTTTCCCCGTTTTGACTGGCGCCTTTCGGTATTACGGAGACACGATTTTCCAAAGGCCCTTCCCAAGGATCCCCTTCTCCTTTTGGAGTTCGGCTCTGATGTCAAGATCGAGTACAATCTGGACTTCGTGCTCGTTCTCACCAGCTATCCCCTGAAGGCCAGGTTCGAGCAGGGGATAAACGGGGTGCCTTCCAATCTCTTGGAGACCGCTGTAATCACTACATCAAAGGTGGTGGAAAATCGGGACAGAGAGCATGTACAGCGGGCCTTGCTTGCCCTGTCGCGCCATGTGCTCGGCCATCTGTGGGGGCTTGATCACAGTGAGAACTCGGTCATGAGGCCCAGGAAGTTCTGGACCGGCACCGGCCCTGTAGACTGGAGCCGCGGTGAGAAGAGACAGATAGAGTCGTTTCTCATGGAGGTCGCTGACCCCAGGCTGGAGGAGACTGCTGGTGCGGCACGGAGCAGGTGGAGGTTCTATCTCCAGGTGCTGATCAGGGAGAAAGGGGCTATAGCCAGGGACATCTTTCTCTTCAGATCGTGGCTCATGATGCTCCATCTCGGAAGATTCATCGCTGCCACTGCCGTTTCCATAATCTTTCTATTCCTGAGTGCCGAGGCCTGGGAGATGGGCGCAGCCATACAGTCGTTCTGGCTGGATTTCATCCTGGTGGGGGTGATCCTGGCGGCAACACTCTCGCTATACTACGGACAAAATCTTCAGGGCATTGCCGCCAGTGACCGGATGATGGAACAGGCGGTCAGGAGCCGGATCGTGCTCTTCGGCACCCTGGCCGTGGGGATGTTTGCATTTTGGGTGAATCTCGTGATCCTGTCCAGCGGTATCATCTACCTGCTGCCCGATTCGGTGCTTTGCGGCTGGGCAGGGCTTGGAAAGGGAATGGAACTTCCCGTGTTCCACTATGCAAAGCTCATGGCCACCTTTGGGATACTGGCATCGGCTGTGGGTGGCAATCTGGAGGAAGAGCAGGATATCAAGGCGGTCCTGGTCTATAGTGAAGAGACATGAGTGACATGGGAGTGCAGGATAGGGATAAGAAACAGGAGTCGGAACCGAAAGAGATGGGCAAAAACGGCTTGGGCAAACGGTTGCCTTACAGGAGAGGCGGATCAGGGGCGGCCGGGGCCTTTAGGTCCCTCATGATCTTTATCATCTTCTCAAGCTCTATCCTGCTGGTCCTGAATACGGAACCCACCCTGTCCGAGCGTTACGGGGATCTTCTGTGGCTGGCTGAGGCAGTGGCAAGCCTGATCTTTCTGGTGGAATATCTGTACAGGATCATCAGGTGTCCGGGAGCGTCGCCGAAGGATAAAGGGGCTGTCTCATGCAGGCTTGGATACATCTTTTCCTTTATGGGCCTTGTGGACCTGTTCTCCTTTCTGCCCTTTTTTCTCATGATGTCTGGGGTCTCCCAGTCTCCACTTTTAATGCTGCTTCAGCTCCTGAGGCTCCTCAAGCTCACCCGCTATTCCGTGGCATTCGATCTGCTGGCAGACGTACTGAGAGACGAGGCGGAGTCACTCCTGGTCTCTGTCATGCTGATGTTCATAATCCTCATATTCGCATCGGTCGGCATCTACATATTTGAACACCAGGTCCAGCCCGAGGCCTTCGGATCCATCCCCGAGGCCATGTGGTGGGCCATCGTTACCCTCACCACCGTGGGCTACGGGGATGTGACCCCGATCACCGTCCAGGGAAAGATCTTTGCCACCTTCATCACCATAGCTGGGGTCGGGCTGGTCTCCCTGCCTGCAGGTATCATTGCCTCCGGTTTCACCGAACAGCTCAGGCTGAGGCGTGAGCAGTTCCAACTGGAGGTGGAGCAGATGATTCATGAAGATGGCCGGCTTACCCAGGAGGAGATGGGACAGCTGGAAGAGGATCGGCAGCGTCTCGGCATAACCAAGGGCAATGCAGAGCTGATCATAGAACAGGTGCGCCATAGGGAGCAGATGCTCCATGAACGGGAAGAAGGTACAAGGACGGCGAGGCACAAGGGCCCTTGATCCATTCTAGAACCAGAATCTCACTCCCATGAAGACACGGGTGGTGTCCCGCGGATCACCGTTGTCCCTTGCCATGTCCCTCGTGGAGCCTGTCATGGTGTTCCAGGAGATGCCGAGGTAAGGGGCAAACTCACGGGTCAACTCATACCTGAGCCTGAGGCTTGCCGACAGGGAGGCAAGACCTGGCCCTATACCCAGCTCTCCGAGCCGGTTGAAGGACCAGAGTGCATCGAGCCGCGGCTGCAGCACCAGGCGCTGGGTGATCAGGATCTCATACTCTGCCTCCATATCCCATAGCAGCTCTCCATGATCGGAAAGGCGCAGATTTGAATCCATCTCGAACATATATGGGGCCAGCCCCTTTAGTCCAAGCACGGCAAAGAATCTCTCCCTGCTGTCCGGGCCATATGTGCCCATGAAACCAATGCCTGCCCTTGCATCCCAAAAAGGCGAGAACATGCGGCTGTAGAGCAGGTCTAGCCGTTCGAGCTCGCCACCTTCCGAGCTTCCGGTGTCATGCTCACCCTCGGCCTCCATCCAGAGACGCTGATGCTCTCCGCTTATCCAGCCCGTGGCCTCCCAGGAGAGATATTTGTCATCCCTTCCGCTGGTCACGTATTCGGCCCTGTCCATTAGAAAGCGGCTGTAATAGCTGGTTGGAAGCGGCTTTACCGGATAGGTGTCACATCCGCCTGTGGCATCTTTTACCATTGGCAGCAGAGCAAGGAGCAGGGACGAAAAGATGGCAGCAAGCATGGTTGCAGGTGATGGGGCAGTCCTGTCAAGCCATTGGCTGGTCAGCCCGTCCTTTTCATGGCTTTTGGGAAACTTCATTGGTGTTAACATGATCTTACCACCCGGAACATGCCTGTGTGCATGTGATAGAGTATGTGGCAGTGGAAGGCCCAGTTTCCAAAGGCATCGGCATCCACCTGAACACAGAGTTTTTCAGCCGGTTTTATGTTGATGGTGTGTTTCTTGGGCGCCAGCTCGTCATGGCCGTTTGCCAGTCTCATCCACATGCCGTGCAGGTGGATGGGATGATCCATCATGGTGTGGTTCACGAACACGATCTCGATACGACTGCTCAGGGGAAAGTCGAGCAGTTGATGAAACTTGCTGCTCCAGGCCCTGCCGTCCCAGGCGAACATCTTCCAGATGAAACGCTCCATGTTCCCTGTAAGATGGATCTCTATCCGGCGGTCGATTTCCTTTTCCTTCATGGGATCAAGGGCCTTGAGATCGCTGTAGCAGAGCGCTTTTGCTCCCTTCCTCGATGGCAGGCCAAGCCCCGGCTGGCCTATCATGCACTTTGGCTCCCTTACTATCATGGCTGCATCAGGGCCAAAAGGAAAGTCTTCGGTGGTAGAAGGGGTGCAGTCCCCGCAGGGAGAGTCTGGCATCCCTTTTTTCATTTCATGCCCTGCACCTTTTTCAGCCATGTCCCCCTGCATGGCCGCACTGCCCATCATGGTCATGCCCATTATCTCCCGTTCTGGAACAGGGCCAAGGGCAGGGGGTTTTGCTTTAAGGACCGGATCGGAGGAGAGGCTTGCAAGGGCAAATCCGCTCCTGTCCATGGCGGCTGCAAAGATGGCATACGCCTCTTTGCCATCTGGTTCCACCAACACGTCATAGGTCTCGGCAACTGCTATCCTCAGTTCATCTACAGGGACCGGAGAGACATTCTGGCCATCAGCCTGGACCACGGTCATCTTGAGCCCCGGGATTGCAAGATCGAAGTAGGTGGAGGCAGATGCGTTTATGATCCTGAGTCTTATCCGCTCACCGGGCCTGAACGGAAGGACATGGCCCTCTTCTGGCCCCATGCCATTTATGAGGTAGGTGTATGTAGCCCCTGTCACATCTGCGATATCCCGCGGATTCATCCGCATACGGGCCCACATGGAGCGCATCTTGATGGTCTTTGAAAGACCTTTTTGCCCTATATCCCGAAAAAGATCGACGATGGTCCTCTTGTGGTAGTTGTAGTAGCCCTCCCACTTCTTGAGGTGCATCAGTACCGCCTCAGGCTCCTCAAAGGTCCAGTCCGACAGCAGGACGATGTGCTCCCTGTCCCAGTCAAAGGGCTCTTTCTGTCTTGGTTCACAGATCAGCGGTCCGTAGTGGCCGAGCTGCTCCTGAAGGCCTGTATGGGAATGGTACCAGTAGGTACCGGCCTGTCTCACAGGGAAGCGATAGGTGAAGCTTCCGCCGGGTGGTATGCCTGGGAAGACCACACCAGGCACCCCGTCCATCTGGTAAGGCAAAAGGATGCCGTGCCAGTGAACGGAAGTCGGCTCATCCATCCTATTGACGACCTTTATTACCGCCTCCTTGCCCTCCTTCAGCCGTATGAGCGGGCCTGGAAAGGAACCATTTATGGTGATTGGCCTTGACGGTCTTTGGGCTACCGTTGCCGGACGGCGTTCGATTGTAAGGCGATAGATAACCGCCTGTGAATTCTCCTCAAGGTCGGCTATCCTTATTCCACCGGATGAAGAGGCCCGGGCTTTAAAGGCCTGGCAGGCCATGATCGCGGCACTGGCAGCAGCCGCCCCCTTGATAAACTTGCGCCTCGTGAGCCCTTTTCTCTTCATCTACTTTTACCTCTCAGGCCAAGCTAACAAGGCCGTTTTGGGCCTTGAGCCATGTCATGGCAGGGATAGCTGTGTGCTAATCTATATCCCTGACGCATCTAAAGCCTACCTCTTCAAATGCCTCCCAGGGCTGCCTCCTCACCGGGCGCGGCAATAGCGCCTTGTCTGAATTTTTTCGTTCAAAGCCGCCAATGACCGCATAGCCGGCCCCCTTTTCATGGTGATCTAGGGCATCGAGCACCCATTCCCCGAAACTCTGGTTGAGCCCCCTGATACCTAGCCGGTTTGCGGCCATTGTCAGGACCGAGCCTGGAAACCTGAAGGGTGCACTGAATGATTCCGGCAGGCGGGCAGAAGGTCGTGCCTCGGCAGCCGCATAGATCCATTCGAGCTTTGTGGCCAGACGCCTTCCGAAGTGTTCGGCATAGGAAGCGGCCCCATAGGCTGTGATCCTGACCACAGGACATGCCGCATGAGAGGACTTCTTCACTCGGAAGCGGCCCTCGGTGAAGATAATGGGCTCATAGCCCTGGATGGCCTCTCCCAGATAGAGGAGGACCTTCCCATCCCTTTTGACAGCCCGGTCCTCTACGACGATCCCCTCCAGTATGGAGTTCAGAAAATTGACATACTGGAGATTGGTGACCTGGGTCTCATCCATATAGAATGGCGGGACCTTGGCCTCTCTCCACGGGCCCGTGGCGCCTGGCTCCAGGAAGTCTGCGGGGACCATTATTGTCCCTCCCCGGATGAAGTGGAGGCTTACGCCATCTGGGGCATCCAGGACAGCAGGCAGCGTGAAGGTGACACTCCTGGCCTTCTTGTCGCCATCTGCTGAAATCCTATCCTTGAAGGGCATGTTCCTCTCGACCGAGACGGCGTTATCTGCCGGCAGGGATTGGATGTTATGGTGTGAAGGCTTCATCAAGTTTATGTACAGCAGGGCTCCCAAGAGGATGATCAGGGCCATGAGGGCAAGATAGAGGGCCTGTCTCGGTATCTGCCACGCTTTATGGCTTTTGGCCCTTTCCTTTCCTTTTGCCGGGATGGATGGTTCAGGTTCCTCTCCATCCTTATTCCCATTGTCTGTCAGCCCAAGGGCCCCTTCTATGGCCTCCTTCATCTCAGCCACAGACTGATACCGCCTTTGCGGCTCCTCCTCCGTGGCTCGGCTGATTATCCTGTCCATGGCACGGAAAAATGATCCCTCCACCCCTTTGAGCCTGGCCTGTTTGAATGGGATGTCATTTGGCTGGATCTTTCCGGATATCTCCTCGAAAAGGATCTTTCCAAGGCTGTAGATGTCCGTGCGCTGGTCAGTGCGCTTGAAGTCTATGAACTGCTCCGGGGCCATATAGGCTGGAGTCCCCTTGATCTCCGTGGAGCAGGTCTTTGACTCGAATCTGCAAGACCTTGCAAGACCGAAATCGGCTATCTTTGGTACATCTCCGTCCATGAGCACATTTTCAGGCTTCAGATCCCTGTGGTAGATGCCAGCATCGTGGATGGCCTGAACCCCATCGAGAATGGGCAGGAAGTAGCGCCTTATCCACCGGGAGCACTCCGCTTCCGAGGGATAACAGCCCTCTTCGGCCATGGTGGCCCTAAGGGTAGAGCCTGGCACGTATTCCAAGACGATGTACTCTATCTCTTCTTCTGTGCCATCTTCTGTCGTGACAGACGCAGAGTCGAAATCGTAGATGTGGAGCACATTTGGATGACGGATCTGCCCCATTGTCTCCACTTCCTGCCTGAAACGGATCAGGGCGCTTTCGATCTCTTCAGGATCCTCGCTTATCTCCTCAAGCCACTGCCTTGAGATCACCTTTATGGCAACATCCCGTTTTATGTTGATCTGGTGGGCCCGGTAGATCTCCCCCATGCCACCCTTGGCAATGAATTCGAGGATGACCCATTTGCCCTTGAGCAGGGTGCCTATGGGAAGAGTATGTCTGTCATGATCTTCTTTCATGCCTTGGCCGGTCAACTTTTCACCTATCTTGATACATGGATGACGATGATGGTCACATTGTCACGCCCGCCCCGCTCCAGGGCCCTTTCTGTCAGGGCCTTGCACACCTTCGAGACGGGTTCGGCCTTGAGTATATCCTGAATCTCCCCATCTGGGAGCATGTCATGGAGCCCGTCGCTTGAAATGAGGTATATGTCCCCTTTGCGGCTCGGTTCCATGCCGGTATGAACCCTTTCAAACCCGCCACCCAAGGCCTGGGTGAGCACATTTCTAAAGGGGCTATTGGAGAGTTCTTCCTGAGTGATATCGCCATCTCTCAACATCTCTGCCATCCAGGTGTCGTCGGTTGTCAGTTGCTTGAGCCCGCCTTGTCGGAGCCGATATATCCGACTGTCGCCTACGTTTCCCCATATTGCCCATGGTCCTGAAAGGAGCAGAGCGCTTAGGGTCGTTCCGAGGCCAGAGCACTCGTTGTGGCCTCTTTCATGGCAACATAGCCTTCTCTGTGCACTATCCACCGCTCTTACGAGTTCTCTTTCGAGGAGCCGTGCCAGCCCTCGGCCAGGCAGAAACATGAGCTTGAGCCTGTCAAGGAGGCCTGGAGGTCGAAGGAAGTAGGCCTTGAGTTCTCGGCAGACCATCTGGCTTGCTATTTCCCCGGCAGGGTGGCCACCCATCCCGTCTGCCACAGCATACAGGTTCCCTGCATATGAGATCAGGGCGTCTCCAGACGCCTCCGGACTTTCACCTTCCAGGATCAATAGACTGTCTTCATTGCGCCTGCGTCTGTGCCCGATGTGGCTTTGCCAGCATGCATTAAGGGAGGGTGCAAGGGCTCTTTTGGAAAAGATGTGCAGCGCTCCTTTGGATAACGATATTGTCCCGATTCTACCTTTGTCCAGGGGCAAAGTCCAGAAAGAGCGCTCTTGCCGCTCTATAGAGGGCTTTTCGTCCGGTGCCCCTTGCCAGCCTTGATGGGGTTTTTCCTTCTGGCGCACTATGGAAAGTATTTTTGGATATGGATGTGACAAATTTTGGGACCTCTTCTTGCACTTTCTCCTCTTCGGCAGTTCAAGACCAGAGTCAGGAGATAGGGCTATGAACAGAAAAGTTGTTGAAAAACAAATAGTTAGGATGAAGTTTGAGGTCAGGGGTCACTTAAAGTTATTTAATCTTTTCCTGTTAACTTTTTTTGTCACCCTGGTGGCTGCCCCTGCAGTGGTCAGGGCCGTTGCAACAGGGACGGCAACCGTGAGCTGGGACAGGAGCCCTGAGCCTGATATCAAGGGATATAAAGTTTTTTACAGCACTGTGAGCGGCAACCATGATACCTTTGTGGAGATCGACTCTCCGGATCAGACCTCCTACACATTCAACGATCTGGAGGAGGGCAATACCTATTACTTCTCTGTGGTGGCCGTGGACATGGCAGGCCAGGAATCGGAGCCCTCAGACGAGGTGAGCAAGACCATTCCCATTACCAATCTGCCGCCGGAGGCCAACCTGGATGCCAGCGCCACAGAGGGCATAGCACCGTTTACAGTGAGATTTGATGCGTCAGGATCGTCTGATCCAAATCAGGGGGATCAGCTCGTCTATGCATGGGATTTCGGAGACGGAAACACCGGCTCAGGCAGCTCCATATCCCATACCTTCGAGCGTTCAGGCTCATTTACCGTAAAACTGACGGTGACGGACAGCCAGGGGGCTGCAGATCAGGCCACGGTTACCATAATCGTGGCAGAAAACCAGGCCCCAACTGCTCTATTCACCCCATCCAGGACCGGCGGCTTCCTGCCTGTCGAGGTCTCTTTCGATGCCGGGGCATCTTCGGACCCCGATGGCTCCATCGCTGAGTATGCCTGGGATTTTGGTGATGGCACCACGGCAACAGGCAAGAGTGTAACCCACACATTTGATACGGAGGGTAACTTCTCAGTCACCCTCACGGTGACGGATGACAAGGGAGCACAGGATGATAACTCCGTGGTCATCGAGGTGGTCAAGGGCTATACATACACCTGGAAGGTGGGCATGAGGCAGGATGCCCAGCTGAACGGCATTGAGGATACCTACATAAATGTGAACAGTGAAAACTACAGCAGGGAGCCGCTGCTGCGCACCTATGTCTGGCCGGCAAGCGAGCCTGCAAACAGTGCCCTTATCAAGATGGATCTGTCCCGACTGCCCAGGGGCAGTGAGGTCAGGTCCGCACTGCTTAAGCTCTATATGGCTGAGACCGAGGCAGGAGGCGGAGATGCCGGCCTTGAGATCTCGGTACACAAGATCATAGGTGTGAATCCGGTCCTTGATGCCTGTACCGGACAGACCTATGACGGACTCAATGCCTGGAGTGAAAACAGTGTGCGCTCGGATGGTGTGCCGATGGCCCAGGGCGATATCCAAGAGGCAGAGGATAGAGTGCTCGTTGGCAGCAATAGCCAGTTCGTCACCTGGAGCATAACGGATATGGTTCAGGACTGGGTGGATGATCCTGCATCCAATTACGGACTGCTCCTGAATCCAGTGGCTGGTGCCTCCTCGGATACCAATAGGTATTTTGCCTCTAGCGAATATCAGGACGAGACCAAGCGCCCCGTGATAGAGATCACATTCGTGAGCCCAGAGCCCCTGAATATCGAGCCAAGGGTGGAGCTCACAGCCTCAGGTGAAACCGGAAGGGTGCCCTTTATCGTGGATTTCAGTGCAGAGGCCACTGATCCGGATGGCTCCATAGAGGCCTATGAATGGAGTGTCGACGGTATGGCAGTCACAGGTGACAGCCAGATGAGTTACGAGTTCACCGAAGCCGGCACCCACACCGTCACTGTGAAGGTGACCGACAATGGCGGGCTTGTGGCCGAGGATTCCGTGGAAATAGTGGTTGCCGAAAACCAGGCCCCGACAGCCCGGATCCAGGCAGACCGCCAGAGCGGAAGGGCACCGCTGACAGTGGTGTTCGATGGTTCTGGATCGAGTGATCCAGATGGCCAGATCATGTCATGGCGCTGGGATTTTGGCGACGGAGCCACGGAAACAGGCCAATCGGTATCCCATGAGTTTGGCCCGGGAGACTACCAGGTGGTACTCACCGTGACAGATGACAGCGGGGACACGGCACGTGCCGAAGTGGCCATACATGTGGATACCAATACGGCTCCGGAAATAACACTGTTCGAGGCGGACAATACCGTGCTGGACAATCCGCCCTGGCAGGTCACCTTCAGGGCAGAGGCCCAGGATGCGGAAGATGGCCCGGTGTCTCTCACCATCGATTTCGGTGACGGGGCAAGCGCCACCCAGTTCCCGGCCATTCACCGTTACAATGAGGCCGGCAGCTATACGGTCACCCTGACTGCCGAGGATTCCGATGGCAACAGGACCACCAGCTCCATTACCATCGAGCTTAGGGATCTTCCGCCCATGAGGCCCAAAAACGTGCAGGTGAGTTTCAACAGATGATCACCTGCCATTGATCGATCTGGCAATAGCCACAAAAATGGCCCGGCTCCAGATGGAGTCGGGCCTCTTTTTTCTCCCTTGATCGGGGTCCTTAATTTCCGGACTCACCCTTTAAGAGATCTTTCAGCTTCTCCTTGAGGCGTCTCATGGCCTTGCCCCTATGGCTGATGGCGTTCTTCTCCTCCTTTGAGATCTCAGCCATGGTCCTGCCCCTGTCTGGAAGATAGAAGACGGGATCATAACCGAAGCCCTGACTCCCCTTGGGTTCTTCGGCGATGAGACCTTCACAGGTCCCGTCTGTCCAGATGAAGGTTCCGTCGGGCAGGGCTGCAACCATGACGCAGCGAAAGCGCGCCGTGCGTTTCTCTTCCGGGACCCCCTCAAGCTCCTTTAGTAGCTTCATGTAGTTGTCCCTATCGCTGGCCCCCTGTCCTGCATAGCGGGCCGAATAGATTCCCGGTCTTCCCTGCAACGCATCCACTTCGAGGCCCGAGTCGTCTGCAATGGCGGGAAGTCCGGTAGCCCTGGCCACCTCCACCGCCTTCTTCCTGGCATTTTCAAGGAATGTCGCCCCGTCTTCGACCACCTCGGGTACCCCCTCCATCTCTGCCACAGACACCAGCTCTACGCCGAGATCCTCCAGGAGTGCCTGGAGTTCCCTGATCTTACCCCTGTTTCTGGTTGCAATCACAACTCTCTTCATATCTGCCGTTTTCCTCTTCTTCCATCTCATATTTTGAAAATCTAACCGTCACGGCGCCGCCAGGGCAGAGATTGTAGCACCGGAGGCATCTGATGCACTTTGAGGAGTTGATGTCCTCGGAGCCATCTGCAAATCGTACCCCTACAGGACAGGTCCTTAGGCAGGCCTTACAGTCCACACAGCGATCTCCATGAAATTTCAACCTTAGCCAGCTATATCTGTTGAAAAAACCAAGGATTAGCCCGAGAGGGCAGATGGCCCTGCAGAACGGGCGCAGGGTTACTGAACTCCAGAGCATGAAAAGGGCCAGAAGGGCGAGCTTGAAGTAGAACAGGGCTCCCACCAGACGCCTGAGCGCGGGCTCTATGGCAAGTAGAGGCAGACCCGCCTCCAGTGTGCCTGCCGGGCAGACATATTTGCAGAACCAGGTGGAGCCAAAGCCTGTCTGGTCCACCAGTGCAACCGGCAGTATGAGGACGAAGAGGAAGAGAAAGATGTATCTTCCCCATGAAAGCGGGTGCCAGAACCCTATCTTGGGTACCCTTATCCTGAAGAGCCAGTCCTGCAAAAAACCGAACGGACAGAGCCAGGCGCATGGCATCCTGCCCACCATGGATGCGACGATTCCCAGACTTCCGAGTACATAGATGCCGAAAAGGGCCTGGCCACCGGCAAGGTTCACCCTGAGACCTGCCATGAAGTTCTGTATGGCCCCGAGAGGGCAGCTCATGGTGGCAGCCGGACAGGAGTAGCAGTTCAGGCCAGGAAAGCATATATATTTGCCAACACCTGTATATATGGGGTTGGAGCGGGTGATAAAGAGGCGGCAGTTTGCAAGAAACAGGGCCGCAAGCTGGGTGTAGAAACGGATCTTTTCCATGGAAGGGCGGCAGTGGTGTGCAGGACTCCTGTTCAGCCAAGCCCTATGCAGCTGAGGCAGAGTGTGACCGCCTTCCGATAGACCTCGGCAGGCTCCCCGAGGGCAATGCCGGCCAAGACTGCGGCTGCAGAGAGTATCGTCATGGTGATGGGCAGATAGTATCTCATGATCCTGTCTTCCTGGTTATCCCTTCATCTTTTCGAGGACCGAGCTGGTCTTCTGGCCAATGGACCTGCTCTTGTCCCGCCTGTCATCAATCTTTATTACCGTATAGACCCTGGATGCCCCGTTTTCAAAGGGGACCTCGTGGAGTCTGGCCGCCAGTGCAAGGAGCTGCTGCACATCTCCGCTTATGGTGGTGCCCATATCGTGCAGGCTGTACTCCAGTCCGCTTTTTTCCACCTCCAGCACCACCTGGGCGATCCAGGATGAAAGGCTCGTGCTTCCCGTCCCGAGCGGGACCACACTGATCTCCATCAGTGCCATCTCTTGCCCTCCTTTCTCACTCCTCCTGCCTCTTCCATCTCCAACGCGGTGCCTTGATGTCCTTCCAGTATGCCGGGATGGTGAGCACTGCCAGCGTGTATAGCTCCAGCCTGCCTGCCACCATGCAGATGATGAGCACCACCTTTGACAGTTCAGGTATGTCTGCGAAGTTCCGTACAGGCCCAACTCCGGCAAGGCCAGGGCCGATGTTGTTGAGGGTGGCTATCACGGCCGTTGCCCCGGTGACTATGTCTACCCCCTGGCCTGTGATGATCAGGGTGGCAACAATGAAGACCACCCCGTACAGGGCGAGAAAGCCGAGGATGGCCTGTATCACCTCTTGGGGCACCTTGTGGCCATCGAGCTTTATGGCCTCCACCGATTTCGGGTGTATGAATCTCTTCAGTTGCACCTTCGTGAACTTTCCAAAGAGCATGATGCGTACATGCTTGATGCCACCACCTGTGGAACCGGCCATGCCGCCGAGGAACATCAGGGCCACCAGGGTGGTCTTGCAGACCGGGGCCCATTGGTCGAAATCAGCCGTGCCAAACCCTGTGGTGGTGAGAATGGACCAGACCTGGAACAGCGAGTAGCGGAAGTTTTCCGTGATGTCCCGATAGGTTCCATAGTGGAAGTTTGCAAGCATCAAGATGGCCAGGCCCAGCATCCCCATCATGGTGTAGAACCGGAGCTCCTCGCTTCCGAATGCCCTGGAGAGATTGCCCCTCAGCACCCTGTAGTGCAGGGTGAAGTTGACCCCGGCAAGAAACATGAAGGCAGTGATTATATAGTCCACCATGGGGCTGTTGAAATCCGCAATGCTTCCGTTCTTGGTGGAGAATCCCCCTGTGGCCATGGTGGTGAAGGCATGGTTTACCGCCTCGTAGAGGTCCAGGCCGGCAAACATCAGCAGCCCTGTCTCTGCAATGGTAAAGAGTAGGTACACACCCCAGAGTATCCGGGCTGTGTTCTGGATGCGCGGTGCCAGCCGGTCCTTGGTGGGCCCCGGCATCTCTGCCTGGTAGAGCTGCATGCCGCCTATGCCCAGTACCGGCAGTATTGCAAGGGACAGGACGATGATTCCCATGCCCCCGAGCCACTGGGTCAGGGAGCGCCATAGCAACAGCCCCTTTCCTATCCCCTCTATGTCGCGAAGTATCGTGGAACCGGTCGTTGTAAAGCCGCTCATGGCCTCGAAATAGGCATCCACGTAGCAGGGGATCATGCCAGAGAACCAGTAGGGCAGGGCGCCAAGGGCGGCACCGGCAATCCAGGACAGCCCAACAACGGCAAAACCCTCCTTGTGGCCCATCTCCTTTTCAGGCACCATGATGCCCACCATCAGGCCCCCTATGATGGCGCCCACCAGGGCGGACTCGGCAAAGGAGAGCCAGGTCTCCTCCCCGTAGTGGAGGCTCACGGCCATGGGTATTATCAATGAGGCGGACAGGAACAGAAGCAGCCAGCCTATGAATGTACAGACGATACCTATTCTCATCCGGTCGTCACCCAGCTATCCAAGCGCCTTTGCAATCCTGTAGCCGCCTTGCTTCCATTGCTGCTTCAATTTGCGTCGAATCCATCGGCCCCTCTATAGGCTCAGGAGCTTTTCGAGCTTCGAGGCCCTTTCGCGCTTGCAGAATATGATCAGCCTGTCACCTGCATGGATGGCCGTATCCCCGGAGGGGATGATCACCTCGCCCTCTTTCCTAACTATTGCCGCCACTATGGTGCCCTCTGGAAAATCGATATCCTTGAGCTCCTTGTCCACATACTGCCAGCGGCCGCTCACTATGAACTCCAGGGCCTCGGCATCGCTGCCGAGGAGGGCCGCTGCCGAGACGATGACCCCGCGCCTTACGAATCGCAATATCATGTTGGCCGCCACGAGGCGGGAGCTCAGGGCCACGTCTATCCCCAGCTTTCCAAGCAGTGGGATGAAGTCGGGCCGGCTGATGCGCGTGATACACTTTCTGGCCCCATGATGCTTGGCCAGGAGGCTTGAGAGGATATTGGTGGTGTCGCCTCCTGTCACGGCTATGAAGAGGTCTGCCGTGTCAATGCCCTCCTGGAGCAGGTCCTGGGCATCCAGGCCGTCGAAGTTCAGCACCACAGTGGATTTCAGCTGCTCTGCCAGGAGTTCACACCTGCGCGGATCCTGCTCTATCAGATATACGTCCAGGCCCTCTCGCTCCATTGCCCTGGCAACCTGATATCCGACATGTCCTCCGCCCAGGATGAATACCTTCTCGATGGGCCTGCTTTTAAACTCCAGGATCTCTTCCACGGCCTTTATATGGTCACGCTTGAGGACGAAATAGGCGCGGTCGCCTGCCTGGATGGTGTCTCCACCCCTGGGTATGATGGTCTTGTCTCCACGCACAATGGCTACGATGACGAAATCATAGAGCCCCTTGAGATTTTTGATCTCGGCAAGGGACATGCCGCAGATGGGATTGTTCTCGCGAATCTGGTAGCCGATGAGGATCACGTCACCGTGGGCGAAGTCCACCACCTCGAATCCTTCGGTGATACGGCTCACCTTCATGATCTCCTCGGCCATGACCTGGTCCGGATTGATGATGAGATCTATGCCGAGGCGCTGCTCATTGAGCGGTGAAGAGGAGAGCAGATACTCTTCGCTCCTGACCCTGGCCACCCGCCTCAATGCCCCGAACTCCTTGGCCAGCAGACAGGCGATGAGATTGACCTCATCGATATTGGTTACGGCGATGAATAGATCCGCATCCTGGGTGCCGGCATCTTCGAGGATCTTGGCGGATGCGCCATTTCCCTCAATGGTCATGATATTCAGATCCCGCTCCACCCTGCGCAGGCGCTCGGAGTCGCGGTCCACCAGGATCACGTCGTGCTCCTCAAGGGAGAGTTGCTGGCACAGGTGCCGTCCCACCTCTCCTGCTCCTATGATCACTATTTTCATGGCTGTCTATCCTGAGGTTTGACTGGTCTAATGGCCTGATGGAGGTCCTGGGTTCATATGGAT
Organism: uncultured Desulfobacterales bacterium; assembly: GCA_964573615.1. Taxonomy (GTDB): domain Bacteria; phylum Desulfobacterota; class Dissulfuribacteria; order Dissulfuribacterales; family QOAL01; genus JALSKY01. Next base: position 3,120 of record CAZNKD010000049.1, on the reverse strand, counting down.
GTCAAGGGAGAAAACGGCTTGAAGATGGAGCTAATTAGAAAAATGGAGGCGGCGCCCGGATTCGAACCGGGGAATAACGGTTTTGCAGACCGTCGCCTTAGCCACTTGGCTACGCCGCCCGTCATATCTAATAGCCCGGCCTGCCATGGGAAGAGCAGCCAGCCGAGCAGCTGAAGAGACCTTACGGTCACTCGAAGACTGATGTTCATTAACACAGGCCATGGCCTTTGACAAGCCCCTTATGTCCCTTCAGGCAAGGGCGATGTTCATGCCCTTCAACTCATCCATGAGCTGCCGGAACTGCTCTGGATAGAGGGATTGCGGGCCGTCGGACAGGGCCCGTTCCGGATGGTTGTGTACCTCCACAATGAGGCTGTCCACCCCTGTGGCTGCAGATGCCTTGGCAAGGGGGATGACCTGGTCCCTCCGGCCGGCGGCATGGCTCGGATCCACCACTATGGGAAGATGGCTCTCCATGCGCATGTAGGGGATGGCATTTATGTCGAGGGTGTTCCTGGAGTGGCGGGTGAAGGTCCTGATCCCGCGCTCACAAAGCAGCACCTGGCTGTTGCCCTCGCTCATGATGTACTCCGCAGCCATGAGGAACTCATCCATCGTTGCCCACATGCCGCGCTTCAGCAGAACCGGCTTCCTTGCCTGGCCTGCCCGCCGAAGCAGCCTGTAGTTCTGCATGTTCCTTGTGCCGAGCTGGATGATGTCAGTGTACTCCTCCACAAGGTCCAAGACCTCGTGGTCTGTGGCCTCGGTGATGATGAAAAGGCCCGTGTCCTCGCGCACCTTGGCCAATATCTCAAGGCCCTTCTTGCCGAGTCCCTGGAAGGAGTAGGGGGAGGAGCGCGGCTTGAAGGCACCGCCCCTGAAGAGTTTTGCGCCAGCCTCCTTGACGGCATGCGCGATCTCGAGTGCCTGTCCTTCGGACTCGACGGCACAGGGGCCGGCCATCAGCACCAGGGGGTTTCCTCCGCCTATCTTCACCTTGCCCCCGCCCAGGCTGATCACCGTATCTTCAGGGTGCATCTCGCGGCTTACCAGCTTGTACGGTTTGGATACGGCGATTGCCTCCCGCACCCCGGGGATATCCATGAACAGGGCCGGATCAACGGGCTCCTTGTTCCTGAGTATCCCGATGGCCACCCGCTCCCCGCCTGGGATGGGTTTTGCCTCCCAGCCATGTTCCTCTATCCGCTCTATGACCTTGTCCACCTCGTCCTGGGTGGCGGTCCTTCTCATTACTATGAGCACAGCATCACCTCTAATGTGAAAATGAAAATAAAAAATCCGGAAATATCGAGGCGGATTCTAACACGTTTCTCGATATTCCGGAATTTTTTGTGCTGCCCGCCCCGGAAGTCACCGCTGATGCCGATGCATCCCGGGGCCGGAAGTGGGCATCTGTTCGTCTGGGCAAGGGCCCTGTTAGCAACCCTGTCAGGCAGAGCTCTTGGGCCCGCTGCCAGTGCCGGAAGAGGATGAATCCTTGGATGAGCCCTTTGAGTCCGCCTTTGATGCAGACTCCGCCTTTTTATCGCTGCCAGCCTGGCTCTTTCCCTTATAGTCTGTCACATACCAGCCTGATCCCTTCAGATGAAAGGATGACTGGGAGATGAGCTTTTTCATCCTGCCTCCGCAGGACTCGCACTTTTCAAGGGGCGGATCGGAGATCTTCTGCCAGTTCTCCACTATTACTCCGCACTCCTCACACTGATATTCATAGATGGGCATGGTTCCTGTACCTCCTTGGATATCGAAATCTATCCCAATGTCTTGATCGCTTCGTCATTTCGTCATTCAGGCCGCGGCCTCGAAGTATGAGACCACCTGGCCAAGGCCGGAAAGCGGCACACTTTTCAGGATGGTGCCTGTCAGCCTATGGACGATGCCCTCTTCGATGCCGCGCCGCCTTGAGTCCATGTGGCACCTGAAGCCTGCAAACCGCGTGATGTGGAGCAGTTCGTGGCTCAGGATGTAGACCAGAAAGGGCTTCAGGTCGAAAAGTCCCTTCTTTTCCGTGGCCGTGAGGATCCTGTGGTCATGGAGGCAGATCCTGTAGAAGTCCAGTGGGGCGTCGGAGCCCCTGCTCTTGTCCTTGACGCCCTTTCCATATCTGACGAGATGGGCGAAGGCATGGCCTGGCCTTTCGTCCGCTGCCGTCTCTTTCAGTGTCTTGACCTCATAGGGATTTCTTTTCCAGTAGGTGCTGGTCAGTCCCATGCGGTCGCTGACGATCTCTTCAGAGATGGCCACGGCCTCGTCTATGACCCGGATATGTTCGGGCCTGAAGTAGTGTATGTATTGTGCCTTCATGACCAGTATTTTGCCTAGGGGATTGAGGCGTATGCCTTGGGCCACTTTCGGCTGGAAAGTTAGTTCCGGTTCCCTGGGGTGTCAAGGTGGGGCCAGATGCGTGATCCGGGATTGGGTTCATCAGATGTCTGGGAGATGGAAGTGAAAGTGGAGATGGAGATGGAAAAGTGGAAAAAATGGGAAGTGGTGTGCAGGCTGTGTTGGGACAGGGCCTTTTCCAGACAGGAAAAATGGCCGGAATTTTCTAAGGTCTTGCTCCGCTGAAATGCCCAAGGGCCTGAGCCACACCGCATGTCTAAGACTTCTTGATCTCTGTCCGGCACTTTAGGGGGCTTCTTCTACACTGCCGGCCTAAAAGGGCATTTCGGGCGCTCCGCTTCGCCAAGAAAATCCAGGGCCATATTTCCAATCGTCTGGTCAAAGGCCTGTCCCAACACCTGTCTCATCCAGGATCTCACCGAGCACGCCGATCCCGATAGGTTTCAAATCGTTCCCCCTTTTTAAGGTTCACACACATGAATTCAAGGTCGAGACGGTTAAACTGATAACCGGCACCGCTTGCGCTCAACGCTGGGCCATAAAGGCCTGGCCAAATAGGAGACGGCCTGCTTCAAACATGTAGTCCAACCCGGTGTCCATTGAAGCGGGGAAGGTCAGATGGTGAAGGGTATGGGGGATGCCTGGGGCAGGGCCGCAGCCTCATCTCAGGAGGTTCTTAGGGCCTCTTGGCGAAGCGGAACGCCCGAAATGTCCTTTTAGGCCGTTTGCCAAGTAGAGATTTGCAGATGGTGAGGC
>CAZNKD010000048.1:0-46338 GCA_964573615.1 uncultured Desulfobacterales bacterium | reverse complement strand
ATGCCGGTCAGAGGCCGGTCAGACAGTCTGGGGCGGTCCAACAGGACAGACGGCAGATGGAACTGGTCCAGACCGATCAGACAGGCGGCCAGGGGCAGGCTGTCCCGCAGGCGCAGGCAGCTGTGGGGCAGGGTCAGGCTGTTGTCTCCCAGACGATACAAGCCCAAGGGGCCGACCAGCAGGAAAAGGAGCAGCTTGTAAATCAGCTTCAAAGCGCCCTGGATGAGATCCAGCACAAAAGTCTTCAGTTCAGTGTGGATGACTCCACCGGACGCACTGTGATAAAGGTGATAGACAAGCAGACTGGCGAGGTCATAAAAGAGATACCGCCTGAGGAAGCCCTTAAGCTCGCAGAGAAGATTCAGGAGATGACAGGTATCCTGTTTGACAAAAAGGCCTGATCAGCCTGAACAACCGCCTTTGGTAGCCATCAGTTCCAGTTTGCGACCCTCTTGAGGCTCACTGCAGCCGATGCCTCTTCCTGTACCAATTCGCTTCCCCTCCTGTAGAAGGGTACATAGCAGAGCCTCGTGTCCCTGATCCCGATTTTGAGCTCCCTAAGCAGGGGAAATAGCCGCTTTTTCGAAAGGCTCATGGCGCCAAGTGCCATCTTCAGCGTTCGTTGCGCATCCTGTCTGGAGATGGACACATCCATGAATTTGACTTTCACGGACCCCCCATCCGATATCGGCGACATCCCTTCTCCAGCTCCCCATTCACAAGTATGCATTCGCCCCTGAGCCAGGGTCATGGCCCTTGCAAGATTCAAAAAGACCTTGGGAGAAGAGCTGAATGCCGGGATCATGAGGGCCGCAGCCCTTTCAAGCCGCTCCTGTCTAGGCCCGAATCCCTCTGGAAGCCCGCAGAACCTGAATAGCTCATAGAGGCTTGTAAGTCCCCTTCCCTGAAGCTCCACGTAAGATTCGAATTGCCAGAAGGGCAGCAGAAATGGCTGGTTGCCATCGTCTACGTTTCCCAAAAGCCCCGTCCTGACCGGCTTGAGCCCGGCCTGTCTCCTTTCCCAGAAGGAGAGGCAGTTTGGACAGGAAAAGAGTAGAGAGTCCCGGCCTGCCTCCATGTCCCAGCCACACTTCGGGCAGAGTGCTGGAATGAATTTCAGCTGCCAGGACGTGGCCGGCTCTTGACGCAGCCTTTCCATCAGTCTCGCTGCATCTTCTACCGGGAGGACATCGCCTGTGATGCCGTCGAAGAGCTGCTCCCCCTTGAGGAAGGCAGGCAGATATATGATGCTGACCTGTTCCCCTATGAAGGTCTTGTGATAAATGGGCTGTCTGTCTCGATCCTCTGGCAGGTCTGCCGGAGTCATTGCAGGTATCCGGGCCGCCTCTGTAAGGATCTCACTGGCCTTTCTTCTCAGTCTCAGATAGAAGGGGCCTCGGCCCTTGGCCGGAGGGACCTCTGCAGGTGCCAGTCTCAATGCCTGGGGCCTGTAGCCGAGGCTGAGCGGAAGGCCTGGTGCACGTATGCCGCAGCGGCTCAGCTCGAGTGATCTCCATCTTATGGTCATGCCCTGGCAATAGAGCACCGGCCCCCTGAAGCGCAGGTAGGGGATGAAAAACCTGTCCTCCATCGGGATCTCATCAGGTATCCGTGCGGGCAGGGTATATCTGAACGCACCCAGTGAAACCATGGCCAGCCTCACCCCGCAAAAAGGGCAGACAAGGAGCCTGCTTGCCTCTGAAAGCTCCAGGCTTCCGCCGCACTGGGGACAGTCGTATCTGACCCTGAGAAGATGGCCCATTCGGAAGATGGCTTATGGGATCCGGTTATGCCTCATCCTGCCTGAAGCCTCCTGCCTGAAGCCTCCTGCCACAGCCGCAGCAGAAGCTGGCATCTTCCAGGTTTTCGGCTCCGCATGCGGGACAGTGCCTCTTCTCCGGAGGCCTGCCACTTTCCACCCTGGTGCCGCATCTCGGACAGAAGCGGGCATTTGGCGGCAGATTCTTGCCGCACTGGCTGCATTTTCCAAGCACCACCTGCTGGTGGCCACAAAAGGGGCAGAACACAGCAGATGCCGGAATGGCACTTTTGCACTCCTGGCACCGGACCTGGCCGTTGGTGGTGCCCTCTTCGCTACCTGCACCAGGGCTGCCCTGGCCACCCCCCTTTGCCATGGCGCCTGTGAACATGGCCGGCATGAGCATGCCCACGCCCATACCCATGCCCATTCCGAGGCCTCCGGCTGCCTCCCCTCCTGCAGCCGCTGCCGCCTCCATGGCCAGGGCCGATTTCATCTGCATGAATCTTCCCATGTCCTCTATGAGGTTCATACTGCCCTTGCTGTCCATGACAGACTGAACCTCGGCAGGAGGGGTTATGGAGGTTATGTAGAGATCGTGCAGGGCCAGGCCGAAACGGGCAAGGTCCTGAAAGAGGCGCTTTTTCAGGGCCTCTGACATCTCATCGAACTGGCCGGGAAGATCCAGTATGGTCTCCAGGTTTTCTCCGAGGTAGTCGTTCAGGCGGGCAACGATGACCCCTCTCAGGTACTCCTCCACCTGTCTGGTGGTGAAGGCCCCCATGGTGCCTGCCATGGAGTTTATGAAAAGCACTGGTTGCACCACCTGGATGTTGAAGATGCCGTGCGCTCTCAGCCGCACGACCCCGAGCTCGCTGTCCCTGAAGGCCACAGGCTCCTTGGTCCCCCACTTGAGGTTGGTGAACACCTTGAGATTCACCATGTAGACCTCGGCCCTCAGCGGACTTGTGAGCCCCCAGGGTACTGCCAGGATCTTGTTGAGTATGGGGAGGTTTCCGGTCTTCAGGGTGTGGCGTCCGGGGCCAAAGGCATCACATGCCTTGCCGTTGTAGAAGAACACGCCGGCCTGGCTGTCACGCACAATGAGTTGAGCGCCATATTTGATCTCACCAGAGCCCGACTCGGGAATCCTGTGCAGGATCTCCTTGCCGGAGTCGTCGAACCACTCGATTACCTCGAGAAAGACAAGATTGTTGGTGCCCATGATATTCTCCTGGCCTTTTGATCTCGTGTGGGATCTATATCCTTTTTCGGAAAAAGGGGCTCAAAGGTGAAAAAGGGCGGGCCGGGATGAAGGCCTGTTGCGGCCTTGTGAGGCAATTCGCTCTTGACGTAGCCGATGGCAGGACGTTAATCTCTTACTATCCGATCAAATCCGTCAAGATTGAGGAGTCCTTTGTTGCCCCCTAAAAGACCTGTCACCACCAGGAAGAGACGTTCTGCCACCAAGGCCAATCCTCTCTGGAGGCTCTGGGCCGTAGCCGTGGTGGTGCTCCTGTTCTGGAACCTGGCAGGGCCCTTCGGGCTGTGGAAGCTCCATAACCTCAAGCGCGAGAGGGAAAGGGTCTATTCCGAATATGTCCGGGTGCTGAAAGAGAACGAGACACTCAAGGAGTATGCTGCATCCTTCCAGGAAGACCCCGCCTTTCAGGAGCGTGTCGTAAGAAAGGAGCTCAACTGGGTCAGGGACAACGAGCTCCTCTACAGATTCGTAAGGTAGATTCGTGAGGTGAAGCCTCCCTGGCCAGATCCCCCTTGAGCCCCCATCCATCATCATGTTGACCCAGAAGAGCATCGAAGAGTACAAGGAATATCTGAAAAGCGGCCGCTGGGAGGAGGACTTCGGCTACCGCACAGAAGATGGCCAGGCCGAGATGCTGGACATGCTGGATGCCCTTTTCGAGCTGTGCGAGCTTGCAGACGAGATCCTGACCAGAAAGCTCTATGAGAACATGGGCGGCATTCCCCACGGCAAATGAGCCTTATTCGCACCTACAGCTATATCAAGTATGCAAGGCTCAACCTGGATGAGGCCTCCAGGGCCCTGGGCAGTGCCCAGGCTGCAAGGAGTGTCGAAAAGAGCCTCGATGCCGCCTCTGCCATGATGAAGGCGGTTTCCGCCGCCCTTCCGGGCGTGGACAGGGATTTTTTCAGGCTCAAACAGAAGGCCCTTGAGCGCTATCTGGCCGATCTCACCCCGGATGCAGATGCTGCAGCGCGCCTGTCTGAGATACTCTATCTGCTCACGAGAACAGATGCTCGAGATCTCCAGGATGATGAGGACTCGGCCAGGGCACTCTTCTTGGAGGCCAAGAAGGCATTGAGCATCCTTGAGCAGATCTTTCCTGCCAAGAAACACCCGCTCTACTGAAGGACAGCCGCAGGCCATGTTCAGGCGGTATGGTGCATACGGGCAGTCGGGGGCCGGCTTTCCTGCTGTTTCGTCTCTGCTGCTCCTATCTATTTTTTCCGCCCTTGTCTTCATTGTCGGTGTCGGTAAGGGGATCTGCGAGGGGGCCGGTGCCGGGGGCGGAAAAGGGGCCATCCATGCGCTCACGCCCGGGCAGATCCTCCTTGTTGTGAACAGCCGGGAGCCTGCATCCCTGGAGATTGCACGCTACTATGCTGAACGCAGGAGGGTGCCTGAAGAGAATATCGTCTCGCTCTCTCTGCCATGCAAGGACTCCATCTCCCGGGCCGAATTCGAGGACAAGCTTCTGGCCCCCTTGAGGCGGGAGCTGTCCCTTCCGGGCTGGGCGGCCACGATAAGGTGCATAGTGCTCTGCTACGGGGTCCCGCTGAAGGTGGAGGGCAGGGTGCCCGGTGCCGAGCAAAGACGCAGGGCCAATGCCTTGAGGGACGAGATCTCCGAGCTCCGCCATGTGCTCCAGGCAGACAGGGTGTCCGATGAAGAAAAACGGCGGGTGCGCGCCAGGATATCCAGGCTGGAGAAGGAGCGGGCAAGGCTGTTGCATCGGGATGAAGCGGCATCCGTGGACTCCGAGCTATGCCTGTTGCGCAGCTATCGTGCCGATGGGCCGAGCTATCGGCTGGCCTCCTGGCAGCCAAACCCTCTATTTTTGGCAAATCGTGCCAAGAGGCTTGCCTTCAGGCCAGAGGACGTTTTCATGGTGGTGCGTCTCGATGGCCCTGATCCTGCCACGGTCAGACGGATGATAGACGATGCCCTCCATGCGGAGAAGGAGGGGCTTCGAGGCATGGCCTGTATCGATTGCCGGTACAGAAAGCTCCCGAAAGAGGGGCGGTTGAGTGCCTATCAGCGCTATGACCGTTTCCTGCGCCTTGCTGCCGAGGAGCTCAAGAAGGCCCCAGGGATCGAGGATGTGGTGCTCGATGAGGAGCCAGGGCTCTTCAGGCCAGGCACCTGCAGGTCCGTTGCCCTCTATTGCGGCTGGTACAGCCTTGCAAGGTATGTGGATGCCTTCGAGTTCGTGAGGGGGGCCGTGGCCTGGCACATTGCAAGTGGCGAGTGTGTAAGCCTCCGCAAGGAGAGCGCCCAGTGGTGCAGGAACCTGCTCCTAAACGGGGCCTGTGCAACCCTGGGGCCTGTGGCCGAGCCATATCTCCAGGCCTTTCCGCCACCCCACATATTCTTCAGGCTCCTCGTGGATGGAAGGCTCTGCCTGGCAGAGGTCTACTATCTTACAAAACCATTTCTTTCCTGGAGGCTCGTGCTGCTTGGAGACCCGCTCTATCGCCCTTTCAGGGCGTTTAGGCCGGGCCATACACCTGGACCGCATGTGAAGGGGCCTTTTTCCAAATCAAATCGGATGGATCCATAGTCTTTTTTGGCCAGGGGCGGGCCTCAACCGTTTTTTCAGGCAGTGCGGGCCATGTGATTTCCGGAGGAACCGTCAACATACCAGGAGATTGACCCTTATGCCCCCGTTCGAGAAGGTGCATACGGGTCTCAGGGGGAGGCGGGTGGCCTTTTGCAGTGTGGGATGGGGGCAGAGCATGGCCACATGCCAGTGGGGGAATCGCTCCTTTACTACCTGGCCAAACTCCTGATAAAGGCCTGTGAGTGAGTGGCTGTCCTTGAGCCTCTTTCCGTAGGGGGGATTTGTGGCAATCAGGCCTCTCCTTGCCGGGGCCTCGATCTCGGAGACCGTTTTTCTCTCCACGTGTACCGTCTGCGATAGACCGGCAGAGGCCAGGTTTTCTGCGGCTGTCTCAACGGCGTGCATGTTCTGATCGAATCCGTAGATGGGGGCAGGTGCCGGCCGCCTCCTCAGATCGGACTCCGCCACTATTTTGTTCCAGAGGGCCTGGTCGAAATTCCGCCACTTCTGAAAGGCAAATCCCCTGAACCTGCCTGGCGGTATTCGCATGGCCAGAAGGGCCGCCTCTATCAAAATGGTGCCAGATCCACAAAATGGGTCCAGAAGCGGCTCCTTGGGGTCCCACCTGGAGGCCAGAAGCATGGCAGCTGCCAGGTTCTCCCGGAGCGGGGCCCGGACGCTCAGTGTCTTTAGGCCGCGAAAGTGCAGATGGCGGCCAGAGGTGTCCACGCTGAGGGTGCATCTGTCACGGGCAAGGCGCACCACTATTAGCTGTCCCGAGCCGGATGCGGACTTGGCAGACTGGAGCCTTACAGGCCTTCCGAGCCGCATCTCTATCCCCTTGACGAGCCGCTCCTCCAGGGCCCTGGTGTGGTAGATGCGGGACTTGTGGCAGGTCACCCGTACCCGGATCTTTGCCTTTTGTGGCAGGTAGAGCTCCCAGGGGTAGCGGCTGAATCTGTCGGGGGCCTCATCGAGGCGCTCCAGCCGGAAGCTTCCGAGCCGCAGCAGCACCCGGGCCGCAGACCTGAGCCAGAGATTGGCCGTGTAGATGGCGGCAAGGCCCCCTGAGAACTCCACACCGCCGGGTCCGGGCCTGCCCTCTATGCCCAGGGCGTTTAGCTCTTCATTCACGATCCTTTCGATGCCTGGCGGTGCCACGGCAAAGAGTCGGTAGTTGCTCTCGGTCATCTCGTATCCAGACTGTTTGCTTCAGGTTGCATGAAAATGGCCTCGTCTTGACAAGGGCCTGGTTAGAACCCGGCTATCCTTTCAAAGATCTCGCTGTCGAACAGCCTTTTTGCCGCATCGTCGCCTCTGTGCTTGTCCTGGAGTTTTTTGATGGCATTTTTGAGGTTTGGAGATCGGATGCCGTGTGCGATGGAGAGCCCGGCCTCCCAGAAGGCCGCCAATTCGTCGGCCATCTTGATGAGCCTGCCATCGACCGGGTTGAACTGGTCCTGGCGGAACTCATCCTCACGGAAATCTTCCTCCTCTGTCCGGCTCCCGGAGCGGTTGCCACGGCAAACTATCCTCCCGTCCCTGAGATACCTGTCCTCGAACTGATCCTCCAGGAAGTAGACGAGCTCCCCGTGCCAGGCATCCGGAAGCAGCGGCAGGATCTTGTCCTCGAGCTTTCTGCGCTCATACTCCAGGATCACCTGGTCGAGTCCCTTCACCTCCCGTTTTACCGGCGAGATGATGTCCCTGGTATAGACCTCCGGCAGATCGTGGATGAGGGCCGAGAAGAAGTCGTTGTAGAGCCTTTTGGTGCCGGCAGGCCCCATCCCTGCAGCCAGCATGAGATAGGTCAGCTGGGCCACCACCAGCATGTGGCCCAGCACGCTGGTCTGGGGGATGCGCGGGGTCTTTGACCAGCGCTTCTGGAATCTCAGCTGGCTCACCAGGTCTATGAAGTGGTGGCTCTTTCCCCCGAGCAGGATCTTCTGGACCCCGGTGAGCTGGTAATAGTCCTCGATCTTGTCCTCGATCTCCTGCTTGGTCTCATTGATGCCGTACATGCCCGGATAGGCGTGATAGACCAGCTCGAACTCCCACTTGGTCGCAAGGTAGTGGGATGCATTGAGGATATAGCGCTCCCTCTTGGAGTATTCGGGATCGAAGAGATAGGCTGACATGAGTTCATGGAGCGGGCGTCCGTCCGAAGGGCTCCTGATTCCGGAAAGATCCTGCTCCAGCTCCGACAGTACATAGGTGTTCAGCTGCTCGCCCGCCTTCTTCATGAGATAGTGGAAGACCGGGGGCTTGATGTCCGTCAGCACGACCCTGTGGAGAAACTCGAATATGCCCGCCTCCATGAGGCGGATCCAGTCGATCTGCCACGACTCCTGCTGATACTTCGCCAGCACCCATGCGATCACCATCTTGTGTGCCTGCTTGTCCAGCTCGGTAAGTTCCACAGGACGCACGTGATCGTTCCAGCGCTGGATGCTGGCCGCCTCGAAGATCCTGTTGATCAATCGTTCTGGTATCATCTCACCTGCTAAAAACATTCGATAGAGCGGAATCACCTATGGATTCTTGACATAGAACCCGATTCTTGTTATCTGAATCCTTGCTGTCCGGCAATGGGACAGCGCTAAACTTCAATGTGCAGACGGCAGGCGCGTAGCTCAGGGGGAGAGCGCTACCTTGACGCGGTAGAAGTCGGCGGTTCGATCCCGCCCGCGCCTACCATTTTTGCTTTTTTTATTTACTTTGTCCATCTATATCTGTAACAATTGGGGCATCTGACCGGTCAATGGCGTGTGTTCAGACCGCAGATGCCTTTTTTGTCTTCTGGGCCGCTCTATCTGCTGGGGCTGGGGCAGTCGGCAAGATGAGGAGGGAGTCCTTGTATACGTCTCTGCGGCCCGTGCCTTCATCCAGCGAAAACCGAACCCGTCGGGAACCCGAGACGGTTGGTGTCCATGAAGGCCGCTTCGGCCTGCCGGTTTGGGCGGGGCCGTCAATCTCGAAGGGGGGCGAGCCCTTCCTTGCAGAAAACGGGCTGGTGTGGAAAGTTTTTCTCCGGTCCTGACGAAAAAGGGATCACAGGGGCCCTTTTACACTCCTCCAATATGGCAGTCTGGAGCGCTGTTTGCATTCGTAAGGGCCGGGTTGGAACTGGAAGATCGAAATTGGTAGCTTGAGGCGGCGGTTATGGCTGAAGAGAATATGATAAGGATAGATATACCAGGGGCCGAATCCATCCAGGTGGAGGCCGGCACCACGGCAGGCGATGCCCTGGCCAAGGTGCTCAGCAAGAAACAGAGAAAGAATCTCATCCTGGCCAGGGTGGATGGCCAGCTGAAGGATCTTTCGGCCAGGCTCGAGGCAGATTGCCAGCTCGAGCCGGTCTTTTACGGAGACGAGCAGGCGCTCGATGTGCTGAGGCACTCTGCCGCCCACCTCATGGCCCAGGCGGTGAAAGAGCTGTTTCCCGAGGCCAAGGTGGCCATTGGCCCGGCCATAGAGCAGGGTTTCTATTACGATTTTGCCGTGCCGGAGGCCTTCACCCCGGAGGACCTTAAGAAGATCGAAAAGAGGATGAAGGAGCTTTCCAAGAAGGCCATTCCAATAGAGCGCAAGGAGATGCCCATCTCCGAGGCCAAGGAGCTCTTTTCAAAAATGGGCGAGGATTACAAGGTGGAGCTACTGGACGAGCTGGAAGGCGAGGGCCAGGGGCATGTCTCCATCTACAGCCAGGGTGGCTTTACCGATCTTTGCCGGGGCCCACATCTTCCTGATACCGGAAAGGTGAAGGCCTTCAAGCTCACCAGTGTGGCCGGGGCCCACTGGCGCGGCGATGAGAGCCGCGAGATGCTTCAGCGCATCTACGGCACCGCCTTTTTTGACAAAAAGGAGCTCAAGGCCCATCTCGACAGGCTTGAGGAGGCAAAGAGGCGGGATCACAGGAGGCTTGGCAAGGAACTCGAGCTCTTCTCCATAGAGGAGGAGGTGGGCCCGGGGCTGATCCTGTGGCATCCCAAGGGGGCCATGGTCAGAAAGCTCATGGAGGATTTTTGGCGGGCCGAGCATATGAAGCGGGGCTACGATCTACTGTTCACCCCACACATAGCCAAGCGTGATCTCTGGAAGACCAGCGGGCACCTGGACTTCTATGCAGAGAACATGTATGCCCCGATGCAGATCGATGACGTGGCCTATCAGCTAAAGCCCATGAACTGTCCATTCCACATCGCCATATACAACTCCAGGCGCCGCAGCTACAGGGAGCTGCCGCTTCGGTGGTGTGAGCTTGGCACCGTGTACCGCTATGAACGCACAGGTACGCTCCATGGCCTCATGCGGGTTAGGGGATTCACCCAGGACGATGCCCACATCTTCTGCAGGCCGGACCAGCTGGACGACGAGATTCGTGAGATCCTGGACATGACCCTCTATATGCTGAGGGTGTTCGGCTTCGACCGCTATGACATCTATCTCTCCACGAGGCCGGACAAGTATGTCGGCAGCGACGAGCACTGGGAGCTTGCCACAGGGGCGCTCAAGAAGGCCCTGGAGTCCCAGGGGCTCGCCTATGAGATAGATCCCGGGGAAGGGGTCTTCTACGGTCCAAAGATAGATATAAAGATAAAGGACTGTCTGGACCGCTCCTGGCAGTGCTCCACAATTCAGGTGGACTTCAATCTGCCGGAGCGTTTCAATGTCAGCTATATCGGCGAGGACAGCCAGCCCCATCCGCCCATCATGGTCCACAGGGCACTTCTCGGCTCCCTGGAGCGCTTCTTCGGGGTGCTGATCGAGCACTATGCAGGGGCATTCCCCGTATGGCTTGCCCCGGTGCAGGCCGTGGTCCTGACCATCACCGACAGGCATGACCAGTGGGCCGGTGAGGTGCTGGAGATGTTGAGGCAGGCCGGTATCAGGGCCGAGATCGATGCCAGGAACGAAAAGCTTGGGAAGAAGGTGCGCGAGGCGCAGCTCAAGAAGATCCCCTATATGCTGGTTGTGGGAGACCAGGAGGTGGCTGACAGGACAGTCAGCCCGAGGACCAGGAGAGGAGAGACCCTCGATGCCATGGACGTGGGGCAGTTCATCGCCATGGTGAGGGAAAAGGAACGGGAATTCGACAGGGAGGTGTAACATCGCCAGAGAGCAGAGAGTAAACGTCAACGAGAGAATCAGGGCCTCAGAGGTCCGCCTTATTGACGAAAACGGGGAACAGCTCGGCATAGTCCCCATAAAGGAGGCCCTTGAAAGAGCAAGGGAAGCGGGGCTGGATCTCGTAGAGGTGGCCCCCCAGGCCAAACCGCCGGTGTGCCGTTTGATGGACTACGGCAAGTACCGGTATGAGCAGAGCAAGAAGGCCCAGGAGGCCAGGAAGCGCCAGACGGTCATCCAGGTTAAAGAGGTCAAGATGCGCCCCAGGACCGACGTCCACGACCTGGAGGTAAAAAAGAAGAAGATCGTCAAGTTTCTCAAGCAGGGCAACAAGGTGAAGGTCACCGTCCAGTTTCGGGGCCGGGAGGTGGTCCATCCCGATATCGGCTTCAACATGCTGAAGAAGATCGCCGAGGAGATGAGCGAGATCTCAGTGGTGGAGCACATGCCCAACATGGAGGGGCGCTTCATGCACATGATCCTTGCCCCTAAGAAGGACTAAGAAGGACTGAGCCCTGGCATAGATTAGAGATCGCGGGCCAAAACCGGATCTCCGGGCGGTTGAAAGGCCGAGGCACGTCCTGCCTGCCCCTTGGCCCAGCGTCTTTCGGCAAACTTGCAGACTGCATGATTTGGGCCGGGCTCTGCCGGGGCTGGCTGTTAAAAAAAGCCGTTGACCTTGCGCCCCTTTGGGGTTAAAAAGTGACGCTTGTGCGGATTTCGATATCCTGATGAGGGCGGTTCTGCCGTCCTGGCCTGCATGTAGCAGGGCCTTACGCCATGGCAACTGGCGTTGATGTCGATTTCACGCATCGCTTGTATGGCCTCGATGGGGCCAAGATCTCGAACAACTGGAGTCAAGCCATGCCAAAACTCAAGACCAAGAGGGCAGCAGCAAAAAGGTTCAAGAAGACGGGCAACGGCAAGTTCGTATTCAATAAGCCGGGCCACAGCCATCTGCTGACCCACAAGACCAGAAAGCGCAAGAGATATCTCAAGAAGGATGCGGTCATCTCCGACCACATGAAGAAGCAGGTCCAGAGGATGCTGCCCTACCTTTAGTAATCGACAGGGCAGGCGGAAACGGCCCTGTGCAGGCCATGGGCCTTGAGAGGCCGTGGCTTCTGCGACTTATTGATATTTCAAGGAGTTATGACATATGCCAAGGGTAAAGAGAGGATTCAAGGCGCGCAGGCGCAGGAAGAAGATTCTGAAGCTGGCCAAGGGGTTCAGGGGCGCAAGGAGCCGCTGCTACCGCCAGGCCAAGGACAGTGTGGAGAAGGCGCTCTGTTACGCATATAGGGACAGGCGTGCCAAGAAGCGGGACTTCAGGGGGCTGTGGATCCAGAGGATCAACGCCGCCTGCCGTCTGAACGGCATCTCTTACAGCAAGTTCATAGGCGGGCTCAACAAGGCAGGCATAGGCGTTGACCGCAAGATAATGGCCAACTTGGCCGTCACTGACCCCAATGCCTTCACTGCGCTGGTGGAAAAGGCCAAGGCTGCCATATCAGCCTGATTCCAAAGTCTAAAGAACAGCACACATCGTCAGGCCTGTACCTCGGCACCTTGAAGGGATCGTGCCGGTCAGGCCTGATTCTATTTTGAGGCCCTGCCGGCCTTGTAAATCCACTTTGTTGGGCCGGGGCCAGTGGCCGCATCAGTTAAGGGGCGGAAATGGAAGAGAGGCTCAGGCAGATAGAGGAGGAGGCCCTAAAGGCCATAAAGGAGGCGGCTGGCCAGGAGCTGGAGCGGCTCAAGGTCAAGTTCCTGGGCAGGAAGGGGGAGCTGACCGCCATACTGAAAGGCCTGGGCAAGCTGCCCGCCGAGGAGAGGCCAAAGGTGGGCAAGCTGGCCAACTTGGCCAAGAGGCGGATCGAGGATGCCATCAGGCAGCGACTCGATCAGCTGAAGGCGGCAGACCATCAGAAGATCATCCAGGGCTTTGACCCCACCCTTCCGGGCAGAAGGCCCTTTGAGGGCCATCTACACCCCATCACCATCACCATGAACCAGGTCTGCTCCATCTTTGAGAAGATGGGGTTTTCTGTGGCCCAGGGTCCGGAGATCGAGCTGGACTTCTACAACTTCGAGGCCCTGAACATCCCCCCGGACCATCCCGCAAGGGATATGCAGGACACCTTCTATGTGGATGACAAGGTGCTCCTCAGGACCCACACCTCTCCCATCCAGATCAGGACCATGGAGAGGATAAAACCCCCCTTGCGGATCATCGCCCCAGGAAAGGTCTACCGGTGTGACTCTGATGTGACCCATACCCCCATGTTCCATCAGGTAGAGGGCCTCATGGTGGACAAGGCCATCTCCTTTGCCGATCTCAAGGGGATACTGACCCACTTTGCCCAGGAGATCTTTGACCGGCAGACCAAGGTCCGGTTCAGGCCGAGCTTTTTCCCCTTTACCGAGCCGAGTGCCGAGATCGACATCCAGTGTGTAATGTGCCGCGGAGAGGGCTGCCGGGTGTGTTCCCAGACGGGCTGGCTCGAGGTACTGGGGGCAGGGCTGGTCCATCCGGCAGTATTCAGACATGTCGGGATCGACACCGAGATCTTCAGCGGATTTGCCTTTGGCCTAGGGATCGAGCGGATAGCCATGCTCAAGTACGGTATAAACGATATCCGGCTCTTCTATGACAACGATCTGCGGTTCCTTACCCAGTTTTAGACTTAGACGACAGGCGAAGAAGATATGTTAGTCCTTGCATCCTGGTTGAGAGAGAAGGTTTCGGGCACGGAGAGCGAGCCCTTTGAGGCCCCGATAGAAGAGGTGGCCGAGCGCCTGACCCTGGCAGGCCTCGAGGTCGAGGCTCTTGAACCGGCGTGGCCCTGGCTGGATGAGGCAGTGGCCGCAAAGGTGGTCTCTGCCGAGCCGGCACCCGACAGGCCGGAGATAAAGATCTGCCGGGTCAGCACCGGAAGGGATGAGCTGGTGGTGGTCTGCGGTGCGCCAAACGTGCGTGAGGGTATGGTCACGGCCCTTGTGCCCGCAGGCACCCAGATGCCTGACGGCAAGGAGGTGAAGGAGGCGGAGCTCTATGGCGTGCGCTCACAGGGCATGCTCTGCTCGGAGAGGGAGCTGTTCATGGTGGGCGATGGCTCCGGCATCATGGAGCTTGAGGCCGAGGCAGGCACCCGCCTTGGTGAGCACTTCGGGCTCAAGGATATCGTGTTGGAGATCGGCATCACACCAAACAGGCCAGACTGCTTGAGCATAACAGGTGTCGCCAGGGAGGCGGCCGCACTCTACGGCCTGGCTCTGAAGGCCCCTGAGGGGGCCTTTCTGGAGGATGGCCCCTTTGAGCAGGAACTTTCGATCTCCATAGAGGATCCGGAGCTCTGCTCGAGATATGCCGGCATCCTCATGGATGGGATCAAGGTCGCTGACTCGCCGAGATGGATGGCGTTGAGGCTGCTTGCCTGCGGGGTGCGGCCCATAAACAACATAGTCGATATCACAAACTACGTGCTCTTGGAAACAGGCCAGCCCCTCCACGCCTTCGACTTCGATACCCTGCACGGTGGCAGGATAGTGGTCAGGACCGCCAGGGCCGGTGAGACCATAGTCACCCTGGATGGCAAGGAGAGAAAACTCGATCCGTCTGTGCTGGTGATCTGTGATGCAGATCGTCCGGTGGCAGTCGCAGGTGTCATGGGAGGGCTCGAGACCGAGGTGACTGACGGCACAGAGCGGGTGCTCATAGAGAGTGCCTGGTTCAAGCCGACATCCATAAGGCGTACTGCCAAGGCCCTGAAACTTCCCACCGAGGCCTCCTACAGGTTCGAAAGGGGCGTGGACCCTGAGGGCCAGATGAGGGCAGCCCGTATGGCAGCGGGGCTCATGGCAGATCTCGCCGGTGGCAGGGTGGTTGGGATCAGGGATGAGAATCCAAGGCCCCACAGGCGCATAAAGGTCGAGATGCGCCCTGCCAGGATAAACAGCCTCATCGGCGCAGAGATACCTGCCCCGGAGATGGCCCGCCTCCTCGAATCCATCGAGCTGAAGGTGACGGGCCCCGTGACTGAAGAGTCCATGGAGGTGGAGATCCCCTCATTCAGGCCCGACATCTCTCATGAGATAGATCTCGTGGAAGAGGTGGCGAGGCTATACGGTTTTGCCAATATCCCGACAAGGATGCCGGTTGCCCCCCTTGCCACCACCGAGGCCCAGAGCTTCAAGGCATTCTTCGATGAGATAAGGGCCATCCTTTCTGGAGAGGGCCTTTGTGAGATAATCTCGTACAGCTTCATCGGGCCCAAGGAGCTTGCCGCCTTCAGGCTTGATGAGGCGGATGAGCGTATGAGACCGGTTAAACTGCTGAATCCCCTGGCAGAAGACCAGTCCATAATGCGCACATTTCTCGCTCCCTGCATGCTCTCCGCCATATCCAGGAATACCAGGCGCAGGAACCTGGACCTGCATCTCTTTGAGATCGGGGCGGTCTTCATCCACCAGGCCCAGGGCGAGCTGCCAAAGGAGCGATATCAGCTGGCCATGGCGGTCACTGGCAGGCGTTTTCCCCTGAGCTGGGCCTGGCCCCAGGAGCCCGCAGACTTCTTCGATCTCAAGGGCCGGGTAGAGGGCCTGCTGTCTGCCCTGAATGTGAAGGGTGTGCGCTTTACACCGGCCAAGAGGACAGAGCCCTATTTCGTGGCAGGCACACAGCTCGATATAGAGGGGGACGGGGCCAGGGCCTTGGGCCGCATGGGCCAGGTGAACAGGGCCGTGCTCGATGCCTTCGATCTCGAGCAAGCGCTCTTTCTGTGTGAGATCGATCTTGAAGCCCTGTCGGCTGCCTTGGAGGAGAGGGTACAGTTCAGGCCGCTTCCGCGATATCCGGCCGTGGAGCTCGATCTGGCCCTGCTCTTGGACGATGGGGTCCGGGCAAGCGAGATCCTGGACTTTATCCGCCAGAAGGCCCCCTCCATTCTCGAAGATATCGTGATCTTCGATCTCTATAGGGGCAAGCAGGTGCCAAAGGGCAAGAAGTCCGTGGCGATCCGGTTTGTGTACAGGGCCCCTGACCGTACACTTTCCGATGCCGATGTGGAGCAGGTTCATGAGCCTCTGGTGGAGGCCCTTCTCTCCCATTTCGATGCCCAGCTCAGGGCATAGGGGGCGATCGAGTATCCATGCCCGACAAGTCTGCGCCAAAGTCCGCACCAAGTAGGACCCTGACCAAGCAGGAGCTGGCCAAGGCCGTAGCCGAGCAGATGGGATTTTCCCTCCGGTCCAGCAGAAGACTCGTAAACTGCCTGTTCGATAGGATGAAACACGAGCTCCGCTCTGGCCGCCAGATCAAGGTGGTCAGGTTCGGCACTTTCAAACCGGTTTGCAAAAAGGCGAGAAAAGGTATAAATCCTCATACAGGGGAGGAGATCCAGATTCCTGCCAGGAAATCTGTCTCGTTCAAGCCGAGCGCCCTCCTCAAAAAGAGGATAAATGCTGAAAAAGGGCAGAAAATATTACCGGATAGGGGAGGTGAGCCAGATCATAGGGGTTGAGCCCCATGTGCTCCGGTTCTGGGAAAAGGAGTTCCGGCAGATCCAGCCCCGCAGGATCTCGGGCCGCCGGCTCTATCGTCAGCAGGACCTTGCAACGATAAAGCGTATAAAGGAGCTGCTCTACAAAGAGGGCTACACCATCGCAGGGGCCAGAAAGAGGCTTGAGCAGGACAGAGCGCCAGTGCAGGCCGAGGCCCGGCAGGGAGCCGGTGCCGCCTTAACGGATGGCCAGGCAGATCCGCCGGATACGCCCTTTCATGGGGGGAAAAGGGGGGTGGATGCCAGGCTGCTTCATGAGCTCAAGCATGAGCTCATGGAGATCAGGGATATCCTCAAAAGAGGCTGAGGCCTGTTGATTCCGGCCCTGGCCAGTCCTTATTCGGGAGACCATCAGAGGTGATGAAGAGATTAGACGACGAACAGTACCGGAAGCTCAAAGAGCTCCGGGGACGCATAGATGCCATCGACAGAGAGCTTGTGGAACTGCTCCAGGAGCGTCTTTCAGTGGCGGAGCAGATCGGACGCACCAAGGCCGAGGCCGATGCCCAGCCCCTTGACGTGGTGCGCGAGAAGGAGGTCATAAGGCACATACTGGACTACAATCAGGGGAAGTTCCCCCCTGATGGCCTCCAGGTCATATTCGGTGAGATCATATCGGCATGCAGGAATGCCCAGAGGCCTGCCTCAGTGGCATATCTCGGCCCTGAGACCACCTTTACCCACATGGCTGCCACAAACTTTTTTGGACATGCCCCGGAGTTCGTGGCTCAAGGGAGCATAACAGAGGTGTTCGAGGAGGTGGAAAGGAAGCGGGTGGACTTCGGTGTGGTGCCGGTCGAAAACTCGGTGGAGGGCACTGTCGCCCTCACCCTCGATGGCCTCAGGGACTACAAGATAAAGGTGTGTGGCGAGATATACATGCCCATCTCACACGATCTCATCAGCAAGACCGGGCGGCTGGACAAGATCAGGCGCATCCTCTCCCATCCCCATGCCCTGGCACAGTGCCGCCACTGGCTCAGGAAGAATCTGCCGGCGGTCCCCACCGAGGAGGTGGTCAGCACGGCCCAGGCGGCACGCTGGGCGGCCATAGATCCGTCTGTTGCGGCAATTGCGAGCCCGCTGGCTGCCCGTACCTATGACCTGCAGGTCGTTGCAAAGCGTATCGAAGACTATGCGGGCAATACAACAAGGTTTCTCGTGCTCGGCCATGAGTGTCCAAGGCCCAGTGGCAGGGACAAGACCTCCATCATCCTGAGCCTTGAAGACAAGCCGGGATCCCTGTTCAAGCTCCTTGAGCCCCTGGCAGACCGGGGAATAAATCTCACGAAGATCCAGTCCCGTCCTGTCAAGGACGAGCCCTGGCGCTATCTCTTCTATGTGGACATCGCAGGCCACATAGAGGATGAAAAGGTGAAAGACGGCATCGAGGCCATCAGGGAGGGGTGCACCATGCTCATCTGGCTCGGCTCCTACCCCATGGGGGACATGAAGAGCTGACAGGCTGGCCGCCCCATCCCTTGGGATGCCCGGCTCTCTAGTGGCCTCAGAGCCGGTTCACAGGCCCCACCTGATCTCTATCTCCACCCTGTTGTTGTCCGGGCTGATATCCCTTTCCGATCCATCCACGGGTTCCATGGCCCCAAGGGCCCGGATGCGCATTGCGTGCGGATCGATCCCAAAAGATGCCAGGGTGCTGAGCACCACCCCGGCCCTTTCCGTGGAGAGCTCTATGTTGGAAAGGGGGCTTAGGGCATCTGGCAGAAGGGGTTGCCTGTCCATGTGGCCGGTTATCAGTATTTCGTATCCGCTCTCGCCCTTTAGCACGCCTGCAAGCCTGCTGAGGGTGACAAGTCCCTTCCTGGAGAGCTGTCTTTTTGCCGGCTCTCGCCTTCTGCCATCCTGATCCGTGAAACACTCCTTCTCGGAAAGGATCAGTACGAGCCCGTCTTCTTGCCTCACAACCGGGGCCAGTTCCTCAAGCCCCCTGACCAGTGCCTCTTTGTCGGTGGAAAGGGCGGCCGTTTTACGAGGCGGGCTGCTGCTTGGCGAGTTGGCCTTGATCTCGAAGGTGGCCCATACCAGAAAGAATATGAGAAGGAGCGTCATGAGGTCACTCAGACTCACTATCCAGGACTCTTCGCCAGCCTCTCCCACACCCTGGAAGTGGGCAGAACCGGTGAGATCCGGCCCTCCTTGCGTCAATATCTGCTCGAATCCCGGCCCCATGCCAGGATTTGCCCTGTCTTTGGTGAACTGATCCTTCATCTCTTGGTCGCCTTCAGCAGCACCGCCTGGGCAAGGAGATCCGGCTCAGGGCTGGTGGCCCCTTTTGATTCCGAGGAGTCGGCTGCGATCTCATCCCTTATCATCTCGATATAGAGCTCATAGGCATTCAGTCGCTCTGCGATCCTGAGCGGATGGAGCCCCTCATGGATTCCCATGACGGCCTCTATCACCACACCGCACTGCTCGGCCTCGTGGCGGGAGAGTTCCTCGATCTTTGAGGCCATGGGCAGGAATACCAGGTTGGCCAGGAGTATCCCGTAGAGCGTGGAGCTCAGTGCCAGGGTCATGGACGGACCTATCTGGGAGGAGCCAAGATCCTGCATCACCTGCATGAGGCTGACCACTGTGCCAGCCATCCCAAGGGACGGGGCCAGCCTTACCAGGGTGGAAAGGAGGCGGACCTGTGAGCGTCTCTGTCCCTCAAGCATCCCCTTCTGTCTGTTGAGGGCCGCCAGGAGTGACCACCTGTCATAACCCTCGGCCACCAGTGTGGCCCCGAAGCGGAGAAAGGGGTTGTTCACCTCCTCTGCCGCCTTTTCGAGGCTGGCAGGACCCTTTAGCCGGTAGATCCTCGAAAGGGACAGGATTTCTGAAAGCAGCTGCCTGAACTCGGCATCCGAATCGAACTGCCTTCCTGCCGCCTCCTTGACGGCAAGTATGGTCTCTTTCACCCTGCTCGTTGGAAAGCCTATGAGGGCAAATAGACAGAGGCCTCCCACGACGATGGCCAGGGATTGCAGGTTGATGACCTGGGAAGGGGAAAGGCCCTTCAAAAATCCGTAGCACATCAAGATGGCGAGCACAGCTACATAGAGTGTGGAGCGCTTTGGCATGTCTGGGGACTCCTTAGGAATCGTTTTTTATCCGCCATATGGGATGCGCAAGAAGCGGGCCGGGTTTTGACCGCCCTTAAAAAGGCAGGCTCGAGAGTTTTTAACCCCCTTTTAATATGAGGGATTTTAGGGTCATTAAGGGTGTTGGCCCACACTTGTCTTTCTCAGGGCGGAAAAAGGTGAGTGGGAAAAAAGTGCCTCCGTGGCCCGGACAGATCCCCTGCCTTAACTTTAAACAAACAGGTAGAGAAAGGAGGGGATCTGCATGAGACCAGTTATCACCTGCATGGACTCTGGACCATGGAGCCATCCTGTTGAGATAGTTGAGAGAAAGGGCATTGGACACCCTGATACCATGTGCGATGCCTTGGCAGAAGAGCTCAGCAGAAGCCTATGCCGCTACTATTATGAGAGATTTGGTCTGGTCCTCCACCATAATGTGGACAAGGGGCTCATATTCGCTGGTAGGGCCCTTCCTGCATTCGGAGGGGGGCAGGTGCTGGAGCCCATGGAGATATTCCTCGTGGGCCGTGCCACCATGGAGTTCAAGGGCGTAAAGGTGCCTGTTGAGGAGATCGCCATAGAGGGTGCCAGGGCCTGGATAAGGCGTAACTTTCATGCCCTCGATCCAGAAAAGGACATCAAGATCAAGGTGCTCATAAGGCCAGGCTCCCAAGAACTGGTCGAGCTCTTCCTGAGGCAAAAGAGGGAAGGGGTGGCCATGTCGAACGACACTTCCTGTGGCATCGGCTTTGCCCCACTGACCAGTCTGGAGGAGCTGGTGTTCAATCTGGAGCATTCCTTGAATAGGCCGGAATTTCATGAAAAACATCCACAGTATGGCCAGGATATAAAGGTGATGGGGGTGAGGCTGGACGAAAGGGTAGAGCTTACTGTGGCCTGTGCCATGGTTGGCAGGTTCATAAAGGACCTTGATCTCTATAGACAGGCGGTGGCTGGGCTGGAAAAAGAGGCCATGGCTCTGGCCTCGTCCTCTTTCTCAGAGTGCAGGGTACTGGTCAATACGGCTGATGACCTTGATTCCGGTAGCATCTATCTCACTGTGACCGGCACTTCTGCTGAGGCGGGAGATGATGGAGAAGTGGGGCGTGGAAACCGTGCAAACGGGCTCATTACTCCGTGCAGGCCAATGAATATGGAGGCGGTAGCCGGTAAGAATCCGATAAACCATGTGGGTAAGATCTACAATATCGTTGCCAAACTCATTGCAGAGAGGATCAGGAGCCAGATTGAGCCTGTAGAACAGTGTTGTGTGATCCTGGTCAGCCGTATCGGCGCACCCGTATCTGAGCCTGCTGCATGTGAGGTCCGCATCGGGCTCTCGGCGGGTGGGGATTCGGATCCCACCTCCTGTAAGCTCCCGTCTCATCTATGTGATGATATCGCGGATATAGTGAATGATGAGCTGAAAGGTGCAGATAGGTTATGGAAACGACTCCTTTATGAGGATATCATGGTCTATTAGCCATAATGTATGGAAAATAGATTTTTTTAAGGCAAGACGGTATTGCCTGCCTCCTTGTGAAATTTATCTTTTTAGTGAAAGAGGGAATCTGGCCACTCAATCATACTCTTGGGTGACAAGGAGGTGGTGTCATGAACTTCGAGAAATATGCAGCAAAGGGAAACCTCTTCATAAAGGAGCTTGCCCAGGAGCTTGGGGAGCCTGACAACAGGGCCAAGGCAGGAAGGGTGCTAAAGGCCGTGCTCAAGGCCTTGAGGAACCGGCTTTCGCACGAGGAGTCCATGCATCTTCTTGCCCAGCTGCCCATGTGCATCAAGGCACTCTATGTGGATGGCTGGAAGCTCACCCAGAGCCCCGAGAAGATAAGGAGTGTGGAGGAGTTTATAGAGGAGGTGAGAAAGCACGATGTCCCGAGGGGTGAGCTCGATTTTGCCGACAAGGAACAGGCCCTTAAGGCCGTAAAGGCGGTATTTCGGGTCATAAAGCGGCATATCTCCGATGGCGAAGCACAGGACGTGGAGGCCGAGCTGCCGCGCCAGCTCAAGGAGCTCTGGGAAGATGCCTAGGGCATCCAGCTTCTGGTTCAGCCCCTTCCTGCCCTGATGGTGAAGAGGCCTTTGGCCTCTTGCACGTAATCTATATGGCATTCGATGAATCTTTGCACCACCCAGGCGTTGGTGGTGAAGTGTGTGGTTATCCGGGATGTCGTCCATGTGCTTTCCCCTGGGGCCAGGGCCGCTGGGATCAGAAGCTGATCGGAAAGATGGCGGTCGCAAGAGGCCCTCTTTGTGAACTGCCTGATAAAATCGCGGGCCGCCCTCTTTCCAACCTCCTCTGCCGGCAGGCCAAGCCTTCCGAGTGCAGAGGCGCCGATGAATCTGCCCTTTCCCTCTGTCCATAGAAACATCAGGCTTCCAGGGCTGTCCGCCTCCGCATCCTCCATGGAGATGGAGGCCAAGGCCCCATGCCGCCTCAAAAGGGCCTCGGCACTCCTTGCCTGCCTTGTACGCACGTGTTCCGGCAGTCTCGCACTTGCTGAAAGGCCGAGGATTTTTGGGCCTCCTGACGGGCTTGGCAGAAAGGGGGCCTTCAGGGCGCCGGCTTCCACTGCTGCCTCCATGATACCTCCCCCCTTGGGGTAAAAGCCCCACCTCATAAGCCTTGCCTCCATGGTGAGCCCCATGAGCCTGAGGGCTGGGATGTAGACCTTCTCGAGATAGTGGAAACAGGGGCTGAACGGGACGTGGGTGCCCCCTTCCAGCCTGACGGTAGAGCCGGTGCTGCAGAGGGCAAGTGGCAGCGCTATCGTCTGAAAGAGGAGGATGGTAGAGCCGGCAGTGCCTATCGAGAAGCGGTAGCGGCCTGGCTTGATCCTGCCCGGTCTGAAAACGATCTCTCTTGAGCCGATCTCGGCCCCTTCGACATCTGCATTGCAGATTTGAGCCGCAGCCATCACGCAGGCAAGGTGCTGGGGCCTCAGGCCTGGTTTGGGCCTGAGTGCCCGGATATTCCTGATCCTGAAGGGACGGGCTGTGATCATGGAGAGCGTCAGGCTGCTCCGGAGCACCTGTCCGCCCCCCTCTCCATGTCTTCCATCAATGGTCAGCATAAGTTTTCCAAAGGAGGCAGGCCTTTATGGAGCAATGCCCCGGTCATGTCTGCAAAGGGCCATCTCTGGCCCGGCCTTGAATCGATCATGACCTGTTAATAGCACAGAAGGAAAGGGTGCATCCAGGTATCTTTCAGGTATCTTTTGCGGCAAGATCTGGGAAGATCCTTTCTGTCCAGTCTGTCCAGGTGGTTAAAAAATGGATCTTTCCGATCCCGGGCCCCGATTTTTGTCTGAAAGGGCCCCAGGGGCTGTCCTGATCTGCCCTTATCACTTTGCATCCACTACGGAAAAGGGGTAAGAGAAGGGAGGGGCCAACCCCAATTTCTGGAAAAGGCGGGTCATCGAGGAAGATCATGCAGCCTCAGATCAAGACAGGGCGGATATGGAGATATCCGGCCATGATGGTCATAAGCAGCTTTGCCCTCGTTGACCTCATGGGAACGCTTTTGCTGCTCCTTCCATGGTGCAATACAGCCGGGCTGAGCCCGGTCGATGCCCTCTTTACCTCCACCTCTGCCATCTGCGTTACCGGCCTTACCGTGGTCAATACCGCCACTGCCTTCACCACGGCTGGGAAATGGGTGATCCTTGCCCTCATCCAGATAGGGGGGCTTGGTGTGATGACCTTTTCCGTGCTTTTTACCATGGGGCTAAGGGGGCATATAGGTCTTTCCAGCCAGTTTGTCATCCAGGAGAGCTTTCTTCACCTGCGCCACTCAGGGATAAAGGGCCTGATCTCCACCATCCTCGTCTTTACTGCCGTGGTGGAGGGCGTCATGGCCCTTGTCATGACCCTTGCCTTCCTGCCCTATTCGGGTTCGCCCTATGAGGCGCTCTTTCAGGGCATATTCCACTCGGTCTCCGCCTTTTGTAACGCCGGTTTTTCAACCTTTCCCGACGGCCTTGAATCCTTCAGGGCCAGTTTCCCTGTGAGCCTGTCTGTAATGGCAGCGGTATTTCTTGGCAGCACGGGCTTTGCCATAATACACGAGCTGTGGCAGAAGATATCGGCAAGGGCGCACGCCCCAAAGGGCTTCTCGCTCCATTTCAGGGTGACCATGGCTGCGCATCTGCTGCTTCTGGCTGTCGGGACCCTGGGGATCATGGTGCTAGAGTCCGACAATATGCTCTCAGGCATGGGGATTGGCGAGAAGCTGCTGGTGGCCTCCTTTCATAGCGTGAGCGCAAGGACTGCCGGCTTCAACACCATCTCCATCCATTGCCTTACAGAGAATTGCCTATATCTCCTGATCCTTTTGATGTTCATAGGGGCATGCCCCAGCTCCACAGGGGGCGGGATCAAGACCACCACAGCGGCAGTGCTCTTCTCCATGGCTGTCAGCAGACTGAGGGGCTTCAGCCAGACAGTGATATTCAGGCGCACCATACCGGAAGACCAGACCGACAGGGCAGTGACCCTGTTCATCCTGGCCGTGGTCACGGTCCTGGGTGCCCACATGTTGCTTATGTTCGCAGGCACGAGCGTGCCGTTTGAACATGCACACGGGGAGTTTCTGGCCTATCTCTTTGAGGCGGTCTCCGGACTCGGGACCGTGGGCCTGAGTGTTGGGATCACTCCAAAGCTGGGACTGGCAGGAAAGCTGGTCATGATAGTCATCATGTTCGTTGGCAGGGTGGGGCTGCTCTCCATACTCTCTGTGCTCTCCATGACAGGGCGCAAGGAGTATCACTATTCTCCAGAGCGGGTCATGATCGGATAGATGGCAATATAGAGATCCAGGGGCAATGCCATGAAAAAGAAGCGTTTTGCAGTGATCGGACTTGGGAAATTCGGTTTCTATCTTGCGCGGGATCTTGCAAACCAGGGCCACTCGGTGATCGGGATAGACAAGAACGAAAAGCCCGTGGAGGAGATAAGCGAGTTCATCTCCCATGCAGTGGTGGCCGATGCCAGGAAACGGGAAGTGCTCAAGAATCTGAATCTGGATCAGATGGAGACGGTGGTGGTGGCCATCGGGAGCATGACCCCAAGTGTGCTCATAACCCTCTATCTGAAGGAGATGGGGTGCAGGTATATCCTGGCCAAGGCAATAGACGAGGATCATGCAACCCTGCTCTCTCTGGTCGGTGCCCATGAGGTGACCATCCCCGAAAGAGATGCCGCGGTTCGGGAGGCGAAGCGGCTCTCCATGCCCAATCTGGTGGACTTTCTCCCCATGCTTCCCGAGTACTGTCTGGCGGACATTGCACCTCCAGCCGAGTTCATAGGAAAGACCCTGGCCGAGCTGGACATCAGGAAGAGGTTCAAGATCCATGTCATAGGCATAAAGTCGGAGTCGGACGGCTCCATCCACCTTATGCCATCTGCAGACCACAGGATCAGGCCGGGAGAAAGGCTGTATGTGCTGGCCCGAAAAGAGGATCTGGAACAGGGGGTGCTGGCATCCGGAGAAGGGCAGAAGTGACAGAGCAGTGATTGCAGGTGGGCTTTTTCATCCATCCATACCATACGGCAAGTGCAAAGGAGGTAGGTAATGGCAAGCGGAAGTCTCTTTCAGGTTTTGGTCATGATCCCGATCTGGTCTCTTTTCATGCTGATCAGCCCCGGTGGCATCGCACAGGGGGCAGATGACGCAGCGGCCAAGGCCTATATCATCGAAAAGAGCGCCCAACTCAAGTGGCCCTGTATGAGGCCAGAGCAATTTGTCGAACTGCTGGTATCCGGAAAGAAGATCGCATTCATAGACGTGCGGAGCGAGCTTGAGACAGCAGTATGGTATCCCAAGAGCGATAAGGCAATGGATACCTTTGTCATTCCCCTTCAGGAGATCCCTGCCAGGATAGGAGAAATAGATCCAGAAAGGTATGACTATGTGGTCCTGACCTGTCCTACCGGTCCCAGGGCCGCTGCTGCCGCTGTTCTGGCACGGCTCATGGGCTATGACAATGTCTACTTCTTCAGGGGTGGAAACAGGGTGCTTGGAAGCATTACAGGGACAAAGTTCAGAAAGGTGGCCAATAAGCTGCTCAAGGAGGGCAAGATCAAGCAGATTCCTGAATGGATGGAGTAGCCCTGCCTACAACTCCCCAACATGGGTGGGCAGTTCTATCTCCACGGCGGTTCCTGCCCCCGGGGTGCTTTCTATCCTGAGCCTGCCCTTGTGCTCCTCTATTATCTGCTTCACATAAGGCAGGCCCAGGCCTGTGTGGCCGGCATCGGTTTCGTAGAACGGCTCGAATATGTGCTCAAGGACCGGGCCCGGTATCCCTGGCCCGGTATCCTCAACCCTCACATGTACACCTGCCGGGCCGAGGTGTGTCGATATCGTGATGCGGTCTCCGGGGCTGCATGCCTCAATGGCGTTTCTGAGGATATGGATCAGGGCAAGCTTGATGAGCTGCCTGTTGCCCTGGAAGGTCAGGACTGCAGGTGACTTCTCCAGCCTGAGTTCAATGCCCTTGAGCTCTGCCTCTGTACCCACTGCCGATATGGCCTCGTCAACTACCGAGTTGAGCTCCACAGTGGTGAAGCGCCTGGCCGTTTCGGGCATCAGGCGTTCAAACCTGCCCACGAGCTCTTCCAGATTCTTGGCCTGCTCCATGATCCGGCTGATATGCTCCTGTTCACTGCGCCTTTTCTGACCCGAGTCCATCATCTTCTTCATCAGGCGTCTCAACAGTCCGCCTATGATCATCACGGGATTTCTCACCTCGTGGGCGATCCGCAGGGCCATCTCCGCCCGGGTCCGTTCACTTGCGATCTCCTCTATGTCACGGGAGAGCTCCAGGAGCTCCCGGCTGGTCTGTTTGATCTTCTTCTGGTCTTCGGCCATCCGGTTCATGATCTTCTGCATCTGATGGAAAAAGAGGGTGACCGAGGCTATCAGGATGAACGTAATGGTGTTGATGGAGCCGCTTACAGGGGCGATATGCTCCCACAGGTCTGCCCGGCCCATGAAGTAGAGTAGGTGCCGCCCGATGTGGCCCAGGGAGCGGGATACGGAAAAGGCGAATATGGCCATGGTGAACCAGAGCATATAGGCGGCCAGGGCATTGTCCGGGTTCTGCCTCAAAAGGCGCCAGGCCCTTCTCAGGCAGAGAAGGGAGATGATGATCATGGCGGCGGAACCTGCAAGATCTACTATCCATATGGGATAGAGGGGCAGATACATGGCCTATGCCTCCGGTCCCTTCCCTTGCCCATCTGCCCTGTCCTTGCGAGGCGTGTGGTTGAGCACGAGGTGCTCAAGCCCCAAATAGAAACAGACGAGGGCGGGGACACAGATCAGATGATCCATCTTCAGTATGTAATAGAGGGCATCCAGCCAGCCCTCTATGATGATGCCTCCATGTTCATGGCCTGCATGTTTAGGGCCTGTGAAGTGTTCCGGAGGTATGAAGAGGGCTGCCAGATGGCCTGAAAAGGCCCATAGATTCCAGATGGCAAGGAGCAGGGCCCCAGACGCAAGATATCTTGCGGCCTTGGGGTTTATGACCTTGGAGCCCCTCACCATGATGGCAAAGGCGGCCATGGACAGGGCAAAAAAGAGGTGGGCCGCCTGGTGCACATAGAGCCCCTCGATGTGGCCATGTATCTGAAGGGCAAAGCCGGTCCCGGGCTGTAGCAGCACCAGGAGGGCAAGGATGTATGGAAGCCAGGTCCGGGCGTGCCCCGCCTTTAGACCGGTTCCATTTTGCCGGTTGCTGGCCCTCATGATGCTATCTTACCAGAAAAGTCGTGTCTGTTGGCAGACCCGAATGGTGCGGCATCCGGTCTTTCTTTCAGAGGGGTGCGTGCAACTGTGAGGCAGAATATCTCTCCCGCCCCTTTGGACTTCAGGGTGGAGGCCGCCTCCTTCATGGTGCTGCCCGTGGTATAGACATCGTCAAAGAGGAGGATATCCATTCCCTTGACGGATCCGTGTGCCCTGAATGCGCCTTTCAGGTTTTTTCGGCGCTCTTTGAGGCCCAGGGCCGCCTGGCTCTCTGTCTCGCGCTCCTTTGTCATAAGATGCCATTTGATGGCCTGCCTTGGAAATACCTGGCGTGCAATTAGGTGTGCATGGTTGAAGCCGCGCCCTTGAAGCCTCTTTTTTGAAAGGGGGATGGGTATGACCACCAGCTCCCCTTTTCTGATGCGACAGACCATCTCCTCCATCTGCGGCCGCATCTCCATGAGGGCAGCCATGGCAGGCAGACAGTAGAAGCCGGCCCGGAACTTGAGCCCGCAGATGAGCTCTTTGAGTGCCCCTTTGTACCAGAAGAGGCTCCGCAGGGAGGTGAAGGCCGGCGGGTCCTTTATGCACCCTTCACACAGATGGCCTTTGTCTGTGCCTGCATGAAGGGGCTCTCCGCAACACTGGCACATGGGAGGTGTGATAGGAGAGATCTCCTCCGCGCACCCCTGGCACAGGCCTGCATTGGCGGCTTCCTCTTGTGAGACCCCGGCGCCACAGCTGGGGCAGGGCCTTGGAAAGATGAGGTCTAAAAGTGGGGAAAGCCGGCCTGCAAGCCTCCATGCCTGCTGGGCAAAGGGTGCAGGCCGACTCCTGTCGTGTTGGTCTTTTGGTGTCCTTACATGCACTCGATGATTGCTGTGGCGAACTCAGAGCACTTGACCTTTTCGGCGTTCTCTATCTGGCGGGCCAGGTCATAGGTGACCCGCTTCTTGCCGATGGCCGCCTCCAGTGCCTTGTGGACGGTATCCCTGGCCTCGGTCCAGCCGAGATATTCCAGCATCATGGCCCCTGAAAGGATTAGGGAGCCGGGGTTCACCTTGTCCTGGCCGGCATATTTCGGGGCGGTTCCATGGGTTGCCTCGAACAGGGCCACACCGTCTCCTATGTTTGCACCAGGGGCCATCCCTAGGCCGCCAACCTGGGCCGCAAGGGCATCGGACATGTAGTCTCCGTTGAGGTTGGGCATGGCGAGCACGCTGTACTCGGCAGGCCTCAGAAGCACCTGCTGGAACATGGCATCGGCGATCCTGTCCTTGATGACCACCTTGCCCTCGGGACGCTTTCCATCATACTTCTCCCAGAGCTCGTCTTCGGTGATGGTCTGATCGGAGAACTCCAGCCTGGCCAGCTCATAGCCCCAGTTCCTGAATGCGCCCTCGGTATATTTCATTATGTTGCCCTTGTGGACCAGGGTCACGGAGTCGCGGCCATTGTCGATGGCGTGCCTGATGGCCTTTCTGACGAGGCGGTGGGTGCCTGTGCGGCTTATGGGCTTGATGCCAATGCCGGAGTCTGACCGCACGCTAGCCCCCATCTCCTTGGTGAGAAAATCTATCACCTTCTTGGCCTCATCGCTCCCCTCTGGCCACTCTATCCCGGCATAGACGTCTTCGGTGTTTTCGCGAAAGATCACCATGTCTATGAGTTCGGGCCTCTTGACAGGGCTGGGCACGCCCTTGAAGTACTTGACCGGCCTTACGCATGCGTAGAGATCGAGCACCTGCCTCAAGGTGACATTGAGGCTCCTGATGCCCTCACCCACCGGTGTGGTCAAGGGGCCCTTGATGGCAACCACATATTCCGAGATCGCATCCAGGGTCTCCTGGGGGAGCCATTCGCCCTTGACCTCCTTGGCCTTTTCCCCTGCATAGATCTCGAGCCACTCTATGGCCTTTTTGCCCCCGTAGCTCTTTTCCACTGCTGCATCCAGGACGCGCCGGGTGGCCGCCCAGATATCCGGGCCGATTCCGTCCCCCTCTATGAAGGGTATGATCGGATTGTCTGGTACGTTGATGGTGCCGTCAGGATTGATGGTTATCTTCTCGCCGCTCATGGTCTTTTCGTCTTCCTCCTTGGATACTTGTCTTGGATCTCTGTGATGAAAAGGCCCGGGCCCTCCATCTTGCTCGCCCGGGGTGGAAGCAATCGCTGAATCCGCCTGTTTGCAGGATTTTTTCTGGCTAAACTAAAGGAAAACTCGTGGCCTTGCAAACAGATAATTGGCAGATAATTGGCCGGAGTGTGATGGCGGCTCCCCCCTGAGCCATTGCCGGCTCCAGGGCCGGATCATGCGGCCTGCCCGGGCAAAATCGTTTTCCAGGGGGTCGAAGTGTATAATTTGGGTTGAAAGAGGAGGCGATCTGTTACTATCCTTCATCACGAAAATCATGCATGGAGGCCGACTTGACTCGTATGAAATCTGTCCTTTTGTTCATGGGATCGCCAAGGTCTGGGGGAAACACCGATCTGCTCTCAAGGGCGTTTCTGGAAGGCGCTGAATCGGCTGGTGCCAGCACGAAACTGGTCAATCTCTACGGCACGAATTTCAGCCCCTGTATCGAGTGTGGTGGCTGTGACGACACGGGTGAGTGCATCCTGGACGACGACATGACAGGACTCTATGAAGATCTGGAGAGGGCGGATATCATAGTGGTGGCCTCGCCCATGTTCTTCTACAATATCACCTCCAAGACCCAGGCCCTGGTGGAGCGGAGCCAGGCGATGTGGATCAGGAAGTACGTGCTCAAAAAGGACATGGGGCCGGAGAGGCAGGGGGTGTTTTTGTCGGTTGGCGCCACCAAGGGAAAGCTTCTGTTCGATGGATCCGTAAGGGTCATAAGATATTTCATGGATGCCGTTGGGGCAAAGCTGAAGGCCGGGCTGTTGCTCAGAAAGGTAGAGGCCAAGGGAGAGATAGCGACCCATCCAACGGCCCTCGACAGTGCAAGGACCCTGGCACATAGGCTGGTAGCCGGGCAGGATCTGGAGGGGATTCCAGACATCTTTCTGCCTTGATCGCTTGATTGCCAAGTCTGGCTCGGCCGGCTTCCGAATCGGAGAGAAGGCCGAAGAGTAAGGGAATTTGACGAGCCTCTTTAGATAGAGGCCTGGAGAGATTTTTGGAGACCCGGTTCATAAAGAAGATAATAAGGTGGCACCCCTACCGTATCCTCCTTTTGGAGGGCGATACCATAAGGGAGGCCAGCCGTGCGCTCCTGCAGGAGCTTTCAGAAAAGGGGATCAAGAGCCCTGTCGGCCTATCTGTCCACGATGTCGGCTGGATTCGGCTCTCCGATGAGGCCGTAAGGGCCCTGGACAGGCCGGCAGCCGCCCTCTCACCCATACTCTGGACCACCCCTGTGGATCTGCCCGGCCTTGTGATCACCCAGAACGTCCTCTGCTGCATAGATACCAAGCCGCCTGGAACCTTCATGTTTTGCATCTCCGACAAGAGCTCCGACTGGGTGACGGACAGGATCCCTGAGGTGGTGGCCGTCTCCACCGGCTTCAGCCCGGAGAGGTTCCGGTTCGTCTCTGCGGGCATAGAGCCATGGACGGGGATTGCAGCAGAGCGGTTCATCTTCGAAGACGGGCTCTTTTTCAAGATGGTCCATCCAGAGGATTCGGAGCGGGTCCTCAAGGCCTTCAGGGGCCTTGAAAACTCCGGCACAGGCGAGACGTTGTCTCTGGGCTTCCGCCTGATCCACAGCCAGGGCGGTTTCAGGTGGATAAAGCTGAAGGGCACCTGTATAGAGGAGGCCCCGGACTGCCCACTCCATCTGTTTACCATGGTGGACTTCACCGAGGAGATGGAGCGGGAGCTGGAGCTGAAACAGGCGGTCCAGCGCTACAGGTTGCTCCACGAACATGGCCCCTTGGGCATCCTGTGTATCGACAGGACGGGCAAGGTGGTGGACTGCAACCAGAAGCTCGCGGAGCTTGCAGGCATGGCCAAGGAAGAGATCATGGGCCAAAACCTGCTCGCCTACAGCCATCCGATACTCAGGGACATCGCCAAATCCATCCTCAGGGGAAAGGAGATGGATTACAGGGGCCCCTTTACCACCTTCGTGACCGGAAAGGAGCTCCTTATCTCCATAAAGGCCTTTCCGCTCAGGACCGAAGACGGGATCCTGGTGGGGGGCTATGTCTTCGTGGAGGACATAAGCCAGACCGTGGAGATAGAGCGGCGGCTCGATGCAGAAAAGCGCTTTAACCAGGCGGTGGTCGAGTCTGCCGGTATCATAGTGGCCGCCGTGGACAGGTTTGGGTTCATCAGGAAGACCAACAGTGTCCTGAACGAATTGGCAGGGATCACCGATGAATCCGAGCTCGAAGGGCGTCTCTTCTGGGAGGTGATGGTTGCAGAGACCGAGCAGAACAGGTTTGTGGAGGCCATGAAGGAGTGTATCAGGGACAGGATCTCGTTTCAGCTCGAGACCAGGCTCAAGGGACGGGAAGGGGCAGAGGCAGGCGAGGAGAAGCTCATATCCTGGAGGATCTCGCCCCTCTATGAGCCCGAAGGGTCCGGAAAGGAGACCGATACCTATCTCATCACGGGCACGGATGTAACAGCCCTCAAGAGGCTCGAGGACCAGTTCCGGGCCTCTCAGAAGATGGAGGCCATTGGCCGGCTGGCCGGAGGGATCGCCCACGATTTCAACAATCAGCTCACGGCCATACTCGGATATTGCCAGATGATGCAGATGGACACGGAAGGGGACCCACGCCTGAACAGGCAGCTGGATATCATCATCAAGGCCGCCAAGCGGGCCGCCGAGACCACCAATCAGCTCCTTGCCTTCAGCCGAAAACAGATGCTTCAGCCCAGGAAGGTCTCCATGAACAAGGTGGTCATGGACTCCACGGTGCTATTTGAGAGGCTGATAGGTGAGTCCATCGAGATCAGGTACGAGCTCTCATCCACGGATGCGGTGGTGGAGATAGATCCCGGCCAGTTCCAGCAGGTGCTCCTGAACCTGGCACTCAATGCCAGAGATGCCATGAAGGATGGCGGAAGCCTCATTATCCGCACGGCAGTGAAGTCCTTTGTGGCAGTCCCTGGCAATGAATTCGGAGGAAGCGGCACCTATGCGGCCATAGATTTTCAGGACACCGGGGTGGGCATGAGCCGCGAGGTGCAGGAAAAGGCCTTTGAGCCCTTCTTCACCACCAAGCCGGTGGGGCAGGGGACAGGCCTCGGACTCTCCATGGTATATGGCACCATCAAGCAGAGCGGGGGCTATGTCTATATCGACAGCCGGGAGGGGGAGGGGACCACCGTGCATATACTGCTTCCTGTGGTGGAGGGGTACGAGCCTGCTGCCACCGACAGTGAGGCGGTGCCCGAGGGTACATCCATGCTCCAGGGCCAGGGGAGAATGGTCCTGGTGGTTGAAGATGAGGTGCTCGTGCTCCACCTGGTCAACAATTTTCTCGAGAAGCTGGGCTTTCGGGTCAAGAGTTTCGTCGATCCTGTGGAGGCCCTGTCATTTTTGGAGGCGTGCCCGGAAGAGGAGATGCCGGAGCTGCTGCTGACAGATCTTGTGCTTCCAAGGATGAATGGCAGGGAGATGGCCGAAAAGGCCCTCAGGATGGTGCCCGATCTCAAGATACTCTATATGTCTGGCTACAGTGCCGAAATGATATCCAAGCACGGGATCCTGCCGGGAGACACCAAGTTTCTCCAAAAGCCCTTCACCTTGGCCCAGTTTTCGCAAAAGATGAAGCAGATACTCGAAGAGGAGGATGGGGCGTAGAGGTGCAGGATCGGCCAGGTGCGATTGAGTGTTGAAGATTCCAGGTGGCAGAGTAAGTTTACATGGCACAGGCGGCTTTCGAGTTTCAGCTTCTGTGTTTTGGTTTTACGGATCGGGATTAAGGCCATCCCTGGCCGGATGCAGGGTGGTGCCCAAGGTTTTAAGGAGCAGTCTTGGCCAAGAAAGATGTTTATATAGACAGGATCAGGTGCAAGGGGTGCGGGGCCTGCGAAGAGGTGGCCCCGGAGGCGTTCGAGATGGACGAAGGGGATGACGTGGCCCTTCTCAAGGACGTGGATCAGGTGCCCGATGACAAGATAGAGCAGGCCGCCACGGTCTGTCCGGTAAAATGTATCGAGATCGAGGAACAGTGAGCTTTGGGACCCCCTGGCCTGTCTGGATGGGTATTTTTTTCGGATGCAGCACAAATCGGTTGGCAAGAGTCAGCAATTTTTATAGAGGTGAGCTCGAAGATGGGAGAGAATCATGAAGGATAGAGCTGTTGGTCCTTTCGCCTTCTTTGCCTGGTGGGGCAGGCTCTTTCTCGGCCTCTTGGGGGAGCTTGGGGCCATGGCCATCTTTGCCATGCACGGCTTTCTCCTCATCTTCACCTATCCATTCCAGTTCAAGAAGATCATCCAGCAGGTCTATTTCATCGGGGTCAAGTCCGTACTCATCATATCCCTCATCGGGCTGTTTACCGGCATGGTCCTGGGTCTACAGGGCTATTATACCCTGGTGAAGTTTGGATCGGAGGGTCTCCTCGGGGCGGCTGTGGCGCTGTCTCTCATAAGGGAGCTCGGACCTGTGCTGACGGCCCTCATGATCATCGGAAGGGCAGGTTCGTCCATGGCGGCCGAGATCGGCATCATGCGCATATCAGAGCAGATAGACGCACTCGATACCATGGACATCAATCCGATGCGCTTTCTGGTGGCCCCCCGGATCGCCGCCTCCATAATAGTCTTTCCCCTGCTCACAGCCCTGTTTGACGTAATAGGCATAATCGGCGGATATCTCACCGGGGTGGTGCAGCTTGGGATCAACTCCGGGATCTATTTCAACCGCATGTATGACAGTGTGGTGCTGGAGGATGTATCGGGCGGCTTCTATAAGTCTCTGGCCTTTGCGTTCGTGGTGGCCGTCATCTGTTGCTATCAGGGGTACTTCACCCACATGAGGCCTGAAGGATTCGGGGCAAGGGGCGTAAGCCTTGCCACCACCTCGGCCGTGGTGCTCTCATGTGTATCGGTGCTCATAGTGGACTATGTCCTTACATCTTTCCTTCTTTAGAGGCTGGCTGAATCATGGCAGAACCCTTCATTCAGCTTAGGAATATCAGGAAGAGCTTCGGGGACCATGTGGTCCTGGACGGGGTGGATCTGTCCATCTACGAGGGGGAGATCACTGCCATAATAGGGAAGAGCGGCGGGGGAAAGAGCGTGCTCCTGAAGCACATGATTGGCCTTTTGAAGCCGGATTCCGGTGAGATCCTTATAAAGGGCAAGCCCCTGCGCGAGTTCACCAAGGAGGAGTGGAGGAGATTCAAGCGCTCTCTCAGCTACATGTTTCAGAGCAATGCCCTCTTCGACTCCATGACCGTCTATGAGAACATAGCCCTGCCCCTTGTGGAGAGGGGAGGACTGTCCCAGGCCGAGATAGACGAGCGTGTAATGGCCAGGATGAAGCAGTTCGAACTGGAGGACGTGACCGGCAAGTACCCCTCCCAGATCTCGGGGGGGATGCAGAAGAGGGTGGCCCTTGCCAGGGCACTGGTGACCGATCCCAAGATGATCCTCTTCGACGAGCCCACAACGGGGCTCGATCCGCTGCGCAAGAATGCAGTCCTGAACATGATCGCCCACTATCAGAAGGCCATAGGATTTACTGCCGTGGTGGTGAGCCATGACATACCGGACATATTTTTCATAAGCAACCGGGTGGCCATCATCGACAACAAGAAGATCCCATTCCAGGGCACTCCCATAGAGCTCGAGCAGTCTGACAGCGAGATCGTCTGGGAGTTCATCCATGGCCAGGAGAGCCTCCAGGATCAGCTCACCGGGCTCCACTCCAAGATCGAGGTGGAGCGCACCCTGAGGCAGGAGCTGGAGCGCATCGGCAAGTTTCAGGATGTCTTTTCCGTGGTGCTCATCACCGTGGACAGCCTGGAGCGCATAAGGGAGCAGATGGGATACATCGCTGCACAGAGGATATTCCAGTGTCTCGGCATGTCCCTTAGGGATGCCTTGGGGGCGGCAGGATATGCGGCCCGGTTCGGCCCGGACGAGATCCTGGCCCTGCTCCCCCATGCCGGTGCGGAACAGGCTGCAAGGATCATTGATGAGATAGTGGGCCAGTGCCGCAAGGAGAAGATAATGGACCCCAAGAGCTATCCCAAGGTATGCGTGGACTTTGAGCTGAAGGCCGCCATAGTCCAGGTGACCGAGCGGATGGCCTATCAGGAGTTGATAGAAAGGCTCCGCAAGGAGCAAAAGGTTATAGCAAAGATGCAGTGTCGTCCAAAGGGTGACGGATCATGAAAAAGTACTCTCAAGAGACCATTGTAGGGATATTTGTCTTTATTGGCCTGCTTTGTGTGGGGTATCTCACCTTCAAGCTGGGCAAGATGGAGATAATCGGCGGTGATTACTATGAACTTACCGCCAAGTTCGAGTCTGTGGCGGGTCTAAAGCCCGATAGCAGCGTCCAGATGGCCGGGGTGGAGATAGGAAGGGTAAAGAAGATCTATCTCGACACGGAGGAGCTGCTGGCCGTGGTGGAGATGAAGATCCAGAACGGGGTCCCGATCCAGGACGATGCCATCGCCTCCATCAAGACCAGCGGGCTCATCGGGGACAAGTATGTGAGTATCCAGCCGGGCGGTTCAGACGAGATCCTAAAAGACGGGGATGTGATCTCGGACACGGAATCGGCCCTGGATATAGAGAGCCTCATCAGCAAGTATGTCTTTGGCTCGGTTGATGGCGGAAACAAGCAGTAGCTTTCAAGTCACCTAAACGCAAAAAGAACCAGGAGAATAGAATGATGATCCGGCGCAACTATTTGATTTCCATGCTTTTTACAGGGGCCCTGGTGGCCATTGCCGCTATCTGCCTTGCCGTCTCCGGCGGATATGTCAAGGCAGATCCGGTCAATGATCCCATGGAGGTGGTGAAGAAGAGCGTGGACCAGGTGCTTTCCATCATAACCGATCCCGAGCTCAAGAAGCCAGAGAAGACCCAAGAGAGAAGGGCACGGCTGAGGGCACTGGTGCAGGATCTTTTCGACTTCAACGAGATCTCCAAGAGGGTGCTCGGGCGTCACTGGCGCAAGTTTTCAAAGGAGGAGTTCAAGGAGTTTCAAGACCTCTTTGCAAAGATGCTGGAAAACGTCTACCTCACCAAGATAGAGAACTATTCGGGCGAGAAGGTGGTCTATGAGGCTGCCCGTGAGATAGGCAAGGGCAAGTACGCGGTGAACACCAAGATAGTCAAGGATAACCTGGAGATCCCTGTAACCTACCGCCTCAAGAGGATAAAGGACAAGTGGGTGGGGTATGACGTGATAGTGGAGGGGGTCAGCCTCGTCAAGAACTACCGCTCCCAGTTCCAGCAGATCCTGAAGAAGAAGAGCCCGGAAGAGCTCCTTGCCCATATGAGGCAGAAGGTCGAGGCCATGGAAAAGGCCCAGGACAACCAGAAGACGGAGAAGGGATAGCAGCCTTTTTGCTGAAGAGCGCATGGATGCCGGGCAGGCCCCCTTCTCGATAGAACGGGGCACAGGAGGGGCCCGGCAGTTGACCCATCGGTAACTGGAATCCAAATGAAAAAATCAGGGAATCGGGAGGACGGGACGTGATCATCAGACCTTTCAGCTTGAGCGAGGAAGAAAAGCGCAGGACCTTTGAGCGGCTCTGGGCCAAGGATGCCTCCCTCTGGTCTCAGGACCAGGAGGAGCAGGCCCAGATACTGAACAGGCTCGGATGGCTCGAGCTGCCAGAGCGCATGACGGACAGACTCCAGGAGCTGAAGGAGTTCGGGGCCGAGATGGCCTCTGCAGGCTTTGATCATGCCGTGGTGCTGGGCATGGGGGGCTCAAGCCTGTTTCCCCTGGTGCTCTCGGAGGTCTTCGAAGAGGCAGAGGGGCATCCGAGGCTCAGGGTGCTCGACAGCACCGACCCGGTAGAGGTGGCAAAGATCGAGGATCTGGGCCTTTCAAAGACGCTCTTCATTGTGGCCAGCAAGTCCGGCACCACCACAGAGGTGCAGGCCTTCTTCAACTACTTCTGGCAGCTGGCAGAAAACGGGCTCGATGATCCCGGCAGCCACTTCATAGCAATAACCGATCCCGGCACCCCTCTTGAGGATCTTGCCCGTCAGAAGGGCTTCAGGCGCTGTTTCCTCAACTTCGAGGACGTAGGCGGACGCTACTCTGCCATCTCCTACTTTGGCCTGGTGCCTGCCGCCATAATGGGGCTCGATCTCGACCTCATACTGGAGCGGGCGAAAAGGGCCCAGAAGGATTGCGGAAAGGACGTGCCTCTTCAGGAGAACCCCGGCTATCTGCTCGGAGAGTTCATGGGTGAATATGCCGGCCAGAGCAGGGACAAGCTGAGCCTGCTCCTTGACAGCGCCATAAGGCCCTTTGGGCTCTGGCTCGAGCAGCTGATTGCAGAAAGCAGCGGAAAGGACACCCTCGGGATCGTCCCTGTCTTCGGTGAATCCACCGGCATCCCCGGCTTCTATGGCGGCGAGAGGATCTTTACATACCTGCGCCTTAGGGAGACCAGCGAGGAGGAGTCTCTTGACGGATTCATAAAGGAGCTGATTGAGGCCGAGTTTCCCGTCCATCAGATCCTGCTCGATGACGAGTATGACCTCTTCTACCAGTGTTTTGTGTGGGAACTTGCAGTGGCCCTGGCCTGTCACTTCATAGGTGTCAATCCCTTCAATGAGCCCGATGTGAAACTGGCAAAGACCAAGACCAGGCTGGTGCTCGAGCACTATCAGAAAGAGGGAAAGATGCCTGTAAATTTCTGGGTGGACCCCCAGAGCCAGATCACCTTCAGGCCATCTTCTCTGCTGGCTGCCTCCATGAAGGGGCTGGCGCGGACATTGCGGGACATGTTCAACGTGCTTCCTACATGGGGCTATCTCGGCTTCCTGCCCTATCTGCCCTATGACCCGGAGGTGGAGGAGGTGATCGGAGAGATGCGCCATCTCGTGCGGCAGGAGCGGGGCTGTGCCACGGTCATGGGCTATGGCCCGCGCTATCTCCACTCCACCGGCCAGATCCACAAGGGAGGCCCCCTGTCGTCCGGTTTCATAATATTCACCAGGAAGAGAGACAGGGAGTTTCCAGAGGTGCCGGGCTTTGGCATCAGTTTCTGGCACATAGAGTTTGCACAGGCCGTGGGGGACTTTGAGGCCCTGAACGACTCCAGAAAGCGTGTCATCCATGTCCATCTGCCTGCAAACTACATCCTTGGACTCAGGAGTTTCAGCAAGGTCCTTGCCAGGGCCGCAAGGCTATGATGGGCGGAGGCGCTGGCAGATGGCAGGACAGCCGCCTCATTTTCCCATAGACTGAGCAATGCCCATCCGGAGATTCCTCATAATGGCCCTGCTGGTATGCGGGCTGTGGGTTGCTGGAATCACCGGCTACATGTTCCTCGAGGACTGGGACTTCATGGATGCGGTCTACATGACCGCAATCTCCCTCACCACAGTGGGTTATGGAGAGGTCCGCCCATTGAGTGAGACGGGGCGGATCTTCACCACCTTGCTTATAACCACGGGTGTGGGCTTCTTCTTCTACGCCTTTACCATCATATCAGAGGCGGTAATCGAAGGGCACCTCAAGGGACTGATCAAGAGGAGACGCATGGAAAAGAACATCTCCAGGCTCAGTGGCCACTATATCGTGTGCGGTTATGGAAGGCTGGGCCGGGTCATCTGTAAGGAGATCCTCTCGAGGAGCGAGAAACTGGTGGTCATAGAGTTGAGCGAGACGGTGGCGTCCGAGCTGGATGCGAAGAATATCCCCTATGTGCTGGGCGATGCCACCAAGGACGACGTGCTGCTGAAGGCCGGGCTTCGCCGCTCAAAGGGGCTGATAACGGTCCTTGATACGGATGCCGCCAATATGTATATCACCATCTCTGCCCGTTCCCTCTGCTCCGAGGCCTTCATCGTGGCCCGGGCCGAGGATGAGAATGCGGAGCTGAAGATGTTGAGGGCCGGGGCCGACAAGGTGATAAGCCCCTACAAGATCGGGGCGGTCAGGATGGCCCTGGCGGCCCTGGAGCCTGCCCTTACGGAATTTCTCGATCTCACGGCCCACGAGGTAGGGCTCGATCTCGAGATAGAGCAGCTGAAGATAGAAAAGGGGTCAGAGATAGATGGCAAGACCATAAAGGATGCTGCCATAAGGGCCCGCACCGGGGTCACCATACTTGCCCTGAAGAAGAACGATCAGAAGCTGAAGCTGCAGATCGAGCCGGATGAGCGCCTGGAGGCAGGAGACATCATCATAGTGCTCGGAGACTCCAAGGGCATGGAGAAGGCAAGACGGCTCGTGGGCTACAAGGGATAGGCGCCCGCATCTCTTGTCCCGGGTCCTCCATGCCCTTTCGAAGACAGCTCGTAACTCCAAGGAGGAAAAAGGGATGTATCTGGCAAGAACGGATCACTGGTATCTGGAGAGGATAATCTGGCTCATTGCAGGGATCGTGGTGCTGGCAGGTACATGTCTTGGGCTCTTCGTGCATAGGTACTGGTTCGCCCTGCCAATCCTCGCCGGCTGCAACATGATCATATTTGCCTTGAGCGGCTTCTGCCCCATGGCTGTCGTCATAAACCGCCTTTTCGGTATAAAGGGTCTGACGGCAAGGCAGGAGGGGCAAAATGCCGCACGGACGAGTTGAGCCGTTTCGGTTTTCTTCTCCTTACCACCATCCATAATAGTGCTTAGAATTTAATATGTGATCACCCAGGACCCTTCCGTAAACAGGGAAATAGCACTCGCCCAGAAGAGGGCCCTCCTGTCCGTTGCAGTAAACGGGTTTCTTACCCTGCTGAAGGGCTTTTTTGCCCTGATGGCAGGGAGTACGGCCCTGCTCGGTGATGCCATCCATTCGGCAACAGACGTGCTCGCAAGCGGGGCCACCTTGGTGGGCCTTACACTTGCACGGCGCAAACACCCTGCCTTCCACTACGGGCTCTACAAGGCGGAGACCATTGCTACCCTCGTCAGCTCGGTTGCTGTCATACTTGCCGGATACGAGATAGGCAGGCAGGCGCTCTTCGGCCAGCCAAGGCATCCAGATGTTGCACTTGCCCTTCCGGCTGCCCTCATCTCCTTTGTGATCGCTCTCCTGTTCGGCATGGCCCAGGTGCGTGCAGGCAAGCGCCTTGGCTCCCCTGCCCTGGTGGCGGACGGCAGGGACTATCTCGCCGACTGCATGTCCACAGGGGTGGTCATCGCGAGCCTCGTGGGGGACCACTTCGGCCTCCATGTGGACAGGTGGGCCGCTGCTGTGGTCAGTCTCTTTGTGCTAAGGGCAGGGGCCGGCCTGCTGTTCAATGCGCTCAAGGAGCTCATGGATGTGGCAGTGGACAAGGAGACCGAGGCCAAGATCAGGCAGCTCGTTCTCAAACACCCGTCTGTGGTGGATATCGAGCGCTTCATGAGCAGGATGGCTGGCGGACGCGTCATAGTGGACCTGGACGTGGTGATGCGCACGAGATCCCACGACAAGGCCGACAAGATAGCCGACTGGCTGGAGGAGGAGATAGTGCGGCGCTTTCCCAGGGTGGTGATGGCAAGGGTGCGTCCACACTACCGGCAGTCCGGTCAGATCGTGCGTATCATCCCAGTTGAGGGGCCGGTTGAGGGGCCCGGGAAGGGGCCTGCGCCCCACTTCGCCAAGGCCCCATGGTTTCTGGTGGAGAGGCGCGATGCCGCCCAGGGGCGCATACTGCAACGGGAATATGTGGAAAATCCCTACAAGGACGTGGAGCGAAGGCGCGGTGTCCTGGTGGGAAGATGGCTCCTGTCCTTCAAGCCAGACGAGGTGGTCATACCGGAGAGAAAGGGTGGTTCTGCCGAGATCATGCTGGAGGAGGCAGGCGTGACCATCCTGTCTGGTCAAGAGGCAGGGGC
Source organism: uncultured Desulfobacterales bacterium (assembly GCA_964573615.1). Lineage (GTDB taxonomy): Bacteria > Desulfobacterota > Dissulfuribacteria > Dissulfuribacterales > QOAL01 > JALSKY01. Next base: position 5,261 of record CAZNKD010000048.1, on the reverse strand, counting down.
CGATCCTTCCGGTTCCCTGGCTCAAAGGGGGAAGAAGGAGGGCTGAAAGGGGGGACAGGCCAAGGGCAGAGAGGCCCCCCTTTTGCCTCAGGCCCTCTTGTCTTTGGGCTTAAGCGCCAATAAAAAAGCCCCGGACGATTGGTGCGGGGCCTTAGAGCTTTCAGGTTTTGTCAACAGGGGCTATTCGTTAAAGATCTCGAGTACTTCATAGGTCCTCATGCCGGATGGCGACCTGAACTCCACCTCGTCTCCCTCCTCCTTGCCGATAAGTGCCCTGCCAAGGGGGGACTCTATGGATATGCGCCCCTTGTTTATGTCGGCCTCGTCAGGGCCCACCAGTTGATAGACCACTTCCTCCCCTGTGTCTATGTTTTCGAGCCTCACCTTGACACCGAAGACCACCCGGTCACAGGGCTGGTTCTTCGTGTCTATGACCTCGGCAGCGGCAAGCTTGCTGTTCAGGTACTGGATGCGCGCCTCAAGCTGGCCCTGCCTCTCCTTGGCTGCGTGATATTCGGCATTCTCCGACAGGTCTCCATGGGCCCTGGCCTCTTCTATGGCCTTTATCACCTCATATCTCTCCACCTTCTCGAGATGTTCCAGCTCCTCCTTGAGCTTCTGATATCCTTCCAGGGTAAATGGTATGCGATCCATCTTCCATCCTCTTTTGTTCATCGAAGTGGTCCTGCAGCCACACCACACCACACCGGTGACCGCTGGACGGAATGGATGAAAATAACAAAAAAAATAATTATTGCAAGGCGCCTTGGCCCTCTTCAGGCAATTTAAAGGCGTTTCTAAGGGACTTTGGAAGCCTGTTGAGGAGCCTGTTGCCCTCCACCAAAAGGCAGCATCCGAGGGGGTGTCCGGCCACGTCTATTATCACATAACCTGTTGGAGACAGGACCTGCTCTCCCTTTGCCCGCCTGCTCACCTCCTCTTCGTCCAGTGTGATCTCTCCGTTGGTGCAGAGCTGGGCCAGCCTCGTTCTATCCAGTTCGATACGGTTTTTCCTGGCAAGATGGCCGAATCTCTGTATGAAGCAGGTGGTCGGTTTCAAGAAGCCTGCTGCATCCCTGAGAAATGGGAGCCCTGCACGGACGAAATAGGGGCTTTGCCACTCGAAGGCCCGGGGCGGCCGCCTCATCAGGAAGGCCTGCCTTGAGAAGGTAAGGATCTCAAAGGGTGCAAGGGCCAGGGGCGGGATGGCAAACCTGTCCTCGATATAGTGGATCAGGAGGGCCTTTTCAGCCGGCCCTAACGATCTTGGCAACGAAGAATCCGACCGATCCGATCTTGTGCGGGTAAAAACGGTGCGCCAGTCCGAGTTCGTCTCCATATTCCTTCTCCCTGAAGCTTGACAGGCCTGGGGATGATTCCACAGGTGGGTTCCAGGCAGACAGCCTTGCATGCCGTTTTTTCAGCAGATGGGCCACTACCCCTTCGTTCTCCTCCGGGTCGAGTGTGCAGGTAGAGTAAACGAGTATGCCCCCAGGGGCGAGCAGATCGAAGGCCCGCTGAATCAGGGCCTTCTGGATGGCCGGCAGGTTCGTCCTGCCGGTGCGGGCATGCCTCAGTGATCCGGTTTTGGGATCGATGCGATACTTCCCCTCACCGCTGCATGGTGCATCCACCAGTATGCGCTGAAAAGGGCCGTGCCATGTAAAGTGTTCTCCCCGGCACTGGGTCACCAGGGCCGAGGTTATCCCAAGCCTCTTCAGGTTGGACATGAGGGAAGTGACCCTGCCAAGTTTCCGGTCGTTGGCCACTATGGCACCAGAGTCTCCCATGAGCTGTGCGATGTATCCGGTCTTGCCGCCAGGGGCCGCACAGAGGTCCAGGACACTCTGGCCTGGTCGCAGCGACAGGGCAAGTACCGGAAGGGCCGATGAGAGGGTCTGCGGGTAGATGAAGCCCATGTGATAGCTGAGTGGCGGCACACCTGAGCTCGAATCCATGAGCAGGATCTCGCGCACTGGGGTCGGAAGGGTCCGTGTACCCTCGGCCTCCATGAAGGCCCGGGCCTCGTCCACCCCGATCTTCAGGGTGTTGATCCTGAGATAGGAGGGCAGCTCCTCCTCTAGGTGGCTGAGATAGTCATGGAAGTCCGGTATAAACCTGCTGTAGAGTTCCAGTTTTTCAAAAAACGGGTGCTGTTCCACGAATCCTTGCCCACGCTCCGGATCTTTTAACCATATTTTGTGCCAAGAGTGCTGTTGTCGCGCTTGCTGTATGGCTATTTGGGATAGAAGACAGGGCTTGAGAGGCGGCTTTGCTCACACAGATGGCCTTGCCGTGATAGGGGCATAGGCAGTGCTTGGGGCGGCTCTTTTCAGGCTACTGGCCCTTTTTCTTGCCTGCATCCTTGGTCTTTTTGGCCTTGGTCTTTGTCTTCTTGGCCGGTTTTTCCCGCTCCCCTTCTGCCCTTGCCGACTCTTCCAGTATCCCCTCCAGGAAAAAGCTGCTGATCTGCTTGGCAGCGGTTTTTGTGCTGTATTTCTTCCTGCGGGAGAGCACCCAGAACCTCGACATCTCGTCCAGCGCCCCGAAAAAGGCCCGCTTGAATATGCCAGGCATCACATCCTGTCTGAAGATGCCCTGTTTTTGGCCCTCCCGGACTATCTGGGAGATGAGATGGAGATATTCGGCGAACTTCCTGTTCCGGTACTCCTTCATGAACTTGCTGCTCTGGCGCAGCTCCACCTGGATCACCTCGGCCAGGGCCCGGTTCTTTTCAACTAGGCCGAGATGGAGTTTGGCAAAAAGGTGCAGTTTCTCTCTGGGATCGTCCACCTTGGAGATCTCGTTCTTTATATTGGCTATGATCTTGCCCATCTCCTCTTCGAAGATGGTGATCAGGATGTCATACTTGTTGTTGAAATAGAGATAGATGGTGCCGTCTGCTACCTTTGCCTCCTTGGCAATCTCTGAAATGCGCGAGTTGAAAAAGCCGTTTCGGGCAAAGACCTTGATGGCTGCCTGGATAATCTTCTCGTGTTTGTCAGCTACCTTCATTGGACTCCGAGACCGCTCAAGATATTGTATCAGTTGCTATCTTCTAAGGGAAAATATGGAAATTGTTTCTGAATGTGTATTCATTCAGATATTATGAGAAGCCACATTTTTGTCAAGAAAAATCCCCCGATTTTATTTTGGTCTAGGGCCAATTAGCTGAAATTGCATTAAAAAATTAAAAGATCCGATCCCCTTGCATAAAAGAGTGTTTCACCTTTCAGCACCCCTTGATCCCCTTGGGCCTTCTTGATTGTGGCAGACTCTTTCCGGGCGGTTCCGCTATGGTGCCCGGCACTCTTGTCTCAGGCATGTTTAGCGCATAAGCTTGCCGGTGCAGGGCGAAGGCCCCGGATCCCCTTTCCGGTCCCGGCCGGCAACCTTTTGAAAAGATGACTGCATAATCTAATGGAAAACTTCATTCTCATAACGGCATATCTGATATTGGGGGTGGCACTCAGGCTCACCGGGCGTCTTCCTTCAGACTTTTCAAATCATCTGAACCTCTTTGTCATATATGTCTCCCTGCCTGCCCTGGTGCTTCTCAAGGTGCCGCAGATGGCCATTGCCTCCGATCTGCTCTTTACCGTGGTGCTTCCCTGGCTCATGGTGGCCCTCGGGGCAGTTCTGGTGCTCGCCCTGTCCCGAATGCTCGGCCTTTCCCGCAAGGTGACAGGCTGCCTGCTGCTAATGGCCTGCCTTGGAAACACCTCCTTTCTCGGAATCCCCATGGTCAGGGCCTTTTTCGGAGAGGACGCCGTGGCCTATGCCATGATATACGATCAGCTCGGTTCGTTTCTGGCCCTGGCCACCTATGGCTCCCTGGTGTTGGCCCTGTTTTCTGGAGAGGAGGGCAGTGTTCCCTCGAAGAGGGATGTGGCAGTGAAGATAGGCACCTTTCCGCCCTTTCTGGCCCTGCTGGCCGCCTTTGTGATAAGGCCATTCATGGCTGACACCGGCTATCCACACGGGCTTGAACGGTTCCTGGCAAGTCTTGGCTCTACCCTGGTGCCTGTGGTGATGACCGCAGTGGGCTATCAGCTCCGGCTAAGGCTCGAGCAGGGCACAGGAGCTGCCCTGGCTGCAGGCCTTGGCATAAAGATGGTGGCAGCACCCTTGGCAGCCCTCATGGCGGCCTGGGCGCTTGGGCTTGAGGGATTGGCGGCTCAGGTGGCTGTGTTCGAGGCAGGCATGCCCCCGATGGTCTCGGCTGGTGCCCTTGCCATAATGGCTGGTCTTGCCCCAAGGCTGACAGCGGCCCTGGTGGGCCTTGGTATCGTACTCTCCTTTCTTACGCTGCCCGCACTACATAGAGTGATGGGGTTGCTCCTTTGAAAGGGGAGGCAAACCGCAGAGGCGTGTCACCCCGAGATCTTTGGCTGCCTTTTCAGGGCTGGGGCCAGGTCTCTGACCAGGCCTCTGGCTGGAGCCAGACCCAGGGAAAGAGATAGCGCATGTCGTTTCCAACAGCATCCATCAGGGGAAAGGGACCAGGGTATGGTTGGATGACCGGCCCCCTTCCGATCAGGCTTCCCACTCCGCCAAGTATGGGGCCAAGAAAGGGAAGTCGAGGGGTATTCTCTCCTGGCCGTGGCCTGGGATAGTCCATAAGGCCTGGATAGATGTAGGCACTTCTGTGTCCCTGGTTGTCTGCACAAATGGTGACAGGCCCTGCCGGTATGCAGAGCTCCACATAGTTGCTGCCGTGGCCACTGCCGTATCCATCCCCATATCCATCATCGGAGAGGTTGCCCTCGCCTGTGTCATAGGACCCCATTCCCGGCATGTAATCGGTGTGCCAGTTTATGTAGCTGTCAGCCAGGGCCGGGACGGAAAGGGACAGGGCTGAAAGGAAAAGCAGCACCCAAAGAGCCATCTTTCTCATGAGCGGCCTCCTTACTTCAAGAATGGTATGTAACCCAAAACACCCATATTCAAAAAGTTAGTCACTCAAAGGGCATTATCCACCTATCCAAATATATGCTCCCATGCCCTAAGCACCTCTCCTTGCAGCTCGATCAGCTCCGGCTTCTGGGTTATGGGCGGCTCCAGATCCAGGCTAAGCCTTCCAAGCTCCTTTCTGAAGGCCCTGAAGGCCTGGCAGAGGGTCTGTGATAGATGGTGCTCCATTATTCCTGCCCCGTCCATGGCCACGAGCAGGTCTGTGGTACTCGTAAACTGCAGCAGGTCCGGGGCCTTGTGGGCATGTGCCAGGGTTAGGTACTGGGTTATGAACTCGATGTCCAGGA
>CAZNKD010000047.1:0-57453 GCA_964573615.1 uncultured Desulfobacterales bacterium | reverse complement strand
TTTGCCCTGATACTCGGGGCCCTTGCCTGTTATCTCTTCTTCAAGGAGTGAGCTCTGGTGGATAGCACATCGATGGCGGATGCCTTTTCAGGCATACAGGGATTCGAAGATCTGCTGCGCCCCTTTTCTCAGCACTGGCGGATCTATGTGGCAGGCGGGCCGGTAAGGGATGTGCTGCTCGGAAGGAAAGTGCGCGATCTGGACGTGGTCGTGCCTGAAGGGGCCATCGAGCTTGCCAGGCTGGCAGCAGACAGGGCGGGAGGGACCCTCGTCATCCTCCATGAAGAGGACGAGGTGGCAAGGGTGGTCCTGCCCCAGGGGCTCATACTCGATTTCAGCAGCTTCCGGGCCGGTAGCACCATAGAGGAGGACCTGGCCATGCGGGACTTCACCATAAACGCCATGGCCGTGCCTTTCGAGGATCTGGCCCGGCTGCCGGCAGGAGATCCGGCAGGAGATTGTGATGCGCTCATAGATCCCTGGGGCGGGCTTTCCGACCTTCGATCAGGGCTGATACGGGCAGTGCGTCCGGAGAATCTGCTCTCCGATCCCCTGAGGATGCTCAGGGCCTTTCGTTTCATGGCAGAGCTGGCCTTCACCATAGAAGAGGACACGGCCTCTGCCATCTGCACCCATGCATCCTTGATAGCTAGGAGCGCCCCGGAGCGTATCGGCCATGAGCTCGATATAATGATGGGGACGGAGAGGGCAGGCAAGGGCCTGAAGGCGGCCTACCATGCCGGGCTTCTGGCTGTGATAATCCCGGAGATCAAGGCCCTCGAGGGGGTGGATCAGCCAGGCTTCCACCATCTCGATGTCCTTGACCACTGTCTGGAGGCGGTGAGCTGCATGGACCGGCTCTGCATGGACCCCTCGATAAAGTTCCACTCCCCTGAGCCGATATGCCAGTGGCTCGACGCCCATGAGGGCCAGATCCACAGGCTCAAGTGGGCGGCCCTGTTTCACGACTTTGGAAAGCCGGCCAAGAAGGGTGTGCGCGCAGATGGGCGTGTAACCTTCTATGAGCACGACAGGGAGGGGGCGGAGCAGGCCAGGGCCATTGGCAGGCGCCTTCGCTGGTCGAGGCAGCAGACGGATTTCGTGTCCAGGCTCGTGCGCCTTCACATGCGTCCCTTCCATCTGCTTGGGGACTTCAGGAAGGGCAGGCTCACAAAGCGGGCCATGAGGAGGCTTCTGAAGGATATAGGCCAGGACTATCCGGCACTCTTTCTCCTGGCCATGTCGGACAGTATGGCAGGTGTGGGGCCGCTCAAGCCGAAGGATCTGGACAGTGACCTGTCCAGGCTCTTTTCGAGGATACATGCCTTCTATCTCGATCACGTAAGGCCGGTAAAGGAGGCCCCGAGACTCGTAACCGGCAGGGACGTGATGGAGACCCTGGGCATAGGCCCGGGCCCCCTCGTGGGCGAGATCCTCGACAGGGTGGAGGCTGCGAGGATCGAGGGGCGCATCTCGAACAGGCAGGAGGCCCTGGTTTTCATCCGGAGTCTCCGGGCACGCACTCCAGGCGGGGATGCCCCTTCCGGTCCCGGCAAGGGCCCTGGAGGCTGAGGCCATGTCCCGGGAGCCCTGGCTCAGCCTGAACCGTTTTCTGCGCCACCGTTTTGGTTGCAGGGTCCAGAAGATCCCGGTGGATGCCGGCCTTGGCTGCCCGAACCGTGACCCTTCCACCGGCCTTGGAGGGTGTATCTACTGCAACCGGCTTGGCTCGGGTACTGGGGCCTGGAAGAGGGGCATCGATGTCGAGGGCCAGATAGAGGCTGGCATCACATGGGCCAGGCGCAGATACAGGGCCGGAAAGTTCCTGGTCTATTTCCAGTCCTTCTCCAACACCTTTGCCCCGCTCGGCCATCTCGAACGGCTCTATTCCCAGGCCCTGTGCCACGAGGATGTCGTCGGGGTATGCATCGGCACCAGGCCGGACTGTGTGGACAGACAGCGGCTCGATCTCATAGCCCGGATATTCCAGGGCAAGATGGTCTGGATGGAGTATGGGCTCCAGTCCGCCAGCGATGCGACCCTCCTGAGGATAAACAGGGGGCACAAGGTGCAGGATTTCATCGACGCCGTAAGGCTCACCCGGGAGTATCCATTTCTCGTCTGTGCCCACCTCATCTTCGGCCTGCCCGGTGAGGGGGCCGAGGAGATGGAAAGGAGTGTGGAGCTGCTTGCAGGGCTCCGGGTGGACGGGGTGAAGTTTCATCAGCTCTACGTGGTGAAGGGCACCGAAATGGAACGGCTCTACCGCGCAGGCCTCTATACCCCCATGAGTCAAAGGGCCTATGCGCGTATGGTGGCAAGGGCGATAGAGATCCTGCCTGAAGGTACGGTGATCCAGAGGCTTACAGGAGACCCTGTGCAGGGCGAGCTCCTGGCCCCTGCCTGGTCCACCGACAAGCAGGGGACCATCTCCATGATCAGAAGGATGGTGGCCGGGAGGTGAGCCTTGCGGATCCGTTCATGGCCTGCCCCCCTGTACCATGCCTGCCTCTCACCCCGTGAGTATCCGGTACATCTCCGGTATCCGTTTGTGGAGGAGGGCCGGGTCCGGGATGACCACATAGTTCTTCTGGCCGAATATCCTCGGCAGGTACTCACGCCCCTGTCTGTCGATGGTGATGCAGAAGGGGGTGATGCCCTGTTCCCTGGCCTCTATGACCGCCATGCGGGTGTCCTCGATGGCGTATGGGCCCTTGTATTCGTCATAGTCCTCCGGCTTTCCGTCACTGATTATCATGAGGAGGCGTACCCGTGCCTCCTGCTGCCTGAGCAGAAAGGAGGCGTGACGTATGGCGGCTCCCATGCGTGTGTAGTCTCGTGGGCCTATGGTGTTTATCCGCTCCTTCACCGTGTGGTCATACTCCTGTCCAAAGTCCTTTATCCTGAAGAAGTGGCACCCCGTGCGCCTCATGCCGGAAAAACCAAATATGCCGTATCTGTCACCAAGGGATGTGAGGGCCTCGCAGAGCAGGATCAGGGACTCCTTTATCGCCGTGCTCACCCAGCCCTCGGTGGATGCGCTCATGTCCACCAGAAAGGAGACGGCCAGGTCCCTCCTGTCTTTGAGCTGTCTGATGAAGAGGTAGTCCGATGCCCGCCCGAAGGCCCTCAGGTCCACATAGGCCTCCACCAGGGCGTCCAGGTCCACGTCCTCTCCGTCCTTCTGGCGTTTCAGGAACCTGTACTCCTGCCTCAGGAACTCGAACTGCCTCCTGAGCAGGGTGAGCTGGCCCCGATATGCCCTCATGGTGTTCTCATAGAAGTTGCCCCTGGTGGCTGAAAGCTCCATCTCCTTTATCGTGCACCAGTTCCGCCTGAACCTCTCTCGCCTGAAGTCCCACTCGTCATAGGTGTAGAAGCGCCAGCCCCTTTCAGGCCCTCCGCCGGCCCTGTCCCCTGCTGCCCCTTGGTCCTCCATCTCGATGTCAGGGCAGTAGATCTTGGAGGCCGTACCGAAGGTGGCGGTCACGTAGCTGATGGGGATGCCGCCGAGGTCCTGATCCATCTCGTCCAGGGTCTCTTTCAGGTCGTCGAGCAGCTCTTTCTGCCTTTGAGTGAGCTCCGGCCCCTCCATCGAGACCGCTTCCGCCGGACCGGTGTCTGCCTGCCCCCGGCCCTTTCCGAGCCAGGCGTGGACGATGGCGATCACGCTCTCTCCGTCTATTATCCCGCTCTGTCTGGTATGGCCAGCCTGATCGAGCCTTTTCAGCTCATCCATGAGGGAAAGGAGCCTGTTTGGCCCATCCCTGTCCATGCCGCCATCCATGAAGATGGCGGAGAAGGCATCGGTAAGTTTCTGCGTAAGCCTTTGTTCATGGGCAATACGGGCCTTTTGGGCCGCGTCGGCCGTTATGGCGCCGAGATAGGGAAGGAGCCTCGCCTTCAGTTGGGGAAGGATTCTGAAGCCGGGCTCCTCCTCGGCCAGTCGCCTGGCCAGTGAGAAGATCTCCTCCGGCCCGGCCCTCAGATCCCTTATGTCCATGATCCTGCCTGCCAGCTCGTCCTGCAGTCCGCCTGTTCCGAGTGGTGCCCGATCCGGATAGCCGGCGCCGATCCAGGCTATCAATGCCGCCGGCGCCGACTCCCTGCCGCTGTGCACCTCCTTGCCGCCATGTGCCATGCAGAGCCTTTCCTTCAGGAGGTTGAGTTCCCGATAGAGCCCCTGATACTGCCTTTCGAGCAGGGCCTCTATCCTGATGGCGTCCAGCAGGCAGAAGGTCTCGAGAACCAGTCTGCCCGGCCCTGCCTGGCTGCCGCTATCACCGTCCGGGGAAAGGTTCCAGAAGGCCTTGAAGCTCTTGTACAGGAGCTGGAGGCACTTGTGAACCACGGCCATCTTGTAGAGAAGCCGGTTGTCCCTGGCGGACAGCCCCCTTACCCCGAAGGCCCCGGGCATGAAGATGGCGGTGCCGTCTGTATGGGGATAGGCCCCCTTTGCCAGCTCCAGGTCATATCCGAGCAGCCCGTTTATGAGAAACTTCAGCCTCAGCCTGTGTTCGTCCAGGGTGGGAAGGTCCTGGCCCTGTCTGATCGCAGCAGCGGTGTAGGCGGGGTTTTCGAAGAACTCCACTGCCGGCTGGAGCCCCTCTGCCTCATAGACCTCCAGGGCGTCTTTCACCCAGGGCTCGAGCTCCTCGGGCCTCAGGTGCTCCAGGGCCTCGGCGGCATTTTCGATGAAATGGAAGGCCAGCATGTCCGAGACGGTGAAGACCATCAGACGCACCTGGGCCAGGATGGCAGGGATGCTCTCTGGCGGGCACCTGAGCAGATACTCGAGGGCCGTGTCCACATGGTATCTGCCAATGGTCTCGGCCCAGAATATCTCTATCAGGGCCTGTCTCAGCGCCTCCTCCTGTCGGCTGGTATATGGTGCCATGGGGCCTAGAACACTGCCCGGATCATCTCCATGAGACCGGAGACGATCTCGGCATCGTCGGTGAGCGGCTGGCACATGGCGAGCTCACAGGCCCTCTTGGGCTCTATCCCCTGGGCTATGAGCCTTCCTGTATGGACCAGGAGCCTGGTGCTCGCCCCCTCTATGAGCCCCTGATCCTTCAGGTTCCTGGTCATACGGCCAAGGCGCACCAGCCTTTCTGCAAGGGCGCTGTCCACGCCGGACTCCTTGACCACTATCTCCTTCTCCCTGTCCGGATCGGGATAGTCGAAGTAGATGGCCACGAAGCGCTGGCGCGTGCTCGGCTTCAGATCCTTCAGCACACTCTGATAGCCGGGATTGTAGGAGACCGTGAGCATGAACTCGTCTGGGGCCTCGATCACCTCGCCAAGCTTCTCTATCGGCAGCTGGCGCCGGTCGTCGGCCAGCGGATGGATGATCACCGTGGTGTCCTTTCTGGCCTCCACTATCTCGTCCAGATAGCAGATGGCGCCCATCTTGACCGCCATGGTCAAGGGGCCGTCCATCCAGACGGTCTCTCCCGACCTTATGAGATAACGCCCTGTCAGGTCGCTTGCGCTCAGGTCATCGTGGCACGAAACCGTTATGAGCGGCCGATCGAGGCGCCAGGCCAGATACTCCATGAATCTCGTCTTGCCGCACCCTGTAGGCCCCTTCAAGAGCAGGGGCATCCTGGCACGGTAGGCCGCAGCCGCCACCTCTATCTCGTCTGCCTGGGGCAGGTAGAAGGGCTCCGAGTCTATGGTGAATTTCTCTTCTGTCTTCACTCTTTCTCTCTTCGTGCGAAATTACCCGCTCTCACTGCTTGTCGGACACTCTCTTTGGGCTTCGCCTCTCGATGCTGGGCCGCCACTTTCTCATCTCTTCAGCAGGTGTTCGAGGCAGGGCCCTATCTCTGGATAGGCGAAGTCGAAGCCGGCCTCGGACAGCGCCCTCGGATATACCTCCTTGCTCGCAGTGAGCACCTGGGCCGCCTGCCCGAACAGCACCCTCAACATGAATGGCGGCACCGGCAGACAGGCGGGCCGTCCAAGCGCCCGGGCGAGGGCCCTTGTAAACTCCCTGTTGGAGACGGGGTTGGGGCTCACCATGTTGAATATGCCTTGGGCTCTTCTCTTCAGGATGAAGGCCACTGCCCGGACGAGGTCCTCTATGTCTATCCAGCTCACGGTCATGCCTCCATCTCCGATGGGGCCCCCGAGCCCCAGCCTGAATATGGGCAACATCATCTTGAGTGCCCCTCCCTCAGTGCCAAGGGCCATGCCTATCCGGATGATGGAAGTGGGGCCGTGATATCTCAGGGCCTCTGCCTCCCATGCTGCACAGAGCCTGGCAAGAAAGTCTTCCGCCCTGTCCGGGCAGGTCTCGTCACAGGCCCTTCCATCGGGATAGATGCCGATGGCCGAGGCCGATACCAGATGGGGCGGCCTGCCGAGTCCTTCAAGGGCATCCACTATCCTCTTGGTGGTGCCTATCCTGCTCTCCCACAGGACCTTTTTGTATCCAGGCGTCCAGCGCCTTATGATCGGGGCACCTGCAAGATTTATGACCGCGCTGCACCCCTCGAGCTTTTCGGTGAGCACAGGGCCGCTGTCCTGCCTCGAGATGATCACATGCCCTGGAAGGGCTCGCCTGATGTGGGAGCCTATGAATCCGCCTGCACCAGTGATCGCAACTCTTATGTCTGGCATGTCGGGCATATCGGGGCTTCCTTTTGCATCTGAGACGATGGGGACGATACCGAAGATTATACTCCCTATGGGCGCAAGGGGCCATCCTTTGGCCTTTTGCCTCTATCTCAGCTCTATGGTGTACATGAGGCTCACCCCGCTTCTGGCAGCCCCGCTCTTCACCTCCACCTCGAGCCCTTTCCAGAGCCTGTATCTGGCCACGAACTGGGTGCCGTCCTCGTCCGTGCCGGCCTCTATGCCCACCACGAGCCGTTCGCCCACGTCCTTTCCTGCAAAGACCCTGGTCTCCGAGGCATTCTCGCCTGCGGCCTTCACGTTCAGATAGTCCAGGCCGGTATAGCCCCTGAGCTGTTGTGCCAGCAGGTCTGCACCTGCCACAGTGGCCGTATTCGCTGCCGCCTGGCTGAAGCCCGGATCGTGCTTCGACTTTCCTGTGATGAGCATGGTGAGGGCGTCCTGGGACGATATGGACGGGTCGGTGGAGTAGCCTCTGACATCGAGATCTGCGGCATGGCCCGTGACCCGCACACCCACCTCCGTGCCCTGGACCGGGCGCACCGCCAGTATGTTGATCCCGGGATTGTCCAGGCTCCCCCCGGCCCAGGAGACTATCCCCTTCTTGATGGTGAGGTCGTGGCCATAGAAGTGGAACACCCCCCTCTTTATTCTGATCTCCCCGTGGGCAGTGGGCTCCTTTTCCGGAAGTGCGGTGATGGTGAGCCTGCCTGTGATGTAGCAGTCGAGTCCAAAACCATTGAAGTGGATCTGCTCCCCCAGGGCTATGGTCACCTTTGCATCCACGGAAACCCCCTTCTGGCTGCCCTCTGGATTCCCGCTGCTCACTATGATCACATCGTTCGAGGGCCTCTTGACGTCTGGGGGAAGCTGCTGCGGTCTTATGTCTGCCTCCGGGATCTCGATGGTGCCCCGCACCTTGAGCCCGTCCGACAGGGCATGGGAGAGAAGGAGCCCGGGGCTCACGAGGACGGAGGCATCAGGGATGTCCAATATCTTGAACCGGTTTCCCGCTATCCTCATCTGGACGGGCCAGCCCTTTGATGAGGACAGCAGCAGCGAGCCGGTCAGCTCGAGTCTCTGTCCGCCCTGCTGAAGGTATCCGTTCATGTTCAACAGATTGCCATCGTCTGCCACCACCTCGAAGAAGGTCCTGTCGATCCTTATGCCTGCCATGAGGAGTTCCGGGCCCTTGGTGTCGAGGATCGCCTTGCCGGACAGCCTTGGGGCGCCCAGGGTGCCGGAGACGAGGAAATGGGCGGATATCGTGCCTTCGGTCTCCCTGAGCGTTGGCACCATCGCCGTGAGCAGTCCTAGCTGCCTCATCTTGAGTTCCACCTGGCCCCTTAGCGGGGCATCGAGAAGCGGCCCGTTTTCAAGGGCATCTGCGGGCAGCTCCATCTCGCCCCTTATGCCGTCTTCACCCATCCGGAGCTTAAAGGCCCCGCTCAGGCGGGAGCGGTCCAGGCTCGCATCTATCCGGCCTCCCTGGTGGGTGAGCCTGACGAGTCTCTTCTCGTCCGCCTGCCACTCTATCCGGCCGGGGCCGAGGCCCAGGTGCAACTCGGCTGTGGGCCGGGGGGACAAGGCGGCCTCTATCCTTCCATCGATCACCCCCGTGACCTTCGTGATGTCTGGCGGAAAGAGCCCTTGAAACCGATCGAGGCCGAGTGCGGCTATCTGGATGCTGGCTGCACCCTTTCCGTCCTCGTGCCAATGGGCCCTGGCGCATATGGAGCCGCCTTTGCCGTCTGATGCCTGCAGGCACAAGGGGGGCAGATCCATCTGTCCTGGTGAGAGCTCCAGGGGGACCGCCCTTTCGAGGTCCCACCGGCCGAGCTCGTGGAGAGCGATGTGAAGGGTGTCAATGAGCCCGCTCCAGTGAAGCCCTTTGGGGTCGAAAGCGCAGCGGGCTGCATGGAGCCTTCCGGAGCCGGCCTCGTGGCGGAGCTCGATGGAGACGTCGTGGTCCGAGATCCTCCCGTCTGCCCTGAGCGTCAGCCCTTCAATCCCGTGGCCCGAAATGGAAAGGCCTGTCGCCTCGGCCCTTATCATGGAGGCCCCGGTGTTGTCTAAAAAGGTATCGTCCAAAAAGAGCCGGGCCTCGGCATCGAGCCCCTCTATCGACATGCCTGAAAGGCGCAAGCTGCGCGCCTCTATGTTTGCATCTATCGAGGGGGCACTCCTCCTGCCGCCGATCCGTCCCCGGCCTGTCAGGCTGCCGGAGGCCCCGGCCATCAGATCACCGGCATCGGCAATCGAGACGGACCACTCGAGAGAGAGCTCCTTGCGGGCCCTGCCAGACACCCTGAGTGCTGCACTGCCGCAGGTGAGCTCGAGCCCCTCGATGCGGATATCCTCCAGGAGCTCCCTGCCGGAGAGCCCGATCCTTCCAGAGCCGGAAACCGGCCTTCCCCTGAGGCTTCCGCCAATCTCCTCTATCTCCACGTCGATCCTGTCCTCACTGTCAGGTCTGGAGACAGATCGGGGGCCAAGGGCCAGGCTGCCGCTGCTCTTGAGGCCAATGGCCAGGTCGCCTGGATACTCTTCGATGAAGATGGCAGGGTCGAGACCGGAGGCGGTGACCTCGGCCTGCCAGCCGAACCTGGTTCCCCAGGCGAGCCGGGCCTTGGCATCGATCTCGCCCCTTGGCAGCTCCACATGGAGCCTATCTATCTCCATCCGGTCGAGGCCTCCCCTGCCGCGTGCGGAGATGTCCGCCTCCAGAAGCCCGCTTTCCGATACTCCCGCAGATGGCACTCTCGCAGATGGCAGCCTTGCAGACAGCCTCGTGGCCAGGGAGAAGCTGTACTCCTCAGGGCTTCCGGACAGATCGAGCTTGCCCCTTTCCGAGATCAGGGCCCCTTTCCTTCCAAGGGGCCAGAACAGCCCCTGCCATCCGGCCTCGATGTCGAATCCTCCTTGGCAGAGGTCATAGCGCCCCTGTGCCTTCAGGGAGAGTGCCCCATGTTCTGGTGATTCCGGCCCTGAAGGCCCTGCCTCGCCCTTTGCATGGAGCTCGGCCCTGGCCTCGACACCCTTTGGATCCCCCTGTGCCTGGATGTAGAGGCGCAGGCCCGATGTAAGCCCTCCAAGGATCTGCCGGCGCTTTTCCTCGTCGAGGCCTGATGCGAGCAGGAGGGCGGAAAGCGCCTGCCTCGAGGCCCTTTTCACCTCTGCCTCGAGCCCCCATCTCGGATCTTCGAGGAGCTGCTCTGCCTCTGCCCTGAGCTCTCCGTCCAGATGCCCGCTCACGGCCTGGGTGAGCATGACTTTTGTTGCGTCTCCCTCGATGGAGCCCGTGCCCGAAATGACAAGGGGCCCCCCTCCTTCCTCACCCCTGGTGGGCACCTTCGCCTTCCAGTCAAGGTTCAGCAGGAGGGGATAGGCCCCTTGGGGCCTCAGATGGCCGGAGGCCGAGGCGGAAAGGCCGGGCATGGAGAGCTCGAACCTCGCAAGCCGGAACAACCCGTCCCCTTCGAGCCGTGCCGATGCGGACAGTTTCGTGATCTTGAGGATGCTGTCTGTCTTGCCCCCTTTTTCTGCTCCCTCGCCCCGTTCTACCCGGATCCCGGTGAGGACGAGCTCATCCACCCCCACAGAGAGGGCAGGGTGGAGATCAGGGAGCGTGAGCGGGCCTTCATCCTCTTTCCCTTCAGTCCCCTTTTGCCCCTCTTCTCCTGTCCCAAGCAGTGTCACTGCTATGTCGTCTGCCCTGATGGAGCCTATATGGAGTTTTCCTGACAGGAGCTGCCCCGGAGACCACCTGATCCGGAACTCCTCTATCCTCAGGGTGGCGCCTTGGCCCTCGTACCTGATTCCGGAAAGGTGAAGCTGCCCAAGGAGGCTGCCTTCGACCGCCTGGACGGAAATGCCTGCCCCTTTTGCTGCATCCGAATCGAGAAGGAGCTCGAGCCCGGCAGGGCTGCTCAGGAATAGGATCAGGCCAAGGGCCGTGAGCACCAGCAGGGAAGGGATCAGTAGCAGTGCCAGGATGATGGGTCTTGAGGTGGATCCTTTTTTCATGTCCAAGCCCGCCTACAGGTTGATCTCGAAACCGAAGTAGAACTTGACGGAAGAGAGCTTCATGCCCCTGTGGTCTTCGTTCACCGGCCAGCCGAAATCCACGCGCACCGTCCCCACCGGAGAGAGCCAGCGCACCCCGAGGCCCGTTCCCACATAGATCTTGTCCAGGGAGCCGTTGAAGGCGTTTCCCGCATCCACGAATATCGCACCGACCCAGTGCTCGAGAAACCGGTAGTCGTATTCACACCCGGCGGAGATCACGTTTCTGCCCCCTACGACGTTTCCGTCACCGTCTTCCGGGCCAAGCCTCTTCCATCTGTAGCCCCGGACACTCTCCCCTCCGCCTGCGAAGAAGCGCAGGGAGTCCGGATATCTCGAGAACCTGGACACCGCGGCAAGTCCAAGGCGTCCGCGTACGAGGAGGCGGCCCTGGCTGCCTGCCGGCAACAGCAGCTTGCCCCTCATGTGTTGCCTTATGTAGGCCGTATCCGAAAAGAGCCCGGCAGAGGCCCTCGTCTCCGAATAGAGATACCAGCCTCTTTGGGGAAAGGGCCCCTTGGGAATGGTGCTCTTTTCGAGCTGGCCGCCCAGGCTCAGCATCTTCGTGTAGGTCCAGGAATCCCCGTCGCTCCTGAATCTCTCCAGTTTCAGCTCGGTGAAGAGTTTAGAGCTCCACTCATCCCAGAGAAAGTGGTAGCCACCCTCCACATTCACGGTGTTGCGTTCGGTGTCGGCGCTATCCTCCTGTTCAAGGGTGGAGATCATGCCGAAGCGATCCGTCCTTGGATCTTCCCCTGGTATCCAGTAGGCCCCCTTGATGGTGTTCTGCTTCATGGAGAGCCTGGCCCACAGGTCTGACGTGTGTCCGAGTCGGTTTACACGTGCATTGTGCCAGTGGAAGGAGCCATTGAGCTCTATCTCCGTATCGTATCCCACACCAAAGGAGAGGGTGTGCCTGTTGGAAGGCTCGAGCCTTATGTCCACGGGCACCCGGTGTCCTTCGTCTGCCTCGTCGAAGGCCGGGGTCACGTCGACCAGGCTGAAGTAGCCGGTGTTGCTGAGGGCCTGCTGGAGATCGAGAAGCAGGCGGTCTGAAAAGGGCTGCCCAGGCTCTATCCCCTTGAGGTATCGCCTGATGAGGCCCTGATCGATGGCTTCCTGATCTGCAAGGTCCTGATGGAGCCTGATCTCGCCCAGGAAATATCTGGGGCCGGTATCTATGTGGAGCCTTATGACAGCGCTCTGCCTTTCCGGATCCACCAGGACCTTCTTCACCTTTGGCTCCACGTCCACATACCCCTTTGACAGTGCCAGCTTGATTATGGCCCTCTTGCCCCGTTCATAGAGCTCCTGGTCCAGGGGATCGCCGGGCTTCAGGGGAAAGTCCCTTGCCGCCCTTTCGAGCTCGGCATCCGATGCCCCCTCTCCAAGGAGCCGCACATCCACCTGCCTTACCTGCACCCGTGGCCCCGGATCTATGCGGTAGATGGCCTTCCATCTGCCATCTCCAAGCTCCTTGAGCTCGCTCTCTATGGAGGGGGTGAAATAGCCGAAGGGCTCCAGCGCCTTTCTTATGTCCGCCGGGGCCTCCTGATGGAGGAATTTGAGCCACTGCCTGCTGAAACGCGGGTCCTTCGACTTCTCGAGAAGCCTCAGATAGCCCTTGACGTTCTTGAGAAGCCTCCCCTTTATCCCTATGATCTCGATCTTTACCCGAGGCCTCCTGGAAGGGGATCTTTCGAGCTCTGCCGGAGCACCCTCCTGGGCCCTGGCGACCGAATGCCCGCCCGGAAGAGCGCCTGGTGCACATGGGGCCAGGAGCAGGAGGGCCGAACAGAACATGGCGGCAAGGCCGGAAAGGGCCAGGGCCTTTGCCGCCCTGTCCGCTCGCCATTTCGCCACAGGGGCCTTTCTTCCCTTTTGCTTGGACATGGACAGATGTTAATCTCTAGCACCCCTTCAGAAAAGGAGGAGTTTGGCTTGCGCTCAAAACATGCCTGGCCTTTGGGGAAGATCGAAAGGCAGGGACAGGGCAAATCCCTCCAGGCAGGTTGGATAGTTCGTGCAATGCTGATAACCTTTGGGATGATTTGGGGAAGATTTGGCGGGATGATGCGAGAAAAGATCTGGGGGAAATGCCCCTAAAGATGGCCGAGTAGATGCTCAGGGAACTCATTGTTGAAAATTTCGTCCTCATAGACCGGATCGTCTTCCGGCCCGGAGACGGGCTCGTGGTCATCACCGGTGAGACAGGGGCTGGAAAGAGCCTGCTGGTAAAGGCCCTGAAGCTGGTCCTGGGCGAGAGGGGTGACAGCTCCCTCCTCAGGGATCGGCAGAGGCCTGCCGTGATCCAGGCCCTTTTCGCCCTTAATGCCCCCGATACCCCCCATACCATTGAGGGCAGGGTCGTCCGGTTCATGGAAGATCAAGGGATCGAGTTGGAAGACGAGCTCATAATCAGGCGTGTCCTGAGGCCGGATGGCAGGGGGCGCATCTATGTCAATGGCCAGCTGGTCACTTTGGCTGCCCTTCGCCAGATCACGGCGGATCTGGTTGGCATCACGAGCCAGCACGAGTATCACGGCCTGCTCAAGCGGGATGAACACCGGCGGCTGCTGGACGCTTTCGGAGGGCTCGAGCCCAGGGTCTCTGCCATCTCCGATCTCTGGGGCAGGGTGAAGGGGCTGAGCAGCAGGCTTTCAGCCATGAAGGAGCAGCTGGAGAAGGCAGGGCAGGAGCAGGAGCGGCTCAGGGAGGATGCCGAACTCATAGACCGGGTGGCCCCTCGGCCTGGCGAAGAGGACGAGCTCGAAGGGCAGAGGCGTGTGCTCAAGGCATCGAGGGAGCTGAAAGAGCTTGGCCACCAGCTCTTTTCGAGGCTCTATGCCGAAAAGGGCTCGATCCTTGAGCTTCTGACAGAGTGCAGGGCCGATCTCGATCGCATGGCAAGGCTGGATGATGCCCTGGATGAGCAGCTCGAGCGGCTTGAATCCATAAGGATAGAGGCAGAGGACTTCGCCTTTACCATCAGGGACTATCTCGAGGGGTTGCCCGTGGACATGAGCAGGCTCGATGCCATAGAGGACCGCCTGTATGAACTGAGGCAGCTGAAGCGTCGCTTTGGCCCGGAGATCGAGGATGTCCTCGCCTACCGGGAGGAGATAGAGGGGCGGCTCAAGGAGCACTCGGGTCTTGAGCTGGAGATAGAGGAGGCGGAAAGGTCTCTTTCCTCCCTTCAGAGGCGGCTCTGTGAAGAGGCAGAGGGGCTTCACCGGGCCAGGGTCGAGGCTGCGGGGGCTGTGGAGGCCGCAGTGACACGGGAGCTTGCCTCTCTCAACCTGGACAAGACCAGGTTCAAGGTGGAGGTCTCGGCCCCTGAGGAGATAGGCCCAGGCGATATCGGGCCACATGGTGCCGACAGGGTGGAGTTCCTGTTCAGCGCCAATCCGGACCGTCCCCTGGCCCCCTTGGCCTCTGTGGCCTCTGGAGGAGAGCTGTCCAGGGTGATGCTCGCCATCCAGGTGGTATTTGCCAGGAGCGCCAGCCTGCCCACGGTGGTCTTCGACGAGGTGGATACGGGGATAGGCGGGGAGGTGGCCGAGAAGGTGGGCAGGAAGATGGCCGAGCTCGCAAAGAGCTGCCAGGTCCTGACCATCACCCACTTTCCACAGATAGCAGCGGCGGGCCATAGCCATTTCGTGGTCGTGAAACAGGAGCATGAGGGCAGGAGCACCACCTGCCTGCAGCAGGTTCGAGGTGAGGAGCGCGTCCAGGAGCTGGTGCGTATGCTTGGAGGAGAACGGGAGGCAGTGAGGGCCTATGCAGAAGAGCTGCTTGGTACTCTATTCAGGGGGGCTTGACAGCATACTGGCCTGCCGGGTCCTCATGGATCAGGGCATAGAGGTGACGGCAGTCAAGTTCATCACCCCCTTCTTCGGATGGGAGCTGAAGGGCCGGGAGGCGGAGGCAGCGGATGAAGCCCGGCAAAAGTATGGCATCCGTCTTCATGTGGAGGATATCACCGGGGAGTATCTGAAGATGGTGGTTGCCCCGGAACATGGATATGGGCGCTATCTGAATCCGTGCATCGATTGCAAGATCCTCATGGTCAAGAAGGCCCTGGAGCTGATGCCTCTGTTTGGGGCCTCCTTCATCGCCACCGGCGAGGTCTTGGGCCAGAGGCCCATGTCCCAGAGGCGGGATACCCTGAGGATCATAGAGAGAGACAGCGGTGCCGAGGGGTTGCTGGTGCGCCCCCTGTCTGCAAGGAGTCTGCCTCCCACCCGTCCACAGGAGGAGGGGCTCATCGATGTCGAGCAGCTGCCTGCCATATCGGGCAGGGGCAGAAAGGTCCAGATGGCCCTGGCGAAACGGTTTGGGATCACAGACTATCCTTCACCTGCAGGGGGTTGCGTGCTTGCAGATCCCGCCCTTTCGGAGCGTTTCAGACGCATATTCGGGCTCTGGCCGGACTTCACGCCAGACGACATCCTGCTCGCCCAGAAGGGGCGCCATTTCCTGCTGCCCGGAGGCTCTTGGCTGGTCGTGGGCAGAAACCAGGCTGAGAACAGGAAGATAGCGGCCCTGTTCATACCAGGTGATCTGTGGGCCAGGGCGGATGTCCCCGGCCCGCTCTGCCTCCTGAGGCGCTGGCACCAGGCCGACCTGGAGCCGGCTGCCAGGATCATCGCACGCTATTCCAGGTGTGGTGAGCCGCCATGTACCATCTCTTTCAGGACGGTCGTGGACGATTCCGGCAGGCATCAGCCACTCGAATCCCCCCTTGGTTCCATAGAGGTGCATGATCCGGCTGAAGGGCAGTTTCTGGAGCAGTACAGGTTTTAGGCCGAGCCTGCAGGCAGGGGCATGTTTCCGTCTTTTTTCGGCCCTTTTCCCGATTGAAGTGCATCCGTTTGCCTTTTATGTTAGAAGATCGTGTTTAGGCAGGCTTCCTGCAAGGCAGCCGTGCCACTCGAAAAACCTTGAGAGAGAAGAGGAGTGAATCCCGGCCCATGATGGAATTTATCAGAAAAAATGCGGCCTCCTGGATGATGAAGATCATCCTCGGGGCCATTGTCGTGGTATTTGTCTTCTGGGGTGTGGGCACCTTCCGCTCAGGCCGCCTGGACATAGTCGCCAAGGTCAATGGTGAGAAGATCCTGCTCGAGCAGTTCACCAAGGAGTACAATCGGGCCCTGGAACAGTATCAGCGCATGTTTGGCGGCTCTATTCCCGAGGCCCTCATGAAGAGCCTCAACATAAAGCAGCAGGTCCTGGACAATCTCATCAACCAGGAGATCATCGCCCAGGAGGCTGCCAAGATGGGGGTCCTGGTCACGGATCAGGAGGTACAGGACGTGATCCTGGGGATGGATGTCTTCAAGAGAAACGGCACCTTTGATCCCGATCTCTATCGGGCCGCCTTGAGAAATGCCAGGATCATGCCTGCGGATTTCGAGAACCAGGTACGACAGGAGATCAGGATCAGGAAGATCCAGGCACTTTTGGGATCGGGCATACACGTGACCCAAGACGAGGTGCGCCAGCACTATGACTATGAGAATCAGCAGATCAACCTCGCCTTCGTGAAGCTTCCTTCCTTCGAGTGTGAGGACGAGGTGAAGATAACCGATGAGGCCCTTGCTGCATGGTATCAGGAACACAAGGAGGAGTTCCGGACCCAGCCCCAGGTGAAGCTGCGCTATCTCCTCTTTGACAGGTCCAAGTTCGAAAAGGAGGTAGAGCTGACCGACAGTGAGATAGAGCAGTACTATCAAGAGCACAAGGAGGAGTTTCATCAGAAGGAGACCAGGAGGGCCAGGCACATACTGATCAAGGTGCCGGAAGGGGCAGACGAGGCCCAGGTGGAGGCAGCCAGGAAAAAGGCGGAAAAGATCCTGAAGGAGCTCAAGGAGGGAAAGAAGGGCTTTGAGGAGCTTGCCAAGGAGTACTCTGAAGACCCGGGGACCAAGGACAAGGGTGGAGATCTGGGCTACTTTGGCCGGGGCACAATGGTAAAGCCCTTTGAGGATGCCGTCTTTTCCATGAAGAAGTCTGAGGTGAAGGGCCCTGTCAGGACGAGGTTCGGCTTTCACATCATAAAGCTGGAGGATATCAGGCCGGAACGCACGAAACCCCTCGATGAGGTGAAGGCCCAGATAGAGGCGAAGCTCAGGCGGCAGAAGGCCGAGCAGCTCATGTGGGAGGCGGCCAACAAGGCCTATGACACCATAATCGAGATGGGCAGCCTGGACGAGTATGCAAAGGCGGAAGGCCGTCAGCTCAAGGAGACGGCTCTCTTTTCAAGGACGAATCCGGATCCGATCCTGGGGGCGAATCCAAAGGTGCTGGACTCCATCTTCTCCCTGAATTCCGGTGAGCTGTCCTCGCTGCTGGAGGTCCCGAAGGGGGTCCTGGTGGCTGAGATCGCAGAGAAGAAGGTCCCCTATATACCCGAGCTCAAGGATGTAAGGCAGCGGGCCGAGGGCCTGTTCAAGCGGGAAGAGGCGGTAAGGCTCTGTAGGGACAAGGCCAAGCACCTCATCGAGGCCGCCAGGCAGAAAGGGCTCGATGCCGCAGCCAAGCAGATGGGCTTGAAGGTCCAGGAGACGGGCTTCTTTCCCAGGAGCGATACTGCTGCCAAGGGCAAGCTGCCTGCCCAGGTCGTAAAGGAGGCCCGCTCCCTCTACAAGGCCAAGGGAAAGGATATGACCGAAGAGCCCATCCAGGTGGGAAGGGTCTTCTATGTCGTTGCCTTCAAGGGGCAGAAACCCGCCCCCGAGGATGGGTTTGCCGCAGAGCGTGAGAAGATCGAAAAACGCCTGCTCGCTGAAAAACGCCAGACGGTCTTCCTCGATTGGCTCAAGGATGCAAGGGAACGATCGGAAATCGAGGTGGTCAAACAGCTCTGATGCGCACTCCTCTGCCTCTTAAGGCCCTTTTGTCGGCTGCCGTCATCTGCCTGCTCTCTTTCTGTTTGACATCTTTTGTAGGCTGCAGCAGCCCTTCCGATGAACAGGATGGGAACAGGAGGGTGGCGGGCCGGGAGAGTGACAGGGGCGGAAAGGCCCTCCCGGCCGGGCCGTCCGGGGCTGAAGGGCAGGGGCAGGTCCACATCGTATACAGGCTCAAGTGGCTCTACAATGCCAGTACCCTGGGGGAGCTCTGGGCCGAGCGGAAGGGGCTTTTCAAGGCCTCCGGCCTCCGGGTGGAGATCCGTGAAGGGGGGGCGGAGCACGATGCCATCAAGGAGATAGAGCTTGGCAGGGCCATGTTCGGAGTGGCCTCGGCAGATCAGGTCATCAGGGCCGTTGAGAAAGGGGCGGACGTGGTGGTGCTGGCCCAGATCTTCCAAAAAAATCCCCTGCAATGGATCTATATCGAGGAGCGCACCGACTTCGATCCGGAAGATCCTGTCCCTGCACTCGAGCGCTACACCTTCGGGATAACCTATGGGGGAAATGACGAGGCCATCTTTACTGCCCTGTCGAGGCGTCTCGGCCTGGATCCGGAAGGCCTCAAGACATATGCCATCACCTATGACTACTCGCCATTCTGGCAAGGGAGGGTGGATTTCTGGCCGGTCTATCGCAACACCCAGGGCATCGTGCTGGAAAGGCGCATCACAAGGCAGGGCCAGCATGCAGGCTTTCTCGACCCTACACGCTACGGGATAGATTTCGTGGCAAACTCCCTGGTCACATCCTCCAAGGTGGTGGCGCGCTATCCTGGCCTGGTGGCCAGATTCACCGCTGTGCTGATGAGTGCCTGGAAGGAGGCCCTGCTGCCAGAGAACAGGCGGGAGGCCCAGGCCATCCTGATGGAGGTGGAGCCAGGCCTGGATGAGAGCAGCGCCCAGGCCCAGATAGAGGAGACCGCTAAGATGGTCTGGCCGGATATGCCAGAGGGGGCGCCAGGGGTCATAGACAGGGCCGCATGGCGCCAGAGTCTCGATATAATGGTGAGCCAGCACCTGATAGGCAAGAGGATCGCCCTGGACCGGTTGTTCTGGCAGCAGCCGGTGCCAGCCGGTTCGTGATCCGAGGGCGGCAATCAGCCATGTTCGGTCTGCCCGGGGCCCTAGTCCTGAATCTGTTGCTCCTGGCACTCATATTCTTCCTGAATTTCATCTCCAGGATCATCATGGCCCCGCTTCTTCCCCAGGTCATGGAGGATCTGTCCATGGGAGCGGCCGAGGCCTCAGGGCTCTTCTTCGTCATGAGCGGGGGCTATTTCGTATCCCTGCTCCTCTCCTCCTTGGCGGCAGCCAGGCTCAAGCACAGGGGCACGATATTGCTGTCGTGTCTCTTGCTGTCCCTGTCCCTGTTTCTGGTCTCGTGCTCATCGAGCGCCTTTCTCCTGAAGGCGGCCATGCTGGTCCTCGGCCTTGGGGCCGGTCTCTATCTGCCCTCCGGCATCTCCACCATCACCGCCATGTTTCCGAAAGAGACCTGGGGCAGGGCCCTTTCCGTACACGAACTCGCACCAAACATGGCCTTCATCCTCGCCCCTGTGGCCGCCTCCTGGTTCCTGAGCCCGTTTGGATGGCAGGATCTGAGCAGGCTCATGGCCGGGGCTGTGTTGGCCCTGGCTCTTCTGTTCTTCTTTACAGGGGCGGGGAATTTCAGGGGCAGCCCTCCCAAGGCTGACGCCTACAAGGGCTATCTGAAAAGGTTGCAATTCTGGGTGATGATGGTGCTGTTCGGTCTCGGGATAATGAGCACCCTCGGTATCTACAACGTCCTTCCCCTCTATCTGGTGAAGGTCCACTCCTTTTCAAAGGAGGAGGCCAACATGCTCATAAGCATCTCCAGGATAGCCACCCTGGCCACTGCCCTGCTGGGCGGTGCGATATCGGACAAGATCGGCCCGAGGAGGACCATGTTCGGGGTGCTCCTGTTTACAGGGGCGGTCACCGTGATGCTGGGGCTGGTTTCCGGCACTGCCCTCAAGATATCGGTCTTCTTGCAGCCGCTTCTTGCAGTTGCCTTCTTCCCTGCCGCCTTTGCAGCAATGAGCGCCATTGCACGCCAGGAGGACAGAGGGATAGTGGTATCCATACTGGCTTCGGCGGCCTTCCTGGAAGGGGCGGGCGGGGTGCCTGCACTCATAGGCTGGCTGGCCGATCACGGACTGTTCAGGCAGGGGCTCGTGGGAGCAGGCCTTGCCCTGGGGGCAGGGGCCTTTTTTGCCTTCCTGCTTCCTGCAGGCAGGGGCAAGGGGGAGATGCAGTAGTGGCGGGCGGCTGGTTGCAGTGACAAAAAGGGACATGGACGGGCCTTGCCACCCATGCCCCTTTTTAGATCCCTTGAAGTCCTCTTCTGATCAGTACTTGAAATACTCCTTTGGTGTGTTCTGTACGATGAACTCGACGGCCTTGTAGATACACTCGCGGATGGCCTTTTCCATGGGGGTCTTGGCATAGCTGCTGAGTGCGCCTCCAAGGGGCACATCCCCTATGAGACCGCCGAGGAGACCGCCTGCGGAGATGGCCTTTCCCGTGCCCTCAACCCTGGTGGCAGCCACGATTTCCGAGGTATCCACATCCACTATCCTGATATCCATGGCCACGGAGGTCTTTGAAAACGAGCCGCTTATGCCGGAGAGCACCGGCCCGAACAGGCCTCCCACCACGCCTCTCGTGCCGGAGGTGCCCTCTTCCCATCCGGTGATGGCGGCAACCACCAGGAGATCCGCCTCCTTGATGTTGCCCTTGCGGCTGGTCTTCTTCTTGGTGTATCCACGCTCCCTGAGGCTCATCTCCTCGGCAATGGCGCCGAAATCCTGCCTCTCGAGCACCCTGTAGCACCTGGTCTGTACCAGGGTGGTGACCAGCATGTCCCTCAGGCCCGTTGCCCTGCCTGATTCGTGTGAGATGGTGATGGTGTCGCCAAGGCCATGGATAGTGGTGGTGCCGCTTCCTCCTACTCTCCAGTCGAAACGGGCAACGGCAACCTTTGCCTTGGCCGGACAGGAGAACTTGCCCTGAAGCCCGGTGTCCACCTTGGCCTGTGGCTGCACCATGGACTCACACCCGTATAGGCCCATCAACAGCAGTACGCAGAGTGCCAGAAATCCATATCCCTTTTTCATCTGAAACCTCCTCTGATTTCCTGGTTCGTGTCCGAAAGGGCTCCTGGTGGCCCTTGACGTCCAAGGACCCAACTATCTTTTATAATCTTCGGCCGATAAGTGCAACTGACTAAAAAGTTTCAGGAAAATTTTTTCCTTTTGAGGGCTCCAGGAATGAGCTTCGGTACCCTCTTGGCATATGTGCGGTATCTCTCACCAAATCGCGCCTCCAGCTCCCTCTCCTCGATGGGGATGATGACGAAGAGTGTGAGCAGCAGATCTGCAGCCGCCACCACGAACAGGGCAAGGCTTCCGGTTGCCACTGCACCGCCCCAGAAGATCAGAACGTGGGCGAGATAGGTGGGGTGACGGCAGAGGGAGAACGGAGGCCTGGTCTCGAGCTCTGCCATTTCCAGGCCGAGTTCTCCCGAGCCGATGATCCTGGCCCTCAAAAGCCAGATGGTCCATGTGTGAAGGGCGAGGCCGAGCAGAAAAAGGAGCCAGCCGGCACCCTTAATGGCCAGAGGGACCGGCACGAGTGCCTGCAAGAGCAGGTCCTTGAAGGAGAGGGTCAGCCATGTGGCTGCGCCCCACAGGATGAAGGCCAGGGGATAGGTCAGGACTCCAAGCCGCTTGAAGAAGCCGGTGAAGAGGTGGACCGGTATCCAGAACAGGGGGATGAGGGGCCAGAATATGAGTATGCCCAGGATGGTCAGCCTCACCAGGGTTTCATACATCGTGCCTTTTCGCCTCCTGGCTGGCCCTTCCTTTGCCAAAGGATACGGGGCAGTAGAGGTTCAGGCCTGAGAATATCCTTCCCTTGAGCACGAACTCCTTGTAAGCGCTCACGAAGTCACGCCTCTTTATCTGTCCGATCACCTTTCTGTCGTTCAGCCTCGAGACCACCGGCAGGAAGGAGAATCCATGCCTGGCAAAGAGCTCCAGCACGTGATGCATGTTCTGGTCCTCACGTACCACTACCACATCGGTCTGCATGAGGTCCCGGGCTGTCACGTGGTCGGCCATCTCCTCCGGCTTCACCAGTTTGGAGCGGATGTCTCTCAAGGTCAGGACACCTGCAAGCAGCCCCTTTTCATCCAGGACCACGAAGTGGGGAAAGGGGCTTTCCGCCATGAGGGTGAGGATCTCCTTGAGCGGTGTGTCTACACTCATCACCTGCAGGTCCGTGGTCATGAAATCAGAGACCCTCATGGCCCGCAGTGTGTTGATATCATGGCCCTTTTCTATCTCGATCCCCTGGGCCAGCAGCCTGGTCTCGTAGACGGAAAAGCCGTGGAACATCTTGACCATCAGAAGGCTCGGAATGCAGGCCACCATGAGGGGCAGGATGACGTCATAGGAGTAGGTGAGCTCGAATATGGCAAGGATGGCCGTGATCGGGGCGAGGGTGGTGCCGCTCACTACGGCTCCCATCCCCACAAGGGCATAGTGGCTGGGCTCTATGGCGAGCTGGGGAAGGGCGGCCGCCGCCCCTCCGCCCACTGCCAGGCCCAGCATTGCCCCCATGAATAGGGAAGGGGCAAAGATACCTCCACTCATGCCCGAGCCTATGCAGACGGTTGTGGCCGCGAGTTTTCCGGCAAGGAGCAAAAGGGCCGTGCCCAGAAGAAGCCTGCCATGCAGGGCATCCGTTACCTGCTCGTAGCCCACTGCGAGCACCTCCGGGAGCACGAAGGCGAAGATGGCCACCAGTATGCCGCCAAGGATGGGATGGCTCCATTCTGGTATCTTGGCCCGTTCCACCACGGTAGAGACCCCTAAGAGGCCCCAGATCAGACATAGGGCCAGCAGCCCTGCACACAGGCCCAGCAGGAAGTAGAAGGCGAGTTCCCAGTGGGAGCAGAGACAGAATGGCGGCGGCTGAAGCACGGCACCCCTTCCAAGCAGGTTCCTGGCCACCACTGTGCCCGTCACTGCGGATATGACGATGTTGCTGAGGGCCGAGACCTCCAGGTCGAAGAGCAGGATCTCGACAGCAAAGAGGGTGCCTGCCATGGGCGCCTGAAAGGCTGCGGCAATGCCGGCTGCTGCACCACACACCACGGCCAGGCGCCTTTTTTGCGGGTCGATCCCGAGAAGCTGTGAGATGGATGAGCCTATAGATGCCCCTATCTGGACTATGGGGCCTTCCCTGCCTACCGATGCCCCTGATGCGATGAGGCATGAGGTGAGGGCCGCCTTGATCGCGGTGACCCTGTGCCGGATGATTCCCTCTTCAAGGCTCAAGGCCTTCATCACCTGTGGGACCCCAGGGCCCTTTACCTCAGGGGCCAGGCGCCAGATGACCACTCCGGCTGCCAGGGAGGCCAATATCGGTATGGCTATCCGCTGCCAGGCAGGGCTTGCGGTGACGGCCTGGACAAAATCACTTGCCTCAGGCCAAAAAAAAAGCGCCAGAAATAGAGCAGTTTGTGGAAGAGCACGGCCCCGAGCCCGGCCAGCAGACCAATGGCCACCGAGATCACAAGGGGCACCAGCACGTCTGAAAGCGTGGGGCCGATCCCTTCCCTCTTGCCTTTGAGTACGGGGCCTTTGATCACAGGCGCCACCTGGTTTCCCCCTCGGCTATTGCCGCGATAGCAGTGGATGCATCCACCACGAGTTTCAATGCCTTGTCCCTGTGTTTCACCTCTCTTTCCTTGTCCAATGGTACAATAAGTTGCATGGCAGCAAAAGAGATAGTCGAGTCCCTTTTCTGTGGATCAGGTTTCAACTTCTTGTCTTTGCCGCGGGCGTCAAGGTGAGTGTCTCAGGGGCTTGGCAGGGCAGGCCACGAAAAAGGGGCCAGCTTGCCGCCTGGGTGCGGCATGATATGGTGCAGCAGGAAGGATGAGGGGTATAATGACAATGAAATGATAAAAACGAAGAAGAAGAGGGGATATATGGACCAGGGCAGAGCTTCCGGCCAATCGTGGCCAGGTGCCCTTTTGTTGAGCCTTCTTTCATGCCTGTTTTTTTTGCCGCCTCTTTCTTCGGATGCAGCCTTGGCTGCCCGGAAATCGTCATGTGAGGGGTGTCACGCCGGTATCGAGGCCATCTCCGATGTGGAGGCAATGGCAGGGCTTTCCTGCACGTTTTGTCACAGGGGCAGGCCTGATGCCGGTACAGAGGAGGAGGCACACAGGGGGCTTTGGAGAAATCCTTCCGATCTCAGGGTGATAGGCCAGACCTGCGGCCAGTGTCACCGGGAGAGGGTCGATGAGATCGAGCGTTCCCTGCATGCCACTTCAGCAGGCATCATAAGTGCTGCACGCTATACATGGGCTGCCCAGAAGGGCAGGCAGGCCATCTTTTCCAACTATGAGGTCTCCGATTCCTCCGGCAAGGTGTTCAGGCAGCTCCCTGTCTATGATCCATCGAGCCCCCAGGGGCCAGAGAACCATCCGGTGGACGACTATCTCCGGGAGGAGTGTCTGAGGTGCCATGTCTGGTCCCGTGGGGAGGAGCGTGACGGAGACTTCCGGGCAAGCGGCTGCGCTGCCTGTCATGTGATCTATTCAGACGACGGGCTCTATCTCGGCGGGGACAGGGCCGTGCCCAGGAAGAAGAAGGGCTATCCAGTCCGCCATGAGATCACCAGGAAGATCCCGCCCTTTCAGTGCATACACTGCCACAACCGGGGCGGCAGGACAGGGGTGAGCTTCATAGGAGACATGGAGTCTGCCGGATATGGCTCCCCGTGGGCGGATGCACCTGGCAAGAAGGGGGGCAGGAAGCTCCACGGGAAATATTACGACCACCTTCAGCCTGACATCCATTTCGAAAGGGGCCTTGCCTGCATAGATTGCCACGGCTCCAGGGACGTACATGGTGACGGGCGGCTACGTGACAAAAAGGAGCAGGCAGTGGCCATAGAGTGCACGGACTGCCACGGCACCCAGGAGCATGCATCGAGCCTCGAGGACTCCGCTGGCATGAGGCTCGACAACCTGGAGCGGGACCGGGATGGAAACGTGATCCTGACCTCCAAACTCGATGGCAGAAAGCATCTCGTGCCCCAGGTGATCGACCTGTGGGACAGCAAGAAGGAGATGGCCAGGATCGCCATGTTCATCCCGGCACATGCAGCAAGACTCGAGTGTTATGCCTGCCACAGCCGCTGGGCGCCCCAGTGTTACGGCTGTCACGTGCAGCAGGATCTCACATCCAAGGGGCTGGACTGGCTCAGGTACAAGGGCTCTTCGGATCCATCCATGGCGGCCAGCAAGGAGAACCGTGAAGGCGGCGTCTGGAGGTGGCGTGAGACCAGGAGCTATCTCCGCTGGGAGAGCCCCGCCCTTGGAATAAACTCCGAAGGGAAGGTCGCCCCGTTCATCCCCGGCTGCCAGGTGATCTTCACCCAGATAGGCAAGGATGGAAGAGCGGTGGTGCGGAACAGGGTCTTCACCACCTCTCACGGCACCTCTGGAATAGCCTCCAATCCCATACAGCCCCATACCGTTTCAAGGAAGGCAAGGAGCTGTGAGGACTGCCACAGCAATCCAAAGGCCATGGGCCTTGGTGGCGGCATCTACCGGCCCGGGGACAACGGGCTGCCTGTAGGGTTCGAGCTCGAGCGCATAGTGGACAGCCAGGGCCATCAGCTGCAGGCGACGAGCCATGAAGGGGCAAGGCCCTTCAACGCCAAGGAGCTCGATGGGATGGCCAGGGTGAACGTGTGCGCCTCCTGTCATGGCTGGATGCTCGATCCAGAGTTCTGGCAGGGGCTCTACTCCTGGTCTGGGGAGGCAAGGGGGCAGAAGGCCCATGACAGGCTGCTCGAAGGGCTGCTCGGCCGGAAGAAGGGGGCAGCTCCATGAACGGGCCCGCCTCCTGCCCGCCTGTGGCCCTTTCCATAGCGGGCTCCGATCCGAGCGGTGGTGCAGGCATCCAGATGGATCTGAAGGTCTTTCAGGCCATGGGGGTCTTCGGGGCTTCTGCCATCACTGCGATCACCGTCCAGAACAGCTGCGGGGTCAGAGAGGTGTTTCCGGTTCCTCCCGATGTGGTGGGGGGGCAGGCCGCGGCCGTCCTGGAGGACATGGACGTAAGGGCCCTGAAGTGCGGTATGCTCTGGAGCGCGGATATCGTAAGGGAGGTGGCCAGGCTGCTCGGGGGGCACAAGGGCCTTGCCGTGATCATAGATCCCGTGATCGCATCATCTGGTGGCAGGCGGCTCCTGGACGATGCAGGGGTGGATCTGCTTGCAAGTCGGCTCCTTTGCCATGCAACGCTCATAACCCCAAACATACCCGAGGCCTGCATCCTTGCCGGCATGCCCATAAAGGAGAGGGGCGATATGGTGGAGGCCGCCATCCGGATATGGGAGATGAGTGGCAAGAGGTGCGCCGTACTGGTTAAGGGCGGCCATGGCGGCACCGGACAGGCGCTGGATCTGCTGTTCGATGGCGACAATGTGGAGGAGTTCAGGGCCGAGAGGCTGAAGGCCGGTGAGGTCCACGGTACGGGCTGTGCACTGTCTGCTGCCATCACTGCAGGGGTTGCCAAGGGGCTCGGGCTGTCTCAGGCGGTTCAGGCGGCCAAGGAACTGGTCACCTCTGCCATGAAGAGGGCGCTTCGAATCGGCCAGGGTGCATCCTTCCTGAATTTCATCGGTGCCGGGGGTGTCGGCTGATTCTCGCAGAATCATCTTCCAGGCAGGGCCCTTTCAATCTCCCCAATTTTTTTCAATTCTGAATTGCCATTCACTGGCAAAAGGATTAATGTACATTTTGATAGAAAAGGCAGGCGGCAAGTTCAATTTCCAGCCATGTCTCCATTTTGTTTCCAACTGTAGGAAAATATTATCAAAACTCTAACCTAACGATAAGGAGGTTTATGAAATGGCAGTTTACGTACTTGGACACAAGAGCCCCGACACCGATTCAGTGACAGCAGCCATCGCCTTTGCCGAGCTTCAGAAGATGCTGGGTGTTGACGCAGTTCCCTGCCGCCAGGGCGAGCTCAATCCCGAGACCAAGGTGGTCCTGGAGAAGTTCGGCTATGCCGAGCCAGAGCTCCGCACAGACGTCACAGGCGAACAGTATATGCTCGTGGACCACAGCGACATCAAGCAGGCCCCGGACAACTGGGACAAGGGTGAGCTCCTGGCCGTGGTGGACCATCACAAGATCGGCGACATCACCACTCCAAATCCCATCCTCTTCGTGGCCATGCCTGTCGGTTGTACCGGTACGGTCCTCTACACACTCTACAAGGATGTCTACAAGAAGGAGATCCCTGCAAATGTCGCAGGCCTAATGATGTCCGCCATCCTGAGTGATACCGTTCTCTTCAAGTCCGCCACCTGCACCGACGCCGACAAGGAGGCCGCAGAGGCCCTGGCCAAGATCGCAGGTGTCAGCGACATCATGGAGTGGGGTATGGAGATGGCCAAGGCCAAGAGCGCCGTGGAGGGTGTCTCCCCCAGGGATCTCATATTCCGCGACTACAAGGACTTCGATATGAGCGGAAAGGCCATCGGTATCGGCCAGCTGGAGCTGGTATCCCTTGACCTGGTGGACAAGATCAGGGATGACCTCTATGCAGAGCTCGAAAAGATCAAGGCAGAGAAGAATGCCCACAGCATCTTCCTCATGCTCACCGATATCATGAAGGAGGGAACAGACCTCATGGCCGTAACCGATGACCCCTCCATCATCGAGAAGGCCTTTGGTGTCAAGTTAGAAGGCAAGACCGTATGGCTGCCCGGCGTCATGAGCCGTAAGAAGCAGATGGTGCCCAACCTGGAGAAGGCCTGCGCCAGCTAAGAACCGGCGCCTGCATCCCAGGGACTGGAACTTCAAGGGGCCGGTGCTGAGCCGGCCCCTTTTTTGTGTCAAAAATTTCCGGAAATGGCGTTATATTACTGGACGGGCCATCCGGGCCCGTTACATAGAAGAAGAGGAGGTGATTCTTATGTTTCATGAGGATCCCAAGATAGACGAACTCTTTACCGACGCCCAGTTCAAGTTCATGGACGAGGAGTTCGAGGATTCCATAGAGCTCTTTACCAAGGTGCTTGAGCTGGACAAGGGCTTTGCCAAGGCATGGCAGGCCAGGGCAATCGCGTATCTGCGCCTGGACGACAAGGACAAGGCGCTGTCGGATATCGACGAGGCCATTCGGCTCGAGCCCGAAAATCACAGGTTTCACTATCACAAGGGGGCGATCCTGTTCAAGTACGAGATGCTGGATGAGGCCGTGGAGGCCCTCTCGAGGGCCATAGACCTTGCCCCTGACTACGGCCCTGCATATCTGCTGAGAAGCGAGGTGTTCGATCGCCTGGGTGAGGAGGAGGCCTCTGCCGCCGACTTCAACAAGGCGGACGTGCTGAGAAAGGAGCAGACCGCCGCCTCCAAGGTGGTGGATTTCTGGAGATAGATTTCGGCCATGCAGGGGGCCGGAAGGGCAAGGCCAGCCCTAGGGCCCTTTCCGGCCCTTTTCTTCTGTCCCCCTCCTTTCGAGGGCCAGGATCACCTGGCGGCAAAATCCCCTTATGGTCTTCACATCCCTGCCTGTAAGATCCTTCCTGTCCAGTAATCTATGGGCATTTCGCATCCAGTACTCGGGCGGCTGCTTGCGGAAAAGGCCCATGGCCCCGAACACCTGTCTCAGATGGGCGAACATGCCCTGCCGCTCTTCCAGGGTGGCAAGCCGCGGCCTGTAGGGCCCTGGGCCTTTCTCGCTCATGGCGGAGAGGCGAGAGAAGATCTCATAGAGGACGACCATGACGCTCTGTGCCAGGTTGAGGGATGAAAAGCCGGTGGTCGGGATGGTCACCAGGGCGTTACAGAGGGAAAGGGCCCGGTTGTCCAGACCAAATTTCTCAGAGCCAAAGAGTATGGCCATCTCGTTTCTCGCAGCCAGTGCCGGGATCTCGGCAGCCAATGTCCTCGGGGTGTGGCTTGGCCTCCTCTGTCGCCCGGTCCTTGCGCTGGTGCCGACTATGTAGCTGAATCCGGAAAGGGCCCTGGTGAGGTCATCATATACGATCATGCCCTCGATGATATCCCTGGCCTCATGGGTGGCCATCTTGAGCACCTTCTCCATGTCCAGGATCTCCGGATTGACCACCCTCAGCCTCGATATGCCCATGTTCTTGCAGGCCCTGGCCGCAGCGCCTATGTTCTCTGGATAACGGGTCTCGTTGAGGACCACGGTTATCCTTGAAAGGATCTGGGCTGTCATGTCCTTTTCATGGTCCATGGGGCCTTTTTAACCGGTACAGGAGAGGAAATCCAGTGTTGCCCCAAAACTCCATATGGATGCGTATCGCAGTGGCAGTGCTGCTTCCGCTTGTCCTGTTGTCTTTTTATGGGCTTTGGGAGGCAAGACGGGTCACCATAACCAGGGTGGTGATATCAGATCCCCTGTTTTCAGAGAAGTGGGACGGGCTCAAGCTGGTCCATCTCTCAGACATCCATCTCGAGCGCATGGCCTCACATGAAAAGGCGGTCCTTCAGGCAGTAGAGGCCCTAGGGCCGGATCTCATCTGTGTGACCGGGGATATCGCCCAGTGGAACGCAAAGGGCGCCAGGGTGATGGAGTTCCTGGATGCCCTTGACCGCATCGCACCCCTGTTTGCCTCCCTTGGCGATGCGGATCTCTCGCTTGGAAGGGCCAGGTGCTTCTGGTGTCACGATAGGGGTGACATCCACAAACTGAAGGGGCTCGGCCCGGTGATCTTGAGGGATGAGGGCAAGCTGGCCAAGATCAAGGGGCGGCCCGTCTGGATCTTTGGGATCGATCCCGGAGACAGCCGGGAAGAGATCCGGGATTTTTTTGCCTCAAGCCGCCTGCTGGAGAGATCGAGGAAGGAGCCTGTCATCGTCCTTGGCCATTTTTCCCGCCCCTGGAAGGATCTGCCGCATGAGTGCCATGTGCTATGGCTTGCCGGTGATACCCATGGAGGACAGATATGGTTGCCAAGGCCTCTCTGGAGGCTCTTCAGAGGCAAGGATCATGCCCATCTCTATGGCCTCTTCGGCTCTTCCGGTGGGAAGTGGCTCTTTGTCACCAGGGGAATCGGTACCACCGAGGGCCTTCCCTTTCGTATCGGCAGGCCGCCGGAGGTGGCTGTCATCACCTTTGCCAAGCCGAATAAAAACTAAAAAAGGCCCTTTCCTTGGATGGGAAAGGGCCCTCAAGAGGAGGAAGGAGGTAAGTGAATCCCTTATGAGCCGGACAGTTCCGGCGGTGCGCTCTTTTCTTCCATCAGTTCCACATCCTGTTCTTCCACCACGACCTCATCCATCGGCTGGATCTGTGTGACCGGCTCGGCCTGTGCAACCGTGTTCTGCAGACCATCCAGTTTGGCCAGAGTCATGGCCAGATCCCTGGCCAGGGCCCGTGCGGCCTCTTCCACGGCCCTGTCGATCTGGGTGCGGGCCTTGGGATCGGCAAAGGCGCTCTTGGGCTCGACCTGCTCTTCCACCCTGTTGGCCCAGACAACCCGGCCCGATTCCGTGTCCTGGAGGGCAAGCCATACCTGTACAACGCCTGAGGATAGCTTTCCTCCATTGTGGGCCAGATTTGCAACGGCAGTGCCGATGCCTCCCCACAGCAGGGCCCTGTCGCCCTCTTCATCGGCAGGTGTGCTGGCCAGGGCCACACCAGAGCCAAGGGCTGCGCCAATGGCCATATCCTGCCACAGGTCGTAGCTTTCACTCCTTGCCACACCAAAGAGTGTTGCAGAGGAGGAGTCCAGGAAGAAGGGGATGATTCCCTTCTTGATGGGATTGAAGGAGTGACCCTCCCTGATCTCGTACTCTACGATCCGTCCGCGCAATACATATCTTGAATTGAAGGTGCGTCCGAGTTCCTGGACGGTCTCCCTGTCCAGGCCTACCCTGTGGACCTCTATGGAGTTCATGTCGCCCCCGAGGGCCAGCTCGTCATTGGCATCCATCTCCTTTTCGAGGATCTGGAGCATTGTCGGGGACCATCCGGAGCCGAGCTCCCGTCTCATGGCCTCGTGCCGACGGTTCACGCTGCTGCCCTCCTGGACGATGGTGATGATGCCCTTGTCCACCAGAAAACGGAACACGTCCTCTTCTATTGGCATGAAATATCCGGAACGGGCAAGTTCGTGGGCAATGGCCGTGTGGATCTTTATCTGGCGCCTCAAAGACTCATCCGGCCTGATGCCCTTCGTATAGTCGGCAAGCGGCAGCATCACCACGCTCGCCTTCTGTCCAGGCTGGATGGATGAATTGTCGATGGGGGCTACGGACTGTTTTACGCTCTGACCACAGGCGGCCAGCAGAGTCGCAACCATAAAGATGAACAAGGCCCTGAGATAGCTTGAATACGGCATGTTTTCCTCCCGGGTTTAAACTAATTTTCCCTTTTGTATTAAGCGTTATCGACCTTTTTTAAAAAAATATAAAGGCACAAGGGAGATTTGTTGAAAAATCCCTGCAGGGAGGAAGACTAGCAATCCCTTTGCCATGATCCGTGGATCACGGCGAGACAGGTGGACAGAGCCAGAAAGGATGCACGGAAACGGCCTCTCTTATATGATCTACACCGGCAAGCAGCATGAAGAGCCGATCGATTCCAAGGGCCATTCCGCAGGCCTTGCTCGGGCATCTTTCAAGGCCTTCCAGGAACCGCTTTGGCAGCGCATGTGGCCTGTCCTCGAGATGGCCTGCCTCTTTCATGCGACAGAGCTCCGTCTCGAAACGAGCCTGCTGGGCCTTGGGGTCCATCAACTCCGAAAATCCATTGGCAAGCTCCAAGCCCGCCATGTAGAGCTCCACCCTTTCGGCATGCCGGCCAGATGTGTCAAGACGCGCCAGGGATGCCTGCCAGACAGGAAAATCCTTGACGAAGACGGCGCCAAACCTGCCAAGGGCTGGCTCCACCCTTTCCACCATGTCCAGATCGAACCTGTCAGGGTCCTCTGTCTCCAGGGGGTCCCAGCCTGCAAGGTCCCTGAAGAGCTCTGAGACACTCCTCGACGGGAATGGGAACTCCGGCCTGAGGATTCGTCCCCTGTAGCGGATTTCAGACGTATCGAGGGCCTCCATGACATGGAGGATGAGCTGCTGGCAATCCTCCATGAGCCTGTGGTAGTCCTGCCCGGCCCTGTACCATTCGAGGATGGTGAATTCAGGCATGTGTACATGGCCGCATTCGCCCATGCGGAAGGCCTTGGATATGGCAAAGATCCTGGAGGCTCCAGTTGCCAGCAGGGGTTTTAGGTGTATCTCCGGAGACGGCAGCAGAAAGGGCCCTGTCTTGCCCTTCTTCGTGCCTGCAAGGGCCAGGGGCCTTATGTGCTCTTCAGGGATCGTCTCATCCGAGGTTACAGGAGGGTCTATCTCCAGAAATCCCTGGTTTAGAAACCAGTGCCTTATGGCCTGAAGCAGGCGGCTTCTCTTCTCTAGCAGCTCGAAAGTGGCCAAGGGGACAGGGCCGGATCCGGTGGCCTTGTGCAGGCCGGACAAAGCCTATTTCTTCACCCGTTCCACATACTGGCCGGTGCGGGTGTCTATCTTCAGCACATCGCCTTCCTCTATGAATAGTGGCACCTGAACCGTATAGCCGGTCTCGAGGGTGGCGGGCTTGGTGGCGCCTGTGGCCGTGTCCCCGCGGACTCCTGGGTCGGACTTGGTCACCTCGAGTTCCACGAAATTGGGCAGATCTATGCTTATGGGGGTGGTCTCGTTGAAGAACAGTATGTCCACCTCCATGTTGTCCTTTAGAAAGTTCTTGGCCTCACCCACCTGCTCCTCACTCAGTGTGATCTGGTCGTAGGTCTTCATGTCCATGAAGTGATAGCCCTCACCATCGTTGTAGAGAAACTGCATCCTGCGCTCCTCCAGGTTGGCGGGCTCGAACTTGTCCCCTGACCGGTAGGTCCTGTCCATGGTGAGGCCGGTGACCATGTTCTTCAGCTTGCACCTGTAGAGGGCCTGCCCCTTTCCAGGTTTCGAGAACTGGAATTCCGTGATGATGTATGGCTCACCATCTATCATTATCTTGAGGCCTTTTCGGAGATCTGATGATTCGTACACTGGCTGGTGCTCCTTCTTCAGCTTGTTTTTCTCTATTTATGATGCCGCCCGATCTTCATCCACGAACTTGCAGGCATGAGCTTGCAGGGGCAAGCCGTCGGGCAACACGAGGAACCTTCTGTAGCCTACTGGAAAATTGCGCACAGGAATAGACCAAAAGGGCCCAAATTGCAATAGATAAGGTTGCTGTGCCCCGTCTGCCCCTGTTTCAGGCAGGGGGCGGTCATGACAGGCCCTGCAACATCTCTTTTATCTCCTCTACGGAAAAGAGCCTGCCAGAGCCCTTCACCTCACCGTTGATCACCACCCCTGGCGTCGACATGACCCCATACGCCATGATCTTTCCCATCTCGGTGATCTTGACCACCTCGGCATCGATTCCGAGCTCCTCTACCGCTTGCCTGGCATTTGCCTCGAGTGACTGGCATCTTGGGCATCCAGGCCCGAGGATTTCGATCTTCACCATGAAGCACCTCCTGATCTATGTTTTTGGGTAAGACTGCTACATCACCGCATTGAATATATAGCCAACCACTATGATGCTCACAGATACCACACCCACGAAGGCCGCTATCAATGGCCGCTTGAGCACCTGGCTCAGGATGACCATCTCCGGGAAGGAGAGCGCTGTGACCGCCATCATGAAGGCCAGCGTGGTCCCAAGGGGCAGGCCCTTGTCCATCAGGGCCTGGACTATCGGGATGACCCCGGCGGCATTGCTGTAAAGGGGCACGCCAAGGGCCACTGCAACAGGCACTGCTACAGGATTGGAGGGCCCGGCATAGCGGAGCAGGAAGTCCTGGGGCACGTAGCCGTGGACCAGGGCCCCCACGGCTATTCCTCCAAGGACATATAGCCATATCTTGGACAGGATCTCCTTCACGTAACCCTTTGCATATTCGATCCGTTCCCGCCATGTCATGGAGGGGATCTCTGTCTCACCCATGCGAATCTGCCACACATAGTCGGCCACGAAGCGCTCCATGTTGAGCCGGCCTATGATCATGCCCGCGATCACGGCTATCAGCAGCCCCGTACAGAGATAGAGGGCTGCGATCTTCCAGCCGAACAGGCCGAAAAGGAGCACCAGGGCCACTTCGTTCACCATGGGAGATGATATCAGAAAGCTGAAGGTCACTCCGAGGGGAATGCCTGCCTCCACAAAGCCTATGAAGAGGGGGCAGGCAGAGCAGGAGCAGAACGGAGTCACCACACCGAGGAGTGCGGCCAGGACATGGGCTGCCCAGAGCTTCTTGTCACTCAGAAACCTGCGGGTCCTCTCGGGCGGAAAGAAGCTTCTGACGACTGCCACTGCGAAGATGATGGTGACCAGCAGGAAGAAGATCTTTACCGTGTCCTCCACAAAGAAATGGAGTGCCTCGCCAAGATGGGTGCCTGGTGTCATGCCCAGCCATCTATAGGTGACCAGGTCTGCAAGGATCGTGAATATCTTGAGCATCATCCCCCCGCTATCTTCAGCTCCTTGGCCAAAAACGGGATCAGTTCCGATACGATTCGGTCCCGCACGCGCCTGAAGGCCCTGAGCCTCTCCGCCTCCGAGCCCCGGGCCAGTGCCGGGTCTTCAAGGCCGAAATGGATTCGTCTGCCCTGGCCGGGCCAGTAGGGACAGCCATCACGGGCATTGGAGCATACCGTCACGACCAGATCGAATGGCTGGCCCTTGAACTCGTCCATATGTTTTGAGCGCAGCCCCGAGGTCTCTATGCCGAGTTCGGAAATGGCCTCTATGGCAAGGGGGTGCACCGTAGCCGGATCGACCCCTGCCGAGAATGCCTCTGCCCGGCCTTCGAGCATCTCGTTGCAAATGGCCTCTGCCATCTGGCTCCTGCAGGCATTTTGGGTGCAGACGAACAGGAGTCTTTTCATGGCTCTTCTCCCTGGGGCGCCAAGTGGTGCGATAGGCCCATGATCTGCCGGCGGTCCAGGGTCATGAACAGCTTGGACAGTTCCGCCATCTCCTGGTCCTCCCTGGCCCTTTTCAGTACGATATCGAGAAGCTGGCGGCAGCTCTCCTCTCCTGGAGAGAGGGAGTATACGATCCAGTTCTTCTCCCGTCTGCCAAGCACGAAGCCCTCGTTCTCCAGCAGCTTCAGGTGTTTCGATATTGCCGGCTGCGAAAGGCCGAGCGCCCTGGTAAGCTCGCATACACAGGCAGGCCTGAGAGAGAGCAGGGCGAGTATCCTTATCCTGCTCGGATCGGATATGGCCTTGAGCCGCCTGCTGATCCTGGATATGGGATCTGGTTGCATGGATTGCTATATAACCATATAGTTATATTCTGTCAATCGATCCTTCTCTGTCTCTGTTTGCAGCGGCGGATTGGCCAGATCGGTGCTGGTTGGCCCCTGGCAGTCTGGGCCGAGGCTGGTAAAGAGATGTGTGTAAGCATTTTGATGAAGACAGTGGCTGTTTCAACATGAGACTTAAAGGACTCTATGCCATAACGGATGAGAGGCTCACCCCTTATCACCGGATAGCCGATATGGTGGCTGCGGCGATAGAGGGCGGGGCTTCCGTGGTGCAGTTGAGGGACAAGGGGCTCGAAGACCATCTTCTCGAGCCCATCGCCGTTAGGCTCCTCGATGTGTGTGAGCGCTATGGCGCCCTGTTTATAGTAAACGACCGGGTCGAACTGGCTGCCCGGATCGGGGCTCACGGTGTCCACATAGGAAAGGATGATGCCGCCTACAGCCATGCAAGGAGAGTCATGGGGGCAAGGATCGTCGGTGTCTCCTGCTACGACAGCATGGAGCTTGCCCTGCGCTATGAAGGCCTCGGAGCCGACTATGTCGCCTTTGGCTCTGTCTTTCCCTCACCCACCAAGCCGGAGGCGGTCCGGGCCGGGCTCTCTCTCATCGAGGAGGCGTCCCGGCGCCTGTCCGTTCCGGTCTGCGCCATCGGCGGGATAACCCAGCAGAACGCACATCTCGTGGCCGAGGCCGGGGCGGACATGGCGGCTGTCATATCCGGGCTCTGGTCGGAAGGGGAGCTCGAGGCCATCAGGCAGAGGGCAAGGGCCATCAGCTCGGCCTTTGCGCGTGGCTGAACCGGTCGGAAGTAATGACTTGCAGATCTGTCCCGGATGTCATATCTATCTGGATCTCCCGTTGGCTGGATTTTTGCCGGCAGGATCTTGCCGGCCTTGGTTTGGATGCCGGTTTGGATGAGTGATGAAAGAGATCTTTCGAGGATGATGAGGAGAGACATGCTATGGCAGTAGACAAGGAAAAGGTCCAGGAGGCCCTGGACAAGGTAAGGCCCATGCTCCAGGCGGATGGCGGAGATGTGGAGCTCGTGGACGTGGATCAGGAGAGCGGGGTCGTGACCGTGCGCCTCACCGGTGCCTGCAAGGGGTGTCCCATGAGCCAGATGACCCTAAAGGCAGGCATAGAGCGCTATCTCAAGAGTGAGGTGGAGGGGGTGACCGCAGTGGAGAAGGAGGATTGAGGGCTTCTGTTCAATGGTGATACGGTTCCCCGGCGTTTATGGTGGCAGCCCTGTATAGCTGCTCTGCCAGGATGAGCCTTGCCATGTCGTGGGTAAAGGTCATGGTGGAGAGCGAGAGCCTCAGATGGGCGGCATCCAGGACCTGCCCCGATAGTCCGTAGGCGCCGCCAATGGCAAAACAGATCTCCCTCGTGCCTGCATCTGCCTGTCTGCGGAGGAACTGGGCAAGGCCTTCGGAGCTGAGGGCCTTGCCCTTGACGTCCAGGGCCACGAGCATCGCCCCCTTGGGGACCGATTTGAGGAGCAGGCGGCCTTCCTCCTCCATGGCCGCCTTCATGTTGCCTGACTTGGAAGCGGCCCTTGCCCGTCTGCCCCTGGTGCCGCCCTTGGCCCTTGTTTCCACAATCCTCACCTGGTAGTAATAGCCAAGTTTCCTTAAATATGTGGAAATTCCATCCTGGAGCCAGGCCTGCCTGGTCTTTCCAGGCCATAGGAGTGTGATTCTCAACATGAGTGCATCTCGTAAAAAGGATTCAAGGGCGGATCAGGACCGCAGTGCCGTACTCAGAAAGATTCCAAAAACCGATCGCCTGCTGGACAGGATACCAGAAGAGGTGCCCAAGTCCATAGCGCTTGCCGCCTGCAGGGATGTCCAGGACGAGGTGAGGCGGACGATCCTTGGCTGTGATCAGGGCGTGGAGCAGCTTCATGAGCTGGTGGAGTTTGAAAACATGGTCCAGCGGGTGCTCTCCGAGATAGAGCGGCGCATGTCCCGTTCGCTCATCCCCCTCATAAATGCGACAGGGGTGGTGGTGCACACCAATCTTGGCCGTTCACTCCTGCCCGAAGAGGCCCTCGATGCAATGATCCAGGTCTCCGTGCGCTATTCCAATCTGGAGTATGACCTGGTCCAGGGGAGGCGGGGCAGCCGCTACTCGCATGTGGAGCAGCTGCTTTGTGAGCTCACCGGTGCCGAGGCCGCCCTTGTGGTGAACAACAATGCCGCTGCCGTTCTCCTGACCCTGGAGACCCTTGCCAAGGGCAGGCAGGTGGTGGTCTCCCGCGGGGAGCTGGTGGAGATCGGCGGCTCCTTCCGCATCCCTGATGTCATGGCCAGGAGCGGGGCCATCCTCAAGGAGGTGGGGGCCACCAACCGGACCCACCTGAGAGACTATGCCGCGGCCATTGGCCCCGAGACGGCCCTGCTGATGAAGGTGCACCAGAGCAACTTCGCAGTGGTGGGCTTTACCAGCTCGGTGACTGTGGCAGAGCTCAAAGGGCTAGCCATGGAGCATGGCCTGGCGGTGTTCGAGGACCTCGGGAGCGGAAATCTGGTCGATCTCACCCGGTACGGCTTCATGTACGAGCCAACTGTCCAGGAGGCGGTGGCCGCAGGGGCCGATGTGGTCTCTTTCAGCGGGGACAAGATGCTGGGCGGCCCCCAGGCAGGGATCATCGTTGGCAGGAAGGAGTTGGTCGATCAGATCAAGAAAAACCCCATGAACAGGGCCGTACGCATCGACAAGCTCACCCTTGCCGCCCTCGAGAGCGTGTTGCGCATCTACAGGGATCCTGTGAAGGCGGTAAGGCAGATCCCCACTCTGAGGATGCTCACTGCAGGCTATGACGAGATAAGGGCCAGGGCAGTGAGGCTGAAGCGGAGACTGGCCCGGCTGAGGCTTGCCGGCCTTGAAGTCGGGTTGACAGACACCATCTCCAGGGTGGGCGGCGGGGCCCTGCCTCTCCAGGAGCTCCGCTCCGTTGCCGTGACCCTGGCCACGAAGGAGGACCCGGCCCGTATCTCCAGTCTGGAGGCAAGGTTTCGCGAGGCATCGCCTCCGCTCATCGTCCGCATGGAGAACGAACGCATTCTCATGGATTGCCGAACCGTGCAGGAGCGCGACATGGCCGAGATCCCGAAGATAGTGGCCTGGGCCTGCAATCAGATGGGCCTGGGCGCCGGCTCCAGGCAGGACCGGCATAAATAGTGCGGTGAGGCCGACAACCCCGACTTCCCACTCCCCGGCAATGGGTGAAGCTTCCCCCTTCGCCCTGAACCTGCGTGATATGGTCCATGTGGTGCCCGAGGGGCTCCTTGCCCTCAGGCGCATACTCCCCTTTGAACGGGCAAGGTGCCTGCCCGGTGAGCCTGAAAGGCTGCTCGACGCTGTAGGGCTGTCCGAGCGGCAGCGGCTGAGGGCGGCAGAGGCCATCGAGGCACGAAAGTGCTTCTGGGACAGGATCGACCACAGGGCACTGCTCTATCTCTGTCAGGGGGAGGATGCCCTCGGGCTCGTGGTCCTCGAGGGTGTGCCCCAGGATGTCACCCCAGCCGAGGCGGACAGGCTCCTTTCTCTTGGGGCCGGATTCTTGCTGTCCCATGCCCTCAGGCGAAAGAGGGAGCTCATGACCAGCCTCGACGGAGAGATCCCGGAGTATCTCTCCATGATCATACGGAAAGAGGGTGGGGCTGGCCATGAGCTCGGAGACATGCATGTCTTGAGGCTCGGTTTCCGGGCACGGGCCAGGGGCGGCCTGGAGACAGACGGCCTTGATGCCTCATCGCTTCTCCATGCTGCCGAGATCGTCCGAAGGGAGATGGCCTCCGGAGAAGATGAGGGTTTGGAGCCTGTGGGATTCTGCCCGGGGGCAGTATGGTTTCTCATGCCCTCCTCCATGTCCAGAGACTTCGAGGGCATCAAATGGAGGCTTGTCTCAGGCGCAAGGCCCCCCCTTCTGAGAGGGTCGTTGGGGGACAGCCTCACCTTGGGTTCCGCCCTTTTGAGCCAGGCCCATGAAAGTCCCTGGGTGCCGCGTCTTGCAAGGGGCCTTGGCTCTGCCCTCTTGAGCCCGGATATTCTCGGCCAGATCAGGCAGATGCTTGGGATAGACCCTGCCTTCACGGATCAGGGCCAGGGGCCTTGGTGGTATGAACGGTGCTCGGGCGGGCCAGGCAGCTTTTCCGCCCTCTTCGTCATCGATGGAGGGCCGGAGGCGGTGGCCGCCAGGATCGGGGATGGAGGGCTCCTGCTCGATCGGCTCTCCGGGCCCCTTTCAACCGCTTTTTCCGACGTGCGCCTGCTAAGATCGAGACAGGCGGGTGAAAGGGCCTTGCTGCTCGAGGGGGAGCTCCCGGTAAGATGCAGGAACAGGGAGGCATTTGGATCCTTTGCTGCCCTGCTACACCGCCTTTTCCCCTCCGTCCTGTCCGAGGGGCTCCAGCCGGGCCGGATGACGGTAACAGCAGGCTTTGCCGCACTCTTTCAGCCCTTTGTCACCAGGGAGAACCTCGCCTTTTCCTCCATATGGGCCCTGTGGCACGCCAGACTCCTCGAGGATTCGCGTGGGCAGGCGGGCCAGCTTGCCATCTTCGATCACCTCACCCTCAATGTAAAGGGAGACACCCTGGTCTCGTGGGGGGATTTGGCCGGAGGGACGAGGGCATACCGGCAGGG
Source organism: uncultured Desulfobacterales bacterium (assembly GCA_964573615.1). Taxonomy (GTDB): domain Bacteria; phylum Desulfobacterota; class Dissulfuribacteria; order Dissulfuribacterales; family QOAL01; genus JALSKY01. The sequence continues at coordinate 17,768 of CAZNKD010000047.1, read as the reverse complement.
GCTGAGGCTCCGGCCAGACGATGTCAACCTTGCAAACAGCCTTGGCGCCACCCTGGCAAGCATGGGCAGGAGAAGCCAGGCAGGCAGGCTCTTCGAGGATGTGCTCCGGAAGCGGCCCGACGACTTCATGGCCCTTTACAACCTTTCAGGCCTCTATCAGGATGCAGGCAGGCTGGAAGAGGCCGCGGCCTTGATAGAAAGGGCGGTGGCATGCCGGCCGGATGACCTTGCAGCCTCCTTGCGCCTGGCAGAGCTCGAGATGAGAAGGGGCAACCTGGATGGTGCAGAAAGAGTGTGCACGAGGCTCATGGAACAGACCAGTGCCTCAGGGCCCGTGCCGGCGGCCCTCGTGAGGCTCTCTGCCCAGGTCTTCTATCTGAGGGGAGACTGGCCCGCTGCCAGGGATCGGTTCAGGCAGCTCCTGAACAGCATGAAGAGGGATCCTCTCAGCCTCTATTTTCTGGCCCGGGGCTATCTGGAGTTCGAGGGAGACAGGAAGACGGCAGCCAGGTTCCTTGAAATGGTAGGCGGGGCAGCCTCTCTTCCCTCGCGCCTCCACAGGGGGTATCGTGATCTTGAAAAGGTACTGAAGAGGGCATGAATGCCCGATGAAAGGGCTTGAAAAAGGGGCCATGGAGCCCGGCTTTTGCACCCTTTGTGGCCCTGCATTAAACTTGCAATCTGCATGATCCGGGATGAAGCAAAAGAGAAAGAGGGACCCATTTGAGATATGAAGACATGTGATCTCCACACTCACTCCACGGCCTCCGACGGCTCGGATACCCCTTCGGAACTCATGGCGCTTGCCGCCAAGGTCGGGCTTGCCGCCATTGCCCTGTCGGATCACGATACCGTGGCCGGCCTTTCCGAGGCTGCGGCTGCTGCAGCCAGGCTCGGGATCGAGTTCATCCCGGCAGTGGAGCTGAGCTGCCAGTTCCACAAGGGCAACATGCACATGCTCGGCTACTATATCGATCCGGAGGAGGGCTCTTTCCTGGAGGTGCTGAGCCAGGTCCAGGCGGCCAGGGCCGAGAGAAATCCAAGGATCCTGGAGAAGCTGGCGGCCCTTGGTGTGCCGGTCACCATGGAGGAGATCGAGGCCATCTCTCATGGCGGTCAGGTAGGCAGGCCTCACATCGCCAGGGCAATGGTGGAAAAGGGTTATGTCAAGGATGTGAGCCAGGCCTTCGACAGATATCTGAAGCGCGGGGCCAAGGCCTATGCACCGAAGTCCATCCTGGCCCCTGAGGCGGCCATCTCTGCCATCAAGGGGGCAGGCGGGATAGCCGTTCTTGCCCATCCGTTTTCTCTTCAGGCCAGGGACCTGCAGGAGCTTCAGGCCATCGTGGCCGATCTCAAGTCCAAGGGACTCATGGGCATGGAGTGTTACTACAGCGAGCACAGCCCGGAGTTCACCAGGCAGTGCATAGACCTTGCAAGATCCATGGGGCTTGCGGTAACCGGTGGAAGCGACTATCACGGCAAGGCCAAACCCTATATCAAGCTGGGGAGGGGGAAGGGGGACCTGGCAGTGCCCTATGAGTGTGTGGAGGAGCTGAAGAAGCTTAAGTATGGCGCTTGATCTGCCCTCTGAAGCCCCATTTACGGGAAAGGAGGCCCTGGTGCCTCTTCTTGCCCTGCTGATCTGGCTGTTACTGCCTGCTGTGCCGGCCCTGGGCCAACAAGGGCAAGGGGCGGCAGACAGGGGCGGGGGAGGGTGCCTGTCGCCGCAAGGGCCCTGCTACGGGGATGCCCTCATCGTCGGCTCCATCGGGGATGCCTCCAACCTCATCCCCATGCTCTCGTCTGATGCCACCTCACACCAGATAGCCGGGCTCATCTACAACGGGCTCGTAAAGTATGACAAGGACCTGAACCTCGTTGGAGACCTGGCCGAGTCCTGGGAGATCTCGGAAGACGGCAAGGTGATAACCTTTCACCTGAGAAAGGGGGTCAAATGGGAGGATGGCCATCCCTTCACCTCGAGGGATGTGCTCTTCGGTTTCGAGACCATCACGGACCCCAAGACCCCCACGGCCTATGCAGGCGACTTCCTGGAGGTGGAAAAGGCCGAGGCCCCTGACCCTTACACCTTCCGGGTCACCTACAAGGAGCCCTTCGCCCCGGCCCTGTCCTCCTGGGGTGATATCGTGGTGCTGCCGAGGCATCTGCTGGAGGGAAAGGATATCACCAAGAGCGAACTTGCCAGGAGGCCCGTGGGCCTTGGACCATTCAGGCTGAAGGAGTGGAAGACCCAGGAGAGGATCGTGCTCCAGGCCAGTGAGACATACTTTCGGGGACGCCCATTCCTGGATCAATACATAATGAGGATCATACCCGATCCTGCCACCATGTTTCTCGAGCTGAAGGCGGGCGGACTCGACTGGATGGGGCTTTCTCCGGTGCAGTACAAACGCCAGACGGACTCGGAGTTCTTCAGGAAGAACTTCAAGAAGTACAAGTACCTGTCCTTCTCATATACCTATCTGGGCTACAACCTGCGGCACCCCATCTTCAAGGACAAGAGGGTCCGGCAGGCCATAAGCTATGCCATCGACAAGGAGGAGATCATAAGGGGCGTGCTCCTGGGGCTCGGGGTGGTGGCAACGGGCCCCTACAAGCCCGATGCCTGGTTCTACAATCCGGATGTGAAGCGCTATCCATACGACCCCCAAAAGGCCCTTGCCCTCCTGGCCGAGGCGGGATGGACCGACAGTGACGGAGACGGGCTCCTGGACAGGGACGGCCAGCCCCTTTCCTTCACGGTGCTCACCAACCAGGGCAACTCCCTCAGGGCGCTGACTGCCCAGATCATCCAGTACAGGCTGAAGCAGATCGGCATAGAGATGAAGATCAGGACCCTGGAATGGACCGCCTTCATAAACGATTTCATAGACAAGCGCCGTTTCGAGGCGGTGATCCTGGGGTGGACGTTGGGGCAGGACCCGGACATCTACGATATATGGCACTCCTCCAAGACCGAGGGGAAGAACCTGAACTTCATAGGATACAAGAACCCGGAACTGGACATGCTGCTGGTGGCGGGCAGGAGGACCTTCGACAGGGAGGAGAGGAAGAGGATCTACTACCGGGTGCAGGAGATCCTGGCCGAGGACCAGCCCTACACATTCCTCTATGTGCCCATGTCCCTTCCTGTGATCCATGCCCGGTTCAGGGGGATAGAGCCGGCACCTGCCGGGATCTCCTACAACATGACCGAGTGGTGGGTGCCCAAAAACGAGCAGAAGTATATAATGCCCTGACGTGCATCCCCCTTCTCCCGTCCCGTGGCTGAACCCGGGGCGAGGCTGTTTGCAGATTTGCGGTAAGATGCAAGGCGGAAAGGGCACTCACTATCGAATGTATGATCTTGGCTGAAGGCAGTGCAGACGCCCATGGGTAACAACCGCATCCTAAACTGTTATGGTGCCTAGACAATGGATCTTCTAATCTGGCTCTCAAAGCGCCTGTTGGCCCTGGTGCCGACATTCATCGGCATCACCCTCATCTCCTTTTTCGTGATGCATCTGGCCCCGGGCGAGCCCATGAGCCTGCAGGCGGACTTCAATCCAAAGATGACTCCGGAGATGCGCCAGCGGCTCCGGGCCCAGTACGGCCTGGACAAGCCCATCGCAGTCCAGTACGTGAACTGGCTGAAGGGGCTGGTGCAGCTGGATCTCGGACGCTCCTTCTCCCCGGACAGGCGCCCTGTATGGGACAAGATCAGGGAGAGGCTTCCTGTGACGCTCCTCATCAATCTGCTCTCTCTCCTGCTCATAGCGGCTGTGGCCATTCCCCTGGGGGTAAAGGCCGCAGTGAAGGAGAACAGCCTGTTCGATCAGGTCACCACCCTGCTGGTCTTCATCACCTATGCCGCACCTGCCTTCTGGGTGGCACTGCTTCTGATGCTGCTATTGGGCATAGAGTGGAATCTGCTGCCCATCTCCGGGCTCCATAGCCTGATGGGCTATGAGGCCATGGGGCCCTTGGAGAGGCTATGGGACTGGGCCAAGCACCTGATCCTTCCGGTATTCGTGTCGGCCATAGGCGGGCTGGCCGGTTTTTCCCGATACACGAGGTCCTCCATGCTGGAGGTGCTCCGGCAGGACTATATCACCACGGCCAGGGCCAAGGGGCTTAGCGAGAGGGCGGTGATCTACCGGCATGCCCTCAGAAATGCCCTTCTGCCCCTGATAACCATCCTTGGCCTGTCCATCCCGGGGCTCATTGGCGGAAGCGTGATCTTCGAGTCCATATTCGCGATACCCGGCATAGGCCAGCTCATGTGGTCTGCGGTCATGGCCAGGGACTATCCGGTGCTCATGGGCAACCTGGTCCTGGTCTCCATACTGACACTGCTTGGAAACCTGCTCGCAGACATAGGCTATGCCGTGGCAGATCCCCGGATCCGTACCGGGATCCAGCCAGACGAGTAGGAAAGGGGGGAGGCGGTCGAGACCATGAAGGCTGTGATATCAAATCCCCTTGCCCTTGCCGGCCTGGCACTGGTGGCGCTCCTTTTCTTCGTGGCCGTTGCCGCCCCATGGATCGCCCCTTACGATCCCCAGGCCATCGACACGTGGCACGTGCTCGAGCCCCCCTCCAGGGCGCATCTTTTGGGCACGGACAGCCTTGGGCGGGACTGTCTCTCCAGGCTCATCTATGGCGCCCGCATCTCTCTGCTGGTGGGGTTTGTCGCGGTCGGTATCGCCACCTTCGTTGGCACTGTGCTTGGGGCCCTGGCAGGATTCTATGGGCGCTGGGTGGACAGTCTCGTCATGCGCTTTGTGGATATAATGCTCTGTTTTCCATCGATATTTCTCATAATGGCCGTGATAGCCTTCCTTGAGCCATCCATCTGGAACATCATGGCGGTGATCGGCCTCACCGGATGGATGGGGGTTGCACGCCTGGTGAGGGCGGAGTTCCTGAGTCTTAGAAGGCGGGATTTCGTCCTGGCTGCACGCCTGTCCGGTGCCTCGAACCTGCGTATAGTCTTCAGCCACATCCTCCCCAATGCCATGGCCCCTGTGCTGGTGTCGGCCACCTTGGGCATCGGAGGCGCAATACTCACCGAGAGCGCCCTGAGTTTTCTTGGCATAGGGGTCCAGCCGCCCACCCCGAGCTGGGGCAACATGTTGACCGAGGGCAAGGACAATCTGGAGATTGCATGGTGGCTGTCGGTCTTTCCAGGCCTTGCCATCCTGGTGACCGTGCTGGCCTACAACCTGCTTGGAGAAGGGCTGAGGGATGCCCTCGATCCCAGGAAGAGGGGGAGCGGTTCATGAGCGGGTCCAAGGCAGAGCAAGGGCAAGAGTGCCCCCAGGATCGGGCCATCAGGCATGATCCGGATGAGACCGTGCTTGTCGGCATGGTGGAGCGTGTAACCTATTCCAATCCTGAAAACGGCTTTGCCGTCCTGAAGGTGAGGCCGAGGCGAGGGGCCCTTTTCACTGCCACGGGCTATGTCAAGGAGCTGGCCTCCGATGCAGGCCTCGTGGGGGCAGAGTTCCTGTTCCGGGGCAGTTGGGAGATGACCAAGTATGGAAGGCAGTTTGCGTTCTCGGAGTGCCGCCTTGCCGGGAGCGAGCTCCTCTTTTTCCTGAGCAAGGTGGTGAAGGGCCTTGGTGAGGCCCTGGCAAGGCGGCTTCTCGACAAGTATGGGGAAGAGGAGCTGGTGCGCATCCTGGACGAGGAGCCGGAGCGGCTGCTTTCTGAAAAGGGGATCAAGGAAAAGCGCCTTGCCATGATAAGACGCTCCTGGCACAAGCACCGGAGCCTCAAGAGCCTGTCGGAATATCTCGGAAGCCACGCCCAGATCACCCCCAATCTTCTCATACGCATCTACAACCATTTCGAAGACAGGGCCCTTGAGATCATAAAGGAGAACCCCTACAGGCTGACCGAGGTGCGGGGCATAGGCTTCAAGACGGCAGACCGCATAGCGATGAACCTTGGGCTGAGATTCGACTCCCCCTGGCGCATAAAGGCCGCCATAGACTATCTGTTGGTGGATGCCGCAGAGTCCGGCGGTCACTGCTGGCTGCCCGAGGAACAGCTCTATCAGCAGGTGGAGGAGCTGCTCTCCACAGAGGAGGACCGACTCTCCAGGCAGAAGATCAAGAACACCCTTTCCAAGATGATCCTGGAGGGCGAGATCGTCACAGGAGACGAGGGGCAGATCGGGCTCTCCTCCTACAGGTATATGGAGGAGCAGCTCAGGGAGTTCTTCCTGGAGCGCGCCAGGCCTGGTGGCCGAAAGACCATCCGTAAGGATGTGGTGGAGAGGTTCATCCGTTCCTATCAGGCCAGGAACGGGGTGGAGTTTGCACCGGAGCAGAGACGGATCATCGAAAGGATCGCCCTTGAGCCCAGGCTGGTCTTCGGGCTTGCAGGCTATGCCGGCACGGGAAAGACCACGGTCTGCAGGGCGGTCCTGGAGCTGCTCTCGGAGCACTATGCAGAAAGGGAGCAGATCATCTGCTGCGCCTTTACCGGCATGGCGTCTGCAAGGCTTAGAAAGACCACCGGATTCGATGCCGTGACCATCCACAGCCTCCTGAAGTACAAGGGGGATGGCAGTTTCGAGCATGGCCCTGAAAATCCCCTGCCCTACAGGGTCGTGGTCCTCGATGAGGCATCCATGGTCAATCTGACCCTCTTCTACAGGCTGGCCAGGGCCCTCAGGCCGTCGGCGCTCATGCTTCTTGTGGGTGATCCCGCACAGCTTCCGCCCATAGGGGCGGGAAACGTCTTTTCAGACGCCCTGGAGGCAGGCCTCCTGCCTGCCGTGCATCTCGAGCGAATATTCCGGCAGAGCGAGGGGAGTGTCCTCACTCTTTTTGCCAATGAGATCAGGCAGGGCAAAGTGCCCGAAGGGATAGAGGAGCAGGGGTGGGAGGATTTCCGTTTCGAGCAGGTCCAGCCACACAACATCTATGCCTTGAAGAAGGGGCGCTCGGAGCGTGAGCTAAAGCGGTTCAGGGAGGCCAACAACCAGGCCATACTCGAGAGAATCCTGGAGCTTGCAGCCTCATACAGAAGGAGCCTTCAATATCCTGCGTGGGAGTTTCAGGTGCTGACACCCATGCGGATGGGCCAGCTTGGGACCGAGATCCTGAACCAGCGCCTCCAGCAGATCCTGAATCCCCGGCAGCCGGGGCGGGGCGGCAAGGTGACCAGGGCAGGCATTACCCTGCGTGAGGGAGACAAGGTGGTCCACCTCCAGAACAGGGACATGGAGATCATGGACTGGGCATCCTATATCAAGGAGGACAGGCACTTCAGGGGCGGGGAGTTCAGGCGCATCTTCAACGGCTATGTGGGGCTCGTGCAGGCCATAGATCACGAGGCGGAGCAGTTTCATGTGGTCTATCCGGAAAGGATCGTGGTGGCCTATGATTTCGATCTTCTGGGGGACGTGATCGAGCTGGCCTACGCCCTCACGGTGCACAAGGCCCAGGGGAGCCAGTACCGGGTCGTGGTGATTCCCCTCACCAACTCCCACTTCATCATGCTCAACAACAAGTGGTTCTATACGGCCATCACCAGGGCAGAAGAGATGGTATATCTCATCGGACAGCCCTATGCCCTCAAGAGGGCCTGCACCAATGTGGAGAGTGTCGAGAGGTTCACCTGGCTCAGGCGGCTGGATGGGGAGGGGAAATGAGATCGTCTTTTGAAAATGCCAAAAAATGTCAGCATGATATTGACCCCGTTGCGAGCCAGTGTTAAAAATAGTCACTTACAGGTAGAGCCGCCTTTTGGGGGTTCAGTTCAGGGAGAGGAGTTCGTTCAAGAAAGACCATGATTATCATCCTCAAGGAGAATGTTGGCCCGGATACCCCGGAGCTTAAAAGGATCTACGATTTTCTAGAAAATTTTCCAGGACTTGACATAAGGCTCCTGGAGCTGACCGGTGAGACCAGGACCGTCAGGGAGGTCCATCTGATCGGCCCCACCCACAATGTGCCTGAGGAGGTGATCCAGGCCATGAGGGGGGTCGAGAGGGTGGTGCGTGTCTCCACCAAGTATAGGCAGATCGGCCGCCATGACATCAATTTCGTCCCGGCAGGCTTTACCTATAATGGGGTGAAGTTCGATCAGGAGTGTCTGCACATCTTTGCCGGCCCCTGTGCAGTGGATACCCCTGAATATGTGGAAGAGACCTTCAAGGGCCTGAAGGCCCTGGGTATCGAGACCGCCCGTATGGGGGCCTACAAGCCAAGGACGAGCCCCTACGATTTCCAGGGCCATGGGGCAAAGTGCCTGCCATGGGTCTTCGAGCTTGCCGGCAAGTACGGCATCAAGGTCATCGCCATGGAGGTCCTGAAGGAGTCCCATATCGAGGAGATCCAGAAGGCCCTGGCGGATGCCGGAAACCCCACCGGCGTAATGCTTCAGATAGGCACCAGAAACGCCCAGAACTTCGAGCTTCTCAAGGCCGTGGGCTCCCAGACGGAGATGCCGGTCCTCTACAAGAGGGGCATGGGGCTCACCATCGAAGAGTCCCTGAATGCCTGTGAATACGTTGCAAGCGAGGGAAACAGGAATATCGTCTTCTGCCTGAGGGGGGTAAAGACACAGCTCAGCCTGCCCCACAGGAATCTGGCCGACTTCGTACACATCCCGGTGATCCACCGGCTGACCAGGCTCCCTGTCTGTATCGATCCCAGCCATCCGATAGGCAACAAGGATCACGCCCCCAATGGGCTCCTGGACATATTCAATGCTGCTGCCCAGGGTGTCATAGCGGGTGCGAACATGATCCTGGTGGAGGTCCATCCGGAGCCTGAGGCGGCACTGTGCGATGGGCAGCAATCCCTGACCATGGCAGAGCTTGAAAAATTTGTTGAAGATGTAAAGATTTGTCGCGATGCGTTCGAAAAGAGAGTCAATAACTATTCCAGGGGCATGGTTAAGGAAATGAGCCGATAACCATGAGGAGGGTTTGGAAACCTAATTTGGAGTAAGGAGGTGATATAGCAAGGGATAGGAGAGGTAGAGTTGTAAGGATTTTGTATTTTGTCGAGAGAGACTTGTTTGGGAAGCGAGTAGTAAAATACAAAAATCAAGGAGGGTTATAGGAAATGAAAAGGTTCTTTACAGTTTTTGCTGTTGCAGCCATCAGCCTCCTGATGGCTGGAATCGCCCAGGCCGGTCCCGGATCAGTTGAGGTCCAGACCCTGGGTGACATCACCATCCGTATGGGGGCTCAGGTGAGGCTGGTGCCCACTTCTGAAATCGATAGGGATTTTGGTATTTCCGATGATCTGGGCTCTGCAGAGGAACAGACAGCTGCCAGCATCATGCCTGGTGCATACAAGAGCACTAGGGCTCACCTCACAGAGGCCGGTGGCGCCGTGAAGGATGGTTATATCCGTGGCGAGAACAGGCTCTTCTTCAATTTCGCACATGATCAGGACTGGGATGTCTATTTCGCCCTGGAGTCTGATACCGTGCTCGACAGGTCTGGTGTCGATCGTACCGACTTTGCCAAGGGTAAGCAGTCCCAGCAGTTTGGTATTGAGCGTCTGAACGCCTCTTTCAACCTGCCCTGGATCAATTCTCGCCTCAATGGCGGATGGGACGTCAAGAGCGCTGACGTAAAGTATGGTGGTATGGTCTATGGTGATGACGATCCTGGTATCGGAATCGTCGGCTGCAAGGATGGCTTCAAGTGGGAAGGCTGGTACATAAAGAAGGATGAGGATGAGGCCGGCTATATGTCCAACGATAACAATGCCATCGGAGCCCCTGATATCGACAAGGATGCTGATCGTACATTTATCATCGGTAAGCTGGGGTATGAATTCAGCGGCACCTATGTCGAGGGTTTCTACATGCTGGACAACAATCACCAGGTCAATCAGGGCTCCGGCCTTGAGAGGCACTTCTTCGGCATCAACTTCAAGGGCGACTATGGAATCTTCAAGCCCATCGCCGAGTTCGCCTATGTGACCGGTAGCATGGATGACTATGCTGGCGAGGACTATGATGTTGACTCCTTCGCCTTCTTTGCCGACCTGCTCTTCGACCTCCACGAGATGGTTGGGATCAAGCAGTTTGACGTTCACTTTGGTGGCTACTGGCTCCAGGGTGATGATGATCCTAATGATGATGATCTCGAGGGCTTTACCCCTGCCGTTGGTATCACCAGGTTCACCCCGCGTTTTGGCAGCGAGCAGAGCATTTCTCATGATGGCAACCCCATCTTTGGCCAGATCCTTTACAGCATGTTCCCTGCCTATTACGGAACCGTAACCGGTGGTGGAATCAATGGTGCTGCTAAGCTGGACAACCCTGGTTTCCAGATGATCGGTGGTGGCATCAATGCCAGCTATGGAAACTGGACCTACATCACCCATGTCATGGCCATGTGGTTTGATGAGAGCGAGGCTGTGGAGAACTACTTCTCCCGCGCTGGCGTGGTCGGAAATGTTGACATCGATTCCTTCATGGGAGTTGAGTGGAACAACGAGATTCGCTATAAGCTCTACAAGTCTGTCACTATAAAGGGCGGTGCTGCATTCCTGTTCCCGGGTGAGGGCGCCAAGGATATCACCCAGGCACTGAATGCTTATGCACGCGGTGTATCTTTTGATCAGGGCAAGGACAGCGATGATGTCTCCATGCGCTTCGCTGCTGAACTTCTCTGGTTCTTCTAATCAGAAGAGTCAGCTAATCTGAACACAAAAGGCCCGGCTCTTGCCGGGCCTTTTCTTTTTGAGCACCAATCCCCTCCCTTTTTCATGGGCCTGTCTTATGTTTCTCTCATGTTGAAATCAGGAATTGATGGTCTTCCATGCCCATTCAAGGGCGGGGATCACCCTCTCTGCCACGAGATCCCTGGCCTCTTCATACCCTACCCAGCGCCATTCATCGTGCTCGGGCCTTCCGATCTCGGGATTGATTGGCAACTCTATATCCTTCGTTCTGGTCTCGGCCAGATAGTACCTGGCGATCTTGCGCCCCTTGTTGTATGGCCCTGTGTCCATGTAGCCATAGCCCCATTTGAAATCGAGGTCCTTTATGGTGGTCTCTTCCTCCACCTCCCTGATGGCTGCATGGATGGGGTCTTCACCCGGCTCGACGATGCCCTTGGGAAAGTCCCAGTATCCCCAGGCCCTGAGCAGCAAGAAGCGCCAGTTTCCATCCTCTCTCCTGACCACTATCACACCGGCTGAGAGGATGGGGGCTTTCCTGGCCTTTTTTGATCCCGGTTTGTGGTTCATCCCCATGTCCTAAAGAAAGAGGTGGCCAACCTGTTTGGTCTTGTGGTCCAGATAGTAGAGTACCGGGACCACCATCCTGGAAAAGAGTGTTGCCGCTATCTCTCCTGCCATGAGGGATATGGCAAGGCCCTGAAAGATCGGATCGAACAGGATCACAAAGGAGCCCACCACCACGGCAGAGGATGTAAGCAGCATGGGCCTGAACCGGATGGCTCCGGCATCTATGACCGCATCTTCGAGGGGCATGCCTTCGGCAAGGCGCAGCTCTATGAAGTCCACCAGGATGATGGAGTTTCTCACCACTATGCCTGCCCCTGCAATGAATCCGATCATGGATGTGGCAGTGAAGAAGGCCCCCATGAGGGCATGGGCTGGAATGATCCCGATCAGGGACAGGGGAATGGGAGACAGGATCACCAGTGGCACGGAGTAGGACCTGAACCAGCCCACCACCATGACAAATATGAGGATTATGACCACTGCGAAGGCCATGCCCATGTCCCTGAAGACCTCATATGTCACATGCCACTCGCCGTCCCACTTCATGGCCCACTTGTCGGAATCGAAGGGCTGCCTGGTGTAGTAGAGCTCTATGCCCTTGGAGCCGTCTGGCAGGGCGAGCTCCTCCAACACCTTGTTCATCTTGAGGATCGCATAGACCGGGCTCTCCTCCACCCCTGCCACGTCTCCTGTGACATAGACCACAGGTTTCAGGTTCTTGTGATAGATGGGATGGGGCAGGGTGATCTCTTCGAACCTGGCAAGCTCTGAAAGGGGGATCAGATTGCCGCTCATGGAGCGGATCCTGATCGATTTTAGATCGGGCAGACCGCTTCTGTCTGCAAGGGGAAGTCTCAGGAGAATCGGCACATCCTCCCTTGCCCCCGGATCGTGGAGCAGCTCCACCTCCATGCCCTTGACTGCTGCCTGAAGGACCTGGAGCACCCTGGCAGGCGGGACCCCGAGGCTTGCCGCCTTGTCCTTCTGTACCACCACCTTGATCTCGGTCTGTGGATCGGTCATGTACCAGTCCACGTCCACCACCCCGTCGGTCCTCTCGAACACGTCCATGATCTGCCTGGCCACGCTGATCTGCTGTTCGTAGTCCGGGCCATAGACCTCGGCAACCAGGGTCTGGAGCACAGGTGGGCCGGGCGGGATCTCTGCCACCTTTATCCTGGCCCCATAGCGCTTGGCGACCTCGTGGAGCTTTGGCCTGAGACGCCTTGCTATGGGATGACTCTGTTCATCCCGCATGTTTTTGGGAAGCAGGTTCACCTGTATGTCGGCCACGTTCGCGCCCTGCCTCATGTAGTAATGGCGCACCAGCCCGTTGAAGTTGAATGGCGAGGCCGTGCCGATGTACAGCTCGTAGTCCGTGATGACCTCCTCTTGGGATAGCACGTCCCCCAGGGCCATGGCCACCTCTGCGGTCCGCTCGAGGCTCGTGCCCTCCGGCATGTCTATGATCACCTGAAACTCGCTCTTGTTGTCGAAGGGGAGCATCTTCACCCTCACCACCTTGAAATAGATGAGGGAGCAGGCAAAGACGAAAAAGAGTGCCATGACACCGAGGAAGATCCAGCGCTGTCCCCTGTTCCTGATGAGGTGGCCCATGGCCCACCGGTAGATCCGGTCGAATCTGCCCTCCTTCTCCTCTTCATGTACCGCCCGCCCAAGTATGTGATAGGCGCACCAAGGGGTGATGACGAAGGAGATCACCATGGAGAGAAACATGGCTACAGAGGCACCGACCGGCATGGGGCGCATATAGGGGCCCATGAGACCGCGCACGAAGGCCAGGGGCAGGATGGCCACTATGACCGTGAAGGTGGCCAGGATCAGGGGGCTTCCCACCTCTATGACTGCATTTACGATGATGTCTTTCAGGGGCTTGCCCTTGTTGATGGGCAGCCTCAGATGGCGGACGATGTTTTCCACGTCCACTATCGGATCATCCACCAGGATGCCTATGCAGAATATCAGGGCGAAGAGGGTCACCCTGTTGAGGGTGTATCCGTGGATATAGTAGATGAACAGGGTCAGGGCCAGGGTCACGGGGATTGCCACCAGCACCACCAGGCTTGCCCGCACACCCAGGAGCAGGGCCATGAGCATGGCCACCGAGAGGGTGGCTATGGCCAGGTGCTCGAGGAGTTCATTCGATTTCTCCTTGGCGGTCTCACCGTAATCCCTGGTGATTACATACTCGATGTCTTCCGGCAGGATGAAGCCCTTTGTGGACTCCACCTTCTCTATGACCTTGTGGGCGAGCTCGGTGGCATTCCAGCCCTTTCTCTTGGCCACGGCGATCGTGACAGCAGGCTTGAGCTCTCCCGGTGCCATCGTGACCCCAGGCTTTGCCGCCCTGCCCTTGCCCGCCCCTATGAAGACATAGGATTCGGGCTCTTCCGGGCCATCCGTGATGGATGCCACCTGGCCGAGGGTGACCACCTTGCCATCTGCCACCTTGACGACTGCGCTTCGGACATCCTCGATGGATGTGAAGAAGTTGTCCATTCGCAGGGAGAATGTGCTGTTGTCACTGGTCACCTCCGAGATCCATGATGCCCTGTTCTGGGACCTGAGCGCTCCGATCACGTCTGCCGCATCGAGCCCCAGGGCGGACAGGGCCGCCTGGTTCAGATCGACCCGTAACTGCCTCCTCAGCCCCCCCTTTATGAAGCTTTCACTGATGCCCTGGATCTGCCTGATCTCGTCATTCAGTCTGGCAGCGATCTGCCTTAGCTGAAGTGGGTCGTACCCGTCTCCCCACAAGGTTACGCACACGATCGGCACATCGTCTATGGAGTGTGGTTTTATGAGTGGCTTGCTGCATCCCGGGGGGATCCAGTCGAAATGGGAGTAGAGCTTGTCATAGACCTTGACGAGGCTGTCCTCGGTATCCTCGCCCACATAGAACCGGACGATGGTCATGGCCCTGCCATTCATTGCCGTGGAATATACGTATTCGACACCCGGGATCTCCCACAGGAGCTTCTCCATGGGGCCTATGACCCTTGTCTCGATCTCCTTGGCAGAGGCCCCTGGCATGGCCACCATGACATCCACCATGGGCACCACGATCTGGGGCTCCTCCTCGCTCGGGGTGAACATGATGGCAAATCCCCCAAGCAGGAGGCCGAACATTATCATGAGCGGGGTGAGTTTGGAGTCCACGAAGGTCCTGGTGACCCAGGTGAGAAACGGGGAGCGGTGGATGACCTCGTGGCCCTTCATTCTCTTTTTACTGCCAGAGCGGTGGCTGGCCTCTCCTTTTAGCCCCTTGCTACTCAATGCGGATACCCTCCCGGACCTCTGACAGCTGGGAGATCACGACCTTTTCGCCAGGGGCGAGGCCGCTGACCACGGAAACGACCACCTCGCCATCCACTCCCTGGCCTCCAGAGGCTATGGGAACGAGCAGATCTCCCTCCTTGCGCCACCTCTTGCCCACCTTGATTATACGCCACTTGGCGATCCTGTTCTCATCCAGCACATAGACACCCTTTATCCCTCCCCTGTCTATCACCGCCCGGGCGGGCAGCACGATCTCGAGGGCAGTGCCAACAGGGATGTTGACCCTGCCAAAGAGCCCGCTTTTTACCGGATATCTGTCCAGATCGGCAAGCAGGGTGATGGTGTGTGTAGCACTGCTGGAGCTCGGACGCACATGTGCCACCGGCACCATGACATCTATGTCGGCCGCAGGCACGGAGACCCCCACCTTCAGGCCGGGGCGGAGCTGGAGCCCTATGGATTCGTCCACATCGGCCTCGAACCAGAATCCATCACTGCTGCTGTCCACCGAGACTATGGGAATGCCAGGATTTACATAGGTGCCTACATCCACGCTCCTCGCGCTGACCCAGCCATCTATGGGGGAGCGAATGGCCATGTAGTCCAGCTGATTCCTGGCCTCTGAAAGTTGCGCCTCTATCACGGCCAGCTCGGCCCTGACCGCCTCCACCTGCCCCTTTAAGGCCTGGAACTCCGTCCTGGTGCGGTCGAGCTCATCCTTGGTGGCCGCCTCCTGGGCAAAGAGCCGTTTAAAGCGCTCATAGTTGATCTTGGCATACTGGTACTTGGCCGAGACGGCATCGAGTTTTTTCTGTACGGCCTGGCGGGAGGATTTGAGGGCCTCTATCCTGGCCCTTACATCCGTATCGTCCACCAGGATCAGGAGATCCCCCCTTTTGACCGGATCCCCGATCTCCACCTCCACCCTCTTCACATTGCCGGGCATCTTGGCTGCAAGGGCGACAGAGACCTTGGCCCTGACCCTTCCTGAAAAGCTCCTTATCTCCGGAAGCGCACTCCTTTCCACCTCCATTACCTGGGCCTTTAAGCTTCTGGTGACCTGTACGGTCTTGCCGCTCTTGTCGTCTGAACAGCCGTGCAACATCAGTAGCACCATGAAGAAGGCAGCGGCTTTCATGGCGAAAGATATCGAAAAGGATCTGTATATCGGCTTCATCATCGTCTATATCTCCAGTGTCGTCCTGGTGATGTGCCAAGATGCCCCGGCAGGGGCCATCTCTTGCTTATTTCATCTCTCCCTGTTCTGTTGCCGCGGGCCTGGAGGGTGCAGGGGCAAGATCACCCCCGAGAATGCCCGCCTTCCACTTGAGACTGGCCCAGGCTATCCGTGAGTCGAAAGCGGCCTTGGCCATGTTCAGCATCTCCTGACGCAGTGCCGTGTCGGCAGCCAGCAGTTCCACCATGAGCGCCAGGCCATTTTCATATCTGTTTTTCAGGATCTTTTGGCTCTCGGCTGCCTGTTCCACAGCGCTCTTGGCTACTTTGAGCTGTTTTTTTGCTGTCTTGAAGTCGAAATAGGCCTTCCTGACCTCGAGTTCAATGCCGGCTTCCATCTGCCGGACCCTGTTCTGCTCCCTTTCGAGCTCTGCAGAGGCCGCCTTTAGCCCCTGAAAGTCTCCAAGCCCGTTGAAGATATTGAAAGACATGGTTGCAAGAAACGTCCAGGACTCTCCCCCCATATGGGCCAGGTTGTGGCGATTGTTCTCATACATCCCGTGGAGATTGACAGCGGGCAGAAAACGGAGTTGTGCCTGCCTCCTTTGAACCTCTGTCAGCTCCTGCTGTTTTCTGGCCATTAGGAGTTCCGGTCTGCTGTCCCTGGCGGTATCGAGCCAGTAAGAGAGTCGACCTTCATCCTCGAGCTCGGAGTCTAGCCCCTTCAGGGACCATCTGGTCTCCTGCGGAAGTCCCATGGCCTGGTTGAGTGCCGCAACAGCCAGCTTCAGGTCGTTTCTGGCCCTGAAGAGCTCGCGCTCTACCACGCCACGCTGTACCCTTGCGCTTAGCACATCGGACTTCAATACCAGGCCTGCGTTGTACCGTTTTTCAGCCAGGGCCTCGTGGGCCTTGGCTGTGCGAAAGGCCATCTCGAGGGCCTCCACCTGGTCCTGGGCAAGGAGTGCCTGGCAATAGGCCTTCTCCACCTGGAAGAGGGCCGCCTGTACCGCCTGCCTCATGGACAGGGAGGTAATCTCATGCTGGATCTTTGCTGCCCTGTAGCCGATATATTCGAGGCCCTGATTGAAGACCGGCTGGGTCAGTATGAACCTGGCCATGTAGTTTCCTCTGAAGTCGGGGTGGTTCAGGGTGTCGAGCTGAAAATCCTCCATCTGGAAATCGGCCTGGTTCATCTTGTTGCCAAAGACCATGACGGGATTGTTGGAGTAGGCATATCCCGCTTCCAGATTCAGCTTCGGCAGAAATGCGGCCACCGCCTGATTGAGCCGGGCCTGGGCAGCATCCAAGGAGGCCCTGGCTTGTAGGATCTGATAGTTCTTCTCGTATGAGATTTGAAATGCCCTTTCAAGGCTCAAACCTTCCGGCTCTTGGGCGGCCTCAGGGCCTGCAGCAGATGTTGCCGGCACCGAATATATCGAGGAAAAAGCGATAAATAGAACTGCTGCCACCAGGGCGTGAATGACAGATGCCAGGGATGATCCCAGCGGATTATCCTTGGCAGCGGCTGTCCCTGGCGCCTGAGCAATCACCCTAGCAATAATGGGATGGACGGTCCAAATATGGGACCGACCTACATTTTCGGTCATGGCCTTCTGCCCGTTTCCTCGACCTGCTGATCTGTTAATCCTCTGCCACATGTCCCTAAGTATAAGGATATCACTTGCGAATTCAACTTGGGGCCAGCTCTAAAAAGTGCCTTGCTGTTCGACCAACCTTTAGTTAAAAAGATAACTCTTGAGATATCAATAAGATAAGTGTCTATTTGTTTCCTGCCCATGTCTCGTTCTTGGATAAAAATTTCCCGTTCTTATCCATGAGTTTCAACTCCGGTAAGATCGCAGGTCCCCTCGCATTCAATTGCATAGTATGGAAGGCCCATATTTTGGTCGAACAGGCATATCCTGGCCGTTTTTAGGCCCGTTTTAGGGTCGCTTCCCTCGACACAGACCTGTTTTGAGCGTATATTCCTAAAAAGATTAAAGTCTATTTTTTTATAGGTATTTGAAATCAGATGAAATTTCCTTGGGAAAACAG
>CAZNKD010000046.1:0-56013 GCA_964573615.1 uncultured Desulfobacterales bacterium | reverse complement strand
CAAAAGACTGCTGGATCGATATAAGGCCTTCGAGGAATCAGCCAAAGAGGTGTTGGCATACCAACAAGAACTGCTGACTGATTTTGCAGGTTCCTATTCATCTTTGCCAAAGGATTTCCTGGCCTCCATAGACGACAATCTTCAAAAAAAACTGGCCAAGCTCATGAAAACCCAAATCAATAACTTGGCTGAGGCCCCTTTAGACAATGCCTCTAATTCTCCATTTAGGCTCTTAAGGACAAGACTAAAAGAGCTGAAAACGGCAGTGGCCACAGCGATATCAAAGGGTGCAACGATTGGCATATTGAGAGATGATCGAGAGGCCTTGCCTTCTGATTCGGTAGCAGACAGAGGCACTAATATGAATATGCACCCCTTAAGCACCAATAACACCCAAATCGAGAATTCGTTGCCATCCTTGAGATCACTATCCTACAGGATGACAAATGCCAATCCTACTGGGAAATTGACACCTCGGCTCTATTCAGAAGATCGCCACTCAGGCAGAAACACTCCTACAGAACCTGAAAAAGGGATGGAGACCGACATAGGTGAAACGCCTTGGATCATAAAGGCCCCTTTAGAATTCCTGGCCTGGGCAATGAAAAATAAGATCGAGGCCCTGCTATTACTCCTTTTTATGCTTCTGACTCTAAAATTCATCGGGGCCATCTTCAGAAGGCAGTAAGCATGATCCATATAAATAGATTGAAAAAAAACGGTATCTTACTGGCGTCGACCTTGTTCATAGCAGCGCCCCTTTTTCTCTTCATCTCAGCCTGTAGCAGTCCGGATCCGGGCAAGGAGCAGGGCCTACTCATTGAGCAGGGTGACAAGCTCTTTGAAAAGGGCAGATATCAAGAGGCAATCCGAAAATGGAAAAGCTCTGGCCAGAAGAGGAAGATTCCTCCCATAGTCTTGGTAAAGATGGCCAGGGCCAATGAAATGCTTGGATATCTGCCAGAGGCATTCAGGCTCTTCGACAGGGCCTTGAAAGAGGATCCCAACCTGCTGGAGGCCAGGATCAAAAGGGCTGAGCTGGCCATCTACTTTCGGGACTGGGCTATCGCCGATAAAGACATCCGATTCCTTTTGAAAAAGCTGCCCCAAAGCCATGAACCTTACAGATTAAGAGGGGATCTTGCAGCAGCACGAGGTGATTTCAAGGAGGCTGAAGATCACTATAGGCATGCTGTTGGATTGGTCCATGGCCCTGCTTCGGGTGATCTAAACCGTCTAAGACTGCGTATCGCCTTCTGTGCTCTTGCACAGGATCGTGAGACAGAGGCATTGGCCTTTCTTGATAAGCTGAAAAAGGCACAAGGGCTTGATCCCTCACAGCTTAAAGAGATGGGTGACTTCTACCGCCTTCTTTCACGCAATGGTGAGGCGGAAAGGTTCTTCAAAGAGGCCATTTCTGCCATGCCGCAAAACATGGGCTGGAGAGCCGATCTTGCCCTGCTCTACCTTGAATCAAAAGAGCTTTTAAAGGCAAAAGAGACTCTCGAGGAACTACTTACGCTGGATCCAAGAAACAGATATGCAAAGAAGATCCTTCTTGCAACGCTTCTCAAGCAACATGACTATGAAGGGTTTCAAGCCCTCTATGATACCCTTGGCCCTGAAGAGAAAAACGATATTGAGATAGAGCTTCTTGCTGCTCAAAAGAACATCTACACAGGAGAGTTTCTGTCCGCCATATCATTTCTCCAGGCCGTCATAGAAAAAGAGCCCGATCTAGCACTGGCACACTATCTAATGGGTGTTGCCTATCTCACTGCAGGTCATGACAACCTTGGCAAAAATTCATTGATAAAGTCACTCACCTTGAACAGATATTTTGCCCAGGCGGACCTGGCCCTGGCAGACTTCTATCTCAAATCCTCAAAAACAGACATAGCACATGAATATGCAAGACGCGTTGCTGAACGGGAGCCCTTGAACTACAGGGCATGGCAGATAGAGGCACTCACCTTCATGGAAGAGCAAAGACCGAAAAAGGCCCTCGAGGCCCTAAGACGGGTGGAACTCCTAAATCCGGGGGCAGAAACAAACGCCTTGCTGCTTGCCCGTATGGCCACCATGGACGGGAAAAAACCCCAGGCATTAGCCATATATAGTAAATGCCTAAAAGAAAACAGCAGGCTGAAACTGGATATCCTCAAGGAATATCTGGACCTTTTGGGCCAAGAAGATAGAGGTGCACTGGCCGCGGAGATAGAGGCACTGGAACACGAGCACCCCGAGGATCCATGGCTTTTGATATTGACTGCTGATTACTGGATACGTATCGGAAGGCCCGGGCTGGCCAGGAAGAATCTGGAGGCAGTTATAGAAATGGCCCCATCCATCCGGGCACCCTACATGATGCTGGCGGGCCTCTATCAGACCTCCCCAAAGGACCGGGAAAGGATCTTAAAGGAACTCATAAAACGGTTTCCAAACTATATTGCAGGATATCAGCAACTTGCAACCATCTATCTAAACAGTGGAAATATCGATATGGCAAGATCACTCCTGGAACAGGCCCACAGCATCGCCCCAAACGATCCGCTTCTAAACAGCAACCTTGCCTGGATCTATGCCCAGAGAGACGACTCACTCGATGAGGCCATGCCACTTGCCATGAAGGCATACGAACTGGCTCCGGACAACCCGGCCATACAGGATACCATGGCCTGGATCTATTACCGAAAGGGCCTGACCAAACGCGCCCAATGGCTGCTTGAGGAACTGATCCAGAAAAGACCAAACGATCCCCTGATACTCTATCATCTTGCCCTGGCACAGTTAGACAGCCCACAGACAAGAGAAAGCGGCATGATCAACCTTAAAAAGGCTGCAAAGCTGGCCAGCGACCCTGATCTGGCCTCCAAAATAGATAGTGTCATGAGCAAGCTTCTTTCTTCTTCCAGGAAAAACCACCCTTCTCATCCACCGAAATAGCCTACAAATAACCTCCCCCCCTAGCCCATTTCGGCATTTTGAGCCTCTGCCAAATTTCTCCTTGACTTTATTCGGGAAGAGTACCAGATTTTTGAAGACCCTGTTGTTGCATGAAGAAACAGCTTTGGACCTCTTCATGCAAGTTCAGCACAGAGAGGAGGGAGCATGAAAGGCAAAATTCGTCCCATAGCGGTGCCGGCTATCGTCCTGGTCTTTTTGCTGGGCCTCTGTTCCTATGGCCTGGCCTCATCAGTGGATCAGTCGGGAAGGCTCTTTCCCAGATCCCCCTCCACTGCAGACCACAAAAAATTCAAGGAGTTGGATCAGGATTTTTCAAAGGCCCCTGATGTCACCGCCAAGGCCTGCCTCAAGTGCCACAACCTGGCAGGCAGCCAGCTCGAAAGGAGTCTCCACTGGACCTGGAGATACCAGGCCGAAGGGGGACGAGTCCTTGGAAAGGCCAATGTCCTGAACAACTTCTGAGTGGCGGTCACCTCTAACTGGTGCAGGTGCACCAGCTGTCATGCAGGATATGGATGGAAAGACAAGGGCTTTGATTTCAAGAACCAGACCGCCATGGACTGTCTGGTCTGCCACGATACCACTGGAACCTACAAGAAATTCCCAACGGATTGCGGACACCCTGCCTACAAGGAAAAGGTCTTTGCTGGAAAAAAGGTATTCAAGCCCGTTGATCTCAGGAAGGTTGCCCAGAATGTCGGGCCGACCTCCAGAAGGAGCTGCGGGGTGTGCCACTTCTTCAGCGGTGGCGGAGACGGGGTCAAACGCGGCGACATGAACACGGCCCTCCTGGCCCCGACAAAGGAGCTCGACGTGCATATGGATGCAAAGGGGCTCAATTTTTCATGTACCACCTGTCACACCACCTTTGCACACAAGATAGATGGACGAAACTATCGCACCCCTGCACCTGGCCGCCGCAATCTCGCACTGCCAAAGGATGATGGCCACAGGGTCAGATGTGAAAGCTGTCACGGCACAGCCCCGCACAAGAACAGGGCAAAGCTCAACCACCATACAAGGCGGGTGGCCTGCGAGACCTGCCATGTGCCCCTCTATGGCCGCGGAAAGCCGACCAAGATCTGGTGGGACTGGTCGACCGCGGGAAAATTTGGCAAGGATCACAAGCTGATAGTGCAGAAGGACCGGATGGGAAAGCCCATCTATCACACCAAGAAGGGCTCGATGAAATGGGCAAAGGACGTGGTGCCTGAATATTTCTGGTACAACGGTACCATCGCCTATACCCTGGTAACCGACAAGATCCCAGATGACCAGCGCCCGGTCTGGCTCAACCGTCCTCTTGGAAGCCCCGATGATCCTGAATCAAGGATCTTTCCGTTCAAGGTACACAGGGGCAAGCAGCCCTTCGACCCGGTAAACAGGACCATGGTGATCCCGAAGCTCTTTGGAAAGAAGGGATCGGGTGCCTTCTGGGCAGAGTTCGACTGGCTCAAGGCCGCCGAGGCGGGCATGAGAGAGGCCGGAGCCCCCTTCAGCGGAAAACTCGAGTTCGTTGAGACCAGATACCACCTGCCCCTGGCCCACATGGTGCCTCCAAAGGAGCAGGCCCTCAAGTGCCAGGATTGTCACGTGCGCCAAGGGGGCAGGCTCCAGGCCATAACCGGTGTCTATATCCCTGGCAGAGACATGTTCAGCAGCATTGATGACACCGGTTGGGTGATCGCGGGCCTGGCCCTGGCCGTGGTGATGCTGCACGGGACCATAAGATTCCTGAGTGCAGGCAGAAAGAGAGGCTAAGCAGATATGCTACCTTGGCAGAGAATCATCCGGCAGAGAATCATGGAGAAGAGGGTATGAAACGGGTCTATCTATATTCCAGGTTTGAAAGGTTCTGGCACTGGTCCCAGGCCATACTGATCATGGCACTTCTGGCCACCGGATTCGAGATACATGGCTCCTTTTCCGCCTTCGGCTTTGAAAGGGCCTTTGACTGGCACAACTGGATGGGCTGGGCCCTGATAGTCCTGAGCGCCTTTGCCATATTCTGGCACTTCACCACAGGCCAGTGGCGCCACTATCTGCCCATAAAGGAGAAACTGGTGGAGGTCTGCTTCTACTACACTGCTGGCATCTTCAAAGGGGAGCCGCACCCCTTTGAGAAGCACCCTGACAAAAAACTCAATCCACTGCAGAGGATCGCATACCTCATCCTGAAGCTGCTCATAATGCCCATTCAGTTCATCTCCGGCCTCCTCTACTACTACTATCCGCAGTTGCCTGAGCTCGGCATTCACATCAGGTTGGAGACCATAGCAGGCTGGCACACGGCAGGCGCCTTTGCCCTCCTGATCTTCCTGATATTTCATGTCTATCTCACCACCACAGGCAAGACGGTGTTCTCACACCTAAAGGGCATGATAACCGGCTGGGAAGAGGTATAGGCAGAAAGTGAAGCGATCAGAGGAATTGGCAAGGGAATCGGTATGAAGAGAAAACAAAAGGCCGCCCTTTGTGCCGATCATACCGATTGCACCAGGGGCGGCCTCTAGAGCCTGTGATACAAAAGGGCTGGCCTGCGTCCTGCCTTTAGCGTCCCCTTGAGGCCCTCTTTGCGGCCTTCAGCGGGTTGATGCTCTTTCCGCTTGCATCCTGCTGGATCTCCGGCTTCACATGGGTTGCGAAGTTGCACACACCACGCTGCCACTTCATCTCTGGATGGGGATATACTGCACAGAACTTGCCCGCCTCGGTCTCCACGATCTTGGCGCAGCCCTCACACTTCTCCACTATCTGGAAACAGGCACCGCCAATGAAGGTGCAGCCGTTTTTACCCATAAATCTGCATTCAAAACCGGGTTTATTGGTCTGACATTCCATTTTTATCACTCCATGGATCTTTTTTCGTCCTGAGACGTGGGCAAATATAAATAGACCCTGCGCTTTGTGCAAGGAAATTTACTGCAAAAAGGGGGCTAACGGGCCCTGTGGCCGCAAATTCTCCATGCCTCAGGGCAGGATCTGACGGTAATAGTCGCCCCCTTCCGAATCGTTTATGACAACGGCAGGAAAGTCCTTGAGCTCAAGTTCATACATGGCCTCTGGGCCAAGCTCCTCGAAGGCCACGACCCTTGCCGACTCCACAGCCCTTGCCAGAAAGGCGCCTGCCCCGCCGATGGTGGCCAGATAGACCGCCCCATGCCTGGCAATGGCCTGTCTGACCTCGTCAGAGCGCCTCCCCTTCCCCATGAGGGCCACAACACCCTGGGCAAGCAACTCCGGGGTATAGGCATCCATGCGGTAGCTGGTGGTAGGCCCGGCAGAGCCGATGGCCATCCCGGGTGGTGCCGGCGATGGGCCAACATAGTAGATGAGCTGATCCTTCAGATCCACAGGGGGGCGCTTGCCGGCCCTCAAAAGATCCACGAGTACCCTGTGGGTCTGGTCCCGGCCCGTGAGGACCTTGCCGTTTAGCAGAAGCCAGTCACCCGCCCTGAGTCCTGCTGCCTGCTGCCTGCTCAGGGGAAGCGTGATGCGGCGCACCTCATGGGCCTGATCCCAAGCAGTACCTGCCTGCAAACCGTCAAGGATGCCGGTCTCTATGGCAGCTTCCGGCCCATAGCTCCACCTGCCCCCTGCCCAGACGGCCTCTGCCCGCCTTGCGGCATGGCACTGGATATTTACCGCCACAGGCAGGCTTGCTATATGGCACGGATAGGCCTCGACCGCCACTGACAGGCAAGTGGTCTGCCCTCCGAGCCCCAGGGGGCCGATGCCGGTAGAATTCACCATCCGGTAAAGCTCTTCCTCTATCTGCCGGATCCGGTGCCCTGGCCCCTCCTTGCCGCATGGACGCAAGAGGGCCTTTTTGGCTATCAGGCTCGCCTGCTCCATGGTGCCGCCAATACCTACACCAATGATGCCGGGAGGACAGGGATTGGGCCCTGCCCTTTCCACCACAGAGAGCACGAACTCCTTAAGCCCTTCGATACCGGCAGAAGGCGGCAACATCTTGAGGGCGCTCATGTTTTCACTTCCGCACCCCTTCGGCAGCACCGTCACCGAGATCCCCTCCATCTCGGCATCCTGTTCCAGGTGAAGCACTGCAGGCGTATTGTCACCGGTATTTTTCCTGGTTATAGGATCGCAGACCGAGCTCCTCAGCCAGCCCTGCCTGGTACCTCTGGCGATGCCCCTGTTCACGGCCGCCTTCAAATCGCCATCCAGGAAGAGCCCGGGGCCCATCCTTATGAATACCGTGTCTATTCCCGTGTCCTGACAGCAGGGAAGCCCGGTCTTGGCAGCTATCCTGGCATTTTCAAGAAGCACCTGCAGAATCAGCCTGCTGCCCCCGGCCTCTTGCTCAGCGGCCCTTAGAAGGCATTCAGCCACATCGGCAGGCAGATGGCGATTGGCCTGGACAACAAGCCTTGCGACCGCCTCTTCTATCTGGGATGCATCGATCGAGACCACTCTCTTACGCCTTTATCTCTTTCAAAAAGGTAAAAGTCTGCGCCTCTCAAGGGTGTGCGGAGCGGCTTGCCTTGCCGCCTTGCCCTCTACTCCTCCAGGGAGCGCAGAAGCCCTATGAGCCGCTCAAGCTCCTTTCGGCTCCTGCACCTGATCTCCAGCCTGCCGCCCCGGGCCCCGACCGAGATCTTCACCCTGGAGCCGACTATCCTCGAAAGGTCCTGACAGAGAGCCTCCATGTCTGGATCGCTCTGTCCCCCTTTGCCCTTCTCCTGCCCTTGACCCTCCTTGAGCCTCCTGGCCATTCCCTCGGCCTGCCTTACCGACATGCCAAGCTTTACGATGGTATCCCTCAAGCGTCTCTGGGATGTGATATCGTCCAGCATGAGGATGGCCCGTGCATGGCCGGCAGAGATCCGGCCCTCGGCAATATCCTCCTGGATGTCTTGCGGCAGGGAAAGCAGCCTTAGCATGTTGGCAACCGTGGCCCTGTTCTTTCCAACCCGTCTTGCTATCTCCGCCTGGGTAAGGCCTGCCTCTGCCAGCTGTCTGTAGGCCAGGGCCTCCTCCAGGGGGTTCAGGTCCTGACGCTGGATATTCTCCACAAGTGCCAGCTCCAGCATCTTATCGTCGGAGACATCCTTGACCACCACTGGCACTGCAGAGAGCCCTGCCATGCGTGCCGCCCGCCATCTGCGCTCCCCAGCGATGAGCTGATACTCCTCACCGCCGGCCTCACGCACCACCAGGGGCTGGATCAGGCCCTGTCTTGCAATGGACTCGGCCAGCTCCTTCAAGGCCTCCTGCTCCATCGCCTTTCTCGGCTGATCCGGATTGGGCCTTATCTTATCCACCGGGCACATGATGAGCCCGGGCACCTCCACGTCATATATGTCTCTGGACGAGATCAGGGAGCCGAGCCCCCTTCCGAGTCCGCCCTTCTTGATCATCTCTGCCTCCGATTTCTGTCCAGGAACTCCTTTGCAAAGGCAAGATAGCTCTCCGCCCCCTTTGAACGGGGATCATAGAGGAATATGGGCTTGCCATGGCTAGGGCTTTCGCTGAGCCTGATGTTTCTGGGTATGGTGGTCCGATAGACCAGATCCCGGAAATGGACCCTCACCTCCTTGGCCACCTGGAAGCCTAGCCTGGTACGCGAATCATACATGGTGAGCACCAGTCCCTCTATGTGCAGCCTGGGGTTCAGGTTGTGCTTCACGGCCCTGATGGTCTGAACCAGCTGGCTCAGGCCCTCCAAGGCGTAGTACTCACACTGCAAGGGGATGATCACCGAGTCTGCAGCAGTCAAGGCGTTCACGGTCAGGAGCCCGAGGGATGGAGGACAGTCGAACACCATGAAGTCATAATCCCCTTCAAGCCCTTCGAGCACCCTCTTCAACACCATTTCCCTGCCCTTTGCCCCTGCAAGCTCCACCTCGATCCCGACAAGGTCTGTTGCAGCCGGCAACAGGGACAGACCCTGCTGGGCACTGTCTGTTACGACCTCTTCAGCAGGCATCCTGCCGGTGAGCACATGGTAGAGATGATGCGCCAGTGTCTGGGGGTTTACTCCCACACCGCTTGTGGCATTGGCCTGGGCATCACAGTCCACGAGGAGCACCCGCTGATTCAGGAGTGCCAGGCCCGAGGCCAGATTCACGGCCGTGGTAGTCTTGCCCACCCCTCCCTTCTGGTTGGCCACTGCCACTATCTTGCATCTGCCATCTGTGCGCTTAGCCATCATAAAAAAACCGCCTTTTGTCCGGCACGTGCTGGATCCTGCTTGCAATTGGCCTCCAGCAGTACCATATTTAGGCAGAACGAGTCAAAAAAACGAGGAAAATTCCAAGGAGATAAGGAACTATAGCAAAAATCTACGGAAACACAAAAGGCCTTTCCCCCAGCCAGAGAAAGGGGCTTGAGCGGATCTATCGCCGCAGGATCAGGCCCAATCTGGTGATCTCCCGTGAACTTGCCCGCACCCTTTCAGAGCTATCAAGGGATACGGAGTGTCAGATCGGAATCCTGGTAAACCGCAAGGGTTCCATCACCCACGTCATAGTAGGTGATCAGCACGGCATCTACATCCCCGACCTCGAACAGTTCAGAAGAAGCGCCTTCCGCCTGAAGGGGCTGCGCTGTATCCATACCACCTTTTCAAGGCACAAGGGGCTCACGGAAGAGGACATAACGGACCTCGCCCTCCTGCGCCTGGACTGCATGGTGGTGATAGAGGCCGGAGCCGGGCTACCAGGCAAGACCTGGATGGGGTACCTGCTCCCGCCCCCGGACTCCGGAGGCAAGGAGTCGGATGGGGCCAAGTGGCATATCAGCGCCTTTGCACACCCCAAAGACCTGCCGCAGGACTTCGACACCTTCATAAAGGAGCTCGAGGCCGAGATCGAGCGCAAGTGCAGGCTTCGGGGGGTGGACCATGCAGAGGAGAGGGCAATCCTTGTCCATGCATCAGCTATGGGGCCTGCCCATGCAGAGCGGAGCCTGGCCGAGCTGGAGCAGCTCGCCCGCACTGCCAACGTGGATGTCTGCTCCAAGGTCTATCAGCGCGTCCAGCGCTACAACCCAGCCCATCTCATGGGGAAGGGAAAGCTCAAACAGATCGTCATCTCAGGCCTCTACCTGGGTGCCACCATGATCATCTTCGATCAGAACCTCACCCCGGTCCAGGCCAACAACATCGCCAAGCTCACGGATCTCAAGGTGATCGACCGCACCCAGCTCATACTGGATATCTTCGCCCGCCATGCCACCACCAGAGGCGGCAAGATCCAGGTAGAGCTGGCCCAGCTGCGCTACATGCTGCCACGCCTCGTCGGAAAGGGCACTGCCATGAGCAGGCTCATAGGCGGCATCGGCACCAGGGGGCCGGGAGAGACCAAGCTGGAGATCGACAGGCGCCGCATCAAGCAGAGGATAGGGGCACTTGAACGGGCACTGAAACAGCTTGAGCGCCAGCGTGCCCAGATGAGAAAACGGAGAAAGAGGCACGACCTGCCCCAGATCTCCATAATCGGATACACCAACACCGGGAAATCAACCCTTCTGAACCGGCTGACCAAGGCGGGTGTGCTGGCAGAGAACAAGCTCTTTGCCACACTCGAGACATCTGTAAAATCCCTTCACCTCGGCGGCCGGCAGATGCTTCTCTCCGATACGGTCGGATTCATCAAGGACATGCCGCCGGACATCATGAAGGCCTTCAAGGCCACCCTTGAAGAGCTGGAAGAGGCCTGGGCATTCATCCATGTGGTGGATGCATCGAGCCCCTTTCTGGAGCAGGAGATGGAGGCCACAGAGGGGCTTCTGAGAGAGATGGGCCTTGAGGACAAGCCCGTAATCCTGGTGTTCAACAAGATAGACCTCATCCCGGACGAGGAGCTGGTCCGGCTCAAGAAACGCCATCCATCTGCCATATTCATCTCCGCCTTCAGGGGCTCTGGCATAGACAAGCTCCTTTTCGCCCTTGAGGGGCTTTTAAAGGCGGGGGGCAGGAACGGATTGAACCTGCTGCCAGGGCAGATGGGATTTGTCCAGGCCGTTTGATGGCCATCTTTGCCACTGGAAATGGGCCGGCACTATGGTACCATTGGGGGACCATTGGCTGACCATGGACCTCAAGAAACCAGACATACCGGATATCCTGCTGCCAGGGCTCAGGAGCGCAATCCAGAGTCTCTATCTGCTCTTCAGCCTATATATCGGTTTCAGATTCTATCAGTTCTACCAATGGGCCATGAATGGCCAGGGAGAGGCGCCAACAAGGCCGCCATCAGTGGAGGCCTTCCTGCCAATAAGCGCCCTTATGGGACTGAAGAGGCTGATTCTTACAGGCAAGTACGATCCCGTACATCCGGCGGGGCTAACCATACTCATTGCCATCATGGTCTCGGCCCTGCTTTTCAGAAAGGGATTTTGCGGCTGGGTATGTCCTGTTGGGGCCATTTCGAACAGGCTCGAAAAGCTGGGCAGAAGGATCAATGCTGCATGGAGACTGCCAAGGTGGGTGGACTACCCCCTGCTTTCTGCCAAGTATCTGCTCCTGGGATTCTTTATCTATATGATATTCTGGAAGATGGACCTGAGGCAGACCGAGGGCTTCATCATGTCACCCTACAATATTGCAGCTGATGCAAAGATGCTCCAGTTCTTCCTGTCGCCGACAGATACGGCGCTGGCAATCATTGTGGCGCTGGCTGCCCTCTCTGTGCTGATCCGGAATTTCTGGTGCAGATATCTCTGCCCCTACGGGGCCCTGCTCGGCCTGCTGGCAGTGGCAGGGCCTGTCCAGATGCGGCGTGATGCATCACACTGCACCAATTGTGGCAGCTGTGAGAGGGCCTGTCCCTCTTCTGTAAGGATCACGAGCTACGAGGCTATCAGAAGCTGTGAATGCATAGGCTGCAGCCAGTGTGCTGCCGCATGCCCTGACGGGTGTATCACCCCGGCAGCCATCCTGCCGCTGCCCAACAGACCGGACAGGGATGGACCGAATGCGGATGGACAGGAGGAGGGGCAGAGGGCCAGGAGATGGATCCCTGCCTCAAAACTCTTCATCCCCACCGGCACGATCCTGATACTCCTCTGCGCATGGGCCGTTGCAGAGATGGCAGGCCTCTGGGAGAGCCAGGTGCCTCCGGAGGTATTCTCGAGGATGTACAAGCTGGTCATCGGGGGCTGATCCTTTCCTCAGGCAGAGTGATCCAAAGGATGGCGCCCGTTATATGGGCAGCCTGTCCAGTGGATCTCCATAGTCAAAGGGCAGATCGTCTTCCCGCCTCTCAAGCCAGTAGAAATAGATCTCCACTAGGGCCTCCGGCAGCTCGAACATCTTTTTGAGGACCTGTTCATCACTCAGCCTCTCTGCCTCCTTCAGCCCTTCATGGGTGCCAAACAGCAAAAGTGTATCCATGAGCCAGGAGTGCTCATCATCCTCGGTGAGCTGGCTCCAGGCCTCAAGCTCCATTATCACCCCTTCCATGAAGCCGCCACACCACTCCTTCAAGGATAGAAACACCGCCTGCATCGGGTCCTGTCCATCCATTGCCAGGAGGGGCTTGAAGTAATCCCCATCATAGTCTGAGAACTCTCTGACGATCTCGTTGTACATGCCCATTACCAGCTCATTGATCTTCTGGGCATGCCTTATGTTTATGTACTTCACCCTTTGCCCCCCTCGCTCGCCAAAGAGTACAGGCAACCACCTCGAAGGCATGATCAGCCTCGGGCCGATGACCACAGAGGTCATGAGACCGTGGGCTGCAGTGATGTTCATGCAGCCATCCGGCGTATGATCAGAGGCCAAAAAGTCTGCCAGAACCTGGTATGCGTGGCGGCGAGGGTCCTTGCGCCGCTTCTTCCTGCCCTTTTTCTTCGCCATGTCTGTTTCCCCTGGAAAACTCGTTTCCAAATCATTAACAGGCCAGAAAGAAAAAGGAAACACCAAGGCTCACCCTGCGGCAACCACCCCTCCTGCCGGGATGGAGACTGGCTTTACATCTTCTCTGCAAGGGGGCTATAACAGAGACAGGACCGGGATGCACACATGCTCAAGACCATACTCAGTTCCATCAGGAAGATCAGAGCAGGCAGGAGCCTTCTCCTCGACTCCATCCAGATAGAGGTCACATCGAGATGCACGGCCAGGTGTATCATGTGCCCCCGGACCAGACTGGACCACTGGAGGGATGGAGACCTCGACATCGAGACCTTCAGAAGGCTCACTCCGGCCTTCAGGCTTGCCCGCCACGTTCACCTCCAAGGGTGGGGTGAGCCGCTCCTTCATCCGGACCTGAACGAGATGATACGCCTGGTCAAGGCCGCCTCGGCCAAGGCCGGCATAACCACGAACGGGCAGCTCCTGAGCCGTGAAAGGACGAGACAGCTCCTGGAGCTGGGGCTGGATCTGATCGCTGTCTCTATCGCCGGGGCTGACAGAAAAAGCCATGAATCCATCAGGGTGGGCACGAGCTTCGATATCATAATGAAAAATCTGCACCACCTGTCGCAGCTCAAGAGGGACAGAGGCTCCAAGGCCCCCTCCCTGGTCATCTCCTTTATCATGACCAGAAGCAACATCGAACAGCTCCCAAAAGTGATGGATCTCGCCGCCGAGCTCGGAGCAGAAAGGGTCTCGGCCATGAACGTGGATCTCATCCCAGATGCCGCAACAGACAGCCTCAGGGTATTCAGGGATGAAAAGTCCCAGAAGGGGCGCAGCCGGCGCTTTCTTGAGGATATGGCCAGGGCGGCGGCAGCCAGGGCCCTGTCATTGAGACTCTATCCAATCCACGCAGAAGAGCAGCCTGTCTGTGATGCAAACCCATTGAAGAGTCTCTTTGTCGCCTTTGACGGATCTGTCTGTCCATGCGTCTATCTTGGCCTTCCCGTAGAGAGGATACAGAGATTCTGGAAGGGAGAGACATTTCTTGTGGAACGCACCTGTTTTGGAAACATAGCAGCAGAGGGCCTGGAGGAGATATGGTCGAAGGATGGCTACAAAGGCTTCAGACAGCTTTTTGAGAAGAGGATCTCCGCCACCTGCGGCATCTATGACCAGATCTCATGCGACTTCGAGCTTCTGGAGCGGGCCAAGGAGCTGGAAGCCGCCTATGACAAGGGGCTTTTGGAGAACAGAGCGCCAGGGCAGTGCTCTGGATGCTGGAAGCTGTTCGGGGTCTGAGCCCTGAGCCCAGGACTCAGGCAAAGCTCAGAGGGTGGACATCAGATCCTGTCCACCCGGGCAAAATGGAGCAGACGCTCAAGCTGTGGGGTCATCTCGTCTGAATAGTCGCGGATCTGCCAGATCCGTCCGCAGCCCTGACACCTCAGGGCGACACTCCTTCACTTGACACACAGGGAGAGTTTCTCTCCACAATCCTTGCAAGTAACTCCCAGATCAGGGTCCTTTCTCCTGAAGAACATATATCCCTCTCACTCATTCCGTAGCGGATTGATCACTTCCTGTCAGCGCGGCGCCAATGAGCAGGCAAGGCCCTCTTCGAATCAGAACTGTTCGAGCCCGGCACCATCCTCAACGTTCCTGATGGTATAATCGTCAGCTTCGAGGCACTTCTTTATCAGGCCGGAAAGGACCTTCTTGGGTCCAAGCTCCACGAAGAGCCGAAAGCCATCACCATACATGTTGTTGACTATCTCATACCAGCGCACAGGAGAACAGATCTGCTCTGACATGAGCTGGCGGACACGCTCACCCGACAGCTCAGGTGCTGCCGTAACATTGCTGTAGAGCGGGATACGGCCATCTTTGAACTCTACATCCGAAAGCACCTTTTTAAATCCCTCTGCAGCCTGTTTCATAAGTGGACTGTGATAGGCCCCGGAGACCTTCAGTGGAACCGCGCGCTTTCCAGCCTCCTTTACAGCCCTGCAGAGCCCCGCCACCAGATCCTTACTGCCGGTCACAACGATCTGCTCCCGCGAGTTGTGGTTGGCAAGGCTCAAGACCCCGCCACTTGCCTCAGCCCTTACCCTGTCCACCAGATCCTGGAGGGCTTGTCTGTCGAGACCGATTATGGCCGCCATGGCCCCGGGATTTGCAGCAGCAGCCTGTTCCATCAGCTCGCCCCTTGCCTTCACCAGACGAAAGACATCGGCCGTGCTGACAAAACCCGCTGCCCAGAGGGCTGGATACTCGCCAAGGCTATGTCCGGCTACGGCTTGGGCCTCAACCCCCTTCTGTCTCAGTGCCGCACAGCACAACATGTCCACTGCCGTGAGCGCTGGCTGCAGATTGACGGTGCGTGTGAGCTCCTCCATGGGTCCTGAAAGCATCAGCTCCCTGACCGGGATACCGGTCACCTCCTGGGCGGTGTCCAGGATGGCACCACCTTCCGGATAGAGCTCCAGAATCTCACCACCCATGCCCACATACTGGGAGCCTTGGCCCGGAAAGACGAAGGCGGTCTTCATGGCTACTCCTCCACCTCCAGCAGGTCGTCCGGGTCCTCGATCTCATCGGCCTCCTCATCCTTTATCCTGGCCTCTTCAACGTACTTTTCGTAATCGCTGGCATCCATGAGATCATCGAGTTCCTCTGGAGTGACGAGCTTCATAACCATTATCCAGCCATCGTCATAGGGATCGTCATTTATGAATTCAGGGCTGTCGATGAGCTGCTCGTTCACCGAGGCCACACTGCCCGATACAGGACAGATGAGTTCGGTCACCTCTCCCACACTGTTCTCCAGGGTGGCAAAGCAGTCACCGACCACAAACTCGTCTCCCACCGAAGGCAGATCCAGGGAAGAGACAGCCCCGATCCGCCCCTGGCCGTAGTCGGTGATTCCGATCATTGCGCGGCTGTTGTCCTGATCGGCCTTTACCCACAAATGCTCCTCTGTGTAGAGAAGATCCTCAAGTATGACCATCTCTTCCTCCTGAATCCTTTTTGCTTTTCCTTGATCTTCGGCTACCTGCGGCCTCATCCGCCAATGGATGACATCTTTCTGCTGCAGGATGGATGGCTATCCCTATCAATCTTAGCATAACTCTCTGGCTTGCGCTTCACTGCATCCTTGATGAAATCGGATATCTCCCGATCGGAGGCCCCTGATCTCAACAGGGACTTGAGATCTATCTCGTTGTCGGAAAACAGACACAGCCTCATCCTGCCATCAGAGGTTATGCGTATCCTGTTGCAGGAGCTGCAGAAGTTGTGGCTCATGGGGTTGATGAAGCCTATTGCCCCCATCCCGCCCCGCACTCTAAAGAGCCTGGCCGGCCCCATATGCTCTTGTCTCAGGGGCTCAAGCGGGCCGAGACGCTCCTCTATCATCCTGGCCGCCTCGCTGGACGGGATGAAGTAGCTGCTCTCCCAGCGGGACTCATTGCCCACCGGCATGAACTCGATAAACCGCACCTCTACAGGATATTTGAGGACGAGCGCGGCGAGATCCGGCAGCTCCTGGTGGTTCTTGCCCCGCATCATGACGGCATTGATCTTTATTGGCCGAAAACCAAGCCCTATACACTCCATTATCCCGCTCCAGACATCGGAAAAGTGGTCCCTGCCCGTCAACTGCCTGAAGAGTTCCGGCCTCAAGGTATCGAGGCTTATGTTCACGTGTCTCAGACCCAGATCGTATAGCTGCCTGGCCAATCCGGGGAGCAGCACCCCGTTTGTGGTGATACAGAGCTTCTCGATCCCGTCGATGGCCTGGATCTCACGGACCAGGCTCAAGATATCCCGCCTGATCAGGGGCTCCCCCCCTGTCAGGCGCACCTTCTTGATGCCGAGGCCGGCCATGAGCTCGAGCAGGCGGATGATCTCTTCATAGCTCAGGACCTCCTGGGGCGGGATCCAGCTGAAACGGCTCTGGGGCATACAGTAGAAACAGCGCAGGTTGCACCTGTCCGTGACAGACAGACGCAGATAGGTGAGCAGGCGTCCGTGGCCATCCACCAGCCCGGATGGTGCAGTCTCTTGCGCAGCCCTTTCACTCATGGCCCTCTTCGTCCTCGATCCTCCTGATCCTAGCCCCCACACGGCTGAGCTTTTCTTCCATCTTCTCGTAGCCCCGATCCAGATGGCCAAGCCGGCTCACCCTGGTGATCCCCTTTGCAGCCAGACCGGCCAGGACGAGGCATGCGCTGGCCCTAAGGTCTGTAGCCTTGACGGGGGCCCCTGTCAGCCTCTTAACCCCGCGCACTATGGCACTCCTGCCCTTTATCCTGATGTCTGCCCCAAGCCGGCGCAGCTCGGCCACGTGCATGAAACGGTTTTCAAAAATGGTCTCTGTTATTACCGACAGGCCGCTGGCAATGGACATCAGCACCATGATCTGTGCCTGGAGGTCTGTGGGAAACCCGGGATAGGGCTGAGTGGTCACGTCCACACTATGAAGCCTGCCCCTCCTCTTCACCATTATGGAGTCTTTTGAAGTATCGATCTTGAGGCCTGAAAGACGGAGCTTGTCTATCACAGAGGCCAGATGCTCCGGTATGACCCCCTTTATGGTCAACTCGCCGCCGGCTGCCCCCGGGGCCATGAGATACGTGCCTGCCTCGATCCTGTCTGGGATGATGGAGCAGGCAGCAGGTTTAAGCCCCCTTACCCCCTCTATGGTGATGGTCTCGGTGCCGAGGCCGGAGATCTTGGCCCCCATCCGCCTCAGCATCTCCCCAAGGGCAACGACCTCTGGCTCCCTGGCGGCATTCTCCAACACTGTCTGCCCCTTGGCCAGCACGGCAGCCATCATGAGATTCTCTGTCCCTGTCACAGATGGGATGTCAAACAGTATCCTGGCACCACTTAGCCTGCTGGCCCTGGCCTCCACGTAACCCTTGTCCAGTTTGAGTTTGGCGCCCATGGCCTCCAGGCCCTTCAGATGAAAATCTATGGGCCTGGCACCTATGGCACACCCCCCAGGCAGGGCGACCCTGGCCCTTCCCATACGGGCCACCAGGGGCCCAAGGACCAGGACCGATGCCCTCATCTTGCTGACAAGCTCGTATGGGGCCTCAAATGAATCCAGCCCGGATGCATCCACCACCACTCTACGCCCCTCACCCATCTCCACATGGGCCCCGAGTTCCTGGATCAGGCGTATGAAGAGGCGCACGTCATCAAGATCGGGGAGATTTTCAAGGGTCGTTGCCCCGTCTGCCAGCAGGGTTGCAGCAAGCATGGGCAGGGCCGCGTTCTTTGCCCCACTGATCTCTACCGTGCCCTTCAGGCTGTGACGGCCTTCTATCTCCAGATAAGCCATCTCTTCCAATGGAACAGGTCCCTTACGCCTGCCAACTGCCTGGCGCCCGGAACCATCACCCTACTTGGGCGCCTTGCCCTTGTGCCAAAGATAGACGATGGGGCTTGCCACGAAGACCGATGAGTATGTACCGACTATCACCCCCAGCATCAGGGCAAAGGCGAAGTCATGAATCACCACACCGCCAAAGAAATAGAGGCATAGCACCACCATCAGGGTGGTCAGGGACGTGATTATGGTGCGGCCAAGCATCTCGTTCACACTCCTGTTGATGATCTCTGCAAAGGAGAGTTTCCTGTACTTCTTGAGATTCTCCCTGATCCTGTCAAAAACCACAACGGTATCGGTAAGCGAATATCCGGCGACAGTCAGCAGGGCAGTGACGATGAGGAGTGTTATCTCGAGATCGAGGATATAGAAGACCCCCAGGATCACCAGCACGTCATGAAACGTGGCCATTGCAGCGGCCACTCCGAAGCTGAAGTTGAACCTGAAGGCCAGATATCCAATGATGCCTGCCAGGGATATGGCAATGGCTATGATGGCCTTGCGCCTGAGCTCCTTGCTTACAGTAGAGCCTATCTCCGTCTTGCTCTCTATGGTGAAGTGGTAGTCTGGCAGTCCCTTCTCAAGGGCCTTGGTCACCTGGGCCTCGATATCCCCGACAGTGGCTACCGACTTCTTGATCCTGACGATGAGGATGTTCTCACCCGGCACCTCCTGGAGGGCATATCCCTCCACCTTGGCCTGTTCCAGGGCGCCTCTGACCTTCTCGAGATCAAAGGGCTTGTCAGCCTTGTACTGGACCATGGTCCCGCCGGCAAAATCGACTCCAAGGTTTGCAGCGCCCCGATTTATCTGGATGAAGGCAAAGATACCCACGGCCACCATTACTGCGGAAAGGGCCAGGCAGATATTCCTCTTCCCGATAAAGTCTATGGAGGTCTCCTTGACGATCTGGAGGAACTTGAGATCCTTTATGGCCCTCTTCATTATGAGCCAGTTGTAGACCCAGCGGGTTGCGAAGATGGCGGTAAAGAGGTTGATGATGATACCGGATGAGAGTGTGACGGCAAAACCCTTGATGGGCCCGGTTCCAAAGAGAAACAGAGCCATTGCCGTAATAAGGGTGGTCACATGGGCATCCACTATGGTCCAGAAGGCCTTGTCATAGCCGCCATCTATAAAGGCCTTCAGCGGCTTTCCCAGGGCCTTTTCCTCCCTCATCCTCTCGAATATGAGGACGTTTGAGTCCACCCCCATTCCGATGGTCAGGATGATACCGGCTATGCCAGGCAGGGTGAGCGTGGCCTTGAAGAGCGCAAGAACCGCCATCAGGAAGAGAAGATTCAGGATGATGGCCACGTCTGCGATTAGGCCGGAAAGACCGTAGTAGATGATCATGAAGACTATGACGAAGCCTGCACCCACAAGGCCGGACATGAGTCCCTTCTGGATGGAGTCCCGCCCAAGAGAGGGGCCGACGGTCACGTTCTGGATGATCTTGACAGGTGCAGGAAGGGCACCCGCCCTCAGCACGATGGCCAGATCCGCGGCCTCCTCATGGGTAAAGGAGCCGGATATCTGGGCATGACCGCCTCCGATCTTCTCCCTGATCACGGGGGCGGAGCGCACCACTCCGTCAAGCACGATGGCAAGACGCTTGCCCACGTTCTCCTCAGTGATCTTCTCAAAGATCCTGGCCCCCCTGTCCGTGAGTTCAAGTGCCACGTAAGGCTCGTTATAGGTGCCGCCTATACGCACATGGGCCGTCTTCACGGCATCACCGGTCATGAGGGTCTTGTCCTTGAGCAGGATAGGAATGTTGGAGACACGGCCGGTACGTGTATCCACCTCGCGCAGGAAATATATCCTGTCGCCTGGAGGGATCTGGCCCTTCAACACCCTGTTGAGGATCTCGGCATCATATTTCTCAGGCAGCCGCCCGCTTGCCTTGGCCTTGGCTATCAGGGTCCTCAGATCCACACCAGCCTCGTCATCCACCAGTTTGAACTCCAGCTGGGCCGTCTGGCCAATGAGCTTGAGTGCCCTGTCCGGGTCCTTGACTCCGGGGAGCTGAACGACTATCTCGTCCTCACCCTGGCGCACGATCACCGGCTCGGCCACTCCAAACTGGTCTATCCTGTTTCTTATGATCTCGAGGGACTGCTCCACGGCATGATCCCTTATGAACTGCTCCTCCTCCTTGGAGAGAGTAAGGGTTATGGTGGGGAAACGCGCCTCTTCATCGATGGCCTTTATGGTGAGATTTGGAAAGTCCTCCTCTATCGTCTCCTTGACCTTCTCCAGGGCGCTCCTGTTGGGAATGGCCAAAACGATCTCATCGGGATTCGTGCCCTTCTTCCTGACCACGGTGATGTTCTTGCCCTTGAGCACATCCTTCAGATCGTTGGCATAGAGCTGGGCTGCATTCCTGACAGCCTGATCCACGTCCACCTTGAGGATGAGATGCATGCCACCCTGAAGGTCGAGGCCAAGCTTCAACCCCTCCGATGCCATGTATTTCTTGAACCACTGCGGGGTGTTCGGATAAAAGGAGGGCAGGATGAGAACGATGGATGCTACGGTGAGTACTGCCAGAAGCAGAAACTTCCACTTCAGAGTCTTGGACATTGTGTTGACACTCCTATCTCACTGATCAAAACGTGATGCGGGCAACAATTTCAACCCGTTTCCGTAAAGGGATTCAAGAGGTTTTAATTAGTAAATAGCACGCCCTTTTGCAACCTAAATCATGGATGAGGCTACCGTGTCACCCCAGGTACAGGGCATCCCCTTTTCATGAAAGATCCATGACGACTCGCAAGGGACAAAAAGAGACGAAGGCGGCCACCTGTGCAGAGAGAGAATCGGCCTTGGGGAAATGAGGGAAAGAGCCTTTGCTGGACAGCGCCCGGCCCGCAATCAGCCCTTCTGCTCTTCATCCCCTCCGTGGCCTGCCAGCAGCTCCTGGAGCTGGTCCATGAATTCCTGCAGATCCTTGAACTGTTTGTAGACAGATGCAAACCTTACATAGGCCACATCGTCCCAACGCCTGAGCTGCTCCATGACCCGCTCTCCGATTACCCGGCTGTCTATCTCCATCTCCCCCTTTTCCTGGATCTCCTTTTCCAGATCGCTCACGAAGCTGGTCACTTCCTCCATACTTATGGGGCGCTTTTCACAGGCCTTGAGGATGCCGTCGATGACCTTCTTCCTATCGAAGGGCTCACGGCGGCCATCCTTCTTGACCACCATGGGCTGGAACTCCTCGATCCGCTCATAGGTGGTGAAGCGCTCACCGCACTGGAGGCACTCCCTGCGCCTCCTGATGGCACGGCCGTCCCTCGTGGAACGGGAATCCACCACCTTGGAGTTGTCAAACTTGCAAAAAGGACACCTCATTGCAGCAGCCTCCTTCAGCACTCCAGCCTTATGAGCTCTATTTCCGCCTCTTCCAGCATCTGGGCTGAAAGCTCGTCAGGATAGCCCTCCCCATAATAGATCCGGGTGATTCCGGCATTTATGAGCATCTTGGTACAGATGACGCAGGGCTGGTTGGTGCAGTAGAGATGGGCACCGGCAACGGCAATCCCGTGATAGGCCGCCTGGATGAGTACGTTCTGCTCGGCATGGAGGGCGCGGCACAGCTCATGGCGCTGGCCCGACGGTATATTGAGCCTGTCCCTCAAGCATCCGATCTCCAGGCAGTGCCTGAGTCCGGCAGGGGCACCATTGTAGCCCGTGGCCAGGATGCGGTGCTCCTTCACCAGTATGGCGCCCACCTTCCTCCTGAGACATGTGGAACGGCTGGCCACGAGCCTGGTGATGGACATGAAGTATTCCTGCCACGAAGGCCTGGGATCAGCCTGTGCCACAGGGTCCTCTCAGCACTCCTTGGCAGCCTGGTCATATCTGGCAAGCCTTGAAGAATAGAGGGGGAAACGCCTACACAGATCCTCGATCTTCTCCTTGACCTTGGGCACCATGGAGTCGTCTTCATAGTTGAGAAGAAGATCGGCGATGTAATTGGCTACCTCCTCCACCTCGGGCTCCTTGAGGCCACGGGTGGTTATGGCAGGGGTACCGATTCGTATCCCGCTGGTTACCCTGGGAGGCTGCTTGTCGTAAGGGATGGCGTTTTTGTTCACAGTGATCCCTGCCTTTTCCAGGATCTCCTCCGCCTGGGCACCAGTAAGCCCCTTGTCCGACAGATCCACCAGCACGAGATGATTGTCCGTGCCGCCGGACACGAGCCTGAATCCACGCTCCTTGAGCACCTGGGCGAGTTTCTGGGCATTGAAGACTATCTGCTGGCAATAAAACTTGAACTCATCCCCCAGGGCCTCCTTGAAGGCAACGGCCTTTGCTGCAATCACATGCATCAGTGGGCCGCCCTGGATGCCTGGAAAGATCTGGCTGTCGATGAGCCTGGCATATTTCTCCTGGGTCAATATGAACCCTCCCCTGGGGCCCCTGAGGGTCTTGTGGGTGGTGGAGGTGATAAACTCGGCGAAGGGCACGGGAGAGGGATGGATGCCTGCTGCCACAAGACCTGCGATGTGGGCCATGTCCACCATGAGATAGGCCCCGACCTCATCGGCAATGGCCCGGAACGATGCGAAATCTATGGTCCTGGGATAGGCACTGGCCCCGGCCACGATCATCCTGGGCCTGTGCTTTCTGGCCAGATCCGCCACCTCATCAAAGTCTATGGTCTCGCTCTGCCGGCTAACCCCATAGCTCACCACATTGAACAGCCTTCCAGAGAAGCTGACCTTGGCCCCGTGGGAGAGGTGGCCACCATGGGCAAGGCTCATGGAGAGAATGGTATCGCCCGGGTCCAGCACCGAAAAATAGACAGCCATGTTCGCCTGGCTGCCGGAATGGGGCTGGACGTTGGAATACTCCGCACCGAACAGGAGATTCAGCCTGTCCTTGGCAAGCTGCTCCACGGTATCCATATTGATACAGCCGCCGTAGTAGCGCTTTCCCGGATAGCCCTCGGCATACTTGTTCATGAAGACGCTGCC
The DNA here is from genome assembly GCA_964573615.1 of uncultured Desulfobacterales bacterium. Lineage (GTDB taxonomy): Bacteria > Desulfobacterota > Dissulfuribacteria > Dissulfuribacterales > QOAL01 > JALSKY01. Next base: position 32,837 of record CAZNKD010000046.1, on the reverse strand, counting down.
CTCGGCCTGCATCACGGCCTCGCTTACGAAGTTCTCGGAGGCGATCATCTCCAGCTGGCTGGTCTGCCGCTCTATTTCGGCCCTGAGGGCACTGAAGACCTCCGGATCAGTCCTGCATAGCTCTTTCACTTTCGACTCCTATATTCCATAAAAGGCAAAAAACGCAGTCACAGCACTCTTGGCAGCAGGCCGGATGACGGCCCTGGTGCCTCAGCTCAAACCCGTTGCCTCAAAAAAACAAAGACCCCTTCACCATCCGGTCCGCGGCGTGAAGCAGGTCCCTGACGAGGCCGCACGGGGAAGCCCCCGGTGGGTCAATCCATACTAGCCCTTCTTGCAGTCGGCCTCCGGATCGAACATGCAAACACGCCGGCTGTGCCTTCCTCCGTCAAAGGGGGTGGATAGCCACTCTCTTACCATCTCCCTTGCAAGCCCGGGCCCGATGACCCTCGCCCCCATGCACAGGACGTTGGCATCGTTGTGGGCACGGCTCATGCGGGCCGTGAAGATCTCATGGCAGAGTGCGGCCCTGATCCCCGCATGGCGATTGGCCGCCATTGACATGCCTATGCCCGTTCCGCAAATGAGTATGCCCCTGTCTGCACTGCGAGACTTCACAAGCTCCACCACCGCCTTGGCCTGAACAGGATAGTCGGTGGACTCGGGCGAATGGCATCCGACGTCCTCAACCTCATGGCCCAGCTCCTCAAGGAAGGGCACCAGTTCCTGCTTTAGCGGGAAACCGCCGTGATCCGAACCGATTGCTATCTTCATCTTTCCGCCCTATCCCTTGAACTTGCGGAAGATCACCACTGCATTGGTGCCACCGAATCCGAACGAGTTGGACATGACCACATCGAGATCCATCTGCCTGGCCTCGTTTGGACAGTAGTCCAGATCACAGTCCGGATCGGGATTTTCATAGTTGATGGTGGGTGGCACGACACCATCAACTATGGATTTTACAGAAAATACGCTTTCTATGCCCCCTGCCCCGCCCAGCAGATGGCCGGTCATGGACTTGGTGGAGCTCACGGGGATCTTGTAGGCATGATCTCCGAAGACACTCTTTATCGCCCTGGTCTCGCAGTAGTCGTTCAGGGGGGTACTGGTGCCGTGAGCGTTTATGTAGTCCACGTCTTCCGGATTCAGCCCTGCGTCCTCCAGGGCCATCTTCATACAGCGGGCGCCTCCTTCACCGTCATCCGGGGGGGCAGTCATGTGGAAAGCATCTCCGGTAAGGCCATATCCCACTATCTCGGCATAGATCCTGGCGCCTCTGGACCTGGCATGCTCGAGGCTCTCGAGGATCAGCATGCCGGCTCCCTCACCGATTATGAAGCCATCCCTGTCCTTGTCGAACGGACGTGAGGCCCTCTCCGGCTCATCGTTCCTGGTGGACAGGGCCTTCAGGGAGGAAAAACCCGCCAGGGCCAGCTCGGTTATGACCGATTCGCAGCCTCCGCTGAACATCACGTCTGCAGCCCCGCGCTGGATAGCCTTGAATGCCTCGCCGACAGCGTGGGTACCGGCAGCACATGCCGTGCAGATCACCGTATTGGGACCTTTGGCATTGAAGAGGATGGATATCTGCCCCGAGCCCATGTTGGGGATGGCCATGGGGATGAAAAAGGGGCTTACCCGCCTTGGACCCCGCTTCACCAGCACATCCCGATATATCTCAATGGTGCTGAGTCCGCCGAGGCCACAGCCGGTGATGACCCCAACCCTGTTGGGATCCACACCGGAGTCGGCAAGCCCGGAGTCCTCCCAGGCCATCTTGGAGGCTGCTATGGCAAACTGGACGAAGGGGTCCAGCCGCTTGACCAGTTTCGCCGGCATGAACTGGGCCGGGTCAAAGCCCTTCACCTCGGCTGCTATGCGGCAGGCATACCCTTCTGTATCGAACTTGGTAACAGGCCCGACCCCGGAAACACCCTCTACGATATTCTTCCAGGTGGCCTCCACACCGATCCCTACCGGTGTCAGAAGCCCAAGGCCTGTTACGACTACTCTGCGAGATTCATCTTTCATCGGCCTTCCGCCTGGTCTATCCCATATTCTTCTTCACATAGTCGATGACATCCTGTACGGTCTGGAGCTTTTCTGCATCCTCATCGGCTATCTCCATCCCGAACTCCTCCTCGAAGGCCATGACCAGCTCCACTAGGTCCAGCGAGTCGGCACCCAGGTCATCCACGAAAGATGCCTGAGGGACCACCTTCTCCTTGGGTACGCTGAGATGGTTGGCTATGATCTCTACAATCTTTTCCTGAACATCCATTTCCTATTTCTCCTCCTGTGTGATCTGATTAATTGTCCTGAACGGTAAACTCCGTATCCTGTACGGCCTGGTAAAACCGCCCTAATCGCAAACCAGACCGCCATTTACATGAAGTGTATGGCCAGTTATGTATCCGGCGCCCTCAGAGGCGAGAAAGGCCACCGCCTCTGCCACATCCTCGGCACTGCCCATGCGTCCGAGCGGGATGCTCTTCAGAAGCTGCTCCTTGATCTCATCCTTCAGGACAGCGGTCATATCCGTCTCTATGAACCCCGGCGCCACGAGGTTTGCGGTTATGCCCCGGGAGGCAAACTCCCTGGCCACAGACTTTGTAAAACCCTCAAGGCCGGCCTTTGTGGCAGCATAGTTCGCCTGGCCTATGTTTCCCATGGTGCCCACGACAGAGCCTATGTTTATGATGCGGCCCCACCTGGACTTCATCATTGCCATGGCCACGGCCTGTGTGCAGTTGAATGCGCCCTTCAGATTGACCTGGAAGACCCTGTCCCAATCGGCCTCCTTCATGCGGGCCAAGAGCCCGTCCCTGGTTATCCCGGCATTGTTCACCAGGATCTGTATGGGCCCGTGCTCCTTGATCGCTCCAGAGATGGCCTCCTTTGCCGCCTTGTGATCAGAGACATCGAAGGGCAGCAGGGCACCCTGGCCGCCACCCACCTCGATACGTTTTAGGACCTCCTGGGCCGCATCGGAACTGCTCGAAAAATTTATGAGGACGAATGCCCCCTGCTCGGCCAGCTTCAGGCTTATGGCCCTGCCTATTCCCCTGGAAGCCCCCGTTACCAGGGCAACCTTTCCCTTGAGCGCCTGTCCGCACATCTCCTGTCTGCTCCTTGATTCAGTAAGGCTATCCGCTGCACACCCTCTTTATGAGAAGGGGCAGGATCTCTTTCACATCCCCCACGATGCCGTAGGTGGACACCTCAAAAATGGGGGCATCCGGGTCCCTGTTTATGGCCACTATGATCTCTGAGCCCTGCATGCCCACCAGGTGCTGGATGGCACCGCTGACCCCACAGCCTATATAGAGCTTGGGGGCTACGGTGGCGCCAGTCTGTCCTATCTGATGGTTGTGAGGCAGCCATCCGGCATCGGTCACGGCCCTTGTGCCGGCCACCGCTCCTCCGAGACACCCTGCTAGCTCCTCCACCCACTTCAGGTTGTCCTGGCTCTCCATGCCCCTGCCTGCAGTGACTATCACCTCTGCATTTGTCAGATCAGGGCCTGAGCCCTCTTCGACCACGCTCTCAAGGACCTTCACCCTGGAGCTCAAGAGCTCAGGGGTCAGCTCGACGTCCACTATCTCACCGGTCCTGGAGGCATCCGGCTCTGCCGCCTTGAGCACATGGGGCCTTACAGTGGCCATCTGTGGCCGGTGATTGGGGCATACGATGGTGGCCAGGAGATTTCCTCCAAAGGCCGGCCTGGTCTGAAGGAGGCATCGGTCCTCTTTCCGCACGTCAAGCTGGGTACAGTCTGCAGTGAGGCCGGTCTCCAGCATGGTTGCCACCTGGGGCACAAAGGCCCTGCCCATTGCCGTGGCACCTGCCAGGATCACCTCTGGGCGGTGCTGGCCTGCGAGATGGGCCAGTATCCTCGCCCATACATCCTCGGAAAACCTGTCGAGTTCAGGGGCGTCTGCGACATATACCCTGTCGGCACCGGCAGCGATCAACTCATCTGAAAGGGCCTTCGCCCCTTTGCCGATGGCCACCGCAGACAGCTCAACGCCCAAATCATCGGCCAGCCCCCTGCCTCTGCCGAGCAGCTCAAAGGTCACAGGGGCAAATCCGTCTTGGCGATACTCGGCCACCACCCATACACCGCGCCAGGCATCCAGATCGCCTATGCCTTCGGCCCCTTCCTTCTCAATGATTATGGCCTCTTCCGGGCAATTCTCCGCACAGCTTCCACACAGGGTGCACTTGTCCTGATCCACCCGTGCGATCTCGTCCACAAGCTCGATGGCGCCGAAGGTGCAGACATCTTCACACTGCCCGCAGCCTATGCACTTTTCCTCATCTATCCTTATCATCTCTTACCGCTCAATCGTTGCCTAATGACCACAGGGCTAGAGTATCCCTGCCTCACGAAGTCTTGCAACCAGGGCATCCACCTGCTCCTCCGGCTCTCCGGTCAACATCTCCTTTTTTGCCTCGAAGGTGGGAATATATGTGGATGCCACCTGGGTAGGAGAGCCCTTGAGCCCTATCCTGTCCGGTGCCGCCCCGATGTCACTGGCACTCCAAACGGGGATCTCGGCCCTTTTCGCACGCATCTTGGCCTTGAGTGACGGAACCCTGGGGGTATTAAGGGAGGCAAGTGTGGTGAAGAGTGCCGGAAACTCCACCTCAACCAGATCATAGCCCCTCTCGTTCATACGCTTCACCCTCAGCCCCTTTGCACCCTCCAGGATCTCCATGGAGCCTATACAGGTAACGCAGGGAATGCCAAGACGCACGGCAAGGCCGGGGCCCACCTGGGCAGTATCCCCATCTATGGCCTGCTTGCCGCAAAAGACCGCATCGGCCCCTCCCAACTTCTCTATCGCCTTTGACAGGGTATATGTGGTGGCCAGTGTATCGGCTCCGGCAAAGGCCCTGTCAGATATCACCACCCCGTCATCCACCCCGAGGGACAGGGCCTCCCTGATGGCCTCCTCAGCCTGTGGCGGCCCCATGGTGATGGCCGTCACAGTGCCGCCCGCCTCGTCCCTCAGCTGCAGGGCAGCCTCTATGGCGTTGTAGTCGAAGGGATTGATAACGCTCTTCACACCATCACGTATTAGCGTGCCCTTCTCACGGTCCCACTTGACACTGGCCGCATCGGGCACCTGTTTGATACAGACTACTATCTTCATCTCAGTCCTTGCACTGCATGCCAGCAGATCTATTTTGCCGCATATTCCTTGTTGAGGGCCTGGGCGATGACATTCCTCTGGATCTGGTTGGTGCCCTCGTATATCTGTAGGATCTTGGCATCCCTCATCATCTTCTCCACGGGATACTCCTGCATATAGCCATAACCGCCGAGGATCTGGACCGCATCCGTGGTCACCTTCATGGCCACGTCCGTTGGAAAGAGCTTGGCCATGGCGGAGAGCTTTGAAAAATTCTTGGCCCCTGCATCAATGGTGCGGGCAACCGCATAGACCAGCGCCCTTGAGGCCTCTATCTCCGTCGCCATGTCTGCCAGCATGTGCTGTATGGCCTGGAAGGAGATGATGGGCTGGCCGAATTGCACCCGCTCCCTGGCATATTTTACCGACTCGTCAAGGGCCGCCTGGGAGAGTCCAACGGCGATGGCGCCTATACCGGGCCTTGCCAGATCGAGTGTGCGCATGGCAATGATGAAACCCTGCCCCCTCCTGCCGAGGAGCCTGTCCTTGGGGATGCGGCACTCGTTGAAGATGAGCTCCCTGGTGGAGGAGGCCCTAAGGCCCATCTTCTTCTCCTTCTTGCCAAAGGAGAACCCCTCATCCCCCTTTTCGACAATAAAGGCAGAGGCGCCCCGGGCGCCCTTGTGCTTGTCTGTCATGGCGATGATGGTATAGATCTCCGCCTCGCCGCCGTTGGTGATCCACTGCTTGGTCCCGTTCAGCACCCAGTGGTCACCCTCATCGCGTGCAGTGGTCTTTATGGCAGAGGCATCACTGCCTGCACCCGCCTCCGTAAGGCCAAAGGCCACAAGACGCTTTCCTGCTGCTATGTCAGGCAGATATTTGGCCTTCTGATCCTCGTTTCCAAAGAGCAGTATGGGATAGCCGCCAAGGGCACTTGCAGCAAATGTGGTGGTGATGGCTATACAGCCCCAGGCCAGCTGCTCCACGGCCAGGCAGTTCTCAAAGGTGCCGCCGCCAAATCCGCCATATTCCTCGGGGATGTAGAGCCCGAACAGGTCCGCCTGGGCGAGATCCTTCATGATATCCCAGGGAAACTCCTCGCTCTTGTCAAGCTCTGCCCTGACTGGCAGGATCTTTTCCCTGGCGATCTGCCTGGTCAGGTCCACTATCATCTGCTGCTCTTCAGTGAGAAAGTAGTTTACTTCGCTCATAGGTCGCTTCTGTCCTCGTATTGTTTGCCCTGAATCTGTCGTTGGGAAATGCCTTTCGGGTGCCGCTACCACTTCATGGCGACACCGGCCCAGGTGAACCCTCCTCCAAAGGATACCATCAGCACCTTGTGGCCGGGCCTGAGGAGACCTGCACGATTGGCCTCGTCCAGGGCGATGGGAATGCTGGCTGCTGAGGTATTACCATACTTGTCTATATTGATAAAGACCTTCTCACGCGGAAGTCCGAGTCTTTCTCGCAGGAATTCGAGGATACGGATGTTGGCCTGGTGGGCTATGAGCAGGTCCACATCGGAGCCTTGCCAGCCATTTGCATCCAGTGCCTCCCTGGTGACAGACTCCAGTGCCTTGACCGCATTCTTGAACACCTCGCGCCCGTTCATCTCTATATATTGCCAGCCCCTGTCAAGCATCTCCTGATCCACCGGGTGTGCGGTGCCAAGGCCCCGGATAGCCAAAAGCTCCCAGAGTGTGCCGTCTGCATGGAGATGGGTGGAGAGCACCCCCCTTCCATCCTCGGCGCCTGTCACCACCGCGGCCCCTGCCCCATCCGCGAAGAGCACGCACGTGGTCCTGTCCTGCCAGTTCGTCCTGCGGGACAGGACCTCGCTTCCGATGACCAGGATCTTGCTTGTTGGGTCCGCCTTGATGAACTTGTCCGCTATGGCCAGGCTATGGAGAAAGCCGGAGCATGCCGCGGCCACATCGAAGGCGCCTGCATTGACCGCCCCGAGTTCTGCCTGCACCAGGCAGGCAACCGAGGGCATCGGCATGTCCGGTGTGAGTGTGCCTACTATTATGAGGTCCAGCTCCTCTGGCCCGACACCTGCCATCTCGAGCGCCTGCCTGGAGGCCTGGGTTGCCAGGTAGGAGTTTGGCTCGTCGTCTGAGGCTATGTGACGCTGGCAGATCCCGGTCCTCGTCCTGATCCACTCGTCACTGGTATCTATCATGGACTCCAGGTCCTTGTTGGTCAGGACCTTTCTTGGCACGCAGGAGCCGGTGCCGATTATCCTGGATCTGACAGCCATATTCGAATTTTCACAAGATCTTCAAAAAGCTCTCTCTTGCGCCCCGGCCTGAGCGGGCCATGGCCTCTTCGAGCTTTTGGGCCAGCCCGATCTGGGCCAGCTCACCAGCCACCCTGATGGCATTTCTGACCGCCTTGGGGCCCGAGCTTCCGTGACATATTATGGCGACCCCCTTCACACCGAGCAGGGGGGCACCCCCATATTCCGCATAGTCCACCCGTTTCCTGAAGTTCTTGAAGGCCTTCCGGGCGAGGCCGTAACCCATGGTAGCAAGGAGATTGCCCTCAAGCTCGCTCTTCAGCATCTTTAGGATGGCCTCTGCCAGACCCTCGCTTAGCTTCAGGCAGATGTTTCCGACAAAGCCGTCACAAACCACCACATCCACATCGCCCTTGAAGAAGTCACGCCCCTCCACGTTGCCTACAAAATTGAGATCGCTCTTCATGAGCAGGTCATAGGCCTTCTTCACCTGCTGGTTGCCCTTGTAGCCCTCCTCTCCAATACTCAGGATACCGATCTTGGGCTCAGGCCTTTTGAGGACCTCTTGGGCGAAGAGTGCCCCCATGATGCCAAACTGGAGCAGGTGCACTGGCTTGCAGTCCACGTTGGCCCCCACGTCTATCATGAGTGAGGGCTCCTTGAGTGTGGGAAAAAGGGTGCCGATGGCGGGTCTCACCCCCTTTATCCGACCAAGGGTGAACATGGCTGTGGCCAATGTCGCACCTGAGTTGCCGGCGCTCACCACAGCATGGGCCCGGCCCTTTTTCACCAGATCGAAGGCCACCTGTATGGAAGAGTCCTTCTTCTTCCTGAGCGCCTCGGAAGGGGATTCATCCATGGCCACCACCTGGGTGGCAGGGACTATCTCGATTGGGAGGGGGGCGGAAGGGCCCTTCTTGGCCTTGCCGGCCTCTGCATCCAGCATCTCTTCGAGCAGGGCAGGATCGCCAACCAGGGCCACCTGCACCCCGAAATCCCGGGCTGCGGCCACGGCGCCCTTTACCAGGGCAGAGGCGCCGTGATCGCCCCCCATGGCGTCAAGGGCTACGATCATCGCCTTTTGAGATGTTTCTCCTTACTCATCTTCCTTTGAAAGGAAGTCCTTGCCCTTGTAGGTCCCGCAGTGGGGGCAGATCCTGTGGGGCGGCTTGGGCTCTGCACACTGGGGGCAAACGGACAGGGCCGGTGCCCTGAGGGCGTCATGCGAGCGCCTGTTGCCCCTTCTTGCCTTGGATACCTTTCTCTTTGGAACAGCCATTTTATCATTACCTCCGATATGTTGTCCTAAATTGTCATGCAGGCCTGAATCGTCTGTGCAGGTTGCTGGTATCGCCTGCCCTATCAAGCTTGTTTCATGCCGATTTCAAAGCAACACCTGGTGCGTCTCAGGTGGCCAGAAGCCCCTTCAGCACGGCAAAGGGAGAGTCCGATTCCGGCTCAGGACAGCGGCACTTCTCCCTGTTGAGATCAGCGCCACAGCCTGGGCACAGGCCCTTGCAGGATTGCCGGCACAGGTTTCTGACAGGCAGTTTGAGCAGGATCTGTTCCCTGAACAGATCGTCTGCCCGGATCTGCCCATCTTCATACCAGTACTCCTCCACGTTCTCCTCGGTCACCTCCTGTTCGGGCAGCAGTTCCTGCCTGAACTCCTCGGGGCTCTTGAGAAGATAGAAGAAATCCGTCTCTATCTGGAGATCGAAATCCTCCAGGCAACGGTCACACCTGAGCTTCACCACGGCCCTGACCCATCCCTCGACATGGACATCCTGTCCGGTACGGGTGATCTCCAGCCTTCCCTCCCCCTGGACGAGCCGCTTGTCACTGTCCAACTCTACCAGGAACCCTTCAAGACCCTGGTAATTCAAGAACAACCCCTCATCGGGGATGTCAGCTACTATGATCCTCGTTTCTGCATTCACAGGCATTAGATGGCGCACTCTTCTAAATGGAAGATGGCCGCGGCAAGACTCCTATAGCCAATCCCTGCGGAGCGGGGAAAGGTGATTGAGGAAGCCTTAAAACCGGCCCTGAAGGCACTCCACAGGGAGATTCCAGCAGGGCACAATAGGCCATTTTTCCATGGATAACTTGAAAAGAGCACAATATAAGGACAGAGGCAGGCTTGTCAAGCAGGATGATGGATGGCTCTTTCAGGCCGGTGATGGCCTGGAAAGACGGGCGATCAGGATACCCAGCTCATACAGTATGTATAGGGGGATCCCCATGAGCGCCATGTTCACCACGTCCGGGGTGGGGGTCAGGGCCGCAGCCAGAATCGCAATAATCAGCACGGCGTATCGCCTGCCCCTGGTAAAGGTCTCGGGACGGCACAGCCTCAGCCTGCACAGCAGGGTCATCACCAGGGGCAGCTCGAATATTATCCCGAAGCCGAGCAGGAACAGCCCGGTAAAGTCCACAAACTTTCCGATGCTTATCACCGGCTTGACCACCTGGGACTGGTAGCCCAGCAGGAAATTGACCCCGAAGGGCAGGGTGATGAAGTAGCAGAATGCCGCACCGGAATAGAACAGCATCAGCCCTGAGGCCACGAATATGAAGATGAAAAGGCGCTTCAGGCCGAACAGGGCCGAGAGCACCTGTCCTATACGCCACATGATCCAGGGCGCCAGCAATACAAGGGCCGATATGGCAGAGATCTTCAAAAGGGCTATTATCGGCTCGAACACCCCAAAGAAGGCCAGCTTCTGGTCGAGGTGGAGCTGAAGGGCCAGCAGGATGTCGGGAGAGTACCAGTAGATCAGAAAGGTGAGCAGGAAAAAGGATATGGCGATCTCCAGGACAAAGCGCCTGAAGGCCATCAGGAACATCACTATCTTCCTGGCTATGCCGCCTTCCTGGAAATACTCCATTTACACACCCCTGAAGCGGCCCGGGCCTATCCCATCTGCTCCCTTATATAGTCCACGGCGTTTCTGAACATCTGTATCCCGGCACCCTCCTCCTGCTGATACTCGCCCCTGGTCCAGCGGGGGTGGTTGGTGAAGTGGTGGAATGCCTCCGGATGGGGCATGAGCCCCATGAGCCTGCCCGTGGGGTCACAGATCCCGGCAATGGCATTCACCGATCCGTTTGGATTCTTGGGATATTCCTGGGTGGGCTCCTTGCTATCAGGGTCCACATAGCGGACGGCCACCAGGCCCTCCTTCTCTATGCGCTCCAGCACCGAGTCGTCAAGGGTCATGAACTTTCCCTCCCCGTGCCTGATGGGGAGCTCTATGGTATCCATCCCCCTGGTAAAGACGCATTGGCAATCCTCGGGCACACGGCACGTGATCCATCTGTCCTCGAACCTGCCCGAGTCGTTCCAGGTGAGGCTCACGAGCCGATCTTCGTAGTTGCCGTCGAAGCCTGGAAGCAGCCCGGTCTTGACCATGAGCTGGAAGCCGTTACAGACCCCCAGGACGAGGCCTCCCCTGTCCACGAACTCCAGGAGCTGATCCATGAGCCTCTCACCGCTGCCCTTGATGCGGGCATGGCGAAGCCTGTGGGCCCCTGCCTGTGCCGCACCAAGGTTGTCCCCGTCGAGGAATCCGCCAGGCAGATTGAGAAAGTGATAGTCCGTGATCCTGACGCTTCCATCCAGGATGTCCGAAAGGTGAACCACATCCACCACGTCGGCACCTGCAACCCGGCATGCATGGGCCATCTCCATCTCGCAGTTGGTGCCGTATCCTGTGGTAACGATCGCCTTGACTTGCGCTGACATTTCCTTGTCCACTCCTGTGCGGGTAAACTTCCCTGTGATCTCGTCTATAATAGATATCAGATTTAAGGGATTACATACTACACACACCCCAAAATATCAAAGCCCCACATCCGAAGTGGATCAAAAGAGGAGGTCGTAAGACATGAGCGGAGATATCGTCATCGTTGTCACAACGCTGCCGAACAGGGAACAGGCTGTAAAGATGGCCCGCATGCTGGTGGAAAGGCGGCTTGCCGCCTGTGCCCAGATCTCAGGCCCCATAACCAGCACCTACTGGTGGAAGGGCAAGGTGGAGGAGGATGAAGAGTGGCAGGTAAAGGCAAAGAGCTGCAGGGAAAGATTCGACGAGCTAAGCCGGGCCATCAGGGAAAGCCACCCCTATGAACTGCCCCAGATAGTGGCCATCCCGGCATCGGAGATCCTGGAAGAGTTCGCCCAGTGGATCAGGGCCGAGTGCGGCTGCCGATCGTAGTCGCTCGGGCTGTCCCTTGCCTCTGCTTGACACAGGATCTATGACCTATAGACTTGCAAGCTGCACCATTTGGGATTAAAGACTTGGCCCATCCGGCCAAGCGCCTCCGGGCCAATCTGTTTTTTGAGGAGGCCCGGAATCCTTATCTGGACATAAACGGACCTACAACATGAAAGAGGATATAGAACTCAAGTTTGAAAAGGGGGGCGGACTGCTCCCTGCAATCGTCCAGGACCATGACACGGGCGAGGTACTCATGCTCGCATACATGAACCGGCTGGCCTGGCAGAAGACCCTGGAGACCGGCAAGGCCCACTACTGGTCCAGGTCCAGGGACAAGCTCTGGCTCAAGGGCGAGAGCTCGGGCCATGTACAGGTAGTCAAGGAGATCCTGGTGGACTGCGATCTCGACACCATCCTCCTGAAGGTGGAACAGCTCGGAGGGGCTGCCTGCCACAAGGGCTACCGGAGCTGCTTCTTCCGCAGGGTGGAAGGCGATGGCCTGGTGGTCAGCGGCCAGCTGGTCTTTGATCCAAAGGAGATCTACGGAAAGTGAAGAAACTAAAGTTTGGAATACCAAAAGGGAGCCTGGAGAAGGCCACCATGGAGCTTCTGGCAAAGTCCGGCTGGAGGATCGATGTCCACTACAGGAGCTATTTCCCTGACATAGACGATCCCGAGATCACCTGCAGCATCTGCCGGGCCCAGGAGATGTCCAGATATGTGGAAAACGGCACGCTGGATGTCGGCATAACCGGACTCGACTGGATACTCGAGAACGAATCCGATGTCCATGAGGTAACGGACCTGATCTACTCCAAGGTGAGCAAGAGACCGGCAAGGTGGGTACTGGCAGTGCCGGCAGACTCTCCATACAGGAGCCCGGAAGACCTGCAGGGCAAGAAGATAGCCACCGAGCTCGTGAATTTTACCAAGAAGTACTTCGCCAGCAGGGGCATAGATGTGACTGTGGAGTTCTCCTGGGGGGCCACTGAGGCGAAGGTCGTCTCTGGACTGGCCGACGCCATAGTCGAGGTCACGGAGACGGGCAGCACCATAAAGGCCCACGGGCTCATGATCATAGAGGAGCTCATGGAGTCAAACCCCAAGCTCATTGCCAACCATCAGGCATGGCAGGACGAGTGGAAGAGGGCCAAGATCATGCAGATAGCCACCCTCATGCAGGGGGCGCTGAGGGCCCACAGGCTGGTGGGGCTCAAGATGAATGTGCCAAAGGAGCAGCTCGATGCGGTGGTCAAGATACTTCCGAGCCTGAATGCCCCGACCGTCTCCCCCCTCTACCAGCAGGAGTGGTTTTCCGTGGAGACCGTGATAGAGCAGGGTGAGGTGCGGGCCCTCATCCCGCAGCTACAGGCAGCAGGTGCACAGGGGATCATAGAGTACTCCCTGAACAAGGTCCTTTGAGGGGCCTTCATGGCCAAAAAGGGGGCAACAAGGGACAGGGCCCTGGCACGGGCCAATGAGCCACCTCTGATAAAAAGGGCCGAATTCGTCACCAGTGTCTTCGATCCGGCCCACCTGCCTGAAGCGACCCTTGCCGAAGTGGCCTTCGCCGGTCGCTCAAACGTGGGCAAGTCGTCACTGCTCAACCGGCTCCTTGGCCGGCACAACCTTGTCAAGGTCTCGAGCAGACCCGGCTTCACCCAGGGGCTCAACTTCTTCCTCGTCAACGACTCCATCTATTTCGTGGATATGCCTGGCTACGGATTCGCCAAGGCACCAAAGAGCGTGATCAAGAAGTGGCAGCGTCTTGCCGAGCACTATCTGGAGCAGCGCCAGACACTCAAAGGGGTGGTATGCATCCTTGACATCAGGAGGAGACCCGACCGGTTGGATCTCGGCATGCTCGAATATCTGAGGGCCATAGGGCGAAAGGCCTGGGTGGTGCTCAACAAGGCGGACAAGGTCTCACAGCCCAAGATCAAGGCCAGGCTCAACGAGATCTGCCCCCTGCTTCCGGATGGATGCAGGCAGCCTTTCATCATATCGGCCAGGACGGGTAAAGGGGTCCAGGGACTCCTGGAGACCATAATGAACGAACTTGATGCAGGGGATTAGGCGCGCCTCTTGCGCTTTTTGGCCTTGGCCTTGATCCTTTTGGCGCTGCCTGCTGAGGGTTTCTCCTGCACCTTTGAACCACCACACTGACTGCTGTCTGCTTGAGACTGGGACCCAATCTCACAAGAGGGGGCAGCTCAGGTAGGCACACCCATCTTGGGAAAGACCCACCTGACCAGGACTATCCAGATCACGAGGAAAAACAGGAGAGATAGAAGTGTATCCATAGTGCCTTTTGCCTCACAACGAAAGGGGCCGGCTAACCATGTCAAGCCATGGAATTACCGGCCCCTGTTATTTTTCTCGGCAGATCTTAAGGCCATCTGCCAATATTTTCAATGCCGGGCTCTACATATGGACCCCGGCAGGGGAGACTTCGCCCCTGTTTTAATGATGCCCTCCGTGGCCGCCTGCAGGCTCCTGGGGACCCATCATCCTGTTGTAGCCCTTGACACCGATGTGGCAGTAGTTGCACCTGGTGTTGGATGCAAATGCCGTATCGCCGTCATGGCACTGACCGCAATACTTACCGTCATACAGGGCCTGCATGTTGAAGTCGTCGTTCTCCTCTGCGGTCCCGGCTGCCATCTCGAAGGGATCGTCATGGCAGGAGTCGCAATCCAGACCATACTCCTCCACATGGGTCTTGTGCTCGAATATCACTGCCTTCACCGGCTTGGTGAAGACGATGGGCTCCGTGGGATAGTCGGCATCTTCCTGGCTCACTGCCTGGCTAACTGCAAAAAGGAAGGATGCCGCAAAAATGCCGGCTGTTATCTTTATATATTTTTTCTTCATCATGCCCTCCCGTCCTTAATCATTGATATAGAAGATCACGGGTTTGGCCCCGGTCTCCGGCCTCAACACCCATACCACGTTCTCGGGATCATGGGTCAGCTTGTAGACTTCACTGCTCTTGTCCTTCAGGTCGCCAAAGATACGCACATGGGCCGGACAGGCAGCCGCGCAGGCCGTAAGCTTTTCGCCCTTGCTGAGCCTGGTGTCCCAGCAGAAGTTACACTTGTCGATGGCGCGCTTTTCCTCATTGAAATAACGGGCATTGTAAGGACAGGCGGCCATACAGGTCTTACAGCCGATACACTTGTAGTCCTCCATCATAACGATGCCCGTCTTCTCATCCTTATATGTGGCCCGGGTCGGACAGACCCTGACACAGGGCGGATTCATGCAGTGGTTGCAGAGCACAGGCATAAAGCTCGGATACTTCCTTCCTTCGGCATCGGTCACTTCCTTTTCCAGGATAGTGGTGCGATAGCCGTAGTCAGGTACATGGTTGGTCTTTACGCAGGCCTCCTTGCAGAGTTCACAGTCTACACAATGGTTCTGCCTGATCACCATGCAGTAATGCGGCTTGTAGGGCGAACTCTCATACTTGGCCATGTCCACAAGCGCCTTGGCCTCCTTTTCAGGGAGCGCAACCACGGAAAGAATGGTTCCGCCAGCCATGACTCCTGTGATCTTGAGGCCCAGCTTCAAAAACTCCCGCCTCTCCTCATCGGTTACATAGTTTGGTTTTGTGGACCTTTGGTCTTTCACGTCTCTATCCTCCTGCGGAGTTTTCTAACAAGTTTCAAGCAAACAGCCCAAATCCCTAACCTAACCCAAGCAGCCAACCCATGCCCAGATCCAGATGGCACAAGAGACGGCATGTCCAAGGGCCTGGGCCAATGAATAAGGCATGGCTGCCCTTTTCCTGGAAACCTCTCTCTTTTTCAATCAATCCGGGAACCCCGAACGGGGCTTTCCTCACCCAGATAGTTACAGCACTCCTGCCCATTGAGGCAGATCGCCCGGCCCCTGATAGCCTGATGATAGCTAAATATAGCCCGGACATGGAAAGGGGCCGCACCAAAACACCTACGGCAGAAATTTATAGCTCTTTTTTTCTATACCATCAAGTGAATCACTATTCACTAAAAATTTTTATCCTCTGACCAAATTTCTCATCGCCTTTTCATCCGAGACATAGACAGCTCGCGCCGGAAGCATAATCACGCAAGGCCCAGGAGGCAAGCCTGCCCATCTGATGTCGGACCTGGCACATGGAAAAGTTTTTATTTTAATTTCAGATAGATATGAACTTTTCAGATTTTTTTGTGGCAATAAACTTGACAATTTAAATTTCCTATTTTATTAACATGCTAAATTTTAAAAAACTCATTTGAAGGAGGGTTAAGAACCGTGAAACAGCTTGAATCCCTGGTAGCTTCGCTGCCGCAGCCAGAAGTAGTCTCCACTACGTCGTCCAAGGCATACAATGCAGCCATAGCCCTTTTCGGGCTCATTGCAGCCGTGGGTGTGGCCTTTGGCATTCACGCCATGATCGTAGGCCATGAACATGTCTACAACTGCACCAGAGAGATCCCCTGGGGGCTTCTCATCTCCACCTATGTCTTCTTCGTGGTGACATCCACCGGCCTCTGCATCGTCTCATCCATTGGGCATGTATTCGGATTCAAGGCATTTCAGGCCATTGCACCAAGGGCGGTCTTCATGGCCATCGCCACCATCGTCAGCGGCTTTCTGGTAATAGCCTTCGAGATCGAAAACCCCTGGCGCATGGCCATCTACAACGTGATCTCCCCAAACCTCACTTCAAACATCTGGTGGATGGGCACACTCTACGGCGCCTACCTGTTCTTCATGCTGGTTGAGTTCGCCATGCTGCTGAAGGGCATGCACAAGCAGGCGGCAGTTGTGGGCTTGGCAGGCCTGCTCTCCGGTGCAGCGGCCCACAGCAACCTGGGTGCGGTCTTCGGACTCCTGGGCGCAAGGGAGTTCTGGCACGGTCCATACATGCCCATCTACTTCATCACCTCTGCCGCCATGTCGGGATGTGCTGCAGTGCTCTTCTTCACCTGGCTGGCCTACAAGGCGAATGGCTGGAAGATGAGCGAGTCCCTCAAGAACTCCCTTTCCGCAGTGGGCAAGCTGGGTCTTCTGCTCATCTCCATCATAATGTTCTTCACCACCTGGAAGGTCCTCTCCGGCATCGCCGGCCATCCTCCAGGAAAGTACGAGGCCATGATGGCCCTCATCAAAGGGCCCTATGCCTACAACTTCTGGATCGGAGAGATCCTCATGGGAATGGTTCTCCCCTTCATGATCATATACGGGGTAAAGGCAAGGAATGTGACCGCCATGTTCGTGGCCGGCACCCTGAGTGTCATCGGCATCTTCTTCATGCGCTATGACCTGGTGCTGGTGGGGCAGATCGTACCGGTCTTCGCAGAATACAATGTGCTGGACTTTCCAGAATATCTGAGCTATGTGCCGAGCTTCCATGAGATCATCATCACTGCAGGCGGCTTCGCCTTCTGTGCCATGCTCTTCCTCATGGGAGAGAAGATCTTCAAGGGTCATGTAGCCGAGGAGCACTAATATAAGATCGGAAGCAAACCAGACGGCGAAGGCGATCAGGGCCCCTGCTTCATAGCCGGGGCCCTGTTTCCACACACTATTTCAAAAAACCTTGGGAGCCCTCTACAGACATCCATAAAGGATCATGGCAAGAAAGAAGAGCAGAAACAGAAGCAGCGTGCCCGGGCTGAACGTACCCGTCTATCCCATAGGGGTAGCGGCCAAGCTCCTGGACGTGCATCCGCGGACCCTTCGGCTCTATGAGGCAGAGGGGCTTATAAGCCCATCATATCACGGGAGCAGACGGCTCTTTTCCCAGAGCGACATCCAGTGGATAACATGCCTCCGCTCCATGATCCATGATGAGGGGATCAGCATCCCTGGGATCAAACGGCTCCTGAATCTCCAGGCATGCTATGAGATATTGGACTGTCCCGCCGAGGTCCATGAGACCTGTGAGGCCAGGGTCGAGAGGAAAAACGCCCTTGATCTATGCAGCAGATGTGCTGCGAGGCTGCCTGCCAGGGACAGCAGTGCCACGAACGGAGAGTAGCAGCCAAACCCCATCCATCATACCACTGCCTTCACATCTATTGCGTACTCCTTGATCTTCCTCCTGAGGGTGTCCTTGGAGATACCGAGCTCACGGCATGTGGCCATACGCTTTCCCTGATTGCGACGGAGGGCCTGGATAATGGCCTCCCGCTCTATCTCCTTCATGGACATGGGCCTGTCGAAATGGAGGGCGCCCTCGCTCCTCACGGGTTCATCGAGGCAAAAGGGCTCGGGCAGATGCTCTACTGTGATGAGTCCGCCGTGGCAGAGGATGAAGGCGTATTCGATGATATTCTCCAGCTCCCGCACATTGCCGGGAAAGTCGTAGCGCATGAGCCTGGCCAGGGCCTCTTCCGATATGCCGGAGACATCCTTGCCCTTCTGGACATTGAATTTCTGGATGAAGTGCTCTATCAAAAGAGGCACATCCGAGATCCGCTCTCTCAGCGAAGGCAGAGAGATCTTTACCACATTGAGCCTGTAGTAGAGGTCTTCACGAAAGCGACCCTCCTTCACCGCCTTCTCAAGATCGCGATTGGTGGCGGCTATTATGCGCACATCTGCCTTGACCGGCTTGTTGGCCCCAAGGGGCGTGTAGGCCTTGTCCTGCAGGACGCGCAGCAGCTTGACCTGGAGGGCCGGCGAGATGTCGCCTATCTCGTCCAGAAATAGGGTGCCCCCCTCTGCAGCAGCAAAACGCCCCTCCTTGTCCTGTTTGGCGTCTGTGAAGGCACCCTTCTTGTAGCCGAAGAGTTCGCTCTCGAGGAGGGTGTCCGGAAGGGCACCGCAGTTGACTGCAACGAATGGCCCCCTGCGCCTGCGGCTGAAATTGTGTACCGCCCGGGCCACGAGCTCCTTTCCCGTACCGCTCTCGCCAAGGATCAACACATTGCTGTCGCTCATGGCGATCTCGGGCAGGATATCGAAGATCTTCTGCATCTGGGGGCTCTTGCTGATGATGTCCCCCATGGTGTAGCGGCCGGTCAGCTCCTTTCTCAGGCTGTCGATCTCCCTGAGATCCCTGAAGGTCTCCACACCGCCGATGATGTTCCCGTCTGCGTCGAGAAGCGGGGCCGTACTGATACTTATGGGCACGGACTGGCCATCTATCCGCTTTATGTTCACCCTGGTATTGCCCACCTGTCTGCCCATGCGCATGGACTGGGCCATTGGGCAGGCCTCTCCACAGAGGCTCGACTGAAACACCTCCCTGCAGGTCATACCTATGGCCTTTTGGGCAGGATAGCCCGTGATCTCCTCTGCCGCCCGGTTGAAGGATGTTATCTTCCAGTGCCGGTCCACGGTGAAGACGCCATCAGCGACACTGTCCAGGATGATCTCGCGCTCCACCTGTTTGGTGATGTCCCTGAAGGTCTCTATTCCACCCCTTACCTCGCCATCTTCATCTATCACCGGTGAGACGCTTATGGAGATGGGAAGGCTCCTTCCGTCTCTCGTGCGCACGAATACCCGCTGGTCGCTTATGGCCCTTTTCTCCTTGATGGCCCGGGCCAGGGCGCAGTTCTTGGAGCAGATGCTCGTCTTGAACACGTCCCTGCAGGCCTTTCCGAGCACCTCCTGCCTCTTCCAGCCCGTCATCTGCTCGGCAGCCCTGTTGAACTCTACGATGCGCCAGTTCTCATCCACCACGAAGACCCCGTCTGCAATGGACATCAAGATGGCCGGGGCGATATACTCCAAAGTCTCAGGCCTCAGGCAGACGATCGCACAGCTCCTGTCCGGGCTGACGACGGCAGAGAACAGAAAGTGCTGTGGCGGCACCTCTGGGACACGCACCCTGGCGTTGAAGAAGGAGTGTCCATCTTCGAGCCCCTGTTTGAACTGGATCAGCCGGCGAAACGGGGAGCCTTCGAGTAACTGGAAGAAGTTTTTACCCTCCGGCACCTCCTCTGTATTGAAAAAACGTAGACCGTTTGGGGAAAGGGCCTTTACGACAAACCCCTCTTCCAGGAAGAAGATCAGATGTTCGTCTTTGTCCAGCTTGTATTTCTGTTCCATGGTCTTGTGGGTCTTGTAGCCCTCATAAACTAATCACCATAGCGGAGGGTGCCAAGGTGGGCAGAGGAGCGAAAACCATCCACCATACAGGGAAGATGGGGGCTTGCCTCAGGGCCGAGCCTTACGAGCAGCTTGTCAAAGGCGGCCATCTTGACCCCCATCACCAGGCCGGATCCGCTGGGATCGGACTCCACGAGCAGGTACCTGACCCCCGGGTCCACAGTGAAAGCCTCTTGTGAAAGGCCGCAGGCAGAAAGACCGTTCAAGAACATGTGGCAGGCCTCATCCATGTCGCCCCACATCTCGAACTCGTGGCCCAAGGCCTGAAAACGCCGCTTTAGCCTCTCCTCCTGCTCTCTTCCATAGAGGAGATCGCCTTGATAGTTGAGCTGTTTCCACTCCAGAAGCCTCAAGAGCAATATGCCTGCAGTCTCCTCTGGCCGTATGAAACGCCCGTCACCTCCAGGGCCTGAAAAGATGGCAGACAGGGCGGCAATCCAGTTGGCCACGGTATCAGGGAGCCTGTCCTTGAGGGCAGCCTCGTCTTCAGGGGTGGAGTAACCCTTGAGCCCCTCATTGAGGCAGCAGTCGGCCAGGGCAGCAAAAAAGAGCTCGCCTAAAGGCTCCAGAGACTTGTGCCCGTCCTGACCACGGAGCAGTCCTTGGAGAAAGCGCTCATAGGCTGAGGCAATCCGGGCCACTGGGCACCCCGGCCCTTCCGTTGCCACCCGCCTCTTCAAAAGCCCTGTCTTCTGTCTCAAGATCTCCGTCAGCATGTTTAACATGGGTTTTGCATTTTACCCGGTTTCAGACAATAAAAAAGGGCCTGCTTGAGCAGGCCCTGCAGCAACCCTAATTAAGGGATTTAAGGATTACTTCTTGTGGCAATCACCACACTTGGTGGGGCCGCCCTTCTCCTTGTGGCAACCCTTGCAGTTGGTGTGGAAGGCCTTCATGGGCTTGTTGAGCTTCTTGTTGGCCATGTCCTTGTTGTGGCACTCTTCGCACTTTCCGATCTTCATGCCCTCTTTGTACTCGGAGTGGCCGGGACCATGGTGGCACTCGGCACAGGGGGCCTTCTCCTGGTGCTTCCAGTGATGGAAGGTCACCTTGCCCTTCTTGCCGCCAGGCAGCTCTATGGTCTCAGGGCCCTGACCGGCAAAGGCTATACCTGACATGGCCAGACCGAACATGGCAGCACATACAAGTGATGCAATCTTGGATTTACGCATTTTGCTCTCCTCCTTTCTTTCTAAATGAATTCCCATTCATTGTGACTTTAATAATGGAGCAATGCCCCATTGTCAACACATAAAGCCAAATAAAGATCGAACAAACCTTCTGCCGGCAAAGGTGCTCACATCATACAGGGGCAGACGCCCCTGACGCCTTATGGTCTGTGGCTATCGGCTCTGCCCCATAGGTCCAGGATCTCTGCCACCAGGCCCGCGGTGTTCACCATATCGGACAACTCGATGAACTCCTGGGTAGAGTGGACATTGCGCATCCCGATGCCGAGAATGACAGTAGCAATTCCCTTGCCATTGAATATATTGGCATCGCTGCCGCCGCCTGTACTGGCCACAGAGATCTGCCTGCCCATACGGCGGGCTGCTGCCTTGGCGGTCACGACAAGCTCGTGATCCTCCGGGATCGACATCAAGGGATAGTCCTCATCCACCTGGCTGACCACCCTGGGCAGGCCAGAAGCCCCGTCCTCCGGCCTGATCTCCCGGTGGAAGGCCCCTATGATCTCATCCTGCACCTCCTTGAGCCTCCTGGGATCATGGCTCCTGACCTCGCCCTCGATGGTAACGAGTTCAGGGACGATATTGGTGGCCTTGCCCCCCTTTATGACGCCTATGTTGCAGGTGGTATCCTCATCGATCCTGCCGGATGGAATATCCTTCATGGCCCTGGCAGCAGCCAATATAGCATTTATACCCTTTTCAGGCTCGATGCCCGCATGGGCCGCCCGGCCATGGACCTCGACCAGGAATCGGACCGCCTGAGGGGCCCTGTTGATGAGCTGAAACGGCTCTGTGGAATCAAGGGCATAGCCGGCCTTGGCCCGCAGGAGGGAGACATCTAGGGCCTTGGCCCCGAGAAGGCCTATCTCCTCACAGACAGTGAAGACGAGATCCAGTGGAGGAAGAGCGATTCCGGCCTCCCTGGCCGCCTCCAGGGCCTCCAGGATGATGGCCACAGCCGCCTTGTCGTCTGCGCCGAGCACGGTGGTGCCGTCACTCCTGAAGACCCCGTCCTGGAATCGGGGCTTCACCCCTTCCGCCGGCTCCACCATATCCATGTGGGCATTCAGAAACAGGGCCGGCGCCTGTCTGTCACCCTCGATCTGGACTATCAGGTTGTTGGTGTCAGAGCCTGTCAGCTCGGCTGCTGAATCCTCCAGAAATTCGTGGCGGAAGCGGGAAAACCGCTCCCTGATCCACCTGGCCACCTCCCCCTCGCGTCTGGAGGGGCTGCTTATGGAGGCAAGCTCCATGAAGTTGTCCCTGAGTCTATCCGGTCTGATCTTCACCCTGTTCATCCTCAAGACCTCTTGGACCTGTCCTTCTTCACACTGCCCTTTCGCCTGCCACGGGTGCGTGAAGCCTTTTTCTCCCTTTCCGGCAGCAGGGCGATCTCGAGCACCTCGTCTATGGATCTCACCAGTCTGAACTCTATGCGCCTTTTGATGTTGGCAGGTATCTCTTCAAGATCCCTGGCGTTCTTCTCCGGGATCACGACCGTATGGATTCCCATACGGAGCGCTGCTATGACCTTCTCCTTGAGCCCGCCTATGGCCAGGACCCTGCCGGTCAACGTGATCTCGCCTGTCATGGCCACATCCTTGTCAACGGCCCGGCCCAGAAAGGCAGAGACCATGGCCGTTGCCATGGTGATGCCGGCTGACGGCCCGTCCTTTGGGATCGCACCCGAGGGCACATGGATATGGATGTCGCTCTCTTCAAAGACCTTCGGGTCTATGCCCAACCTGTCGGCCCTGGCCCTGATCCAGCTCTGGGCGGCCATTGCCGACTCCTTCATGACCTCACCCATGAGCCCGGTCAGGGTGAGATTTCCCTTTCCAGGCATCACCTGCACCTCTATACGCATAACGTCCCCGCCATACGGGGTCCAGGCAAGCCCTGTGGCCACTCCCACCTGGCTGGCCTCCTTCTCGAAATCAGGGATATATCTGGGCGGGCCGAGATACTTGTGGAGATTGGCCCCTGTTATCCTGAAAGGCCCCTCTTCCCCCTCGGCCACCCTGGTGGCCACCTTCCTGCAGACCGCCCCGATCTGGCGCTCAAGCTCCCTGACACCAGCCTCCTCGGTATATTCGGTGATGATCTGCATGAGGGCATTGGAAGATATCTCTATCTGCTCCCTCTTGAGGCCGTTTTCTCCTATCTGCCTGGGGATCAGGTAGCGCTCGGCGATGGCCCTCTTCTCATCCTCCGTATAGCCTGCAAGACGCAACACCTCGAGCCGGTCCAGCAGGGCCGAAGGTATGGTGTCCAGCATGTTGGCGGTGAGGATGAAGAGCACCTTTGAAAGGTCGAAGGGTATCTCCAGATAATGGTCTGAAAAGGCGCTGTTCTGCTCCGGGTCCAGCACCTCCAGGAGGGCAGCGGCAGGGTCTCCCCTGAAGTCCTGCCCAAGCTTGTCCACTTCGTCCATCATAAAGACGGGGTTGTTGGTCCCGGCGCGCCTGAGACTCTGGATTATCCTTCCCGGCATGGCCCCGATATATGTGCGCCTGTGGCCGCGGATCTCGGCCTCGTCCCTGACCCCTCCGAGGGATATGCGCACGAATCGCCTCCCGAGGGCCCGGGCAATGGAGCGGCCAAGGGAGGTCTTGCCCACCCCCGGAGGGCCCACGAAACAGAGTATCGGCCCCTTTACCGTGCGCTTCAGCTTCCTTACGGCAATGAACTCGACGATGCGCTCCTTGATCTTTTCAAGATCGTAGTGATCCTCGTCCAGGATGCGCCTTGCCCGCTTGATGTCCAGCTTGTCCCTGGAGCTTTTGGACCAGGGCAGCTCCACCATCCAGTCCAGATAGGTGCGGACGATGGTGGCCTCCGAGGAGTCCGGATGCATGAACTCGAGCCTCTTGAGCTGCTTCAGGGCCTCCTCCTCCGCCTCCTTTGGCATCCCGGCCTCTTCGATCCTCTCTCTGTAGTTCTCGATCTCCTTGCTGCGCTCGTCTATCTCTCCGAGCTCGCGCTGGATGGCCCTGAGCTGTTCCCTCAGGAATATGTCCCGCTGGCTCCTCGTCAGCTCCTCCCTGGCCTCGGACTGGATCTTGGCCTGGACAGAGGAGACCTCGATCTCACGGGCCAGTATGCGGCTTATGGCCTTGAGCCGCTCCACGGGATCGAGTTGTTCAAGAAGCGCCTGGGCCTGGGGGATGGGAAGCCGAAGGTTGGAGGAGACCACGTCGGCAAGGCGTCCGGGCTGTTCCACACTGGTGAGCAGGCTTCCAAGCTCATGGGTATAGATCCCCTTCAGGTTGAAGAGCCGCTCGGCCTGCTCCCGCACATGGCGCATAAGGGCCTCCACCTCGATGGTGACCTCCACTTCCGGCTCTTCCATGGGCTCTATCCTCACATGGAAGTGGGGCTTTTGTGCCAAAAAATCGAGTACCCGCGCCTTCACCAGGGCCTGAACCAGCACCTTGAGCCTGCCGTCTGGAAGCTGGAGTGTGCGCATGACAGCGGCCACCACTCCGGTACGGTATATGTCCGCCTCGTCAGGCTCCTCAATCTGGGGATTCTTCTGGGCTGCCAGGAAGATGAGACGGTCCGAGGCCATGGCCTCGTTGACCGCCGATACGGAGGCATCCCTGCCAACGAAGAGCGGCACTATCATGGATGGGAATATTATGGCGTCCCTGATGGCCATCATAGGAAGCTCATCGGGGACCTCATACTCCTCTATGGGATCTATGTCGAAAAGTCCCGAAAAGGTATCGTCTGGTTTCATACGAGATATTCTCCTGGAAACAGATATCGTTCAGGGGCTCCTGGGCCGCCCTAAGCGGCACATGACACTCTAATGCAGTCCTGCCGGAAAGGTGAACGGAAAAATTCCTTTCAAAGGCCCACTGAGCCCTTCCAGGACGAGGTTATGGCCGCACCCTGTGGCAGGCCACCAGATGCCCGTCCTGGAGCCGTCTTAGCCGAGGACGCTCCCTCAGGCACAGCTCTTCGGCATCAGGGCACCTGTCTGCAAAGACGCACCCTTCCCTGAGCCGCTCAGCCCCCCCACCTCCGACTTCATACCCTGGGGCCTCTGGTGTCTGGCCGCCTTCGACCTTTTTGCCTTCCGCCCCTTTTCCCCTTGAGTAGAAGCCAGGATCAGGCACAGGAACCGCAGAGAGCAGATACCTGGTATAAGGATGGGCTGCTGCCAGATCCTTGATGCCCCTTTCAAACAGGGCCCGGGGCATGAGCTCCACGAGATTTCCCATGTACATCACCGCTATCCTGTGGCTTACGAACTGCACGAGAGGAAGATCGTGGGAGATGAAGAGATATGATATGCCCCTCTTCTCATGAAGCTCCATGAGAAGGGTGATTATCTGGGCCTGGACCGACACATCCAGGGCGGAAGTGGGCTCGTCCGCTATGATCAGGGCAGGATCCGTTGCCAGTGCCCTTGCGATACCGATCCTCTGCCTCTGTCCCCCGCTGAACTCATGGGGATAGCGCCTCTCGACACCGGGGCTGTCCATACCCACAGAGGCCAACAGCTCGCGCACCCTCTGCCTGAGGCCGCTGCCACTTGCCATCTTGTGTATGCGCAGGGGCTCGCTCAGGATCTGGAATATGTTCTTCTTGGGGTTTAGTGAGGAGAACGGGTCCTGAAAGACCATCTGGACCCTGCGCCTGAACCGCTTGATCCCCTCCCTGTCAAGGCTGGACAGGTCACGGCCTTCGAAAAAGACCCTGCCGGAGGTCGGGGGCTCAAGGGCAAGAGCCACCCTTGCCAGGGTGGACTTGCCGCAGCCGCTCTCGCCAACAAGGCCCAGGATCTCGCCCCTCGATATGGCAAGGCTCACCTGGTCTATGGCCTTTACCAGGGCAGAGGATCGGGAAAAGAACCCCTTTCGCACCCGGTAGTGACGGCTGACAGAGTCAAGTTCACATATGGGCCCGGCCTGGCCTGCTGTCAGGCCGGCACCACCCTGTGCCCCTCTGGCGCCCTGTGCCTTCAGACCTTGTCTCCCCACCTATGAGAACAGGACCTTTCCTGTCATCTGGGACGGTATGTCGAGCCCCATTATATCCAGTATGGTTGGTGCAACGTCTGCAAGTATGCCCCGGCTGAGCCTAACTTCCCTGCGCTGATCGTCCACCAGATAAAGGGGGACCGGATTGGTTGTGTGGGCTGTCACCGGCTTTCCATCCTTCAGCATCAGCTCTGCATTTCCGTGATCCGCTGTTATGATCACCGAGCCGCCCATCTTTCTGAAGGCCTCGGTGACCCTGCCGACACACTCATCCACTACATGGCACGCCTCTATTGCCGCCTCCAGCACGCCGGTATGGCCCACCATGTCGCCATTTGCAAAGTTTACCACGATGAACGGGTATCCAGGATCCTGGATCCGCCTCACCAGTTCATCGGCTATCTCCCTGGCACTCATCTCGGGTTTGAGGTCATAGGTGGCAACCTCGCGGGGAGAGGGGATGAGCACCCTGTCCTCCCCCTCGAACGGGGTCTCCTCGCCGCCGTTGAAGAAATATGTCACATGGGCGTATTTCTCCGTCTCGGCGATCCTCAACTGGGTCAGCCCGGCCCTGCTCACCTCTTCCCCCAGTATCCTCTCGAGCCTCATTGGCGCAAAGGCCACAGGAAGGTCAAAGGTCTCGTCATACCTCGTCATGGTCACATAGCCGGCAAGCCTCGGCCTGTCCGACACATCGAACTCGGAAAAGCCCTCTTCGGTGAATGCCCGGGTGAGTTCCCTTGCCCTGTCGGCCCTGAAATTGAAAAATATGATGCCGTCCCCATCCCGCACGGGCCCCTTGCCAGGCTCAGGGCCGCACAGGTCGTTTCTGATGAGTATGGGTTTTATGAACTCGTCTGTCTCACCCCGTTCGTATGCATCCTTTATGGCCCTTACGGGGTCTTCTGCCTCAAGGGCCTCTCCCCTTACCAGGGCCCTCCATGCAAGCTCCACCCGGTCCCAGCGCTTGTCCCGGTCCATGGCATAATAGCGGCCTATCACAGAGGCGATGCGGCCACATCCGCCCTCTTCCATCCTGGCCTTGAGCTGCTCGACAAAACCCGCCCCGCTGGTCGGTGGTGTATCCCTTCCATCCATGAAACAGTGGACGCAGAGCTGGTCGCACACACCGTGTATCCTGGCCATCTCCAGCAGAGCAAACAGATGCTCCATCTGGCTATGGACACCGCCTGCCGATACCAGCCCCATTAGATGGAGCCTGCCGCCGGTCTCCTTCACCCTGTCCATTATGGAGCACAGGGCCTCGTTGTCGAAGAAGGAGCCATCCTCTATGGCCATGTTTATGCGTGTAAGCTCCTGATAGACTATCCGGCCTGCGCCCAGGTTGAGATGGCCCACCTCGGAGTTGCCCATCTGGCCAGGCGGAAGCCCCACTGCCTCGCCAGAGGCCTCGAGCAGGGTAAAGGGATATTCCTGCTGATACCTGTCGATATTCGGGGTCTCGGCCAGGGCCACAGCATTGCCCTCACGCTCCTGGCGCCAGCCCCAGCCATCCATTATCACCAGCATCACCGGCCTTATTCCAGCCATATCGCTACTCCTGTTCAGCACTCGCTCCCTGTTCATGGCCCGCCTTGTCATCATAGGCCCAGGGCATCCTCGGGGCCTCGTACCAGAGCCCTTCGAGGTCATAGAAGCCCCGGACCGGCTCATAGAACAGGTGGACCACCACATCGTCGAAGTCCATGAGTATCCACTTGCCCTCGGACTCGCCCTCAAGGCTGAGGCACTTGATGCCAGAGCGGCCGAGCTCCCGTTTCATCCTGCTGGCCATACCCTGCACGTGTTTGGTGGAGCGGCCGTGGGCGATGATGAAGAAGTCTGCAACCGGCGAGACACCCCGCATGTCCAGAACGACGATCTTCTCGCCCTTGTTGTCCCTGATGGCGCTGTGGATGGCCCTGGCCATCTCCTCGGAATCTGTCACACCGCCGGCCTTCTGGCCCGCGTGCTCTGCCTTCGTCTTCAAATAGAGCTCGTTTCTCACCATATATTCGATCACCTTCTCCGGCAGCAGAAACCGGACCGAAAGCCCTGCCCTTCTCCGCTGCCTTATGGATGTGGATGATATGTCCAGGGCGGTGACATTGAGATATCTGATCCGGCCGCCCTGTCCGGTCTCAAAAAGCGTGCCCGATCCATCGAGCTGTCTGCTGTCTGGAAAGAGGCGGCCCATGGCACCGAGGACCTGCTCCCGGCCGATGCCAGGTCTTGAGACCACCACCAGTTCCTGCGCCTCCACAGGAATCCGATCATACTCCTTCCAGATGCCAAAATCCACAAAGGCATCCGCCCCTATGATGAAATATGGGGCGGCATCGGGCCAGGCAGCCTTGATCTCCCTTATGGTCTCGATGGAATAGGAGGGGCCGGGCCGCTGCCCCTCCATGGCACTCACCCTATAGCCCTCTATGGCCTCGACGGCGAGCCTGGCCATCTCATAGCGGTGGCGGAAGGGGGTGATGGCGCGCTGCTGCTTATGGGGTGGGCTTGCCGCCGGGATGAGCAATATCCCGTCGAGCCTCAGGGCCTCACGCACCTCCTCGGAAGCACGCAGATGGCCGAAATGGACCGGATCCAGAGTGCCTCCCAGGATGCCAAACCTCTGCCAGGCCACTGCCGAGTCTCTGCTACTGTCTGATCTGTCCGTCACCAAAGGCTATGAACTTGGTGGTCGTAAGCTCCTCGAGGCCCATGGGACCATAGGCATGGAGCTTTGAGGTGCTGATGCCTATCTCCGCCCCGAGGCCCAGCTGCCCGCCGTCATTGAACCTGGTGGAGGCATTCACGATCACCAGGGAGGCATCCACCTCGTTTATGAACCGGCGTGCCCGGGCATAGTCCCTGGTGACTATGGCCTCGGTATGATTCGATCCATATTTGGCTATGTAGTCCATGGCCTCGTCCATGGAGTCCACCACCTTGACGGCCAGGATGAGCGCCAGGAACTCCTCACCCCAGTCCTGCTCCGTGGCAGGCGTTGCCCAGGGGACGAGTTCACAGGTGCGCGCACACCCCCTTATCTCGACCCCGGCCTCCTTGAAGGCATCGGCCATGGCCGGCAGAAACTCCTGTGCCACCTCGCTGTGCACCAGCATGCCCTCCATTGCGTTGCAGACCCCCGGGCGCTGGACCTTGGCATTGAAGCAGATCTCCTTGGCCATCTCCAGATCGGCCCCGCTGTCCACATAGACATGGCATACGCCCTTGTAGTGTTTCAGGACCGGTATCCGGGAGTGCTCCACCACGAAACGGATGAGCCCTTCCCCGCCCCTTGGGATTATGAGGTCGATCTCCTCTTCCCGGGATAGCATCTCGGTCACGGCACTCCTGTCCGTGGTGGGGAT
This sequence comes from uncultured Desulfobacterales bacterium, assembly GCA_964573615.1. Taxonomy (GTDB): domain Bacteria; phylum Desulfobacterota; class Dissulfuribacteria; order Dissulfuribacterales; family QOAL01; genus JALSKY01. Next base: position 3,591 of record CAZNKD010000046.1, on the reverse strand, counting down.
CACCTGTACCGCATCTTCCGGCACCCCGTTCTTCTTAAGTGCCTCGTGGAAGATTGCAGCAAGGGCGAGGTTGGAGTTGATGGCGTCGGAGCCGCCCTTCAATATGATGGCATTTCCCGCCTTGAGACAGAGCCCTGCCGCATCTATGGTGACATTGGGACGGGATTCATAGATCATCCCGATGACCCCGAGCGGGATCCGGACACGCCCCACCTGCAGGCCGTTTGGACGCTTCCACATGCGGGTCACCTCGCCCACGGGATCGGCGAGGGCGGCGACCTCGCGCAGCCCGCCCGCCATGGATGCGATCACCTTGTCGGAGAGCTCGAGGCGGTCCAGGAATGCATCACTGAGCCCCTTCTGACGCCCGGCCTCCAGGTCCTTCCTGTTCTCTGCCTGGAGTCTTTCCCTTTCCGCCTCGATCATATCGGCAGTATCGAGAAGAACCCTGTCCTTGATGTCGGTCGGCAGCACAGCCACCTTTCTGGCAGCGGCCCTTGCCCGTTTGGCCATGTCTGCGATCAAGCCCTTAACATCCCTTGTTTCAGGTGCCATGTCTAACTCCTCCGCTTCTTGCATCTATCATGACCGTAGCCGCAAGCTGGCCATGAACCCGTCGTTTCCTGACTCAGAGATTTTGGAGACAAGTTTAATCGGGAAGGGGGCAATATCCAAATCAATCTTTAAGCCTGCAACCATTCATGGCCCTAACCCTGGACCGGCCACGGCGCCATGAGGCCGGCTCCACAAAAAGACAGGGCTGAAAAGGGAGACAACCGCCCCTTTTCAGCCCCTTTTCTCAAAGCTCAAGCCTTGCCTTTTCTATCAGCCGGCCTGCACCTCGATCCTCCTCGGCTTGAAGTCCTCCGCCTTTGGCAGGAAGATCTTCAGAACCCCGGCATTCATCTGTGCCTCTATCTTGGAGACATCCACATCCGGGCTCAGGGTGAAGGCCCGCTCATAGGCCTTGCCATTGAACTCGGCATAGAGCGGCGTTATGTCCTTGGGGACGATCTCACCGATCTCACCCCTGATGGTGAGCACATTCTTGTCCACCTGGACATCGATCTTGTCCTTTGGCACACCCGGCATGTCAGCAAGCAGGATCACACCATCTTCCTTCTCATATATGTCCACCGGGGGTACCATCACCACGGGCTTCTTATATGCTCCGGCCTCTGCCGGTGTCTGTTCTTCCCTCTTTATCATTTCAGTGCTTCTTTCCTCACTCATACAGACTCACCTCCTGATTTTTGTTGGATCTCCTGGGTCAGGCACATTGCTAATCGACCTTGACCTCGATCTTGCGGGTCTGCTCCTCCTCCTTCTTCTTTATGGAGACAATGAGGATGCCGTTTACGTATCTCGCCTCAACCTGGCTGGTATCCAGCCCCTCGGGCAGGGCTATGACACGCCTGAAATTCCCGCTGAAACGCTCCTTTCTGTAGTAACCCGTCACCTTTTCGCCGTCGTCGATATCCTTGGAGGTATCCCTGCCGGCTGAAATGGTCAGGGTATTCTTCTCGATAGTGAGCTCTATCTCCTTGGGATCAAGGCCTGGTGCAAAGAGATATATGATCACCTGATCCGGGGTCTCACCTATGTTTACGGCAGGGATGGGCGTCTGACGTCCCCTTCGCGCCCCTGAAAAAAATGGACCTGACTGGAACATCCGCTCCATCTCCCGCTGCAGATTGTCGAAGTTCTCCCATATCGGGTCGCTGAGAGATAGCCACTGATTCAACATCGCCTTTGTCCTCCTTGATTCGATTCCATTGATTTGGATTATTTTCCTTTTATTCCAGGATGATACCTTGCTTTTCCTGTCTTTACGCTAAGCATTGACCCCATTTCGTCAAGTCTGAAAGATTCAAAAAGGACCCGGCTGCACCATTAGTGGAGAGGCCCGGGATTGCATTTAACCGGCTGATTTTCTATGATGGTTTTATGCCAAACTATTAGGAGACAAAAGATGAAAAGACGCACAGACACCACCTGGCAACAAAAATTGAGCACCCTCTTTGTGCTTCTGATCACTGCAGCCGCCATTGCCGCAGTGCCCGGCTGTGCCCGGAGGTCTGTTGTCATCACCAAGGGCTCGGTGGATGAACGTGAAGGGGTCAAGGGAAGCTGTGTCCTGGGCCTCGAACGGGAGGGCCAAATCCATAGGGAGCTTTGTGAAACAGATCTTCCAAGTATCCTCCGCGGCTCCAAACTGACGGCAAAAGAGCGCTCCCTGCTCTATGGCTATATCTGCAGCGAATCCGGCACACCAGAGGAGATCCGGGCCTTTTACCAGGGGCTTTCGGCAGAAAAACGGCTAAGCCTCATGAGGGCCTTTGAAAGATACGGATACTACTTCAACGCATACGGCTGATAGGGGCTGGACGGCCTGGAAGGCCGCATCCTCTCCTGCCTTTCCCCTGCCCTGCACAATTTTTTGGTGCCATTGCGCACCAGAGTCATTACCTTGGACTTAAGGGCCAGCGCCCAAATCCAAGGGAAGACAGTGCAGGCGACAAGTGAATCTGACACCACTGAACCGGGTTCCAGGGCGGACCATCCACTTCCTCATGAAGGAGTGGCTGCTCTCCGCTGCTGCCGCAGGACTCATCTTCACCTCTTTCCACCTCCGCAGGCTGCCTCTATACTCCAGGCATGACTTCGAGGTCCTGTTCATCCTGTTTGTCCTGTTCGTGATAATAAGGGGCCTTGAAAAGAGCGGAATTTTTGGACATATCGCGGCCAGGCTCGGCCAGGGCAGCCGGCCCGCCCTGAGGCTCATCACAGGAATCTTCTTCCTGTCCATGTTCGTGACCAACGATGTCGCCCTCCTCATAGGGGTGCCCCTGGCACTGCGCCTTGACAGCAGCAAAAAGGGGCTCATCGTTATATTCCTCGCCCTTGCCGCCAATGCAGGCTCTGCCATGACACCCTTTGGAAACCCGCAGAACCTCTTCATCTACTGGTTCTACCACCTCCATCCCTGGCAGTTCATGGAGACCATTGCCCCCTTCAGCCTGATCTGCGGGCTGCTTATCCTTGCAGTCGGGGCCTTGATATTTTCTGCACCACCAGGATCCGGGACGATTCCAGGCTTCAACCAATCCGCATGGGCCTACCTGGCCGCCCTGGCCCTGTTCCTGGCCGCCGTGCTCAAGCTCCTTCCGGTATGGACAGGCCTTGTGATCCTGGCCGGCACAGTCCTTCTGGACAGGGAGGCACTCAAGGTGGACTATCTACTCCTTGCCACCTTTGCCTGTTTTTTCGGCTTCACGGACAATCTCATGGCCATGCTGGAGTTCCGGATGACAGATCCCCATCAGGTCTTCCTCTACTCGGCCATTGCAAGCCAGTTCATAAGCAATGTGCCGGCAGCCCTGCTGTTTTCGGACTTCACCACAAAATGGCAGGCCCTGCTCTGGGGTGTGAGCGTGGGGGGCTTTGGCAATCTCATGGGCTCTCTGGCAAATCTCATAGCCTACAGGTTCTATGTGAAGGAAGAGGGCCGGGAGGGCAGCTTCCTGTTCCAGTTCCACCTGTGGGGCTATCTCTTCTTTGCTGCAGGCATAGGGCTATTTTTCATCCTGA
>CAZNKD010000045.1:0-24090 GCA_964573615.1 uncultured Desulfobacterales bacterium | reverse complement strand
ATATCTTACATCATGCCTCCTGGAGGCATTCCACCGCCCATGGCGCCTTCACCCTCGTCCTTCTTGGGGATCTCGGCCACCATGGCCTCGGTGGTCAGAAGCAGGCTCGAGACACTTGCCGCATTCTGCAGCGCACTCCTGGTCACCTTGGTGGGATCGATGATCCCGGCCTTTACCAGGTCCTCGAACTCGCCGGTAGCGGCATTGAAGCCCACGTTTCCGCTCTCGCTCTTGACCCGCTCCACGATTATGGAGCCCTCATGGCCGGCATTGTATGCGATCTGGCGCAGAGGCTCCTCGATGGCGCGGCGGACGATATTGATTCCGTGGTTCTCTTCCTCATCATCCACCTTGATGCCGTCAAGGGCATCCAGACAGCGGATCAGAGCGGTTCCACCACCAGGCACTATGCCCTCTTCCACAGCGGCCCTGGTGGCGTTCAGGGCATCCTCCACCCTGGCCTTCTTCTCCTTCATCTCGGTCTCGGTGGCAGCACCCACATAGATGACAGCCACTCCGCCGATGAGCTTGGCAAGGCGCTCCTGGAGCTTTTCACGATCATAGTCGGAGGTGGTCTCCTCGATCTGGGCGCGGATCTGCTTGACCCTGCCCTCGATCTTCTCCTTGGAGCCGCCGCCATCCACGATGGTGGTGGTATCCTTGTCCACGACCACGCGCTTAGCGGTACCGAGGTCGTTCAGTGTGATGTTCTCGAGCTTGATACCAAGATCCTCGGCGATCATGGTGCCGCCAGTGAGGATGGCGATATCCTCGAGCATGGCCTTGCGCCTGTCACCAAAGCCAGGGGCCTTGACAGCGCACGCCTGAAGGGTTCCACGCAGCTTGTTGACCACCAGGGTGGCCAGGGCCTCACCGTCCACATCCTCGGCGATGATCATGAGGGGACGGCCCATCTTTGCCACCTGCTCCAGGATGGGAAGCAGGTCCTTCATGTTGCTGATCTTCTTTTCATGGACCAGGATATAAGGATCCTCGAGGATACACTCCATCCTCTCGGGATCGGTCACAAAATATGGAGACAGGTATCCGCGGTCGAACTGCATACCCTCGACCACATCCAGGGAAGTCTCCATGCTCTTGGCCTCTTCGACGGTGATAACGCCCTCTTTTCCCACCTTGTCCATGGCCTCGGCAATGATATTGCCGATGGTGGGATCGTTGTTGGCGGAGATGGTGCCGACCTGGGCGATCTCCTGCTGATCCTTGGTGGGCTTGGAGATGCTCTTGAGCTTCTCCACCACAGAGGCCACTGCCTTGTCGATGCCGCGCTTGAGTGCCATGGGGTTTACGCCTGCAGCCACGAGCTTTGAGCCCTCGGTGTATATGGCCTGGGCCAGGATGGTAGCGGTAGTGGTACCATCGCCTGCCACATCACTGGTCTTGGAGGCGACCTCCTTGACCATCTGGGCACCCATGTTGGCGAACTTGTCCTCAAGCTCTATCTCCTTGGCCACGGTGACACCATCCTTGGTGATGACAGGGGAACCAAAGGATTTCTCGATAACCACGTTGCGGCCCTTGGGGCCCAAGGTAACCTTTACGGCATTAGCAAGGGCGTTTACGCCGTTCAGGATGGATTCCCTTGCCTTTACACCATATTTAATCTCTTTTGCAGCCATTTATCTCGACCTCCGTTTATCTCTTATTTTTTGTTTTAGTCCTCGATCACACCGAGAACGTCGTCTTCCCTCATGATGAGGTATTCATTGTCGTCGATCTTTACCTCAGTACCTGCATACTTGCCGAACAGGATCTTGTCGCCCTCTTTCACATCGAGGGGCTTGACCTCGCCGTTTTCCAATATCTTACCGTTTCCAACAGCCACTACCCTGCCCTGGATGGGCTTCTCCTTGGCGGTATCCGGGATGATGATCCCGCCCTTGGTCTTCTCCTCTTCTTCGAGGCGCTCTACAAGTATGCGATCGTGAAGCGGACGAATCTTCATAGCACCTATCTCCTTTTCCTTTGTCTGATTTGAATTTGCTGGAAAATTGAATGCTTGGACGGCCATCCAAGTATTGTTAGCACTCAACGATAGCGAGTGCTAATATAAGCACGAACTTTTTCATGGCAAGCCCCTTTTTTCAAAAAATCACCTTTTTTTCTCTTTTTCTTCCTGGAGGAGATAGAGGGCCAGCAGGGCGGTACCCACTGTGAGGGCTGAATCTGCCACATTGAAGGCGGGCCAGTGGAGGCCATCTATGTAAAAGTCCAGAAAATCAACGACGTATCCAAACCTGATCCGGTCTATGAGGTTGCCTGCAGCCCCGCCGGCGATAAAGGAGCAGCCAAAGAGCAGTAGCCATCCCTTCTTGGAGCTCTTTAAGTAGAAAAGGGTGATCCCCACCAGGGCAGCAAGGGCAGTGAAGAGAAAAAACCAGAGGCGCCACGGGCCATGCTCAGCCAGAAAGCCAAAGGCGGCCCCACTGTTGTGCACCAGGGTCAAGCTGAAAAGGCCGGGGATGACCTCAACCGATTCATGGAGGGCGAATTTGGCAGCCACTACGGCCTTGGTCAGCTGATCAAGGATCAGGACCGCTGCTGCAAGCCCGAAAAAGGACAGGGCAGGGCTTCGGCCACTGTCCGCCATTGTCATCTCACCTCCTGCCAGTCACGCCTGAAGGAGAAGCCTGGGCCACCGGGCTGGCCCTCTTGACCCATTTCCTGCCCTTTGCTCTCCTCAGGTCCTGCCTGTCCCTCCATCTTCCTCCTGAGAGGGCTTTTGGGAGACAGGAGGGCAAGGGCACGCCTCTTGTGGTATGCGGCACTCCTTGAATCCCCTATCAGTCCGTAATACTTGAAGAAGTAGTAGTGGGCCTTGCCCTTTTGGCCTGCAGCAGCAAGTGTTCTTCCATAGTGGAAGAGGAATTCCGGGTCATCATCCCAGCGAGGCTCTATCTGCTTGAAATATTCTATGGCCTCCAGAGACTGGCCCTGCTCGTTCAGGGCCTTTGCCATGAGAAACTTCGCCGAGTCGTCCTCTGGATGGAAGGCGAGATATCTCTCAAGGAGCCTTACGGCCTCAAGATATCTGCCGGCTTCATAATAGGCCGAGGCCGCATCGAGCTCGAAATGGCCCGGTTCGAACTGGACAGACTCCCTGGCAAGGGCAAAGAGCTTGTCGAAGGCCTCAAAGGCCTGGCCGAACCTCCTCGCCTTTGAAAGGGACAGGGCATATCCATACCAGGCCAGGGGATCCTTGGGAGACTTCACCACCTTGAGCTTGTACTCCTTGACCAGCTGGAGAGGGTCCGAGGACATGACGTGGAGCTTGACCTGGATCTTTTTCAGGAGAAACCGGTTCTCCTTGCGCCTCTCCGGGCAGGGATGACTCTTGGTATAGTCCTCCAGATAGGTAATCCTCTCTTCAGGCGCCGGGTGTGTGGACAGATACTTGGGGATGGATGACGAGCCGAACCACTGGTTCCGCTGCATCTTCTCCAGTGTGGTGATGAGCCCCCTGGGATCGTAGCCCGCCTTACATATCCACTCCAGGGCCCGCCTGTCGGCCTCCTGCTCGTCGGCCCTGCTATATTTGAGGGCTATGGACTGACCCAGGGCGAGGGAGCTCGAAATAACGGCCGAGGTGGCCTGGGCATCTCCCAGGAAGATCCCTGCCAAGGCCATAATGGCGGTCCCGATGCTCACATACTTCATGTTGTCAACGCGCCTTATCATGTGACGGCCCCGTACGTGTCCAAACTCATGGGCCAGCACGCATGCGAGTTCATTTTCGCTATCTATGGCCTCTATGAGCCCGGTATGGACGAAGACCAGCCCTCCTGGCATGGCAAAGGCATTCAGGGCGTCGTCCTCTATGACAAAAAAGCGGTACTTGAAATAGCGCGGCCCCATGACATCAAGGATGTTTCTGCCGATTCTGGCAACGAAACTCGTGATCTCAGGGTCCTTCACCAGCCTTACCTGGGGGATGACCTGGCGCAGAAGCTTTTCACTCAGTTCGCGCTCCTCCTGGACCGACATCTCGGCAAACAGGGGCTGTGAAAAGAGTGCCACAAGCCAAAGAGCCAAGACAAGGCCCCTGAAGGCCGATAACCATAGAGGTCGGGCACTGCCCTTTCTGCCCTTTCTATCGGTGGGCCGGAGTGCCAGCCTGGCTATTCTTTCAATAGAGCCGATCATCATATTCCTTAGATGCAGGCCTCTTTGGCCGATCCCCTTTTTCAGGACCCCTTCCGCCTCTTCTTTCCTTTTTTAGACCTCTTTCTCGAAAATCTTGTCCTGGCCTGCTCTTTCTCATCGTAGAATCTAAGCATTCTCTCTGCTGTTGGATAGATGGAGCCCGGATGCATACCCCTTTGTCCTGCACTTGAAGAAGGGGTGCAGATGGAGAGCAGGGACTCGGTCCGGTCCTGTTCTACCGCCTCCTTCTGCCTTTTGCGCTCCTTTCTCGCCGCCTCTTCCATCCTCATCCAGACGATCAGCTCCTCTGAAAGGCTAACTGCATCAGGGGGGATCCAGTCTGCAAGGTAGAGGCTGCCCCCTCCTGCCCTGAATCTTACCCCCCTGCCCTCTGCCACCTTGGAGTTGACCTCTGCCATCTCAAAGGCGCCCCGCCTCTTTCCAAGCAAGAGGGCGGAGTCCCGATCCTTGCAGAGGACCACCCATGGCAGATCTCCAGTGGGTCTCAGCCCCCCTTTTTCCACACTGAAGGCGGCCCTTTTCCTAATGGCACAAAACAGCCTCTTGGGGGGAAAGGAGACAGGATATTCAAAGGCCCTTGCCCGCAGGGCTTCGTCTCCACAGCGGATCAGGCTGCTGTCATGGTCTAGTTCAAAGAGATCACTGCAGAAAAGGGTTACGAACTGCTTGAGGGAGGCCTCGGTTACAAACCTGAACAGCCCCTCTTCGTGGAGGGCCTTGGCAGCCTCGCTGATCTTGATCCAGCCGCCCCTGGCCCCTACCAGGCGAAACTCCCCGGGGCTGTAGGCCAACATGGCCCAGAGGGTCTTACGCAGCCTGGATCTGGTCCTCTTGTCCATTGATCCAGGGTAACATCATACGGGTAACATCTCAATAATCCGCTCTTCTCTAAGGATTGTGTAGTATTCGGGCAGCTGTTGCTCGAATCTTTCAAGGATCCCCGGAACCATCTTTGAAAAGCTCTTCCATTCGAGATCCAGCTCCTCTTCCAGCCTGGATTTGATCTTGGCAAGCCACGACCTCTTACGTATGCCAGCGCCACCTGAGATATAGCTGTTTGTCCAGGAAGCCACGGTAAGGAGCAGGGCCTCCTTCTTGCTCAGGCGTTTCAGATTGAAATGATCGGGACATATGACAATCCTCATCATCCTTGGAAGATTCCAGGCCCTGGCGACCTCATAACCCAGTCCGGAAGGGCTCCAGCCGGACAGTCGCTTGAAGCGGTCGAGATCGATCTGCCTCTTTGTACTGTCATATATTGCTCCAAACTGATCTGGATAGGCACACCATAGAGACAGGAGCCCGAAGGGGCGGATCATGGCACAGATCCGGGCCTCTTCCGGCTCCAGCCACCTGTTTGAGAGCCTCTCTGCCAAAGTGCGCGCAAAAAAAGAGGCAAGCAGTGCCCTTGCCGCTATGTACTTGTAGAGCCAAAGGTTCAAATCCCCTCTTGCGGTTATGACAGGGATCTTTTTGATGGCCCTGGCCACATTCTCCACCCCGAGCAGCACAACCACATATCTCATCGAGATTATATTGGCCCTGGAGCTGGCATAGAAGGCGGAATTTATGAGCCTGAACAGATAGACAGACAAGCCCATATCATTGAGGATGAGCCCAGCCAGATTGCCAGCGCCCTGTTCAGGATTGGCTGTCTCGGCCAGGACTGCCCTGAGCATGGTGCTGTTGGCAGGAAGGACGGCGCTCACCGCATTTTTCAGGGTTCTTTTGGACCTGTGCATGAATCAAAACTTTTAGATATTGTCTTTTGGCCTGATTTCATTTAAAAATAGGCAGTTATTTTTTATATCGACCATTTTGACAAAAGGACAAACAGGCTCTGCTGGCCCTGGTCGCCCCTTTCAACAATTTATATATGAACAAAATCGACAGCAGCCTTTCATATATTCCCCATTTTGCCGAAGACGATATTAAACGGGAAAAACAAAAGGCAAGAGCTCTTCGGGCTACGAGATGGTGGAGGAAGAAGTGCTCTTCTGGTCGATGTTATTACTGTGGCCGTTTCGTGGGCCCCAATCGACTGACAATGGATCACTTGGTGCCACTGGCCAGGGGTGGAAGAAGCATAAAGGCCAATCTGGTACCGGCATGCAAGGAGTGCAATACCAAAAAACGGGCCATGCTGCCCTATGAGTGGGACGAGTATCTTTCGGGACTCAAATCTTAGGCATTATCGTTAATGTAGTGATGCAAGAAGCAACTGTAGAGTTAAGATAGCGGCACAAGCGAGGTAACATGAAGTTTTTAAAGGTAATCCTGATCTCTGTCCTTCTTTTGGCGCCATTTGCTTTATCGGCAGATCTCTATGGAGCCCAGCCGGAAGAAAACCTGAAAGAAAAAAACCGGCCAGAAGAAAACCTGCCGGGAAAAAACCTGAAAGAAACACCCCAAAAAAACGATGACACCTACATAATAGGGGCAGGAGACGTGCTGGCTATCACCGTCTGGCGTGAGCCATCCATATCTGGGACGTATCCGGTCAGGCCGGATGGAAAGATCACCTTCCCCCTCATAAACGATATAAAGGCACAGGGCCTGACCCCGCTCAAGATGAAGGAGGAGCTTGAAAAGAGACTCAAGGACTTTATTGCAAATCCCATAGTTACCGTAGGTGTACAGGAGGTAAACAGCAAGAACATCTTCATCCTTGGCAAGGTCAATCAGCCAGGGAAATACCCTCTTTTAAACCCGACCACAGTGCTTCAGGCCATTGCCCAGGCAGGGGGACTGGCCGAATGGGCTGAAGGAGACGAGATAGTGATTCTGCGCACAGAGGGAGGAAAGCAGGAGAAGATCGAATTCGACTATGACGAGGTATCAAAGGGCAAGAGGCTTGAGCAGAACATCTTTCTAAAGCCGGGGGATACGATCATTGTACCTTGATAAGAGATATCATCTAATTGTGGCCTTCTGCATCTGCTGGGGCCTCATCTGTCTTCCTACAGAGTCTATGGCAGACTGGATCCCCTATGTCAGGGCGACGATATCAAACGAGTATGACTCCAATATATTCCTGGACCCTCAACGCAAGGACTATGAGGGAAAGAGCGCCGGAGACTATAGGCTGACGGTTACCCCGACCATCGGGCTTAGAAACGAGACGGAACACCAGCAGTTTTCCGGGGAATACTCCCCTGTCTTCAACTACTTCCATGAACACTCGGACCAGAACTATCTGGGACACAATCTCTCCCTGGACTACACCAGGGCAATTACCCAGCATCTGAGCTTTTTTGTTACAGAAGGGCTCATATACAGCGAAGAGCCGGAGGAGTTGAGCTATACCGACTATGTGGACAGGGATCCAAACGCAAGGATGGATACGAGATCAAGCCACCTGGACACCACCACAGCGGCTGGTTTTACGTATCAATTCGGCCCTGAAGATGCCCTCACACTCACCTATTATGATGCCAGGATCAACTACACCAACAGCAGTGACGGCCCAGAGGGCGAGGGCTACGGAGACAATGACGACTCTGTTGCCTACGGCCCGGAGCTGGAGCTGACATACTGGTTCAGCCAGAGACATGGGCTTGGACTTACCTACAGTTGGCGCAGATACGACTATGAATATGAATATTCCAGAAAGACACAGGATATAGGGCTCGTCTACACATACCGCTACTCCCCTCATATGACAATAGACCTCGACTATTCCATTGAGTTCGTACAGGAGTATGGCCCTGAGGGCTTTGACTATCACATCCACAGGTTGACAGCCGGGTTTGAAAAGGCATTTTCATCCAGTTGGACACTGCATGCATCTGCCGGCTTCTGGAGCCGATCCAACATAGATGAGAACGGGGCAATGGACTATGTGGGCTATGACCCAGACAGTGAAGACTCTGGCTTCATGGGAAGCCTTGGGCTCGATTATACATGGAATCACTTTCACACCACCCTATCTATGGAGGCAGGCACCAGGACAGCCTTCAACGACTACGAGAACAGGGGCTTTACAGAGTACCGATCCATCTCCCTTTCCACCTCCTATGACCTGTCGGATCGACTGGGACTATATGCCTCTGCCGGATACTATCATGACCTGACACCCGAGATGGAAAGTGGACATGATGACAGGACCGAGACCTATCGGTTCTCTGCCGGCTGTAACTACCTCATCCTGCCCTGGCTCACATCCACCCTTGAATATCAATACAATGAGTCTTCAGAGACGGAAATCGACGATCGGCCAGCAGGCTATGAACAGCATATCATAATGTTCAATCTCACAGCGAGTTATGAATGGCTATAGATTATGGAAGGAATTCAGACCAATCAAACAGCGGCGCCTCAAGGCCCTAATCAGCAGATCGATCAATATCTACAGCTCCTCTTGAGGAGGAGATGGCTGATCATCTTGACTGCCATCCCTATCCTTCTTCTTGGTGTAGGCTATTGCCTCTTGACCCCTCAAATCTACAAGACCACCACCACCATAGTAGTGGTTCCTCAACGTGTCCCCGAGGCCTATGTACGCTCTACCGTGACAGGAGGGAATGAGGACAGAATCAGGGCCATCTTGCAGGAGATCACGAGTCGGACAAACTTGGAGGCCATCATCAAAGAGTTCAATCTCTATCCAGAGGAGCGGCAGAAGCTCCCCATGGAGAGTGTTGTGGAGTTAATGAGGAAGAAGATCCAGATAGAACAGCCTCGCACGGCACGTGGCAATGCCTTTGTACTCACCTTTGAAGGGAAGGACCCTGTCCTCATCACCAAGGTTCTTAATGCCATGGCCAACATGTTCGTTGAAGAGAACCTTAAGCTGCGGGAGACCCAGGCAGAAATGACGGCCTCGTTTCTCAACTCGCAACTGGAAAAGATCTACAATCAGCTCAAGCAGCGGGAAGAGGCCCTGAAAAAATACAAGATGGAGCATATGGGGGAGCTGCCAGAACAGCGAACCTCCAACATTGCTACTCTCAACAGTTTGCAGCAGCAGCTCGAAGGGGTAAAAGAGAGCATAAGACGGGCTCAGGACCGAAAACTTCTCCTTCAGCAGCAGTATGCACAACAAAAGGCCCGTCTTCAGCGAGGCCTTGCCCAGAACCTGGTTCCAAATCAAGGGGAGGAGGCCAGCTACGGCACCGGCGAGAGCGCACCTGCCTCTTTGATGGAGCTTCAGCAGCAGCTCAAGCAACTTTTAGCCCGCTATACAGAGCACCATCCGGACGTCATTGCACTCAAGAAACAGATAGAGGAGCGCCAAAAGGAGATCGCAGACCAGCAGCAGGAGGACTCTCAACAGACGGCAGTTGATGTTACAGGGGATCCCCTGCTGGACAACATCAATTTTCAGCTGAAAAACATCGATCTTGAAATCAGACAGCTCAAGAGGGATGCCAAGATACTTCAGGAAAAGATAGCCCTCTATGAAAAACGGATCGAAAATACCCCGAAAAGAGAGCAGGAACTCATTGATCTCACAAGGGATTATGACAATCTCAGGGCCACATACCAAAATTTGCTTCAGCGAAAAATAGAGGCGGAACAGGCAGCCGCCCTGGAACGCAAACAGCAAGGGGAACACTTCAGGATCATTGATCCGGCACGGGTGCCAGAAAAACCCATAAAGCCAGATCTAAAAAAAGTTTTACCTCTGGTATTCATCATGGCCTTCGGCCTCGGGATAGGCTTGGCCTTTGCCCTGGAGTTTTTGTCCAAAAACTTTTATGATCCAGAGGATGTCTCAAAGGCCATAGCCCTCCCCATACTGATCTGTGTTCCCTACATATATTCCCAGGAGGAGTTGAAAAGAAAGAGGATAAAAACCATCATATATTCAACAGCGGCCTTTGCGGGCTATGGGGCCGTAGCCTTTCTGCTACTGCTGCTCATCAAAAAAGGGCCAGGGTCGTTCTCACATCTCATCTGATATGTATCTCAAATTTTACGGTTTAGAGACACATCCCTTCTCCATTGCGCCAGACCCCAACTTCTTTTATAGCAGCGATGTCCACAAGGAGGGGTTTGCACACCTCCGCTACGGGCTGATTCAGAAAAAGGGGTTTGTACTCATCACAGGGGATGTCGGCACGGGAAAGACCACTCTCCTACACCTGCTTTTAAGAAATATACCCAAATACACGCAAACCGCTTTCATATCCAATCCCAAACTCACCACGAATGAATTTTTTTATCTCATCTCCAAGGCCTTCAATCTTGGAGAGACCCCGGACAAGGCCCAATTCCTGGTAAAGCTTGGCAGTTTTCTGCAAGATGCCAAGCGGAATCAGGAAAACGTCATATTGATCGTGGATGAGGCCCACTGCCTCACCGAAGAGCTACTCGAGGAGATCAGGCTCCTTTCCAACCTGGAGACACCTGAAGGAAAGCTGATGAACATCATTTTGGTTGGTCAGCCTGAGATAAAAGAAATACTCAAACGGGATGGCATGCGGGCCCTCAATCAACGCATAACCCTGAGATATCATCTCCGTCCCCTGTCCGAGGCAGAGACTTGCCGCTATCTGGAAGTACGCCTCATGAAAGCAGGGGCCAAGGATGTAAACATATTCACACCAAGGGCCCAAAAGGCAATCTTCAGATATTCTGGAGGCATTCCGCGTGTTATCAACATACTGGCAGACAAGGCCATGCTCACGGGTTTTGTAAGAGAAGCCCCCAAAATTGACGATGATATTATAAGAGAGTGCGCAGAAGAGATGGACTTGGCGCTCAAGGGCCACGATAAAGGACAAGCCAGACGCGGCAAAAACGGCAAGGGGGAAAACAGGGCCTCTTTCACCATTTTTTTTAAACTATTGGCCATTTCCGGCATCTTGCTATTGATGGCCATTTTCTTGTGGCTGCTTATGGGAAAGGATCTCCCGGAATACTTTTCTGCCATTGAACGACTGTTAAACTAGACGAGATGGATTCTTCTGATGGGTAAGCTATCAAAGGCATTTGAAAAGGCAGAGGCTGCTAACAGCACCTCATTTAACGAAGATAGTAAGTTAGAGCTGAAAGGAGGGGAGGATTTTGGAGACTCTCTTGGCTTAACAGCCAGACAAAGAACTGCAAAAGAGGCTGAGAAGACCTCCAAGGAACAGGAAGACCTCCTTGGCGATTCTAAAAAAAGGGGCTCATCTTCTCTCTTTCAGCGTCCTATCGATCCCAAGATCATCGTATACCACAAGCCGGACAGCCTGGCTGCTGAACACTTCAAGGTCCTTCGGGCATCCATATTCCATCCCCCTGAAGGCAGAGAGATCAAATCCATTTTGATCACCTCTGCCATGGAGCAGGAGGGAAAGACCATGACAGTCTGCAATCTGGCAGTCAGCATTGCCCAGAGCGTAAATCCATACGTATTGGTCATAGATGCCGATGCCAGACGCCCAAACGTCCACAACATGCTCGGCATGGAAAATCGGATAGGTCTTACAGACTATCTGGAATCGGAGTCCAACCTGTCAAATTTCCTTCAGAAATCGCCCATTCCTAAGCTGACCGTCTTGACGGCAGGATCACAGGTGCGAAATCCTGCCGAGATAATGACCTCGGAGAAGATGTACTCTCTTCTTGAAGAGACCAGGCAACGTTACGATGACAGGTTCATAATCGTAGACTCACCGCCAGCCATCCTGGCAGCAGAGACCATAACCCTCAGCAAATATGTGGACGGGGTGATCCTGGTGGTCCGCTACGCCGTTTCTACAAGAGAGGCCGTTGAAGAGGCGGTAAACAGGATCGGAAGGGAAAAGATACTCGGGATCGTCTTCAACGCCTTCGAGGTCCCACCCCGGCGCCAAAGCTACTATCGCAAATATGGCTCCGGCTACGGTTATGGCTACGGCACTTGAGAAGGAAGCCGCCAAATCCCTTGAGCCATCATGCTGAGACTATTTGGAAAGACCTATCCCATAAGAAAGTTCATCCTCTTTTTCTGGGAAGGGATATTTCTCTATATCACCCTGTTTGTATTGACATCCCTTACCACAGGAGAGATCCCGTCATATCATAATCCTCTGCCTTTTCTCAGGGTAATCCTGGTGGTGATCACCTGTCTGCTCTCTCTCTACTATTTCGGTCTCTACTCTTTCAGGCCGGGCATGGACTTTCTCGAGATGACCAGAAGGCTGCTGCAGGCCCTTGGAAGCGCATCCATATTTCTCGGGCTGGTATACTGGGCCATCCCCCCTCTCCTTCCCGGCAAGTGGGTCTATTTTTGGGAGATCCTTCTCTTTATCGCACTGAGCAGCATATGGAGATATGTCTATCTTCTCATGATAAAGCGCCAGATAGGCGCACGCCCAACCGCCATTTTGGCCCAAGGGGGGTTTCCAAGACAGATCGTACAGGAGACCAGGGACAATCCAGACTGCGGCTACAAGATACAAGGTATTATAGCGAGTCCATCCGAAAGTGATGCATACAGTGATCTCGATCTGCCATCTGTAGAAAGAGGCTTCGATGATCTGCTTTCAAAGGTGCACAGACTCGGGGCTGAAGAGATCATTGTTGCCATGGATGAACGCCGCGGCAACATGCCCATCGATGAACTCATAGCATGCAAGATGCAGGGGATCGATATAACCGAAGGGGAAACCTTTATAGAGGCCACACAGGGAAAGATCCTTGTGGACAAGATCAATCCCAGCTGGCTCATATTCAAGCAGGGGTTTCAGAAGTCAAGGGCGACCCTGCTTGGAAAACGCCTGGTAGGCGGCCTGCTCTCGCTGGTCGGATTGATACTCACCCTTCCCGTAACGGTTCTCACAGCGCTTCTCATCAAGCTCGAGTCGGAAGGCCCCATATTCTACAGGCAGGTCAGGGTCGGCAAGGATGGAGTGCCCTTCGAGGTGATAAAGTTCCGATCCATGACCAAGGATGCAGAAAAAGACGGGGCCAAATGGGCGACCCAGAACGATTCCAGGGTCACCAGGGTAGGACGGATCATCAGAAAGACCAGGATAGATGAGATCCCCCAGATGTGGAATGTGCTCAAGGGGGAGATGAGTTTTGTGGGGCCTCGCCCAGAACGGCCGGAATTCGTAAAAGAGCTCAAGAAACAGATCCGTTTCTATGATCAGAGACATACGGTTCAACCAGGCCTGACAGGATGGGCACAGATAAACTATCCATATGGCTCTTCCGTGGAAGATGCCAAGAGAAAACTTGAATACGATCTATATTACATAAAGCACATGTCCATCTGGCTTGACCTGTTCATCATACTCAAGACGGTAAAGACCATCCTTTTCAGGGAAGGGGCAAGGTGAAAGATATCAGCAAGGAGAGCAAAGTATGTGCGGAATCGTAGGATATGTCGGCCATCGCAGGATATTGCCCGTGCTGCTTCAAGGGCTCAAGAGGCTCGAGTACCGCGGTTATGACTCTGCAGGAGTGGCCTGGCCCCAGGATGGCAAATTGAGCAGGGTGCGTGTCAAGGGGAAGCTTTCCGCCCTGGAAGATGTCCTCGAAGACTATCGCGGCACCAGGAGTTCCGTAGGTATAGGCCATACCAGGTGGGCAACCCATGGGGAGCCCACCGAGGACAACGCACATCCCCACACCGATTGCAGCGGTGAGCTGGTGGTGGTCCACAACGGGATCATAGAAAACTATGCGAGCCTCAGAAGGGAACTCGAGGCAGAAGGGCACAGGTTTGCCTCTGAAACAGATACCGAGGTCCTGGCCCATCTAATCGAAAAGTATCTAGTAGATGGCGATCTTGCCGCTGCCATCAGACAGGCCCTCAGGGATGCCGAAGGTTCGTACGCCTTGGGGGTGCTCTGGGCAAAGATGCCTGACACCCTGATAGCTGCCAGGAAACACAGCCCTCTGGTCCTGGGAGTCGGGGATGGAGAGGCATTCATCGCCTCTGACATACCTGCACTCCTTCCCTTCACACGCCAGGTGATATTTCTAGAAGACGACGAGATGGCCATCCTCAGGAGACAGGGCATAGAGATAATGTCTGTGTCTGACGGCACCCCCCTCGAACGCCAGGCCCAGACAGTCACCTGGGATGCGGCAATGGCCGAAAAGGCTGGATACAAGCACTTCATGCTCAAGGAGATCTACGAGCAGCCCCATGCCATTTTGAACACCTTCCGGGGACGGGTGGAGCCTGAGACGGGCGAGATCACCCTCCCTGAGGCCCAGCTGACGCCTGATGCAGTAAAAAGGCTCAGCCGCGTCATCCTGCTTGCCTGCGGCACCTCGTGGCATGCCGGGCTTGTGGCCAAATACTGGATCGAGTCCTGGGCACGCATCCCTGTAGAGGTAGAGCTGGCTTCAGAGTTTCGCTACCGCGATCTCCTGATAGATGATTCCATCCTTACCATCCCCATCTCCCAATCCGGCGAAACGGCAGATACCCTGGCAGGGCTGCGTCTGGCCAAGGACCTTGGCTCAAGGATCATCTCCATATGCAATGTGCTTGGAAGCACCATCACCAGGGAATCACACGGAACTGTCTACACCCATGCAGGCCCTGAGATAGGTGTTGCATCCACCAAGGCCTTCACGAGCCAGCTGACAGCCCTGTATATCCTTGCCCTGCTCTTTGCGTCCCTGAAAGAGACCCTGGACAGAGATGAGATCAAGGCGAAGATCAAGGGGCTCATAAAGATACCCGAGACCATAGAGGCCAATCTCAAGTCATGGCACAGCCAGGCCTCTGAATTGGCAGACCGCTTCTATACTGCAAGCGACTTTCTCTATCTGGGCCGCCACCTAAACTTTCCCATTGCCCTTGAAGGGGCCTTGAAACTAAAGGAGATCTCCTACATCCATGCCGAGGGCTATGCTGCTGGCGAGATGAAACATGGCCCCATTGCCCTCATCGACAGGACGCTGCCGGTGGTTGCCTTGATTCCCAGGGACCATGTATATGAAAAGATGATCAGCAATGTGGAGGAGGTAAAGTCGAGGCGGGGCATAGTGATCGCACTCGGAGAAGAGGGTGATACCAACCTGACCGGTCTCACAGAGCATGTGATCCTGCTGCCGAAGGTGGATGATCCGGACCTGAATCCGTTTCTCTATACCATCCCGCTTCAGCTCATTGCCTATGAGATAGCCCTTGCCAGGGGATGTGATGTGGATCAACCGAGAAATCTGGCAAAGAGCGTAACAGTGGAGTAGCCTGCCTTAAGCAGAGAAGTCCTCAAAAGCGGCCACCAAACAGACAAGGACATACAAGACATATAAAAGGATAGGATTGAAAAACAAATGGAACTTTTTAGGCCAGAAAAGGTATTGGTTACAGGTGCTGCAGGCTTTATCGGCTTTCACCTCTCCAGGAGGCTCCTTGAAGATGGCTGTTCAGTGGTGGGCCTTGATATCATCAACGACTACTACGACCCTGCCATAAAGCATTCCAGGCTCGAACTGTTACGGCCCTATGAAAGGTTCAAGTTCGTAAAGATCGATCTGGCTGACAGAGAAGGCATGAAGGCCCTCTTCGAGCAGGAGCAGTTCGATGCCGTGGTGAACCTGGCAGCCCAGGCAGGGGTACGCTACTCCCTGATAAATCCCCACTCCTATGTGGATTCCAATCTGGTGGGATTCGTAAACGTCCTGGAGGGCTGCAGACACAACAAGGTGAGGCACCTGGTCTTCGCATCTTCCAGCTCCGTATATGGCTCCAACACCAAGATGCCCTTCAGCGTGCACGATAACGTGGACCATCCTGTATCTCTCTATGCGGCGAGCAAGAAGGCCAACGAACTCATGGCCCACACCTACAGCCATCTCTACGGCCTTTCCTGTACTGGGCTCAGATTCTTCACGGTCTACGGTCCCTGGGGACGACCGGACATGGCGCTTTTCCTCTTCACCAAGGCGATCCTTGAGGGACGGCCCATCGACGTCTTCAACTATGGCAAGATGCAGCGCGACTTTACCTATATAGACGACATCATCGAGGGTGTTGTACGGGTGATGCAGCGACCTGCCCAACCCAATCCGGACTGGGATGGCAATGCACCCGATCCTGGCACCAGCTATGCCCCTTACCGGATCTACAACATCGGCAACAACAATCCGGTTGAGCTGATGCACTTCATAGAGGTGATCGAGGACTGCCTTGGAAGGAAGGCGGAGAAGAATCTTCTGCCCCTACAGCCAGGTGACGTGCCTGCCACCTATGCCGATATAGACGACCTGGTGCGGGATACGGGATTCAAGCCCGAGACCACCCTCGAAGAGGGTATTCCAAAATTTATCGAGTGGTACAAGGACTATTTCAAGATAGAAGATTGAGCGGGCAAGGCGGAGCAGAGCGTGGAGCAAGGTGAGTTGTTTGCCCCCTGCCTTCGAAGGCTCCTTGCTCACCGAATCTGATCACTAGGTTGAATTGCTAAAGGCCGCCTGAATCCCTGCCCGGATTCCGGGCCGGAAAGGGATCCGGGATGGGAGGAGGTTCCTGAGCCGGAGGTCGGCTGCCAGAGACAAAGCCTGGAGGAAAGCCGCTACTGTGCTGGCGGCCCGTATCCCTTCTAAAAGGACCCGGCGTTTTAACAGCTGTGGTGCTGTCAAGGGGATTGGGTCTTACACGCCTTCCCTTCGACCCTTTTGGCCTCGAGGGCTTTTTATTCTTGATGGACTCGACCCTCTGCCTGAGCTCCTGTCTTTTGTCCTTGGCAGAGCTTACCGGCCTGCCCGGCCTTCCCTGCTGAATCCTCTTTCTGGGAGTTGCAAGGGCAACCGGCCTCTTTACCGCCCTTCCCGGCCGCTCCTGATCGAAGACCCTCAAAAAGACCTCTTTCCCCTTGGAGGTGAGCTTGATCCCGCGCTCTCCTATTGAGACCACCTTCCAGCCATCAACGAGATCACCTTCAACCACCCGTCTGTACTCCTTTTCCTCCCCCTTTTTCCGCTCTCTTAACCCCAGATAGGCCTCTTTGAGCCTGCCTGCTGACACAAGCCCGTAAAGGACATACTTCTTCTCTATCCCCTCTTGGGCAGTGATACCCTCTGGAGAATCGATTATGCGCCCCTCTCCCCGCTTGGGATCAAAGGGATCGGCCCTCAGGATGGACAGGATGTCGACATGCCCCTTTCCGTCAATATGCGTCTTCCCTTTTTGCCCTTTCCAGGAAGGCGGAGGCTCAAAATTGGCAGCTTCGAGACAGGAAGCCATTAGGAAAAGGCAGGCAACGGCAAGGCCTATCAGGGCATTAATAGATCTCATCCAGCTCTGCCTCATCTTGCTGCTGGCTCTTTCTCTTTTTCTTCTCGAGGATCCTGTTCTCCTCGAGCATCTTCTTGAGGGAGTGGACCTTCAGGGCAAACTCCTTGGTGAGCCTGTCTGCATGTTCCCTTGATTTGATCACGTGTGGCGTAAGGATGAAGATGAGCTCCTTTTTTTCAACCTTCTGCCCCTTTGAGCCAAAGAGATAGCCCAGAACAGGGATGTCCTTCAACACAGGGATACCCGTATGGGTCTCCTGGGTCTTGGTACTCATGAGACCACCTATGAGGATGTGCTGGCCATCTTCTGCAATGAGATAGGTGGTCGCCTTTCTATTGGTTATCCTGGGAGAGGTGATTCCAGAGGTCTGCTGATCGTTAACCTGGCTCACCTCCTGGGTCACCTCCATGCGCACTAGGCCGTTGTCGTTTATATAGGGCTTCACCTGAAGGATTATTCCTGTCTTCCTGTACTGGACCCCCTGGGTGGTCACCCCACCGGTACTCACAATGGACTCGGAGAGGACCGGCACGTCTTCACCGATCTCGATCCTGGCCTCCTGGTTGTCGGTCGCCACTATGTTGGGGGCTGACAGGATGTCCACGTCCGTTGCCTCATCCAGCAGATGGATGAGCGCCCTCAGGGTGTCATCACCACCCCAAAGCGTATAGGTGAAGCCGCGCAGGCCATTTTCGAGCGCAGCACCAAGGCCTCTGTCCAGGCGGGCATTTCCTGCCTTTTGGCCAAAGGCGTCAAGGCCCTTTATGAACCATTCCACCCCATACTGCACCTCATTGCTCAGGGAGACCTCGGCTATGAGGACATCGATGAGCACCTGCCTGGGGATGACGTCCAGCTTCTTGAGCACCTCCTTGATGATCTGATAATCCTTGGGCTTGGCCTTGAAGATCAGGGAGTTGTTCACCTCATCTGCGATGATCTTCACCTCGCCGCTCAGCTCACCGGTGCTGGTAATGGTGGCCCTGGTCTCCTTCTTTCCCTTCTTGTCCTTCCTCTGGACCAGGATCTTCTTGTCCTTGCTCCCGGCATCGCCATAGAGCTCGTTCAGGAGCTGGGCCAGATCGACGGCACGGCCGTGCTGGACGAAATAGACATAGACCTGGGTCCCCTTGTCCAGTTGCCCCTGATCGAGCTCTTCTATCCATCTGCCCACCTCGTTCAGCATCTTCTCCCAGCGGGTTATCACTAGCACCGCATTCAGGGTCTCGAGAGGAATGATCTGAAGCCCGTTGGGGTCGATGCCTGGCCGCTTGTACAGGGGATTGTTCCGAAAGATCCGATCCAGATCCTTCGAGACATCCTCAACGGATGTATTTTCCAGGCTGAACAGACGCCAGTGAAGATCGTCGAATACCTTGCCGTCAAGTATCGCCAGGATCTCCTCTATCTTCTTGAGATTCTCCTGCGAGTCACAGATCAGGACAGAGTTGCTGCTCTGCACAGGCACCACGAGGGCGCCGGATGAGACGAAATTCTTCAGGCTCGATGCAGCATTGGAGGCGGACAGGTATTCAAGCTGATAGACCCTTATATAATCCCCTGAAAAACGCGCTATCCCCTCCTTGACCGTGGCCCCAAGCTTGGCGGCATTGCCCTTTCTGACCACCTTGAACAGGCCGTGCTCTCCCTTGGTTATGCTGAGTCCATGCAGTTCCAGGACCGAGTTCATTATGTCCAGCAGCTCGAGTTTGGAATACTCCCCTTTTATATGGAGTGAGATTGTCCCCTTTATTACCGGCTCAACCACGAAATTGAGTCCGAGCACGCTCCCCAGCACGTGATCCAGCACCGGATAGATATCCATATCGTCAAAATCGATCTCTATCTGTCTCTTGTCATAGAGGGCAGCGCCCTGATATGGCGAGACGGCAGGGCCTTGCCCACCATGCTCCTGTGCCAGGCAGAGCGCGTCAGGCACGAGGAGAAAGAGTAAAAGAGACAAAAACAGAATCTGATAGGATCTCATCAACTTGCCTCCTGTCCCAGAAACAGGGCCTCGATCTCCATGTTCACCCGAAGTCGAGGCGGATCCCCCCTCATGGTGGATATGGTCAGGTTTTTGAATCTCATTATCTTGCCCTTTTTTTCGAGACTCTCCAAGAGGTGCAGCAGCTGCGAGCTCGAACAGTTCATGCTGAAGGTCACGGCCGCCACCTGGTGATCCCTGAATTTGCGTGGCCTGCCGGTCCTGTAGAGCGTAACGGTGGCCCCCACGGCGTCCGCCTCTTTCAGGATCATGTTCTGGAGACTCGAAGCGACCTCCTGCACTGTCGCCCCCTTGACCGCACGGGCAATCAGGGCCTTTTCGGCAGCCTCGGCCTGCTTTATCCTGCCGCTGGCCCCCCTTGCCCTCTTGATGCGCTTTTCAAGGCCAAGGATCCTGGTCTCCTGCATCTCGACCTCTTCTTTAAGCTCTTGCACCTTGTGCACCAGGGGGGAGTAGATCGCAGCATACCACACAATGAGGCCAATTATCAGGCCCCCCAGCCGAACGACCGGGCTCTTTAACACCTTTGAAGAGGCCATTTTCCTTAGCCCGCCCCTTTCCCGAGTTTGAGCTCCAAGGTATAGCGCTCCTTTTGATCCCTGGTGCGCGTAACAGACGAAACCAGGCTGACATCCTTGAAAAGAGGGCTCTTCTTGAGCTCTTCCACCACACTGACTGCAGATCCTCCCTCAACGGATATCCTCACCCTGTCTGCCCTTATGGAGCAGTTTCTCACCCAAGCATCACGGGGGATCCTCTTGGCAAGCTCGTCTATCACGGCAAGGGCCGGAGGACCTGCATCCATGAATGCCTCTATGAGGGCCTCGGTCTTCCTGGTCTTATCCAGCCTGGACTGGATGGATTTGAACGGAGCCAGTCTCTCTTCGAGCTCCTTGATGCTCCTTTCATTGGAGACATATCGGCTGTAGAGCCAGATGGCCTGCCCTCCATAGAAGATGGTAAGAAGGGCCATCATACCGGCGGCAAGGGCGGCAACGGCCCTTATGGGATCGAGCCTGCTTCTTCGTCTGCGCCGCATCTTACGCCCAGGGACAAGATTGAGGGCAGGGCTTCCATTCATACCAAGGGCAGCGGCAGCAAGACCGGGCCCCCATTGCCCACCCCCTGAAAGTTCGGCCAATGCGGGATCCTCCAGGGGATTGTCTCCGGCAATAGCCCCGCCCGGTTCAATGCCTAAAAGGTATCTCTTGATGCCCTCATCACCATAAGGGGCAGGCAGAAGTTCCATCACCCTGCCAAGCCCTGAAGAGCCGCTTTCCGTGCCGTGATCAGCTCCAGGGCCATCCACAGCGTGACCGCCCTGCCAGCAGCCCTCTCCGTGCAGCCCGAGATAGATGGCCCCTTCATGCCTCGTAATGCTAAGGCACGGGAAGGCTATCCTGCTTCCCTGGCGCAGAAAGGCATCGACTCCCTGCATCAGAGGGGCAAGGATGTAAAGGGATCGAAAGTGTCCCGTCTTTTTGAAGATCGAGACGATATTGTCGATATATTGACGTCTTATATAGGCAAGAAGGACAAAGGTGGTGCCATGACGGCTGAATGCCAAGACATCGAAGTAGATATCCTCAGGTGGCAGATGGCTGTGCAGGGAAATGCTCAGCCTTGCAGACTCTTCGGCCTCCTCCACGGACAGGTTGGGCATCGGAAGCTCACGCAGATAGAGCCTGTCGTGCGGAATGGTGACACATATCTTTCGCCTCCTTGAAGGCCTGTACCTTGAAAGGAGGGCCTCAAGGGCCTCGAGCCCGCCCACTACGGCCCCGTGCAGGATGGCCGAGCGCTTGATAGCCTGGCTATGCGTCCAGCCCTTTAGTCCCCTTTTGAAGCTGGAGACAGCAATAGCACTATCTGTCAGATGGATGCCCCAGATCTGCCTTTCAAACAAACCGATTCTCCCTGAGCCACTGGATATCCCCTTCCTGGCCCCAAACTGGTCTTACTCCCTATCATAGATCAGGCAGCTGTGACACATGGAGCAGCCTGAAACCTTTTGGATCATCTCTTGCCAGCTCGAAAAAGGCCTGAAGCCCCCCTCTGTTCACATGCGCCTTCAGTCTCAACACGCCAGGTGGACCCGACTGATCAGATAGGCTTTCTGGATCCAGAAATAGCAAAAGGGGCAGGGGGGCTGCACCTTCAAGCACTTTGCTGCCCCTGTTATAGACGGTAAAGATGTCCTGAAGGCCTCCGCGCCAAGTAGCCTGGCCCACTCCTGAAGGGGCCTCCTCGCCCCCTGTAACCTCAAGCGGTCCGTAGAAGATCGAAAACCCGACCCCTCTTACCAGCAGGAGCTCGTCTAGGAACAGAAACTTCCTGTCGGCGGCATGGTACGAGGGCTCAAGCTGCCGATAGTAGCTATCCTCTGCCCCATGAAAACGCCTATCATCATCATTATCACGCCAATCAAGGATACTATCAACTATAATCTTTGCCCTATCTGGCTGATTTTCCGTCAAAAGCCCCTCTATCACACCCCTTATCTCATCTTCACTGGCCCTGTTGAGATCAAGCTTTCCTCTTTCATCCTCAATGGAAAAAACCGCATTCAGGCTCCCTATCTGAACCTGGTAACGGCTTCCGTCATAGCTTATTATACGGCTCTCCTCATCCAGGGTATCGTCCCTTCCTGAAGCCTCTTTCTCATCCACAGTAGTATCGGAGGAGCCTTCCAATGCGGCCACAAGCCTCATCAAGGAGTCTGCGGCCAGCCTATTTTTCAATGCAAACCACGGACCGGCAGACACGTCTTTGAAAAGCCTCGACTCCAGGGAGTAGTATCCGGCGATTACAGAAAGGATCGCAAGGACCCAGAGCACGAAGACAAGGATGGCACCAGAGCACCCATTCACAAGGAATCCTGGAGAAAAAGGAGGCTCAGAAGCCGATTTCCCTGAATCAAAGGAAAAAATCATGGGCCAATTCTCGTCCCCCTTTGCCTTTTAAAGAGATCCTGACTGCTACAGGATAGGTCGTGGTAAACTTGAAGTGATCCGACATCTGGCCGTCTCCAAAGATGACGACCCTGCCATCTGTCTCCCTGCCGGACATATAGGAAAATTTGACGCTCTCAACAGGCAGGAAGTCACATAGCCACCCCTTTTCAAGAAGCTCATCCCTGTCATCCGGCCTGATGACAGAAGGAGGTTCAGATCTGGCATCCTCCTGCCTTACCACCACCTTCTGGGCATATATCAAGAGCCCGTCCGCCTCCAGGAACCGGTATAGAGCAAGCACCATCCCACCTTGCCCTGCCCCAAGAGGCGAAGCCGTGGTCACAAAGAGCATTTCGCGGCTGTCACCTTCAAATCTCAAAAAGGCCTTGAGGGCCGGATCATCCACCCTTGGCACCCCACGCAGCTGCCTGTCCATCAGGGAGACCAGGGCCTCAAGGGGAAGAAGGCCCTGATTGAAAGACAGCCTCTTTTTATAGGACGAAACCCCTGTCCTGAAGGCCATCGCAGCAATGGCGACAACAACCGCCATCAAGGTGATCGATATGAGGAGCTCAAGGAGCGTAAAGCCCCTGTGGCCATTCAAAGGACCACACCGGGCTGACACAAGCCCCCTACTCTGATTCTGATTCGGATTCGGCCAGTTCACGCTCGGTTACCAAAAATTCCAAGACAAAGGGGGTTGATCCTGTCGGGGGAAAGAGCTTCAAGGTGGCAAGCCTCAGCCCTTCAGGCTCGACACCCTCCATGGCACCCTCCAGTTCCTCTGGCCCGGTGACACCGCCTTCGAGATTGCTTTCAAGGCCCTGGGAGACAGGGCCGATCCTGATTATGGGGACATCTTCCGAGACGGCGAACTCATAACTCCAGCCCTCGATCCCCTCTATCTCCCCCTTCTCGCTTGCAGGATAGCCCGTTCCTGCCGCCCACGCCTTCAGCAGCTGCTCTGCCCCGCGGGCGGCCTTGGCAGAGAGCTCCGCCCTGTAGGCGATCCTGTGCCCCTGGGAGAAGATGAGCATCAAGGTGCCGAGGCTGATCCCAACCACGGCTACCGCCACCAGCACCTCTATCAGCGTAAAGCCTCTTTTTCCCATCCCATACATCAGATGCGCCTGCTCTTGCGCCTGACCTCGCCCCAGATGATCCCGATACTTACGCGATCAAGCCTTCCATCTTCCCACTTGAGATCTATCTCTCCTCCGCTAGCGCTGCCATCAGGAAAGAACAGGATCATATAGCGCCCCTCTTCATCTTCCAGGATCCCCTTTCCTTCCACCTGGATGGATTCCGGTATCTCCATCTGATTCCGCCCCAGGATCCCGCTCTTTCTCGAACTCCCGTCAATCATGAATCTAACGAGCCTGCCCTGGCCGATTGCAGTCATCCTGGCGCGTTTCAGCTCATATTCGAAATCGCGGACAAACCGCTCCTCTCTGGACTTGAATATCCCAGAGGCCACGGAGATGAAGACCATGGATGAGAAAAAGCCCATGAGTATCACCACCACCAGGAGCTCTATCAGGGTGAAACCGCGCTGGGAGGAGTGAAGGAGACCATTAAAAAGAGACATCGTTGATCCCGAATATGGCAAGGAGCATGGAGAGGATTATCCCGCCTATCACAAGCCCCATGAACACGATGGTTACCGGCTCTATGAGGGATAGGAACATCTTGGTGTCGTTCTGGATGGATTCCTCGAAGTCATCGGCGATCTTCAAAAGCATCTTGGCCAAGGCCCCTGTCTCCTCCCC
>CAZNKD010000044.1:0-19124 GCA_964573615.1 uncultured Desulfobacterales bacterium | reverse complement strand
AATTTTTTACGAAAATATGTAGCTAACGGAAAATATATCTGCTCGATCCAGGGGTCAATAGCGGCATGGGGCAAAAGCAGAGAAAAAACTTTTACAGGCAGGTGCTTTGGGAAACGAGCGCAAAAAGAAAAAGGCCCGGAGCCAAAGCCCCGGGCCTTTTTGAGCAATCTATTTGAGCTTGTTTGATTGGATTTACTGCTGCCTACTTCTGAACCTTCTTCCTGACAAAGCCCGCAATACCGATGAGGTCTGCGCCTAAGAGCAGGATGGTGGCCGGTTCTGGGACAGGGGCGACATTGACATTATCAACTCCTATCCAAGTTTCAGTAAGATCTTGCGTAATCCCTGCACTCTCAATGAGACCAAATTGAACTATAGCATTGGGATTTTGATTCTCAATATCCGATACATCAAACAGAACATTATAATGAACCACTGTTTCCATAATATCTTCACTTGTTGCGAAATATATATTGTAATCCCAATTCCATATCTCCAATAGAGTATCATTCACTTTAAATAGAAAAGTTGCTTCAAACACATCTGAATAATAATCTGAATCATCACTTCCAGCAAAATAGTAATCAAAACTTATAGATAATTTGTCCATCGAAGGCGAAACATAAAAGGTTTGATATATTCCAGCATAACCATCTGAATCAGAATCCTCTATATGTGCATAATAGTTACTCATTACATCAGGTTAATCAGAAACATAAGCTTCACCACCAGAAGTATATGGCATAAGCGACCAACCCGTTAAATCGCCAGTTTCAAAATCCCCATTCTGAATTAAATTCGCATTTGCGATTCCCATTGCGTTCCCAAGAAAGAATAAAATACCTATCCCCAAGTACAAAAAGTTTGCAATAAATTTCGTCTTCATCCTTTTCTCCTTATCTGAGACCTGATAAACTTTAGTGGATATCTCGCAACAAAAATGCCACATTAAAAAACACAAATCTGTTATTTAGGACAGATAAGAAGCACAAAAAATGGAGAAAAACCACAATGGAGAAAAATTTTACCCAGAAAAGGAACTTTTTTTCATAGAGTTTTTTTCTTTCTTTTAAAAGAAAGGCCCCTTTCCCACAATGGAAAAAAGAGGGGGAAAGGGGCCTTGTCGCTGATCTGTCAATCAGCCGGGTTTGGGCCGATTGCAACGATTACAGCATGAGGTCGTAGAACTGCTTGTCAGACATGGTGGCCCAGCCTGCGAGCTCGGCCTTGAAGGCCTTGAAGGCCTCGTGGACCTTCTTGGACATGGCGTCCTTGGCTGCAGCCTCTTCCAGGGTCTCGGCTGCCAGCTTCCTCAGGCCTGCCAGCACCTGATCCGGGAAGCGTATTATCTGGACCTTGCCCTCCTTCCTGAGCTGGTTGAGGGCCTTTGCATTTTCCACCTGGAACTCGGAATACATCTGGACATTCAGCTCTGCGGCGGCACTATCCAGGGCGGCCTTCAAATCTGCCGGCAGCTCCTCATAGGCCTTCTTGTTGATCATGAGCTCAAGGGTGCTTCCTGGCTCGTGCCAGCCGGGATAGTAGTAGTACTTGGCCACCTTCTGGAATCCCATACGCACGTCATGGCACGGGCCGATCCACTCCGTTGCATCGATGACACCCCTTTCAAGGGAGGTGTAGATCTCACCTGCCGGCAGGAGCACCACTGTGGCACCGGCCTTCGATATCACCTTTCCCCCAAGGCCTGGGATGCGCATCTTGAGCCCCTTGAAGTCGGCCATGGACTCTATCTTCCTGTTGAACCAGCCCCCCATCTGGAAGCCGGTGTTTCCAGCAGGCCTCGGCACCAGATTGAAGTGGCTGTAGACCTCCTCCCAGAGCTTCAGCCCGCCTCCGAAATAGAACCAGGCATTCATCCCCATGGCGTTGAGGCCAAAGGGGACGCATGTGAACCACTGGGCCGCATTGCACTTTCCCGCCCAGTAGTAGGATGCCGAGTGCCCGCAGTGGGCCGAGCCCGACGAGACCGCATCGAAGACCCCAAGGGGCGGAACCAGCTCACCCCCTGCATAGACCTGGATGGTGAGCCTGCCGCCGGTAAGCTCTCCGACGCGCTTTGCGAACCTTTCAACCCCGGTCTGGAGGATGGGAAATCCGGGCGGCCATGAGGTGACCATGCGCCAGCGATACTTCTTACCAGATGCCACTGCCGGGGCGGCCAAGGTGGATGCCGCTACAACTCCTGCGCCTGCAATAGCCCCTTTTTTCAGAAAATCTCGTCTGTCCATCTGCTTAGAGCCCTCCTTGAACTGGATAACTTGATAAACTGCCTTCAAAACCAACGGTTTCACTGTCTTCGGTTCAGAAAAAGATTTAGTGCAAATGGCCCCTGCTGTCAAAAAACTCTGCCTGCCATCCTTGAAGGAAGGGCAGGCAAGGCGGGGCATGCACCTTGCTAAACAGATTTGGGATCTCTTCGGGTTCATGGGACCAGGAACAGACGAAGAGAGATGATCGAGGGGTTTGATTTGCCCGTAAAAGTAAATTATGTTCCTTTGCAGGGCTTGTAACCCATTAATTTAATGGCAATCCCAACGGAATTGCACGAAATCGAGCGGAGAGTCGAGACGATGAAAAAGGCCTTCCTGACGCTGCTCTTGCTGCTGATACCGCTTGCCTCCTATGTGCAGGCGAGGACCTACTATGTGGCCCCATCCACAGAGGTGCCCATAAGGACGGGCAAGAGCACCCAGAAGAAGATAGTGGCCGTGCTGTCTGATGGCACACAGGTGGAGCTTTTGAAGGAAGAGGACGGATGGGCCTATATCCGTACCCAGGGCGGCAAGGAGGGCTGGATCATCAGGAGATATCTCACTCCGGACCTGCCGCCAAAGCTCCAGGTGGAGGTGCTTAAGAGAAGGAACAAGGAGCTGAAGGAGAAGTACAGCCAGCTCAAGAAGCGCTTTTCGGAGATATCGGCCTCGGGCTCGAGCTGCCAGCAGCAGCTGTCTGCCTGTATTTCCGAAAAAGAGGATATAAAGAACGATTACGATGCGCTGAAGACAGAGGCTGCCCAGGTTATCCAGACCAAAAAGCTCCTCATGGAGACCCAGAAGGAGCTTTCAAAGACCAGGGCCAGGCTTGCGGCATCCCAGAAGAAGGTGCACGATCTGGAGGCGGGAAGCAGTGTCAAGTGGTTCCTTGCAGGTGCCGGGGTGCTCCTGCTCGGCTGGATCATAGGGCTGGCCACGGCCAAGAGGAAAAGACGCAGGCCGTCTCTGCTCTGATGCATCTTGATACATCTTTTCTGATGCAAACAGTTGTGTGATACTTGCAGCATGACCACGAAAGTCAAGGAGAGAAGGTGCCCCTGCTGCGGAGGCCCTGTGGTCTTCGAAGGCAATCCCTACAGGCCCTTTTGCAGCAAGCGGTGCAAGCTGAGCGATCTAAGGGCCTGGTTCAAGCAGGAGTACATCATCGTAACCGACACGGAACAGGAGCCCGGAGGCGGGTTCGAACAGGACCCAGGCGAGGAATGCGGGCTCAAACACTGATGCCCAAAACTGATGCCCAAAAAGGACACAACACCATGATATTGAAGGAATATACAGTAGGCCCACTGCAGGTGAGGGCCTATATAATCGGATGCCCGGAGACGAAAAAGGCCATCATCATCGACCCTGCCGGGAGCGAGGAGGCCCTCTACAGGGCCATCCAGGACGAGGGGCTCGATCTCATCGCCATCGTGAACACCCATGGCCATCCGGACCACACCTGTGGAAACGCCCGCATGAAGGAGCTAACCGGTGCACCCGTGCTCATGCACAGGGCGGATGACGAGCTCTTCAGGCGCCCTGAGGTCGTGGCGATGTTCAGGGCATGGGGCTTTGAGCCGGCACCTGCCGCAGACGGATATCTCGAAGACGGGCAGACCCTCCAGGTTGGGAACCTCTCCTTCCAGGTGATCCACACCCCTGGCCACTCCCCCGGGTCGGTATGCCTCTATGGCCACGGATACCTGGTCACCGGAGACACCCTCTTCATAGATGGCGTTGGCAGGACCGACCTTCCAGGAGGCTCATACGAGACCCTTAAGGAGTCCATACGCACAAGGATCTTTCCGCTGCCAGACGATACCTTGATCCTGCCAGGCCACGACTATGGCCCAAAGCCGGTGGACAGCCTTGGCAACCAGAAAAGGAGCAACCCTTTTCTGGCCTAATGCTTCTGACCTGATGCTTCTGAGCTGATGCTTCTGACCTGATGCCCCCTGATTCCCCTGATCATCATTGAGGGCTCGGGATCTTACCCCCTTAACGACTTGAAAAGGCACCCTGACAAGAAAGGCCGCAGCTGGCAGACAGGTTTCTCGAGGGAGATCGGATGTGAGCACGGCCTTCCCATCTGCCAGGCCTGGGACAGGCTCATGGATGCGATCCGCCATCACCAGGTGGTCATCGTAACCGGGGATACTGGCTCTGGAAAATCCACACAGCTTCCAAAGCTCTGCCTTGCGGCAGGCAGGGCCAGGGGCGAAGGGCATGAGGGGCGAAGATCGAAAGGGCGCAGACGGCCGGGGATCATAGGAGTAACCCAGCCGAGGCGGATCGCCGCCACATCCATTGCAAGGCGCGTGGCACAGGAGCTTTCAGGCGCCGTGCCTGCCGGTACTGTCGGCTACAAGATCCGCTTCCATGACAGGACCGGCCCGGAGACCAGGATCAAGTTCATGACAGACGGCATCCTCCTTTCCGAGCTCCAGAGCGACAGGCTCCTTCGGGCATACGACACCATAATCGTGGACGAGGCCCATGAAAGGAGCCTCAACATAGACTTCATCCTTGGGATGCTGAAAAAGATCCTGCCAAGGCGCCCGGAGCTCAAACTCATCATCACCTCCGCCACCATGGACGTGGAACGGATAGCCAAGGCCTTTTCCAGCCAGGGCAAGGAGCCTCCTGTGATCTCGGTCGAGGGCAGATCCCATCCGGTGGAGATCCTCTACCGGCCATACGATCACCTGGAGGGGAGCGAGGACCTGTCCATGGTGGACAAGGCGGCCATGGCAGTCGGCGAGATCCGCTCCATCGATCCCTTTGGCGACATCCTGGTCTTCATGCCCACAGAGGCGGACATAAACCAGCTCGTAAAGGTCCTCAAGGGCAGGCTCCTCAAGGAGGAGGCCGAGGTGCTCCCCCTGTTCGGCCGCCTCGCCTCCTCGGTGCAGGAGCGTATCTTCAGGCCCTCCAGCCGGCAGAAGATCATAGTTGCGACCAACATAGCCGAGACCTCCATCACCGTGCCCGGAATCAGGTACGTGGTGGACTCGGGCCTTGCCAGGATCTCGCGCTACAACATCAATACCCACACGAGCTCCCTTCCGGTCACCAGGATAAGCAGGGCAAGCGCAGCCCAGAGGGCTGGCAGGGCGGGCAGGGTCGAGGCCGGCATCTGCATCAGGCTCTACTCCCGGGAGGACTTCGAGGACCGGGAGGAGTTCACGCCCCCTGAGATACTGCGCTGCAACCTGGCAGAGGTGGTGCTCAGGCTCATCAGCATGGGCCAGGTGCCGGTTGAGGAGTTTCCCTTCGTGGATCCGCCCTCTCCTAGGGCGATAAAGGAGGCTCTGCACACCCTGATAGAGCTCGGTGCCATAACAGAGAGAAGAGATGGGGGAAGGGATGGCCCAAGGCTCACGAGAAAGGGGCGGCAGATGGCACGGCTGCCGCTGGATCCAAGGATATCCGCGATCATACTCCAGGCCAGGCACGAAGGGTGCCTGCCACACGCCCTCATAGTGGCGGCAGCGCTCTCCATCCAGGACCCCAGGCAGTATCCGGCAGAGAACGAGCAGGCGGCCCGCCAGGCCCATGCCCGGTTCACGGATCCAAGATCGGACTTTCTCACCCTGATAAGGATCTGGAACGGCTTTCAGGAGCTCAGAAAAGGGGCCTCGAGGAGCCGGCAGAGGGCCTTTTGCAGGAAACACTTCCTGTCATGGAGCAGGATGAACGAATGGACCGATCTGGTTCGCCAGCTTGCCATCCAGCTCTCAGAGCTGGGCATAAAGGTGCCTGCCGCCATATCCGGGCCGGCACCAGAGGCGGACAAGGCCCTCTGCAATGCCCTTCACCGCTCGATCCTGGCAGGTTTCCTGGGAAATCTCGCCATGAAAAGGCCAAACTCCCATGCATATCAGGGCACAAAGGGAAAGGAGCTGTACATATTCCCTGGCTCTGTGCTCTTCAAGGCGGGCCCCAAATGGATCGTGTCTGCAGAACAGGTGCGCACCACCAGGCTCTTTGCAAGATTCGCTGCCCCGGTCGATCCTGCATGGGCAGAGGGCCTTGCAAGGCACCTGTGCAGATACACCTATGGAGAGCCGCACTGGTCCCGCACCCGCGGGGAGGCGCTTGTTGTCGAGAGGGTGACCCTCTACGGCCTTCCCATAGTGGAGGCAAGGAGGATAGGGCTCAAGAAGATAGACCCTGAACAGGCCCGCTCGCTCTTCATAAGGGAGGGGCTTGCCTGCCACGACCTCAAGGGCAGATACAGGTTCATGGAGCAGAACGTGCGTCTGCTCCGCGAGATCAGGGAGATCGAGGAGAGGACCCGTTCCAGGCAGTTCGTGGCGGATCAGGAGGTGGTGGAGGGGTTCTATGCCGAGCGGCTGAGGAGCCTGGAGGAGGCGTGGGGCAGGATGGTGACGGATGAGGCCTCCTTCAGGCGGGCACTCAGGCAGACCGGCCTCGAGGAGAAGTTTCTCCTCACCAGGGATCTTATCCTGAAACAGAGGCCTGCAGGCGGGCAGCTCCGCCAGTTTCCCGGGCGTATAAAGGTCCGGGGCCATGAACTTCCCCTCACATACAGGTTCGCCCCCGGGGATGAAAAGGACGGCATCACCTGCCGCATCCCGGTCACGGCCCTGAAGGACCTGGATCAGGAGCCCTTCGACTGGCTGGTGCCCGGCATGATACAGGAGAAGGTGGAGTTCATCCTGAAAAACCTCCCCGGTGCCATGAGAAAGAGGGTCGTGCCCGTGCCACAGACGGCAGAGGAGGCCGTGAAGAAAATGGCCTTCAGAAAGGGGCCGCTGATCCAGGCACTCAAGGAGGCACTCTGCGCCATCAAGGCCCTGCCCCCCCAATCCTTTCCGCTGGAGCAGGCGGCCTCTGGCCTGCCCTATCCGGACCACCTTCTCATGAGGTTCGAGATCGTGGATCTCAAGGGGAGGGTGATCGCCTCCGGAAGGGATCTTCGCAGGCTGAAGGAGCGGTTTCATGAAAAGGCGGAACAGGAGGCCCTGAGCCACCCTGCATGGAAGGCGGCCAGAAAGAAGTGGCACATGCCGATAGATGAAAAGGCGGCCATGGCCGAGCTTCCAAAACGGATACAGATCCACGAGGCAGCAGGCCTCTATGCCTATCCAGGCCTCGTTGTGAAAGATGGCGCCATATATGTGGACCTCTTTCAGGATGAGGGCCAGGCTGAAAGGGCCACGGGCCATGCCCTCCTGAGACTCCTTGAAAGGAGGCTCAAAAAGGAGCTGAGGCACATAGAGCTCGGACTCGAAAGAGGCTCCCTTCTGAAGGGCACAGGCAGCAAGAGGCCCTTGCCCAAGCATCTGAGGGCGAACTGCCTGAACCTCATCAAAAGGAGCGCATTTCTAGGTGCCCTCAAGGAGGCAGGAGGCCTCGACTCCCTTTCGGGCCTTGAACTCGACATCGCACTCCTTGAAAGGCAGATGAGGTCCAGGCTCTACAGCAGGGCACAGGAGACGGCAGAGCTGGTGGCAAAGGCCCTCGAGGCACTCGATGAGCTGCAAGGGCTCATGGCCAGAAGGGCCAAGGAGCTGTCCAGATATCCGGCCGGGGCCGCCCTGATGAGGGAGGTGGAGTCCGATATCGCCTTGCTGTTTCCTGACACCTTTCCAGACCCGGCATCAGCGGAAATCCTCGATCACCTTCCCAGATTCCTCAAGGCCATGGCCCTTCGGATAGAGCGGGCCTGCCACAGCCCCTCAAAGGACAGGAAAAAGGCGGAACGGATCGCACCCCTCGTTGAAAGGGCCACAGAGTGCCTAAAAGGCAGGGGTCTTTCTCCTGAAGAGAGGCCAAGAGAGAGGGCCGAGGCCATATCCGCCCTGATGGAGCTCAAGGTGCAGGTCTATGCCCCTGAACTCTTCATCAAGGGCAAGAGGCCGGAGAGAACACTCAAAGGGTTTATCAATATTCCTCTTTGTTCCGATTCAGGTAAAAAGATGGATCACGGCCGGAGCACTGCCCATCCCCATTAAGGCCTCTATTTCCGGCCTGATCGATCCCATATCAAGCATGATTTAAAAAGGAGAGATCGGCCCCAACTAATGGATATCGGAACTGTAGTAGGCCTGGTAGTCGGAGTAGTCCTCATCCTGACGGCTATCCTCCTCGGAGGAAGCCTCTCTGCCTTCGTGGACATCCCCTCCGTGCTCATCGTCGTGGGCGGTGCCATTGCCGCAACCTTCATAAGATTCACCTTGAAGGACGTGATCAACACGGCAAACGTGGCCATGAAGGCCTTCTTCGCCAAGACCAAGCCGCCCGAGGAGATCATCAAGGAACTGGTGACCCTTTCGAACATCGCAAGGAAGGAGGGGCTGCTCAAGCTGGAAAAACAGCCCATCGAGGATCCATTCCTCAAGAAGGCCATCATGTACTGTGTTGACGGCCATGAGGCCGACTTCATCCAGGAGGTGCTGGAAAAGGAGATAGACCTCACCCTGGAGCGCCATGCCCTGGGAAAGGGCATATTCGATGCCATAGGAGATGCAGCCCCGGCCTTCGGCATGATCGGTACCCTGGTCGGCCTCGTCAACATGCTCGGGAACATGTCAGACCCGGCAAGCATCGGGCCTGCCATGGCGGTGGCCCTTCTCACGACGCTCTACGGTGCCATCATGGCAAACCTGGTGGCCCTTCCCATTGCCGACAAGCTGAAAAGGCGGAGCCAGGAAGAGGAGCTCAACAAGCGCCTGGTGCTCGAAGGGGTGCTCGGGCTCCAGAAGGGGCTGAACCCCAGGGTTCTCGAGGAGCTGCTACAGACCTTCCTGCCGCCAAAGGCCAGGAGCACCGGAGAGGAGTAGAGGGACATGGGAAAGAAGTGTGAATGCCCAAAGGGCGCACCCATGTGGATGGTCACCTTTGGTGACCTAATGTCCCTTCTGCTCTGCTTCTTCGTGCTTCTGCTCTCCTTTTCCACCATGGACCCGGCCATGTTCAAGGAGGTGTCGGGCTCACTCGAAAAGGCCTTCGGTGTTCAGAAGCAGGAGATCACCTTCGACATCCCCAAGGGCATCGACATCATAGCAAGGGAGTTCAACCCCGTCTTCTCCGTGGATATAGTGCTCGAGCGGATAAAGTCCACCATAAAACTCGAACTCATAAAGGGGGAGGTGGAGGTGGAGGCCCTGGAGGATCGGGTGGTCCTGAGGATGCTGGATGATATCACCTTCCCTCCGGGAAGTGACGAGCTCCAGGAGCGGGCCAAACCCATACTCGACAACATACGGACCATCATCGAGACGGTGCCTGCAGATGTCATGGTATCGGGGCACACAGACGACTCGCCTCCGTCCGGGGGCTTCAAATCCAACTGGCACCTGTCTGCGGCAAGGGCGGCAACCGTAGTCCAGTACCTGCTCGCCCCCGGGACGATCGCCCCGGAGAGACTGGCTGCAATCGGTTATGGAGATGCGCTTCCCAGATATCCCAATGATACACCAGAACACAGGGCCAAGAACCGCCGGGTGGAGATCGTCTTCCTGCAGCCAAAGAATCCGGACGACTTCACCGTAAAGCCCCTGGATGAAAAGGGGCTGCTCGAGCAGGAGATCCTCCCAGTGAAATGAGTTGCAGCAAGGAAGACATGGCAAGAGCCTTTTGAGAAAGGGCTTCAAATCGAAAGGACATCGAACGGTAAGGGATCATGGAAAAGGACAGCAACAGCAATCCAGGGCAGAACAAGAGAAAGAGCATCAGGATAAAGGACCAGGTGCTCCTCGACTTCAAGCCCATCTCGGATCAGGAGTGCCAGCGGCTCATAGAGCAGTTCATGAATGGCCAGCAGGTCCCGTGGGATCTCGAGACCGTACCCCACTTCAAGAAGATAGACGGTTTTCTCAAGAAGATCCGCTCCGATAACGATGCCCTTGCCCAGGTGCTCGGGGTGCTCGATG
This sequence comes from uncultured Desulfobacterales bacterium, assembly GCA_964573615.1. Classification (GTDB taxonomy): domain Bacteria; phylum Desulfobacterota; class Dissulfuribacteria; order Dissulfuribacterales; family QOAL01; genus JALSKY01. The sequence goes on along the minus strand of CAZNKD010000044.1, from coordinate 8,947 downwards.
AGAAGCTGAACTTCATAATCGGTCGTCTTGTGGAGCTGTCCGGTGAGGAGGAGGCACTTGGCAGGCCGGTTGCCGTGGATATCAGTGCCTCAGGCATGGGCTTCGTATCTGGCGAGGCACTGGAGCCTGGCCAGAGCCTCGAGATGACCATTGGCCTGCTGCCAGAACACTACTTCTTCAGGGTGTTTGCCAGGGTGATCCGCACAGAGCAGCGAAACGGGCGCTGGTTCAGTGCCGTTGAATTCCTATGGATGAACGAGGAGGCAAAGGAGAAGCTGGTGGAGCACATATTCGGAAGGCAGCTCCAGCAGCTCAGGATGAGAAGGCTCAAAAAAGAGATGGAAGAAGGGTGTTAGGCCCTTCAATTTCAATTCTTATCCGCATCACCCTCCTGTACGACTATTGCATAGTCTGACAGACTGAAACCGACCTCTATCCTGAAACCCTTCCTTTTCCGATTTTGAGGCAGGCTCCATCTCTTCTCCTGACCATTACAGGTTATGACGACCTGGCCTGCCGAGGCGAGCTCCCCATGGATCTCCACATGTAGCCGTGAAAGTTCACGCTCAAGCTCCTCCCTCTGGCCCGCAAGGGTCTCCATGTCCTCATAGAGCTTGTGGATCCTCTCCTGAATGCCGAGCATCCTGAAGAGCTGCCGCAGCAAGGAATTGTACTGCTCTCCATGCTCCCTTGAGAAGGCCTCCAGCCTGGTTCGCAGCTTTCCCGGCGGGATCTGTCCAAGGAGTACCATGGTGCCGAGCTGCTTCAGGATGGAGAGCATCCCCTGCTGACCTGCCGGGAACAGGGATTTTGCCATCTTCAGCTTCTGGCCAAAGGCGGCTGCGGCATCACGGAGGGCCCCCTGGAACCGCTCAAGTTCCATCTGAAGCTCCTGCTTCTGGCGCTCCAGATGGGCTGCCTGCTCGAAGAGTTTGGTGCCAAGCTCGATGACCATGCGGTTTCTGACCACCAAGGGTCCCCCTGAGACCCTGTTTGCAACAACAGTACACCTGCCGCACATGACCTCTGGGGCCCCTTTGGGCTCAAAGTGGATCTCAGGGGCGCTGATCGTGCACTCTGCCATCTCCTTTCGAACAGTCACCTGCTCTTTGGAGATGAGTGTGGCGTTGCGTGCCGCCCCCACATCCATGAAGCTCTCAGAGCGGATGAAGTTCTTTACGAAGGTCGCTATGACAGGGCCTGTGGCATCCACCGTTGTGCCCTCCACCGCCCCTTTCACCTCCAGCTTCCCGTCTATGATCACGGAAAACTGCCCACGGATGTCACCCTCGACCGTGACATCCGCGGCACAACGGACCTCAGAGCCCTGGCCTGACAGATTGCCCGTGCTGAAGTCCACATTCTTCACGGTGATGTTGTTCTGTACGGCGATGGATCGAAGGGTCTCGTCGGAGGCTGGGCCATCGAACTCCGAGACGATGATCCCCTTCTTGGCTGCGAAATGGTCGATGAACTCCCTTTCGAGCTCCCCATCCCTTCCCTCTTCGCCAAATAGCCCCTCTCCGATCTTTATGGGAAAAGGTGACCCCGGCTTGGGAGAGACTGGAAGCCCGTAGACATCGGTGCCCTGCGCCCCTGCGGTCGGCTTGTAGATACGGAGCACATGATCGCCCTTGGAGACCTGGGGGAAACGGTTTATGTCCCTGAAATCTATGGTGCCGTCTGGGAGATACTTGCCAGGCTTTACGCTATAGTCGTAAAAGATCCGGCAAAATCCATCCTTCCCGTCTATGGGCAGAACACCCTTTATGAGCATGGTTGAGATCTCAGGAAGGGTGTTGAGCTCCACCTCTCGCGGTGGCAGATGCTTCTCCCTGGCATCGGCCATGAAGACATATTCTCCAAAATCCTTCTTCCTGATCTTGTTTGCAAAATCCTCGGGAAGTCTTATGGCATATTCCACCAGAACCGCCGACAGGGCCCTTATGAAGTGATCGGGTGAAACGCGAGATACAGGGGGAAGATCGAAGGCCACCGAGGTCACGTCACTTCCGGTCTTGACCTCCTCGGCAGAATCCTTTATCCAGGCGACTATTGCCTCGGCAGAATCGAGCTCAGATGGCGCCTCGAGCTCCTGCTCAAACTCCATGAGCTCATCTTCGAGGGATGCTATCTCCTTTTCAAGTTCAGCTTCTAACTGCATGCTCCGCACTTTCTGCAGACGGCGGTATCGCACGATCTGCTCTGTCTGCCTTTATGGGCCTTTCTCCACTCCGCCAGGAAAAACTCCCTCTTGATCCCGTGGTCCAGTACCTCCCAGGCGAAGGGCTCTGTTTCTCCGCGCCCTCTTAGATATTTTTCGGCATCCATGCCAAGCTCCTTGAGGGCCTGCCGCACGCCGGCTCCGCGGAGCCTGCTGGTGACAAAACCCGGATAGAGCCTCCTGTCTCCCCTGCTCAGGACTGCCTGGGCCATGGCCTGTGGCAGGGAGTCGAGCTGGAGCCTGATATTTGGAAGAGGAGACAGGAGCCGCCTCAGCATCCTTCTCCTCCTTTTGAGCACCCCTGGCTCGCAGAATGGGGCGAACATGAAGGGGGTCCACGCCTTTGGCACAAAGGTGCCCACAGAGACGGTGATCTGGCCGAGCCGACCGCGCCCCCTGCCTATTGGCCTCGTGGCCTCAGAGATCTTGCCTACGAGGGATGCCAACTGCTCGATGTCCCCATCCTCCTCGAAGGGAAGACCCATCATGAAGTAGAGCTTCAGATTGGGGATGCCACCAAGGGCCAGCATGCACGCGGCCTCGATGATCTGCTCCTGGGCAAGGTGCTTGTTGATGATGTCCCTGAGGCGCTGGGAGCCCGCCTCTGGGGCAATGGTGGCCGTTTCCGATCCGGATGCCTTGAGAAGGCTAACGAAGTCCGGTGTCAACGCATCTGCCCGCAGGGATGAAAAACCTATGGAAAGCCCCCTTGAAAGAAGCTCCTGGGTGAGGCCTTCAAGCTCCCTGCTCCCAATGAATTCAAGACCCACCAGCCCCACCTTGCCGATCCCTCCTGGCATCTTAGATATGGCCTCATCCAGTGAGGCCTTGGGCCAGGGCCTTGGAGGCCTGTAGACGAACCCTGCTGCGCAGAACCGGCATCCCCGTCCGCATCCGCGGCCCACCTCCATGAGAAAGGTGTCTGGAAACGCGGCCCTGCTGCTGAGCACCTGGCTGTAGGGTGCAGGGCAAGGAGGGGCCATCACCCTGGGCACCTTTATGGAAAAAGGGGGGCTGCCGGCCCTGCCCTCAGAGGCCTCGTGGGAGATATGCGGCAGATAGACACCCTCGACATCTGAGGCGAGCCCGCCTAGAAGCTCCATCCGGTCCCCTCCCCCCACCCTGAAGGCATCGAGCCCAAAGGCTTCGGCAGTGCGGATGAAAAAGTCTGAAAGCTTCTCTGAGATCGCCTCCAGATCACCGAGGATGAAGGCGTCCATGACCGGTGCTATGGGCTCTGGATTGATCTGGCAGGCCACCCCGCCGGCAAGCACAAGGGGGCCCCCTTCATGGATGCGGCCCTCCTGATCACCTGGCACCCCGCCGCCTTTCAGGATGGGCGGAATGTTCAGGTAGCTCAGCTCGAAGGATATGGAGAAAAGTATGACGGGAAAATCGGAAAGCGGCCTGTTCGACTCAACGGAACGGAGCCTCTTGTATGGCCCCTTTGGCGATGGAAGGAAGAACCGCTCTGCCGCAATGGCCTCCTTTCGGTTCAGGAGTCGATAGAGGGTCTGAAAGCCCAGATTTGATGAACCAAGGGCGTAGGAATCCGGAAAGACGATGGCAATGGGGATGCGGGAGCGCCACCGTTTCCTGATGACGCCCCGCTCGATACCTTCAAGCATTCCCTGGCTTCCAGGCAGGCCCCCAGGGATTAGTCCTCATCCTCCTTGTCCATCTTGGCCAGCTCCTCGAAACGGATGTCTATTCCAAGGACCCCTATGATCTCGTCGTCATCGTTCCTTATGGGGCCGGAGACCGTGATGCAGAGCGCCCCTGTAATCCTGGAGGTGTAGAAGTCCGTCACATGGATCTTGCCATCCTTCAGCGGAGCGATGAACCAGGGCCGGCCACTGAAGTCGCTGTCAAGCTTGAACGAGGCGTACTTTGAGCGGTCCTCTATGTGGGTGATGTTGTGGGTGATCTTGTTGCCCTCCTTGTCCACCACGTAGAGGAACTGGATAAAGGGATTGTCCTCCAGGACCTTCTTGAGTATGGGCTCTATCTTCTTCGGGTCCATGGAGCGGATCTCATCTCTCTCCACCAGGTCCTCTACCAGATGGGCGGCGAGCTCGTGCGCCCGCTTCTTGAGCTTGTCGAAGTCGGAGGTGAAGAGCTCCGGCAGGAACTTCCTTGCAAGGCCCTCCATCTCCTTGTTGGACATGGAGGTGATCCGTCCATTTTCGTACTGCTCCATCACCGCCTTGTACATCTTCACGATGCCGGGATGGCGCTTGTCGATAATGGCGTCTCCAGACAGGTTGAGGTGGGAGTTGACCCAGTGGGCGATGCCGGCCGTGCCGGACTTGTCCGAGACTATCACCGCAACCGGCCTGTTCAGGATCTTGGCGGTATCGAAGATGTTGTATATCTCCTCGTTCTTCATGAGCCCGTCTGCATGCACGCCTGCACTGGTGGCATTGAAGTCCTCACCCACGAGAGGATAGTTCTTGGGTATGTGCACCCCGAGCTCCCGCTCGAAGTAGCGCGCCATCTCGGTGATGGCCTGGGTGTTTATGCCGTCTGTGGTGCCACGAAGCGCGATGCGCTCGATCAGCAGGGCCTCTATGGGCGTATTCCCGGTACGTTCTCCAAAGCCCAGGAGGGTACCGTTTATGGCACCACAGCCGTACATCCAGGCGGTGGTGGCATTTATCACCACCTTGTGGAAGTCGTTGTGTCCGTGCCACTCGAGCAGCTCAGGCGGGACTCCTGCATCATGGATCATGGCATGGACGATCTTCGCCACACTCCTCGGAAGGGCAGCCCCCGGATAGGTCACACCATAGCCCATGGTGTCGCACATCCTGATCTTTATGTCTATGCCGCTCTCCTCCCGGAGCTTCATGAGCTCGATGGCAAAGGGGATGCAGAAACCGTAGATGTCGGCGCGTGTGATGTCCTCGAAGTGGCACCTCGGCTTTATGCCGAGCTCGAGGGCCGCCTTGACTATGGCCAGGTAGCCTTCGAGGGCCTGGGCCCTGTCCTTCTTGAGCTTCAGATAGATGTGATAGTCAGAGGCGGATGTAAGGATCCCCGTCTCTGCAAGCTCCATCTCCTTTACGAGCTTCAGATCCTCCTGCTTGGCCCTTATCCATCCGGTTATCTCTGGAAATTCGTACCCCTTCTCCCGGCACTTCTCCACTGCAAGCTTGTCCTTCTTGGTATAGAGGAAGAACTCGGACTGCCTGATGATCCCCTTCGGGCCGCCCATCTCGTGGAGAAAGTCGAAGATCCTTGCGATCTGATCCACTGTATAGGGTGGGCGGGCCTGCTGGCCGTCCCGGAATGTCGTGTCGGTAATGAGCATGTCCGGGCACGGCTCCGGTGCCAGGTATTTGTGATCGAAGGTTATCTTGCACACCTCGTTGTAGGGAAAGATATCCCTCATGAGGTTTGGCTCTTCCGGGTTTACAAGCTCGTATCTGTTTACATGGTCCAAAAGACCCTTCTTCTCGTTCCATCTTGCCATGTCTCTTACTCCTTTTTTGCTGGTCTTGTCCTCTGCCTATCCCTGCTTCTTCTGCCAGTCAGGCTTGAGATAGAGCTCGGCCAGCTGCGCCATGCTCACGCTCGAGGGCGCATTTGTCATGAGGCACTGGGCCTTCTGTGTCTTTGGAAATGCGATGACGTCCCTGATGGTATCCCTGCCAGCCATGAGCATCACCAGCCGGTCGAGGCCAAAGGCGATGCCGCCATGGGGCGGGGCCCCATAGGTAAGGGCATCGAGCAGGAATCCAAACTTCTCCCTTGCCTCCTCTTCCGAGATACCAAGGGCCTTGAAGACCCTCTCCTGGACCTCCTCCTGGTGGATACGGATGCTTCCCCCACCTATCTCGACTCCGTTCAGCACCAGGTCATAGGCCCGGGACCTCACACGGCCGGGGTCGGAATCGAGAAGGGACAGATCCTCCTCCTTGGGGGCAGTAAAGGGATGGTGGATGGCAGTATATCGCCCCTCGTCCTCATCGTACTCGAGCAGTGGGAAATCCGTGATCCATATGAAGCTGAAGCCCTCTTCCTTGATCAGCCCCCGCCGTCTTGCAAGCTCCAGCCTGAGCTCTCCGAGTACGCGATAGACGGTGGCCGGCTTGTCAGCACCGAAGAACAGGATGTCACCCGGCCTCGAATGGAGCCGCTCCTCTATGGCGCGCTTCTCATCGTCACTGAAGAACTTTGCAATGGGCGACTGCCACTGGCCATCCTCCTTGATCTTCACCCAGGCGAGCCCCTTTGCCCCGAGCTTCTGTGCAAATTCCGTCAGGACATCCAGGTCCTTTCGGGAGAGATCTGCCATGCCCCTGGCGTTTATGGCCTTGACCACACCGCCGGACGAGGCCACGGCCTGGAATACCTTGAGCCCGCAGCCCTTTGCTATCTCTGTGATATCCTTGAGCTCTAGTCCGAAACGCACGTCTGGCCTATCGGTCCCAAAGCGCTCCATGGCCTCCTGATAGGTCAGACGCGGAAAAGGAAGGGCGAGCTCCACACCCAGGGCATCCCTGAAGATGTGCTTCATCAGCCCCTCGATGAGCTCGATTATCTCCTCCTCTGTCACGAAGGATAGCTCCATGTCGAGCTGCGTAAACTCGGGCTGCCGGTCGGCACGCAGGTCCTCATCCCTGAAGCAGCGCACTATCTGATAGTAGCGCTCCATGCCGGAGATCATGAGGATCTGCTTGTAGAGCTGGGGCGACTGCGGAAGCGCATAGAACCGGCCAGGATTGACCCGGCTCGGCACCAGGTAGTCCCTGGCCCCTTCTGGTGTGCTCCTGGTGAGAAAGGGGGTCTCTATCTCGAGGAAGCCCTCTTCATTGAGATAGTGCCTCATGGCCTGGCAGACCTTGTGCCTGAGGGCCAGGTTTTCCACCATCTGCGGCCTTCTGAGATCTATGTAACGGTACTTGAGCCTCAGATTTTCAGAGATCTCCTTGTCTTCGTCCAGGGGAAACGGCGGGGTCTTGGAACGGTTGAGTATTCTGAGCTCCTCGCAGGCCACCTCCACCATTCCGGTCTTTATCTTGGGATTCTCCATCCCCTCTGGCCTGCGTCTCACCTTTCCCTTTACGGCAATGACATATTCCGAACGGAGTTGATGTGCCTTTTCATGGGCCTCGGCATTCACCTCCGGGGCGAAGACCACCTGGGTGATGCCGTAGCGGTCGCGCAGATCCACGAATATCAGGCCGCCATGATCCCTGCGCCTGAGTACCCAGCCCATGAGGCAGACCTCTTTTTCAAGGCTCTCCTCGGTTATGCTATAGCAGTTGTGCGTGCGTTTAAGTCCGCCCATCGATTCCATATCACTACTCCCAAACTATTCGTTTCTGCTGCCGGCAAGCTCGATCACTCTCTGAACGATCTGGTCAAATTCCACTTCCTGTTGCTCTTTCGTCTCCATATCACGGAGGATGGCGGTCTCGTTGTCCACCTCCTCCTCACCGACGATGAGGCAGTATCTGGCATTCGCCTTTCCCGCCATCTTCATCTGGGCCTTGAGGCTCTTGTCGTCAAAGGAGTAGCGCACCGTGATCCCGTTTCTCCGCAACTCTCCTATGATCGGGAGCATCTCCTCCCTGGCATCACGCCCAAGCATGGCCACGAACAGGTCGAGGGGCTCCCGCTCAGGCTCCTGATCCAGTATGAGAAGCAGCCTCTCCACCCCGATGGCCATTCCTACACCAGGAAGATCGGGGCCTCCCAGGTCCCTCACAAGGCCATCATAGCGTCCGCCTGCAGCCACGGTGCTCTGGGCCCCCAGATCCGGAGAGACTATCTCGAAGGTGGTCTTCACATAGTAGTCCAGCCCCCTGACCAGATATGGATTCTGCACAAAGGGGATCCCATAGGCCTCCAGGGCATCCAGGACCAGCCCCAGGTGCTGGGCACAGTCCGGACAGATATAGTGCTTTATCACCGGGGCTGTGAGCAGATGGTGCCTGCACTCCTCGTTCTTGCAGTCGAAGATGCGCAAGGGATTCGTCTTGGCGCGCCTCTGGCAGTCCTTGCAAAGCTTCTTGCCGGTGGTCTCGAGAAAGATGGCCAGATCCTTTCTGTGATTGGGCCTGCACTTGGGACAACCAAGGGAGTTGATCTCTATCCTAAGCTGGCTATCGGTGAGAAGGGAAAGTATGGTCCAGGCGAGCCAGATCACCTCTGCATCCGACAGGGGTGAGTCGGTCCCGATATACTCCACGTTCACCTGATGGAACTGGCGCAACCTGCCCTTTTGCGGACGCTCGTGCCTGAACATGGGCCCCATGGTGAACAGGGTCAGCACAGGCGACTTGGAGAAGAGCTTGTGCTCTATGACGCTCCTTATTATGCCTGCTGTCGCCTCCGGGCGCAGACTGAGGGAGTCACCGTTCCGATCGGTAAAGGTGTACATCTCCTTTTCCACGATGTCGGTATGCTCCCCGATGCCCCGGGTGAAGACCTCTGTCTTCTCGAGCACAGGTGTACGGATCTCGGAGAGCCCGCACAGGGCAAACACGTCCCTTGCCGTCTCTTCTATGAGCTGCCATTTGGGGCTTTCATCAGGCAATATGTCCTTAAATCCTCTAATGGCTTTGAAGGCCACTGCTGTCTCCTTTCTGCCGTCCAGAGCTGTCCTGCAGCCAAGGGCCAGCCCCCAGGGCTGCCACTGAGGCCACCTGCGTGGAGGCGGCCATCCGACCGATCGGCATCGCTCTGTCCAGTAAGGTCCTGCTACCTGGAATG
>CAZNKD010000043.1:0-35856 GCA_964573615.1 uncultured Desulfobacterales bacterium | reverse complement strand
AAGCTGTCGATTAGATAGTAAAATAGCAGATGAAGCCCATGAGAAATCCTGACGGAAGCCAGACAAATCTTGAGCCCCAGCGAATCCTGATAGTGGATGACGACGACTCCATCCTGAACCTGCTGGCCCAGTTCTTTCAGCGTATCGACATAGACTTCCGTACTGCCTCAAACGGCAGGGAGGCCCTGGAGGTCATGGAGGGCTTTCCTGTCACCATCCTCATAACCGATCTCATAATGCCACAGATCGATGGCTTTGAGCTGATGAAGCGGGTCAAGGAGCAGTGGCCCGATGTGGACGTCATCGTCATGACCGGCTACTCCAAGAACTTCACATATACTGATGTGGTAAGGGCCGGGGCCAGTGACTTCATCCAGAAGCCCTTTCCCCTGGATGAGCTGGAGGCCAAGGTGAACAGGATCATCAAGGAGCGCCAGCTTCGCTATCAACTCCAGCGCCTGTCTGTCAGGGACGGGCTTACAGACCTCTACAACCGGCGCCATTTCGATGAAAAGGTACATGATGAAGCCAGCAGGGCGGCCCGCCAAGGCTATCCACTCTATCTGCTCATGGTTGATCTGGACAAATTCAAGGAGGTCAATGACACCAAAGGACATCAGGCCGGCGACAAGATCCTGAAGATCGTTGCAGAGACATTGATAAGCTCCACCAGGTCCCATGTGGACATCTGCTTCAGGCATGGAGGAGACGAGTTCGCCGTGCTCATCCCCCATGCGACCCGCAGCCAGGCAGAGGCGATAGCAGAGCGCATCAGAACCAACCTCCTAAAGAAGGGGGTAGCCCCTGTCACCATAAGCCTTGGCCTTGCGGCCTTTTCCAAAAAGGAGGGGCAGGATCTCGAAGAGGCGGTCCACCACTTCATAAAGAGGGCGGACGATGCCCTCTACAAGGCAAAGGACATGGGCGGAAACAGGCTGGTCAGCCTGGAGGACATGGCTGAAGGCGCTGCCTGAAGAAGCAGGGCCAAGGAGATCAGAAAAAAACCGATCAGGAAAACCGGCAGCACCCTGCTCCGGCACCTCTCCTCACCTGAAGATAGTCCCCGATTATCCTTTCATGATCGAAACAGAGCCCTTTTGGGATCTTCTCCGGATCCACGCAAAGGACCCTGGCTGCATCGTCTCCCGCCTTTGGCACCCCCTCTGCCCTGGCCACGAACACAGAGCTGATGGTGTGGAGCCGTTCATCCCGCAATGGATCAGAATAGCAGCCAAGGAGGTAGCGGAGCTCCACCTGGAGGCCCGTCTCCTCCAGGGCCTCCCTCTTTGCGGCATGGGCGATTGACTCACCATAATCCACGAATCCACCAGGTATGGCCAGGCCTATGGGAGGATTTCTCCGTTCGATCAGAACGATCTCCTGTCCGACCTCTATTATGATATCGACAGTGGGGACAGGATTTCTGTAGGCCTCGATCAACTCGCCGCATCTGGGACACCTTATGAATCTGCTTGCGCCCATCACTACTCCTTTCCATCACACAGGGAGGGCCCGCTTTGCCCTGCCCTGCAAAGGGCTATAGCCGAAGATAGGGAAATCAGCCGGAAAAATCCGCAAGCACAGAGACCATCTCCTCATGAATATGGCCGTTTGAGGCCACGATCTCCTTCAGAAATGGGTGATATCTGCGCCCTCCAAAATCAGACAGCCACCCCCCTGCCTCTTCCACCAAGAGCTGGCCAGCCGCAGTATCCCAGGGCTTGAGCCTTTTTTCCCAGAAGCCCTCGAACCTTCCTGCCGCCACATAGGCAAGATCAATGGCGGCGGCACCCGCCCGCCTGATCCCCTGGGCCCGCACCAGCAAGGCCTTGAGGGCGGCCACGATATCGTCAGGCCTTTCATGGACATCATAGGGAAAGCCGGTGGCCAGAAGGGAGCGATCAAGCCTGGCCTCTTTTGAGACCCCGATCTTACGATCATTCAGCCAGGCACCCCGTCCCTTCACTGCCCAGAAGAACTCTTCGAGCCTGGGCAGATAAACGATGCCAACAAGGGTCTGATACCCCTCCTGCCGGTCCATCTTGCAAAGGGCGATGGATGCGGCATAAAAGGGAAAACCATGGGCAAAATTGGTCGTGCCGTCAAGCGGGTCCACGAGCCAAAACCGTCCACTTGGCATGGCAAGATCCTTGGCGCTCTCCTCTGCCAGTATTGGGACTCCCTCTATCTCCTGGAGCCTGGAGACGATGGCGCTCTCAGATGCCACGTCTGCATCTGTTACGAGATCGATCACACCCTTGAAACCTACATCAAAACCCTCCTTGGCAAAGCCGAGAAGCACCCTTCCTGCCTCTGCCGCTGCAGCAAAGGCTGCTGCAGCCTCCTTAGCAAGGCCGGCCTCTGCCGCCTCTTTCCCTATCAGCCGTTCTATGGACGAGATATCCATGACAACTGCTGCCACCTCCTTTCCACGCCTTGTTAGAAACAAAAAAGGACGAATGGATTATAGCCCCTGGCCACAGGCTTTTACCATAGGAAATGAAAAAGGCGGGGCCTTTTTGCCCCGCCTTTTTGACAGCCCGGTTCCTCTTGCTCTTCTAGCTGAAAGAGGAGACCTTGAATCGCCGCATGACCTTCTCCACCTCCTTTGCGTTCTTCTGGAGAGACTCCATGCTGACCAGGGCCTTTTCCGCACCCTGGGCATTCTGGCGTGCCACTTCCGCCATCTTGTCCAGAAGATCCCGAAGAGCAGCGCTTCGATCCCTCTGTTTGGAGGTCCTGGAGGTGATCTCACCCGAGTTGGCCACAACCTGATCGATGGTCTCCACAGCTGTCTTGGTGGTGAGGGCGGAGGACTTGGCAATCGTTGCGATCTTGTCGCTCAGCTCCTGGAGCCCCATGATGGCCTCCTCTGCCCTCTTTCTGCGCTCAGCCTGCTTGCTGGTCATATCCACAATGGAGCCTGCAAGACTCTTGAGCTCATCCATGGATCCAACGAGGTGCTGGATGGATTTGGACTGCTTGTCCGAGGCGTCTGCGATCTCGATGGTGACCCTTGAGCTGTCCTCCACGGTCTTCAGCAGATCCTGCAGGGTCTGGGCACTCTGGTTGGCCAGACGCAGACCGTCTTCGACGCTCTCGGCACTCTCTTCAATGAGGTTTTCGATCTCTCGTGTGGACTCACTCGTCCGGTCGGCCAGCTTTCTGATCTCCTCGGCAACGACTGCAAAGCCTCGTCCATGCTCACCGGCCCTAGCGGCCTCGATGGCGGCATTCAGGGCCAAGAGGTTCGTCTGCTCGGCAATGTCAGCGATGAGGTCCACGATCTCCCGCACCTGCTCGGAGCTCTTGGCAATGGTCTCCATACCGCGGACCGTCTCGTTCATGGCCTCGCGTCCCTTTCTGGCACTCTCCATGGTCTGTGAGGCATGGAGTGCCGCCTCCTTGGCCTCGCGGGCCATGAGATCGAGCTCGTTTGCCATCTCTTTCAGGGCAGCGGCAGTCTTTTCAGCAGCCTCGGACTGCTGAATGGCCCTGGCCTGGACCTCTTTGGCCGTCTGTCCCATGGCCGCCACTGTGTCTGCCACACCCTGGGCCCCTTCCTTGTTCTGCCCAGAGACCTCGGTGATACTGGCACTGGTCTTGGCGATCTCCTCTATCACCACTGCAGCCTCACGGGCGAGCTTGGCAGAGGATTCGGCGTGATGTGCCACCTCCTGCGCTGTCTTGCCCATGAGGGCAACCCTCTGATGGGCCTCTTCGGAACGCTCTGCCTGTTTTCCGGCGTTCTTGGTAATGTTCTCTGCAACCTGATAGACCTCGCCGCTGACCTTGGAAAACTCGCCAGACTTCTCTATGACCTCTCTGAAGGCTTTCTGTAGGGCCTCGAGAAACTTGTTGACCGACTCGGACATCTGCCCCACCTCGTCACGGCTGCGCACCTCGAGGCGCTCGGTCAGGTCCATGTTCTTTGCGGTCTTGTTGAGAAGCCTTGCCACCTCGACGATCGGGCGGGCCACGTCCTTGTTGATGAAGTAGGCGAGCATGAGCAGCACCACGAATATGATGCCGTTTGCTATGATGGCCGGCCTCACAAGCTCATCCATACCGGCGCTGAAAACTGAGGAAGGGGCCGTCACTGTAGCAAAAACGGCTCTTCCCATGAGTTCTCCCGCCTTTTCCACCGGCAAAACGGAGGCTACCATCTCCTGGCCCTCCACATCCATACGGAGAAAGGACCTGATCTTCTTGTCTCCAACCATGTCCTTGAGCCATGCAGGGACTCGATCTGCACCCTTGGCAGCAGCCAGCACCTTGCCCTTTTCATCCAGCACAAACGCCTGTCCATCCAGTTCCTCACTCCTGGCAAACCAGCCCTTACAGGCAGCGCTCAAGGCGGATGAATCGATCAGCGCTGCAATGTAGCCGACGACCTTGCCGCTTGTAGAGATCACCGGTTTTTCGATAACGAAGACCTTGCCCCCCCTGGATGAAAACGGATCCTTGACCGGCCCAAAGATCCTGACCTTCCTGCTGTCTTGCAACCCGATGAACCGTGCCCATCGGCCGGTCTTCCTGGAATTGGAGGTGGCCACCACAGACTTGTCCTCCCCCACCAGAAAGAGCACCTTGTACCAGGGATACTGCTTCTCCATCTGCTTGAGGATCTGTCCGGCCGCTGAGGCCTCTTCCGGATTATAGAGGGCCTGCTTGACCGCATCGAGCTGGGAAAAGGCCCGCATATCGTTGGCCCTTCCTTCCCAGAAGGAGGAAAAGGCCTCCTCGAGCCCCATGGCAAGGGATATGAGCTGTCTAGAGCTCTGGACCTTGAAGATGTTCTGTTGGGTCAGGAAGAGATAGCCCTGAGCCACCATGGATATGATGCCGGCAAAGAAGATGAGAACGAGGACCTTGTTCTGGATCCTCATGTTCCTGAGACTGCCAAAACCAGCGGACATAAGATGCCTCCTTGAAAATTACATGAATCCCTGTGCTGCACGCTGCCGCCGCTCGCGAAAGGAGTTGAGCAGGAGGAGCACATCCAGCATGGGAATGCCTTCATCTCGGGTCAACTGCACCAGGGAAGATACATAGGCGCCTCTCTCAGGCCCCAGGGAATCGAGATTGTGAAGATCAAAGGCCAAGATGGCGTCAATCCCGGAGACAGATCTCACCCCCAGGGCGATCACCTCGCCATCTCCCTCGAGCACCATGATCTTTGAAAACTCCACATCTTCGCTGCCACCCCACCAGTTCTTGACCACTGGAATGACCTCTCCCCTCACGTTCACCATTCCGGCAACCTCTGAAATGGCATTGGGCAGAGGGGTGAGGCGGGCGAGTTTGACCACCTCTCTTACATGCCTGAGATCAACGGCCCAGCGGCCGGGCCCGGCCTCGAAGACTACAACCTTTCCCAGTTCTTTTGTCATTGATTGGGCGCTCACTTTGAAATCCTGTGCCTGATGGAACTATCTCACCTGGCAAGTTTCTCTTTCATGCTCATCGGATTGCTGGGAAAAAACTTGAAATGGGGGCGTAATGAAACGGAACGGAACGAGATGGGACGAACGGGCTGCTTATCTGCGCTCGGCCAGAAAGACCCAGCACATGGGAGGAGGCTCCATATTCGAATCGAATCTGGCAGCTTCCAGAGAAATGATCCTGAAAAAGGGCTCTGCCGCCTTGACGATATCCAGTGCAGAAAGCTGAGGCGGCCCGGGACGGTCGCCCCTGTCCTCATCAGCGTTGCCGCAAAGGCTCAGCCACAGCCCACCCGGCACAAGATGTTCTGCAATGCGGGAGGCAAAACGGCTCCTGTCCTCTGGCCGTCCATAGTGATGGAAACAGCCCCTGTCGAAGGCGAGATGAAAGGGTCTGCCCGGGATCTCCCTGTCCATTATGTCAAGCAGGAGAAAGGTGATCCTCACCCCTGCCTTTTCCGCCTTGGCCCTGGCATCCTCCAGGGCCTGCGGGACGATCTCTGTGGCAGTGACCTCTAAGCCCATACTGGCAAGGAAGATGGCGTTGTCCCCTCTGCCGCAACCTATCTCCAGGGCACGTGGCCCTGGCAGGTCAAGGCCCCCGAGGCGCTCTTTCAAATTCCTGTCCGGCCTGCCGATGTCCCACGGGGTAAAGCCGCTGGCATACATCTGTCCGAATCTCGAGGCGTCATCACTGCGGACCACTTTCATCCACCCCTTCAAATGGCGGCTTCCCCTGCCCCGGCCCTGCCTTCCTGGACCTGCTGGGCCGGGCCATAGGCCTGATCGATTATATGGATATCCCTCTGCGGGAACGGGATGGAGATTCCTACCTCCTCGAACTTGTCGTAGATGTCGCGAAAAAGCTCGTGCGTGACCAGGCCCTTGAGCCTGGGGTCCTCCACCCAGCAGAGGAGTTCAAAATCGACGGATGAGTCATTGAACCTTCGCACCCTGGACCTGGGCTCCGGGCTCTTTACCACCCTGTCGTTATCGAGTGCCACCTGGTTAAGGAGCCTCTCCACCTGCCTGAGATTGCTGCCATAGGCCACACCCACCGGCACCCTGATCCTGAACCTCGGCTGCGGGGCACTCTCGTTTATGATCTTGGCATTGGCCATTATGGAATTGGGGATGGATATGAGGATATCGTCCCTGGTCTTTATGCGCGTTGAACGGATACCGATATCCACCACCTCTCCGCGCTCACCAGAATCTATGATGATATAGTCTCCGACCTTGTAGGTCTTGTCCATGAAGATGCTTATGCCACCGAAGAAGTTTGCAAGCGTGTCCTTGGCGGCCATGGCTACGGCGATACCTGCAATTCCAGCAGATGCAAATAGCGGGGTGAGGCTCACATCCCATATCATCAGTAGGGCCAGGACCCCGGAGACCAGGATCACGATCCTCAAAAGATTCCTGAACAGGAAGAAGAGCTCCATGCTCAGGGCCCCCTCCATGACAGAAGGCCGCGGACGCTGAATGGCGGCAGAGATGCTCCTGATGGCAGAGCCCCACCAGACTATCAGGATGAGACTCTTCACCAGGTTTACAGCGATGAAGTCCCACGGTGCGGCAAGCCCCATCTGCACGGAGACATGGAGGAGGCCCAGCAGGAATATGGTTGCACAAAGAGGCTTGTGGATAAAGGCGATGATGGCGTCATCAGACTTGATATTTGTAAGCTGGGCCAGGCGCTTTATGGGCTTGTCTATGATGAGATCCGCCACCTTCGCCAGCAGGGCATAGACCAGCACCACGACCACGGCATCAAAGTACTCGTTTAGCCATATCTTGTGCACATAATCCAAGATAGGGGCCAAAAAGCGGTTGATATCCATATTGACATCCATAATGCGAGCTATTATAAAGAGACGCCTGTCAGATTGGAACAGCAAAAAAAGACAGGTCTGGACAGGAATTTTCAGGCAACTTTCAGGAGGTATCTACAAGTTGGCAAATCACGCTTCAGCCCTCAAGAGGGTACGCCAGAACCAGAAACGCAGGATGCGCAACAAGATGCGCAAGACCAGGATCAAGAACCTCATAAAGGCCGTTGAGGCTGCAATCAGGGAGAAGGCCGTTGACAAGGCCCAGGAGAACCTGAAAAAGGCCCAGTCCTATATAGACAAGATTGGCCGGAAACGGGGCACCCTCCACAGGAGAAACGCATCCCGCAAGGTCTCCCGCCTGTCCAAGAAGGTTCATCAGCTGGTAAAGGCTGCCCAGTCCTGACAAAACTCGAGTAAATAAGTGCCCAAAAGGCCTTGTTTGGCCCTGCTGCTTCAAGAGGCTTGACCAGCTCTCTTGAGGCGGCAGGGCTTTTTTTTGTTTTCTTCGGTTGGTCTCTGCCACCCCTTCCGCAACAGCCCCCCTGGCGGCCTTCCTACCAGGATCCGCTCTCTTCAGTCCCTGGAGGCGGGATTGGAACGATCCCGTGCCGCTCGAGTATATCCTGGTATCTTTTTATCCCTGTGCGCCTCCATCGGGCCAGGGCCTTGGCGATATCCGCCTCGTCCATGAAATGGAGTTCGCCTGAGATCTCGGTGAGCACATCGATAAGCCTCAGAAATTCGGCAACCAGCACTGAATAGAGGCGGTAGAGCTCCTGTTTTGTCCTGTAGGGGCCATAGGTGTCCGAGAGCAGGCGATAGGAGCGCCTTCCTATCTCTATGAAATAGTCTATATCCACCATACGCCTGGTCAGAAACTCCGGATAGAGCCCTGAAAATATCAGGGACAAGTCCCCCACAGCCTTCAGGTCCCTGGTGCGCTCAAAGATATTCTTGTGCAGGGCCTCCATGAGAACGACCCCCAGGGGCTTTTCCTGGACCACATCGGAAAAGAAGAAATCCCTGCTCTCAGACAGGTGCTTTAGAAGATGGATGAGATAGAGCTTGGCATGGGGGCTCAGCTCAAGATTGAGCCGCTCTTCTGCTGCCTCGATCTCGTCGACGAAAAAGGCGTCAAAGCCCTTAACCAGTTCCATTTAAGGCACCTCCTGTATAGTTCTCTAATCGGCCTCTGCCCGAAAAATGGGAAGGAGGGATCAGAGGGCCAGAAAGGCGCCCGGGCCAGGCATGGAGAGCCAGAGGCCAAAGGGGCCGGCATGAAAAGAGGGCCAGCCCTTTTGCCGTCCTCTAAAATGAGCACTTCCTCGAGGGATTTCAACAGCCCATATCCTGCATAAAAGGGAGATCGAAGCCCTGTCTTCCTGCGCTTTTTCGTTGATCATGGAGCATCATCACTGCTATATTCCACCATTTCCAGTTGGGATTCGTCACCTTCAATGACCATAAGGACAATACAGGACATGAAAGATATCCGGATCAGAAAGGGCAGGAGGCATCCTCCTGGCGCCACCCCCTTTCAGGATGGGGTGAACTTCTGCATCTTTTCCCGCCATGCCACCAGGGTCGAACTCCTCCTTTTCGAAGACCATGCCTCTCCGCACCCCTTTGCCGTGGTGGAGCTCGACCCGGAGGAGAACAGGGACTTCTTCTTCTGGAGCGTCTTCATCGAGGGCCTGAAGCCCGGGGCCGCCTATGCCTGGCGCATGGATGGCCCCAGAGACATCTCCCAGGGTTTCCGTTTCGACCCCAGGATAGAGCTCCTGGACCCCTGGGCCCGGCAGGTATCCGACATCCTCTGGGACAGACCAAGGGCAAAGCAGGACCCGAGAGCACCACGCATCCGGGGCATTGTCCCAAGGGACGAGCCCTTCGACTGGGGGGCCGACGGCCTTCTGGACATGCCCCCGGAAAGGGCCATCATATATGAACTCCATGTGGGCGGCTTCACCAAGCATCCAAGCTCCGGGGTTGAGCACCCGGGCACCTTCCTGGGCCTCAAGGAGAAGATCCCGTATCTAAAGGACCTCGGGATCACCCATGTGGAGCTGCTTCCCATCATGGCCTTTGACACCCAGGATGTTCCAGAGCCTGTCAGGCGCCTTGGGCTGACGAACTTCTGGGGCTACAGCCCCCACAGCTTCTTTGCGCTCCATCCGGGATATCTGGTCGATCCCTGGAACCCCGGCTGCAGAAACGAGTTCAAGGAGCTCGTAAGGGCACTCCATGAGGCTGGAATCGGTGTGATACTTGACGTCGTCTTCAACCATACCACCGAAGGCGGGGATGATGGGCCTGTGATCAACTTCAAGGGGATCGGCAACAGGGCCTTCTACTTCCTAGACCCAGAGGACCCTGCCAAGTACCTCGACTTCACCGGATGTGGCAACACCATAAAGTGCAACCATCCCCTGGTGGCCTTCTTCATAATCAATTGCCTGGAGTATTGGGTCGAGGAGTTCCACGTGGATGGCTTCCGGTTCGATCTGGCCAGTGTTCTGGCACGGGGTGAGGACACCCGGCCCATGTACCATGCACCTGTGATATGGAGCCTCGAATTCTCCAGCCGTCTGGAGAAGGCGGGGCTCATAGCCGAGGCATGGGACGCCTCAGGCCTCTATCAGGTAGGGGCCTTTCCGGGCTACAGGTGGCAGGAATGGAACGGCCGCTACCGGGATGTCATCAGGCGATTTGTCAGGGGGGATGAGGGGCTGCTTGGCGAAACAGCCACACGCCTGGCAGGCAGCAGCGATCTCTATGCGGCCACCAACCGGAATCCATTCAACAGCATAAACTTCATCACCTGCCATGACGGCTTCACTCTCTGGGACCTGGTGAGCTATGAACGGAAGCACAACGAGGCAAACGGGGAGGAAAACCGGGATGGCAGCGATCAGAACTTTAGCTGTAACTACGGTGTGGAGGGCGATACGGATGATCCAGAGATCAACGGGATCCGTTTTCGCCAGGCAAGGAACTTTATGGCCCTGCTGATGTTGAGCCAAGGTGTTCCCATGCTCCTTGCCGGAGATGAGATCCTGCGGAGCCAAAAGGGGAACAACAACACCTGGTGCCAAGACAACGAGATAGGATGGATCAAATGGCAGACAGGGGCCAGGGCAGGGGAGATGCTCCGCTTTACCAGGGAACTCACCAGCTTCAGGACAAGGCACAGAAGCCTCATGAGGCGCCACTTCCTGACAGGCAGACCTTGTCGTCCAAATGGCAAGGAGTGCAGGGCGCAAGACAGGGACTCGGGCGGCAGCTGCTCTACAGGAATGCCGGACATCACCTGGCACGGCAAGGAGCTTGGACGGCCCGAATGGGACGACCCCAAAAGCCGCATCCTCGGCTTTACACTGGCCGGGGTGGAAAAGGGCGAGGAGCACATCCATGCCATAATAAACATGGACCCGGAGAGGGATTTTGAGGCAAAGCTGCCACAGCTTCCCGGACAGGGCCATTGGTACCGGGCCGTGGACACCTCCCTTGAGCCTCCCGACGACATAGTGCGACCTGAGAAGCAGCCTGTGGTGGACGGCTTCTCCTACCTGGTGCCTGCAAGGACGATCGTGGTCCTCGAGTGGAGATAGAGCCCCAAGCCTCTTTCCTTGACGTTTCCTCAACTCCTTGCCTTTTGTCCCTCAATCCTTACTTTTTTGAAAGCAGGCTGTTTTGCGATCTTGCCCCTTGTAGCAGACCTGGCAACAGGGATCAGCCACAGACAGGAGGAGGGCCTGATGCATCCAGAGATCGAACGCATAGTTGTTTGTGATGAAGAGGCCAGATCCAGAGTGGAAGAGGCCTCCATAGAGGCGAGAAGGATACAGCATCAGGCAGAAGAGGATGCCAAGGCCCTTAAGGGCCAGATGGAAAAGGGGCTCGAGGAGTACAGGCAGAAGGAGCTTTCAAGGATAATCCAGCAGGCACGGGAACAGGCCCGTCAGAAGGAGGAGAAGACCAGACAGTACTGTGAAGGCCTCAGGAAGCGGGCAGAGAACGAGCTTCAGGGGCTTGGCCAGGAGTTTCTGGACCTTTTTCTAAGGGCCATCTGAGAGCTGGCCCGAAGCACATCCGGATACACGGCCTGAAGATAGAGCGGGAAGACACGGCACAGGAGGGAGGTCACCATTGTTTGCTCCGGCCTTCAAATATGCCTTTCCAAACGCCAGGGCCAGGGCCCTTAAGGCCGGGCTCCTGTCTCCAAGGGACATGCTCTTTCTGCTCGAGGCCAAGGATGAGACCATCTTTCTGAGCTATCTGGCCACTACCTCCTACGGCCCCTATCTGCCTGCACTTTCCACCTCTGAGAGAAAAGAGGGGCACAGGGCAACACACATCTCTGCCTCCCACATGGAGCGGGCAATCCTGAGACCCCTTTTCCAGGACTATAAAAAGATCTTCTCCTCCCTCCGCCAGAAAGGGGGGCGGCACTTCATCAAGGCCCTCCACGACAGATTTGAAAAAGAGGAGCTGAAGCTCCTGATCAGGGCGAAGTTTTCAGGCCTCAGCCGGGAGGATGTTGCACATCTGAGCTATCCATTGAGCCTGAGCCGACTTCCCTGGGAGAGGCTATGGGGGATCTCCCGTGTGGAGGAGATCTTTGGGCTCCTTGAAAGGAGCAGCTACGGCAGGGCCCTTTCACACGCCAGGGCCCAGTTCGAGGCACAGGGGCGCACATTTCCCCTGGAGATGGCCCTGGATATCGCCAGCTACAGCAGGCTCAGGCAGGCGGCATCCGCGCTTCCGGCAAGGCTGGACAGGCAGTGGGCCCTGCGCATCTCCGGAAGCCATGTGGATATGGCCAACGTGATCCATATCATGAGACTCAGGTTCCGTTATGGCCTGAGCCCGGAAGAGGCCCTCAACTACTCCCTTCCCGGCGGAAGGTATCTCGATCTCAAGGGCCTCCACCATCTGGCCAGGGCCGGGGACGAGGCCTCCCTGCTAAAAAGGCTGCCCGAAGGGCTCGGGGCCGCCTCTCAGGCAACCAGCCTGGAGGAGGCCGAACTCAGGCTGTCAGAGTGGTTCCACAACATCCTGAGGCGGGCCTTTTTGGGCTATCCTTTCCATATCGGGGTACAGGCCGCCTATCTCTTCATGAAGGAGATGGAGGCCAAGGCCATCGTCACCATACACCAGGGCAAACGACTCGGGCTCTCCGAGGGCGAGATATCGGCGAGGCTTCCGGGCTTTCTCTTCAGAAGGGGGGAGGGCTGATGTTCAGGCCGGTAAAGCTCTGCCGCGTAACCATACAGGTACCTGAAGAGTACATGTCCAAGGCCCTGGAGGTCTTGGGCGACCTGCGCCTACTCCATCTGATCAACATAAACGAGACCCAGATGGGCCGGCTTGGTTATGTGGCAGCAGTGAATGTAGAGCTGGTCCGCCGGTATGACCGGGCCATCGAACGGCTGAACAGCATCATAAGGGAGCTTGGAATAACCTCGGAGCCCCCCTCTCCACCAGCCACCCCTGACCCGGAGCAGGAGATATTCCATATAGAGAAACGGATAGAGGCCATCGAGACCCTGACAAGTCAGGTGATAAAGGAGGAACAGGTCTCCTCCGAGGAGCTCATCAAGCGAGAGGGCCTGATCAAACGCCTTAGACTCCTGGAGCCGGGAAGACTCGACTTCACCCGCCTGTCCAGGCTTCGCTATGTCATCTATGGCTTCGGCCTTCTGCCCTCAAAGAACCTGATGCGCCTCGAGGAGAGCCTGTCCGATATCCACCATGCCCTTGTAGAGTTGGGCCAGGACAAGGGCAGAAGGGTCATTGCCGCCTTCTGCCTGAAAGAGGACAGGGATGTGCTGGAGCGGGCACTAAAGAGTGCATTCTGGGAGGAGCTGAGCCTACCCCCCGGCCTCCAGGGTGACGTTTCAAGGATCATCGCCGATCTCGAAAAGAGCATTCCCGAGCTCAAGAAGAGACAGGAGGAGGCCCTTGAGCGAAAGAGGCAGTTTGCGGAACAGTTCGGCTCAGAGCTGCTGGAGCTCCGGGAAAAGGCGTTCATTGCAAGAATGCTCCTCAAGGCCCAGCAGAAGTTTGGAAAGATAGACCATACCTATTTCCTGACAGGCTGGCTGCCTGTCCACCTCTACGACACCCTGAAGGACAGGCTCATGGCAGCCACAAAGGGCAAGGCCATAATAGACCGGGTGGATCCGGAAGAGGTGAGAGAGGTGAGAGAGGGGATCGTCAAGATCCCCATCCTCTTCAACAATCCCATGCTGATAAGGCCTTTTGAGCGCCTTACCATGCTCTACGGAACGCCCTCCTATCAGGAGGTGGAGCCCACGGTTTTTCTGGCCGTGAGCTTCATCCTCCTGTTTGGCATGATGTTTGGCGACGTGGGCCATGGCCTTGTCCTGTTTCTGGCTGGCCTCTACATATTCCGGCGCATCTATCGCTTCATGGACTACGGGATCATACTGATGGAGTGCGGGGTATCATCCGCCATATTCGGGCTCCTGTATGGGAGCATATTCGGGATAGAGGATCTGATCCCCGCCCTGTGGCTCCACCCCATGCGCGACATAGAGAGCTTCATGAAGGTCTCGGGGCTCATTGGCGTCGGGATGATCAGCCTGGGGCTGATACTGAATCTCGTAAACATATTCAAACGAAAGAGCTGGCATGAGCTGGCAGGCTCCTCAGGCCTTGCCGGCGCACTCCTGTACTGGCTGCTTGCCGGCCTTGGGATACGCTACATGGTGGCAGGAGAACCCCTTTCATGGGAGATAGCCGCAGCAAAGACGGCAGGGGCCCTGCTGCTGGGGATAATCATCCTCCACAGGCCGGTTCTGGCCTGGCTCAAGAGGAAGAGGGCGGAAAAGGAGGGTGAGCAGCAGCCATTGCCGGCAGGACCCGGGATAGGGGCCCTCTTGCTGGAGTCCACCATAGAGGCCCTGGACGGGGTCCTGCGTTTTCTGGCAAACACCGTCTCATTCGTGCGTGTTGCCGCCTTTGCCCTCACCCATGCAGCCCTGTTCATCGGGGTCTTCTCCATTGCGGACATGGTGGCCCAGGGCTCTGGCAAGGGCCTGTCCTACTACCTCACGATAGTGCTCGGCAACATAGTGATTATCGTTTTAGAGGCCATGGTGGTCTCAATCCAGACCATCAGGCTCGAATACTACGAGTTCTTCAGCAAGTTCTTCCGCGGAGGCGGACAACCTTTCAAACCTGTGGTGGAAGAGATGAAGGAGGCAGCTAAATGAAACGGAGATTGACCGGCCTTTTGACCTTGCTGCTGCTCCACCTGCCCGTCTTGGCCATGGCAGCGGAACAGGCCTCGGGAGGCAGGAGCGATGAGGCGGCCAAGTGGGGCTATATCGGTGCAGCCCTGGCAGTCGGGGCCTCCACCCTCGGTGCAGGCGTGGCTGTGGGACTGGTGGGCTCTGCGGCCATGGGGGCCATAAGCGAAAGACCGGAGACAGCAGGCCGTGCCCTTATATTCCTCGGCCTGGCAGAAGGAATCGCCATCTATGGGCTGATAATAGCCATAATGATACTGGGCTCCCTGTAGGACACTGATACTTGTCAGGGAGGCCGCCTGAAGAGATGTAGGGCACAGGAATGCATGTAATGGTGATCGCAGACAGGGATACGGCACTGGCCTTCCGGGCCGCCGGGCTCGAGACCTGGCCTGTTACCAGAAAAGAGGCCAGGGCAGCAGTGGTGCGAGGCCTTGAACGAAAGGATATCGGCATACTTCTGGTCACAGAGGAGATGGCCGATCCAGCCGCAGACGTGATCGAGCAGTGGGAGATGGAGGGCACAGGCCTCACCCCGCTGGTGATCACAATCCCTGGCATGAATACACCGGAAAGGCGGCGGGCAGGCATAAAAGAGCAGCTTGCCCAGATATTGAGGGCCTGAGGGAGGCAGCCGAAAGTACCATGCCCATACCGGACCAGATAGAACTCCTATGCCTGGCCATCCAAAAAAAGGCCCAGGGCCAGGCCGAAAAGATCATCTCTGCCGCCAAGGAGGCTGCCCAGCGCAGACTCGAGGCGGAAAGGAGGCGCATTGCCCTTGAGATGGAGCAGAAGAAGACCCTTCTGGCCCAGCAGGCCCATCAGGAGGCAAGGAGGATACTGGATGCCGCAGAACTGCAATCCAGGAGGTCCATAATGGCCACCAGGGAGGAGATATATCAGATGGTGCTGGACCAGGGCAGGACGGTCCTGGAGGGGCTCAAAAAGGATGCTCCCCGCTACATCCAGGTCCTTGAGACCATGGTGAAGAGAGCTGCCGGCCTGCTGCCTGGAAGCGAGATGGAGCTACGCGTCAGCCGCCATGATCAGGCCCTCGTAAAAGACCACATAGGCCGGTTGGAACAGGCAGCAGGCAGAAGGATTCTACTCTCCGGACAGCCCGCCGCCATCACTGGCGGGATAATCGCATCCAGCCCGGAAGGGAAGATGCTGGTGGATCTGTCCTTTGAGGCGATATTCAGGAAGATCGAGCCCGAACTGCGTGATCTTGTAGCAAGGCGCATCTTTCATGGTGCATGAGGAGTGAAATGGAGCAGGGACAGGACCGGGAACAGCTGAGCCCTGGGCATAGGGGCGTGGTCACCTTCGTAAGCGGCCCCGTGGTCAAGGCGGAGCCTGCCAGGGCCTTCTCCATGAACGAGACCGTGGAGGTGGGCCCTGAGCGCTTGACCGGAGAGGTGATAGGGCTTGAGGGAGACACGGCCATCATCCAGGTCTATGAAGATACGACCGGTCTGCGGCCGGGGACCGAGGTAAAAGGGCTTGGGATGCCGCTTTTCGTGGAACTCGGCCCAGGACTGATCTCCAATATATTCGATGGCATAGAGCGGCCCCTTTCCATCTTGAGGGAGCGCTGGGGGGACTTTATCCGGCGCGGGCACATAGGCACGGCCCTTTCGCGTGACAGCCTGTGGCACTTCAAGCCGGTGGCTACAACCGGCCAGACAGTAAGCGGCGGCCATGTGCTCGGAGAGGTCGAGGAGTTTGAAGGCCTGATACACAGGATCATGGTCCCGCCAGGCCTAAATGGCAAGCTTGTCCAGCTCGTCCCGGAAGGTGAATACACCCTGGAGGATACCATCGCCGTTATAGAGAGCCCGGTTCAGGGGCGCCAGGAGATAAGGCTCTTTCACCGCTGGCCGGTAAGGTTACCAAGGCCCTATGCCAGCCGCCTCACCCCAGCCGTCCCCCTGATCACGGGCCAGAGGGTGATAGATACGCTCTTTCCCATAGTAAAGGGGGGCACTGCGGCCATCCCAGGCGGGTTTGGGGCCGGCAAGACCGTTATCCAGCACCAGCTTGCCAAGTGGGCCGATGCCGAGATCATCATCTATATAGGCTGCGGCGAGCGCGGAAACGAGATGACAGACGTGCTCCGGGACTTTCCAAAACTCATGGATCCCCGGACGAATCGCCCGCTCATAGAGCGCACGGTGCTCATAGCAAACACCTCGGACATGCCTGTCGCCGCCAGGGAGGCCAGCATCTACACAGGCATAACAATAGCCGAATATTTCAGGGATCAGGGCTATGACGTGGCCCTGATGGCCGACTCGACATCCCGCTGGGCAGAGGCCCTGCGTGAGATCTCAGGCAGGCTCGAAGAGATGCCTGCCGAAGAGGGCTTTCCTGCCTATCTTGCCAGCAGGCTTGCCGCCTTCTACGAGCGGGCAGGACAGGTGGTCACACTGAATGGGCTGACAGGATCGGTCTCACTCATCGGTACGGTCTCGCCCCCCGGAGGGGACTTCTCCGAGCCTGTTACCATGCACACCAAGCGTTTCATCCAGTGCTTCTGGGCCCTGGACAAGGAGCTTGCAAGCGCCCGCTATTTCCCTGCGATAAACTATCTCCAGAGCTATTCCGGCTATGAGGAGCGTGTTGCATCCTGGTGGCAGGAGAACACAGGCCCGGAGTGGAAGCAGATGCGCACCAGGGTCCTGGAGATCCTGCAGGAGGATGCAAGACTTCAAAACATCGTAAAACTCCTGGGGGAAGAGGCCCTTCCGGATGAACAGCGCCTGATCCTCGAAGGGGCGAGACTCATAAAGGACGATTTCCTGCAGCAGAACGCATTCGATCCTGTCGACACCTATGCGAGCCCGCAGAAGCAGTTCCTCCTGCTGAAGGTGATCCTCCACTTCATAGATCGGCTGAAGGACGTGGTGGAGAGCAGAATCCCGCTTTTCAGGGCCATGGAACTTCCTGTGGTGACAGAGATACACCAGCTCAAATACCAGTATAGGGGTGACGATGCCCAGCCCTTTCTGGAGATCATGGCCAGGATAGATGAGCAGATAGGAAAACTCCTCAGGAGGCACCATGAGTGAGAAGGCCTTTTCCACAGACTCCGGCGCACTGGAATATACGGACATAGAGCGTATCTCCGGCCCGCTGGTGGTGGTAAAGGGTATGGGCGGGGCCGGCTATGCCGAAAAGGTGGAGGTCGTCTGCCCGGACGGAGAGATACGCACGGGCCGCGTCCTTGCCGCCCACAGAGATGCGGCAGTGGTGGAGGTCTTCCAGGGCACCAGCGGCCTCGATCAGACCGGCACCAGGGTGCGCTTCCTTGGAAGGCCCTTCGAGGTTACGGTCTCCAAGGAGGAGAGCCTCGGGCGCATATTCTCGGGCCTCGGGCGCCCCTTGGATGGAGGGCCAGAGCCCTTCCACGGTGAGCGCAGAAACGTGAACGGCCTGCCCATAAACCCGGTGGCACGCGCCTTTCCCCGGGACTTCATCCAGACCGGCATCTCTGCCATAGACGGGATGAACACCCTGGTCCGTGGACAGAAGCTGCCCATATTCTCCGGCTCGGGCCTGCCGCACAACGAGCTTGCCACCCAGATCGTCCGGCAGGCAAGGCTCCTGGAGGAGGGCCAGAACTTTTCGGTGGTCTTCGCCGCCATGGGGGTACGCCACGACGAGGCAGAGGTCTTCAGGAAGAGCTTTGAGGAGAGCGGGGTCCTGAACAATGTGGTCATGTTCCTGAACCTTGCCGGGGATCCGCCGGTGGAGAGGCTCATCACCCCCAGGGTGGCACTTACTGTGGCGGAATTTCTGGCCTTTGAGGAGGGGCTTCACGTCCTGGTGGTGCTAACGGATATGACGAACTACTGTGAGGCCTTGCGGGAGGTCGCCACAATAAAGGGGGAAATTCCCAGCAGGAAAGGCTATCCAGGCTATCTCTACAGCGATCTTGCATCCATCTATGAGCGGGCAGGCAGGATAGAGGGCAGGGCGGGCTCGGTCACCCAGATCCCCATCCTTACCATGCCTGATGACGACATCACCCACCCCATCCCGGACCTGACCGGATACATAACCGAGGGGCAGATCGTGCTGGACCGCTCCCTCCATCAAAAGGGGATCTATCCCCCGATAAACGTCCTGCCATCCCTTTCAAGGCTCATGAATCACGGCATCGGAGAGGGGCGCACCAGGGAGGATCACAGAAATCTGGCAAGCCAGCTCTATGCCGCCTATGCCCGCAGCAAACAGGTGGAACGCCTCGCCTCCATCGTGGGAGAGGAGGATCTGTCCGCGGTGGACCGGAAATATTTCGAGTTCTCCCGGAGGTTCGAGGAGGAGTTTCTGCGCCAGGGCGAGGATGAGGAGCGCTCCATCTTCGACACCCTGGAGCTTGGCTGGAGGCTGCTCCGCATACTGCCGGAACAGGAGCTGACCAGGGTGACCAGGCAGGAGATGGAGAAATATCTGAAGGCGCGAGAAAACAGAGGGGACGAAGCGAGATGAAACGGCTCAACATCCCTGCCACCAGGAGCAATGTGATCCGCATAAAGGATGAACTGGCCCTGGCAAGGAGCGGCAAGGAGCTTCTGGACCAGAAAAAGGAGATCCTCATAAACAACATAAATCTCCTGGCCGACAAGGCCGACCACGTGCGACAGCAGGTGGACAGGCAGCTCCGGCAGGCCTACCAGGCCCTGAAGCAGGCCCTCCTGGAGGATGGAGAGGCGGCGGTCGAGGCGGCAGGCCTTGCCGTCAGGGCTGGTGAGCAGGTGGTCATCAGGGAGAGGAGCCTCATGGGCGTGGTCATGCCCATTGTTCATGCCAGGGTGCCGAAACTCAGGCCGGAATACAGCCTCACCGGTACAGGACCCGCCCTTGACAGGGTCAGGGGCCATATCCATGAGGTGCTCGAGGTGATAGCAGAGCTTGCCGAGCTGGAAGTCGGTGTCAGGAGGCTTCTAAAGGAGCTGAAGAAGACACTGAAGCGCATAAACGCCCTGGATCACATATATATCCCTCAATATGAGGCCACACTCAAATCCATGAGAGAAACACTTGAGGAAAAGGAGCGCGAGGCCCTCTTCAAGATGAAGAGGATGCGGCAGCGCCAAACCGGCCCGCCTTGATGCCGGAGCAGACAGGGGGACAACGGCTATCAAGCCCCCTTCGGAGGACAAGGCCATGAAAGGACTCTTTTCCAAGATACTGATCCCTGTGGATGGCTCTCGCTACAGCCTCAATGCAGTCAGGCTTGGAGGGCGCATGGCCCTATTTCATGGCGCAGAGGTCTTTCTGCTCCATGTCGTGGACTCTGAAGTACTCGAGCAGCTCTGCAGGGCAGACAAGGGGAGATGCGCCGAGATAGAGGCAGAGATGGAGGCAGAGGCAAGGGGGCTTCTCGAGGACATGGGCAGAGAGCTCACAGGGCTCGGCATCGCCGATGCGGAGAGCCTGCTGAAGAAGGGCGTGCCCTACGACGTGATCCTGGATGTGGCTGATGAACTCGGGATAGACCTCATCGTCATGGGAAAGCTTGGAAGGCGCGGCATAAAGAGGATCCTGCTTGGAAGCGTGGCCGAAAGGGTCATCGAATTCTCAAGATGTCCGGTGCTGCTCTCCGATGGCCAGGGCTGATTATTAGGCCAGGCAACTGTTTTACACTGCCACTTCCACCTCCTTTACATTTCATTCACATCCTTTCTTACCCCCTTCGGGGCCCATTTTTTCTTTTTACGGGCATCTGCCGATAAATAGCCATAGAGGTAATTTTGCAACGACACTTTAAAAGGGAGTTGGGCAGATGCGTGCAGGGCAGGGCATCCTCATCCTGGAGTCGATTCCGGATCGGGATACAGAGGAAAAGATAAAGAAGTTTCTGGTGACCAGGGCCAAGAACCTGACACCTGATAAGGTGGCAGCCCTTGTGAAGAACACCCCGGTTATCCTGAGCAGAAGGATACCGGCAGATACTGGGCGCACGCTCGTGGATTATCTGAAAGAGCTTGGGGCTTCGGCAAAATTCATAGAAAATCCGGAAGCCGAACCCAGCGCCGCAATCGAAGTGGAAGAAGAGTCCACCCTCTCCGTCTCCAAAGGACAGAAGGAGCGCTCGGCCATAACCACAAAAGATGAGAACCAAAAAGAGCTCGAAAGGGAAGAGGCCTATGAAAAAAGGCTGCTCCAAAACGTAAACTATAAGAGTGACAGCGCAGAAGCTTCAAAAGAGGCTGCCTTGTCAGCAGGCCATATAGGCAGTACAGGAACCATCAACGATATCCCGGGCCTGGAATCATCGGTTTCTGCATCCAGGCCCAGACCCCGCCCAGGCCTCTCTGCCGCACATCTTGCAGAGCAGTTTGCCAATGTGAACAAGGAGCTCTGGGTCATCTTCACCATGGTGGCCGTGGCAGGACTCATGAACTATATCGTGGCCTCCAAGTACATGATCCTCGGCCTCTACACCTTTCCTACCATCTTGTCAGCCTATTTCTACGGGAGGCGGCATGCGGTGATGACCGCGGCCCTCACCATCATAATCGTGGGGGTAATGACCTATTTCAACGACTCGCTCTTCAAGGACACACACATATTCGGTCTCGGCCACATGCAGACCTGGTACCACATAGGCGCATGGGGATGTACGCTCATCTGCACCGCCTATGCCATGGGCACCCTGTATGAACGCCATGTGGCCAAGGTCAACGAGCTCAGAAAGACCTATCAGGGACTGATCGTCATATTGAGGCACTTCATCTCAAAGGACAAGTACACGGAAAACCACTGCTACAGGGTCTCCATATATGCGGCCAAGATCGCAAGCTATCTCGGGCTGAGCGAAGAAGAGATCGAAGACATAAGGTCTGCCGGGCTGCTTCACGATATCGGCAAACTCGATGTGAGCAGGGAGCTCCTCTACAAGGCGGCCAAGCTGTCGGAGTCCGAATACAAGGAGATCAAGAAACACGTATCCAACAGCGAAAAGATCCTGGAGCCGGTAAAGGGCCCACTAGGCAGGATAATTCCCATAATCCTTGCCCATCACGACAAGTATGACGGAAATGGCTACCGCCCCCTGAAGGGGGAGGAGATCCCGATTGGCGCCAGGATACTGGCAGTGGCCGATGTATACGATGCCCTTACCAGCGACCGGCCATACCGAAAGGCCATGGCCCCGATGGAGGTGAAGGAGATCATTGTGAAGGGTGCGGGCAAGGACTTCGATCCTGTGGTGGTACAGGCCTTTTTAAAGGCATTTGAGCGAGGAGAGATGGAGATTCCCCAGGTGGTGGTTTAGGGGATGAAAAAAATGGCGGAAGCGCATGGGAATCGAACCCACCCACGGGGCTCCTCACCCCGTGCACCGGATTTGAAGTCCGGGAGGGCCACCAGTGCCCTATCCGCTTCCGCTTGATCTGTCTAATTTCGCCTTAACCAGCAAGAGGCTGGTACAAGTAGCTGGGATTGATCTTTTTACTATAAAATTAACTACTTTTCAAACTCTGTTCCAGCCCCTTCACCCTGTGCTGTACCAGATGGCACATCCCCTTCCCGGACGGCCTCGTCTGCGGCTTGTCCCTCCTTCAAGGCCTCGTTCCTGAGCCTTTCAGCTTCAGCCTCTCGATCAAGGCGCTTTCTGTCCATGGGCATGTATTCTGCCGTGCTCTCTATCCTGTGGCCAAAGTGCCCCATGGGACGCTTGAAGGTAAACCATGCCGGATACTCCACCAGCTGCTGACGCACCTCGTCTTCGCTGTCAGAGGGGATGGAAAAGGGCAGGCTCAGCACATATCCCACAGAGCCAACCACCATGGTCACGAGCCCCAGGGGCCTGACAAGCAGTCCATCTGCAATCATGGTGACAGGGTCGGGAGAGAGCCTGTAGCGCTCTGCCTGTTCATACTTCTCTTCATCCGACTGGCCCGCAAGGGCAGCAGAGTTGGCCAAAATCATGACAGATACCAGGCAAGAGATCAGGGTCTTTGGCACCATCTTCCGCTATTCTCCTCTTTTGTCGATGTGAGATCCTGACTTTCTGTGATCCTTCTGGCCCTAAGAGGGCAGAATCTGATACTATCTTAACAGCATTTTGAGAAAAAATCTTTACCGGATCTCTTCTCTGCCCATCTAACATGGAAATAGAGCCAAAAGACCTGCAACAGGCAAAAAAGAGCGCATCCGGTCTCATCAAGCAGGCCATAAGAGACAGGATCTTTCCCGGGGCCGCCCTGGCCCTTTTCGATGCCGGAGGGCCGCTCTTCACCCTGTGTGAAGGCAGGCTCCATTACGGGGCCTGGGCAGAGCCGGTGTCGAGCAGCACGCTCTTCGATCTCGCCTCTCTTACAAAGCCGATGGTTACGGCCACCCTGGCCATGCAGCTTACAGAAAAGGGGCTGCTGGATCTCGACAGGCCACTTGGCGAATATCTGGGCTCAAGGTCTGGAGGCAATATTACCCCAAGACACCTCCTGACCCACTCTTCCGGCCTTCCCGCCCATGAGGAGCTCTGGAACAGGAAGGGGTTGAGACGGGCCGGAGCCGGAAGGTTGACAGACATAAGCTTATCAGACAGAAGCCTGGCAGACAGGAAACGGGTTACAGAATATCTGCTGCAGCTTTCCGAAAAGGCCCAAGCCCCTGTGCCAACCTATAGCGATCTGGGCTTCATCCTCCTTGGGATCCTGATCGAGAGACTCACCGGAAAGGGCCTTGAAGCCTCCTTTTTCGAGATGGCCGAGGGATGTTCCATAAGAGGGCTCTATTCCCAGGCCCTCATAAGGCAGCAGGGGGTGGATGCGCCCTGTGCCCCTGCCGGCTGGTGCCCCTACAGGAGAAGGATGCTGAGGGCTGAAGTTCACGATATGAACGCCTGGTTCCTCGGCGGGTTTGCCGGCCATGCCGGACTCTTTGGAACCATTGGGGCAGTCACGGATTTTCTGGCCCGTCTCCTGGCCTCCTTCGAAGGAGATAGGGCCCAAAACCGCCCGGCCTCCCGGGAGATGGTCAGAAGATTCTGGACACCTGGCACGGTTGAGGACAGCTCCTGGGCCATGGGCTTCGATCTGCCCTCGTCCAAGGGCTCATCTGCAGGCAGGCACTTTTCCAAAAGGAGCGTTGGGCACCTGGGCTATACGGGCACCAGTTTCTGGATCGACCTTGAAAGGGGCCTTGGAATGGTGCTGCTCAGCAACAGGACGTTTCCCATGGACACGCCATCCAGCCGCCTGGCCATCAAGAGACTGCGTCCTGCCATTCACGATGCAGTCATGGGGCATATTGCAGCCTCGTGACCAGGGGGAATGGGAAGGGTTTTTCTTCTCTGCAGGCACTTTTGGTGCTATAGCTTTGTCCATGAATTCAAAAGGATTCCCACTCCACATACTGTTCAAGGAGGGTAAGGGCGGCCTCTTTTTGGCAAGGCTTGCGCCCAAGGGCCCTCCATGGCACATCGATGGCCCGGATTCTCTCAGACAGTTGGCAGAGGAAGGGGACCTGCCAGAGGGGACTCCTCTGCTCATGGGCGGCTTTGAAGAGATGTTTCCAGAGGCCATGGCCCCGGTATCGGCCGCCCTTCAACTGAATGCGGATCTCGGAGATCTCAGCCAGGAAGAGCTGCTCACCTTCTCGAGGGCCGAACTCATGAGGCTTGGGGCCCAGAGCTTCAGAAGCTACACGGTGGAGCCGGATACAAGGCTTGCTGTCATCTCCAGGGACCCGGAAGCCCTGCAGGATTTCCTGGAGACCTGGGCAGGGGTGCTGGAGATCACCCCCATACTCGAGGGCGGAAGCCGCCCCGACATGATCACTGGCCGGGAGATCGAATTCACAGCGCATGAAGACTCGGTAACAATAAGGCTCCGGGAGCCTGCCCCGATAGAGCTGGAAAAATGCACCTATTGCGGCATGTGTGCCCCTTCATGCCCACAGGAGTGCATCGGCCCGGAGCCCTTCATAGATCTTGACAGATGCAACCTGTGCGGAGAGTGCATCAGCGCCTGTCCGGAGGGGGCCATCGACCTTCACGGAGTGATAGAAAGAGGATTGACTCTGCCGTTTCTGGTGCTGCTGGATGGGCCCGAGACGAGAAAGCTGGCTGATGGCAGGCGCATATTCACAGCAGACGACATGCCGGGGCTATTCCGCCGGCTCTTTCCCGTACAGGTGGAAGAGGTGATATCCCACAACCACCTGCTCTGTCAGTACAGCCCGAGGCTTCAGACAGGCTGCAGACGCTGTCTGTCTGCATGCATGCATGGAGGTCTCAGGCTCGATGAAGGGGGAATAGAGCTGGACCATACCGCCTGCATGGAGTGCGGGGCCTGTGTGGCCACCTGTCCCACAGGGGCCATTCAGTACGAACGGTTTACCGACCAGACGTTTTTCTCCTTCACAAGGGCCATAGAAGGGCTCATCGCCGGAAGGAAGATCGTGATCGGCTCATCCAAGGCCCTGAAGGGGCTGTGGTGGCAACACCCCAAGGAATCGCAGCCCCGATACCATGCGCTCTTTATTGAACACCCCCAGCCGGCAGCCCTGAGCCCCATGAACTTTTTGGCACTCTTCGCCTGCGGCGCACAGGGGGTGACCGTCATCTTCGACAGCCCGGCGGCCCAGATACCCAAGGCCTCAGCAGCAGCCATAGGCGAGGCGGCCCAGATCGTGAGCACCCTTACGGGATGGCAGGGGCCGATAAGGGTGTCGAGTACCGAAGAGGCCCAAAAGGGCCTTGGGCCCCTGGCCAAAGAGGCGGGCAAGCGGGTCTCTGAGGACGTCATCAACCGCTCTTGCCCAGGCCTTGCCGCCGGGTTTTCTGGCAGAAGGGCCCTTCTGGCCCGGATCCTTACGGCGATGATGGAGCAAGGGGCACAAAAGACCCAGGAAACAGGGGCCAAAAGGCTGTTTGAGGAGCAGCCAGAGGCCCCCTATCAGGACCTTGAGCTAAACGGTGACAGATGCACCCAGTGCCTTGCCTGCATCAACGAGTGCCGCTCCGGTGCCCTGGATGCCAGAGAGGATGAGATGAGCCTCCTCTTCGAGCCAGCCCTGTGCGTGGCCTGCGGCATCTGCACGGAGATATGCCCGGAAAAGGCCCTCAGCCAACAGCCAGGCCTGAAGCTTTCGCCGCAGTTCTTTGAAAGAAGGCGGCTCTTCCATGCAGAGCCGGCAAGGTGCAGCATGTGTGGCAAGGTATTCGGTACCAAGAAGAGCCTTCAGCGCGTCATGTCTCTCCTTGCAGACAGGGCCGACTTGGACCAGCAGCTCTTCAGCCTTTGCGAAGAGTGCAGGGTCAAGAGGATGTTTTCCCAGCTATCTGCCCAGGATATGGATGAACAGGGATGAGAAAAATGCCCGGAAATGGACAACCCAATGGATACTAACAGCCACCAAGCACCTGGACCGGACTATCGGCTCATCAGGATCAGAAGCGCACTGCTGGAGCTCCTGAAGTCCTTCTTCGCCATGGAGCCAGACCCGGAGCTTCTGGCGAGCTGGCGCGGGGCTGCCGCAGCCCTCAAGGAGCAGGAGACAGGCCCAGGGCTCAAGGCGACGGCCGAGGAGCTCTCTGCCATACTCTCCGGTGCCAGCCTAAAGGAGATCCAGGATGAGCACTACCGCCTCTTCGTGGACCCGTTCAGTCCGGACCATGTCCACACCAACGTATGCTGGTATATCGACGGACGCAACTTTGGGCCCAGCTTTGCCGCCTACAAAAAGATCCTCCAGGAGGCAGGGATCGAAAAGGGACCAGAGGCCCAGGGATCCGAAGACGAGATAGCCATAGTCCTGGATGCCTACCAGCAGCTGATCGAGGCAGAGCGGAAAGGGGGCACAAAGGATCTGGAACAGGCCAGAAACCTCCAAGCAATGCTGCTGTCACAGATACTTCTCCCCTTTACAGAAAGGTTCCGCAAACATCTGGCAGAAAACGGTGCGGCCCGCTTCTATCGCACCTGTGCCGAGCTGCTCTATCACTGTCTTGGTCTGGAGAGGGCCCTGTTCTTGTAAATCCGCCCAAAATTCTATATAACCATAGATATGAGTGAATGGATTTTCATTTTCATCCCCCTCTGCCCAGCGCAGGAGCTTTCCTGTGCTGCAAAAGGGGCCTGATGGACAAGGAGGCACCATGCACGACACCAAGCACAGAAAAGAGGACCCCACACAAAGGAGATCCTTCATCAAGGGGATACTCGCAGGCTCCCTGGCCCTTGCCGGTCTGAAGGCCGGGGCCAAGAGGGCGGATGCGGCAGGGCCCGACAGCCGCAGCGGCACCGACGAGATCCTCTACCGGGAGACAGAGGAGTTCACCAAGTACTATCAGTCGCTCAGGGATTGATCCCATCGACGAGATTCAGGGAGATTCAGGAGCTTTCCAGGAGGCAGGAGGAACAAGAAATGGCCCAGAAGAAGATCATCAAGAAGTCTATGCCCTCATACGACAGGGGCGCCGGAGAGGCCAGAAGGCTCACCCTCAACCCGAAGATGGCCAGGCGCTCCTTTCTCAAGCTGTCCGCCCTGACCGCGGCGGTATCGGCAGGTGCGCTGGCACCACGGCTAACCAAGCAGGCTGCCGCAGCCCAGGCCGAAAGGAAAGAGGCCTATCCTGGCTCAAAGAAGGTAAAGACCATCTGTACCCATTGTGCAGTTGGGTGCGGAATCGTCGCAGAGGTGGAAAACGGCGTATGGGTGCGGCAGGAAGTGGCCTCTGACCACCCGGTCTCCAGGGGCGGGCACTGCTGCAAGGGGGCAGGCGCCATCGACATGGTTACCAGCGAAAAGCGCCTGAAGAGCCCCATGAAACGCTCGAACGGCCAATGGAAGAAGATATCCTGGGATCAGGCCCTGGATGAGGTGGCCCAGCAGTTGATGAAGATCCGGGAGAGATACGGCCCTGATGCGGTCCACTGGAACGGCTCTGCCAAGGTCTCGAACGAGATGGCATACCTGCAGAGGAAACTTGCCGCCTTCTGGGGCACAAACAACATAGATCACCAGGCCCGAATATGACACTCCACCACGGTGGCAGGTGTCGCCAACACATGGGGTTACGGTGCGATGACCAACAGCCTGAACGACATCAGGCACTCCAAATGCATCTTCATGATCGGCTCGAATGCCGCAGAGGCCCATCCCGTGGCCCTGCAGCACATACTCTATGCCAAGGAGGTTAACAATGCCCCGGTCATAGTGGTCGATCCTCGCTTCACCCGCCTGGCAGCAAAGGCAACAGACTATGTCAGGATCAGGCCGGGAACGGACACGGCCTTCGTGATGGGCCTTGTGAATGCCATTATCACCAACGGCTGGTATGACAAGAACTTCGTGCGCACCAGGGTCGCCGGTTTCCCGGAGATGCGCGAAGTGGCCAGCCACTACACCCCCGAAGTGGTGGAGGATATAACCGGAATCCCGGCATCAGAGGTGGTGAGAATAGCAAAGCTTATGGCCACCCATAGGCCGGGAACGGTGATCTGGTGCATGGGCGGCACCCAGCACCACATAGGAAGCAGCAATACCAGGGCCTTCTGTATCCTCCAGCTGGTGCTTGGGAACATGGGTGTCTCGGGAGGAGGCACCAACATCTTCCGCGGGCACGACAACGTGCAGGGTGCCACGGACATGTGCATCCTCTCCCACTCCCTCCCTGCCTATTACGGCCTAAAGGATGGGTCATGGAAGCACTGGTGCAGGGTGTGGGATGTCGAATATGACTGGATCAAGTCCAGATTCCACTCCAAGGAGTACATGAACAAGAAGGGCTTCACCCTGGCCCGCTGGTACGAGGGCGTCAACCAGGACGACAAGATAGACCAGTACACACCCATAAAGGCCGTGGTCTTCTGGGGCTGCGCCTCCAACTCCCAGTCCCAGTACTTCAAGCTCAAAAAGGCACTGGACAAGCTGGACCTAGTGGTGATCATCGATCCATTCCCCACCACCACGGCGGCCATGTGTGAAAAGGACAACGTATATCTGCTCCCGAGCTCCAGCCAGTACGAAACCGAAGGGAGCGTCACCTCCACCTCTCGCCAGGTACAGTGGCGCTTCAAGGTGGTGGATCCGGTCCACGACAGCAAAGAGGACTACTGGATCATGGAGCAGCTGGTAAAGCGCTTCGGGTTTGCAGACAAGTTCTACAAGAACATCAAGAAGGTGCCGGACGACATCACAAGGGAGTTGGCCAGGGGCTCTCTCACCATCGGATACTGCGGCTACAGCGCAGAGCGCATAAAGAAACACACCCTCAACTGGCACACCTTCGATATCGACACGCTCCAGGCCAGAGGCGGGCCATGCAATGGTGAGTACTACGGCCTTCCCTGGCCCTGCTGGACCGAGGATCATCCCGGCACCCCGATCCTCTACGACATCTCGAAGCCGGTGGCCAAGGGCGGATTGCCCTTCAGGGCACGCTTTGGCACAAAGATCACCTATTACAGCGGCAGGACAGAGAACCTGCTTGCCGCACGCGGTGTGGCCAACCCGGGCAGTGCCGTAAAGGGGGGCTATCCGGAGTTCAAGGATGTGGTCCCCGGGACCAACTGGAAGACAGACCTTTCCATGAAGACCATCAAATATGCCATCTCCAGGGGCATGGCCCCCTTTGGAAACGCCAGGGCAAGATGTGTGGTCTGGACCTTTCCCGATCAGGTACCCATCCACAGGGAGCCGCTCCACTCCCCCAGGCCGGACCTGGTGGCCAAGTATCCCACATACGATGACAAGCCCAACCATTACAGGGTGTTCACCAAGTACAAGAGCGAGCAGAATCCCGAACTGGTCAAGAAATTCCCCTATGTGCTCATAACCGGACGCATGGTGGAGCACATGGGCGGCGGCGCCGAGACCAGGAGCAACAAGTATCTCGCTGAACTGGCCCCAGAGATGTACGCCGAGGTCAATGCCAAGGTTGCCAACGACCTGGGGATCAGGGACGGCGAGATGATCTGGGTGGAGTCCCCGGAGGGCGGACGCATAAAGGTCAAGGCCAAGATCACCGACCGGGTTGATGAAGGGACCATCTTCCTGCCCTATCACTTCGGTGGCTACTTCCAGGGCAGGTCCATGGAGGCGAACTATCCTCCAGGGCACGCACCCTATGCACTTGGAGAGCCAGCCAACATAGTGACAAATTACGGCTATGACATCATCACCCAGATCCAGGCCACCAAGGACGGGCTGTGCCGCATCAGCAGGGCATAGCCTCTCATGCGGCCTGACGGATAGAAAAGGAAGGGGAGCTATAAAATGGCAAGAATGAAATTCCTGTGCGATATAGAGCGCTGCATAGCCTGTGACGGATGCGTCATAGCCTGCAAGGAGGGCAACAATGTCCCTGTGGGTGTAAACCGCCGGCGCGTCGTGGTTATCAACGAGGGAAAACCGGGAGAGAAGGCGATATCCATCTCATGCATGCACTGTTCGGATGCGCCGTGTATTGCCGTCTG
Source organism: uncultured Desulfobacterales bacterium (assembly GCA_964573615.1). Lineage (GTDB taxonomy): Bacteria > Desulfobacterota > Dissulfuribacteria > Dissulfuribacterales > QOAL01 > JALSKY01. Next base: position 5,860 of record CAZNKD010000043.1, on the reverse strand, counting down.
CCCGGTCAAGGCCATATATCAGAGGGAAGACGGGATCGTCCTGGTAAACAAGGAGATATGCATCGGCTGCGGCTACTGCTTCATGGCATGCCCATTCGGGGCCCCGCAGTTTCCAAGCGGCAAGGTCTTCGGGGCCAGAGGGGCCATGGACAAGTGTACATTCTGTGCAGGCGGCCCTGCAGAGACCTTCAGCGAAAAGGAGCGCACCCTCTACGGCCAGAACAGGATTGCAGAGGGCAAACCCCCGCTATGTGCGGCCATGTGCTCCACCAAGGCTCTGCTGGCAGGAGATGCCGATGTGATCTCTGACATCTTCAGAAAAAGGGCGTTCAGGCGCGGCTCTGGCACCGGTGCATGGGGCTGGGGCCAGGCATACAAGGATCGATAGCCAGGCAATCTGCCGGATCCGGCTTATGATACCTGAGCTATCCTCGAGGGGCGTGACGTGAAGAGTCTAAAGTACACTGCGGCCACACTTGCACTGGCCTCCGGCATGCTGGCAGCCTATGCAGCAGGCCACCAGGTGATCTGGAGCCCAGCCAGCTCATCCTATCTGGATGGGGTAAGGGCCATCTTCGGGGCCACCTTTTCCGATTACAGACCATGGATGGACCAGTTTATATACTTCCAGCACGTTCTCGGAAGGAGGCTCTTCTTCGGGATACTGGTCCTGATCCCCTTGCTTTTCCTGATACACCTGGTGCTCATTGGCCCAAAGCGCTTCTCCCACAAAAAGGGCATGGTCTACTACTTCTCTGCCCTCTCCCGGCTCGTGCACTGGGTGGCAGCCGTCAGCTTCACCCTGCTCGTGGTAACAGGCCTGATGGTGATCTTCGCCAAGCCCCTCGGCGGGGGCGGGCTCGTCCTCCAGGCCAGACATTGGCACGTGGTGTGTGCCGTGATCTTTGCCATAAGCGGCACCGCCATGTTCCTCATCTGGGTCAAGGACATGCTCCCTGCCCCCTATGACATCAAGTGGTTCCTGATTCTCGGAGGCTATCTCAGCAGGAAGAAGGAACCTGTACCGGCAGGAAGATTCAATGCCGGACAGAAGGTCTGGTTCTGGCTGGCCACTGTCGGAGGCGGGGTCATGGCCTGGACCGGGTGGTATATCTACACTCTTGGGGCCGAGACGCCGGAACTCAGGCTATACGTCCTGATCCACAGCTATCTTGCAGCCACCCTCACGGCATTTTTCCTGATCCATCTCTACATGTCCCTGTTTGCCATAAAAGGGGCAATATGGAGCATGATCTCAGGATACAAGCCCTTGGAGGAGGTGGAGATACTCCACAGCAGGTTCAGCAGGTTCAGGGTGAAGAAAAGGACCTGAGCCCGACACCAGCACCCATATGCCTTCGGCCCTCGCGTCTGGACAAGGCCGCCATTTCATAATCTGGGAAATCAGCCCTGGCCCAGGCTATCGAGCGGGCTTGTCACTCCCAGCAGATTCCTTTTGGCCACATGGGTATAGATCATGGTGGTCTTGACATCGTTGTGCCCAAGGAGCTGCTGGACCGTTCTGATGTCGTAGCCGTCTTCGAGCAGATGGGTGGCAAAGCTGTGTCTCAGCACATGGGGCGTTACCCTTTTGGAGATCCCCGCCTCGAGGGCTGCCCTTTTCAGGTGGCGCTGAAAGGTGGACATGTGGATATGGTGCCTCCTGACCCTTTTGGACACCGGATCCACCGAGAGCTTTTCGGAAGGAAAGACCCAGAACCACTCCCAGCTCTTTGAGGCAGAGGGTATCTTCCGATCAAGGGCTCCCGGCAGCCAAACACCTTCTATCCCGGCCCTCCTGTCCTCATCGTAGAGCCTTTTCCCCTTTGAAAGCTGTGACCGAAGTTCAGGCTCGAGCCCCTCTGGCAGCATTGTCAGGCGGTCCTTGTCCCCCTTTCCGGAACGAATGGTCAGGCACTGTCTTGAAAAGTCGAGGTCCTTCACCCTGAGCCTTGCACACTCCATACTGCGGATCCCTGTGCCGTACATGACCTTGGCAAGGAGCAGGTGCAAGCCTTCAAGCCTGGCAAAGAGCCCTGCGATCTCCTGCCGGCTGAGCACCACCGGAAGCCTCCTCCTGGATGGAGCACGGACAGAGGCAGAGATATCCCCGGGGTCCTTGTCGAGGATATGGCGAAAGAGGAACAATATGGCGCTAAGGGCCTGGTTCTGGGATGATTTGGAGACCTTGCGGTCAACGGCCAGGTGGCTCAGAAAGCTGACGAGATCGTCATTTCCAACACCGGCAGGGTCCCTGTGGCCGACAAAGGAGGCAAAACGCCTTATCCAGGGCAGGTAGGACTGTTCGGTCTTGTATGACATCTGTCTGAGGCGCATCCTCTCCCTTGCCATCTCCATTACGCCCCTCCATTTCTCTTGCTCCTGCCCGGATGTGGAAGGGGTCTCATTTTGGGCCAGAAAGTAACGGTAGAGCCTGAGAGCATGCTCCGCCTGCTTTACCTGCCAGTCTTCATGCCTTCTGGCAAGGCGCTGAAGGTAGCGTTCCATCCTTTCGGGCCTCAGATCTTTGATTGTGGCCTCTGAGCCCAGATAGCCGCTGAATTTTTTTATCCAGAGCAGATAAAAACTGAGATATTTTCTGGAAATCCCCTGCTGCTCCAGAAAGAGCTCAAAACCCTTTGAATCCATGTTCTACCTGCCTACCAAAATCCACATATTATCTCATTGCAAACCTATTTCACTAATTGGAGATTTTTATCTGCATCCTGTTTTTCACCATAGCACCGGGCCCAAAAAACAGCCAGAAAAAACGGCACTTCGGAATTATTAACCTTGCCTTGAAAAAATTTCGATGATACAAAAATGGGAATAGAGATGGACTTTTGGGGAGAGACCAGGATTTTTTCATCAGTATAATTTAATGTTATATGCAAGCACCACGCAGTCATGAGGGGGTTTGAAGTTGGTCACCGCTTTAAAGGGAAAACACCCTTGCGGGTCCCTCTTTTGTTTACGTGATTGAAAATTGCTTTTGACGGTTACCCTGGAAACGGGAAAAGGGGGGAAGGACAAAAGATTTCAAATAAAAAAATAAATATAACAATTATAACCAAATCAACTAACAGGCAAGAATAGACAGACATAACAAACTGAAATAACAACAAAAAAAGTTCACTTTGAAATTTGCACCATAAACAAGCCCTAGGTGTCGGGCCGGATTGATCGGGCGTTAGCTGGCCCAACAATCCGCCCGATTCAAATATAAGAGAGAAAAAAGGGGCTGAAATATAAAAGAACTAAAAGGGGAAAAAGATAGACGAGACAAAGATATTCAAGGGCCCTAACCGAAATCTTTGTTCACTGTACGTACAAAAGATGCCCCCGCAAGGGCAAGGCAAGTGTTTTCCCTGAAAGAGGAAGGGGTCATCCGTAGCCCCCTCCGCCCCCAGAGGGGGGACGACGGTTTCCTAGAAACGGAAATGTAAGAGAGGGGGCAGGAAGATGGTCCAGACACCATGAGCAGGGGCATATAACATGGCGCTGCAGCTAACCGTCGCTCCGCTCCGGTCGCTGAGCGCTGATGTTCGGCGTAGATGAATAACATGACTATTAGAACACGTCAGTTTCCTGGTGGATCTAAAAGTAGAGTAAATCGAGCAGGAAATAATATTCGTAATGGTATGGCAACATGGCAAGATTATCATGTTTTGGAAGAATGGAGGTCGGCACATAGAGCAGTTTTGAATACTTTTCAAGCTATTCTTAGGAATAGAACCAGAGGAACTAATATAACTGTTGCACAACGGCATAAACGCCGTATCACTATTATTGACAAACTTAAAAGATATCCTTCAATGCAACTCGCACGAATGGATGATGTGGCAGGGTGTCGCCTCATATTTGATGATATTGACTCATTGTATGCTTTCAGAGAGAAATTTCATAAATCAAGATTTCATCACAAAATAAAGAATCATATAGATAAGTATGATTATATAAAGAATCCCAAACGGTCTGGTTATCGCGGCGTGCACGATGTTTACAGTTATGATGTTAATTCAATAGCAGGACGACACTTGAAAGGACTTTTGATCGAAATTCAGTACCGAACCAAAATACAGCATGCTTGGGCTACTGCTGTAGAAGTTGTTGGGTATATTACTACAAGTCAGCCAAAATTCCAGAGGGGCGATACCAGGTATCAAGACGCTATGGCCCTAGCAAGCGAAATTATTGCTAGATCATGCGAAAATTCTCATGGTCCATTCCCTGATATAGATAACAAGAATCTAGTTAGGAGGTATTTAGAATTAGATGATGAGTTGAATTTGTTAAATAGGTTGCGTGGCTTAAATGAAGCTGATGCAGAAGTGACTAGTAGAAAGAATATTTTACTAATAATATCTCCAGACGGAGAATTAGATACAAAATCATTTAGAAGCGGTGTTGAGGCATTGAGAAATCTATTTGAACTTGAGAAGAGGCATCCAGATTTTGATATTGTTCTAGTAAAGGCCGATGCACCTGAAGATGTACGCTTTGCATTTAAGAACTATTTTTCTGATACAAGAGATTTTGTCGGACTGTTAGAAAAAGCATGCACTGATCTATCAGGGAGCCGAATGTTATCTCGCCGAACAAGGCACTCCACTTGACCGCATTCCGCTAGCGCTCCATGCGGCAAGTGAGCTTGGTCGTTCGCAGAAAAAAATGGCACATACATTCAGACATTCAGCTGGTTTTGGGAAAAGAATCGAATATTGGATTATCGGAAATATGTTGAAGGAAGGATTGGATGTATATGTTCCGATGGTGGATGATGATGCAGTTGATGTTGTCATCAAAAGAAAAGATGGGTCATTTATTTCTGTTCAAATAAAAGCAAGGTCAAAAAAAGTTGTTTTTGGGGATGCAGCATTATTTGCCGCAATTCCACACGAACAAAGAGATGATTATTGGTTTATTTTTTATTCTGAGCGTATGGACACGATGTGGATAATGACATCTGAAGAGTTTATCAAAGAATCTGTCCAGAATAAAACGGGGAAAAATAAGGGTAAAAGAAGTATATGGTTCAATGGCAAAAATACTAAGAATCAAACTGAACATTGTAAACCTCAATTCAAGAAATATATTGCAAGAAATTTCGACAGATTGAAGTAAATAGTATGAGAATAGATAGTTGTAGTCTCTGGCCTTCGGGGGAGACGGGAGCAGGTTCGATTCCTGCTGGGAATTCCGGCTACTTGCAGCGACTTGATGAATCTCAGTGTAGTTACGCAGAGATGTCCGTAGGCATTAAAATCAACAAGGAGGTGCATATGAAAGCTGGAAAGAAGACCAAAACAGAAAAGATGGCATTGAAATTAAAGGCAAGGCTAAACCTTAAATTTAAGCTCATTGTCGCTGCTGTGGTCGGTTGCCTCATGGTTGCCCCGTTGACCAGAGCCTATAACTGCAATGAAAACTGCGAACAAATCGCTCAAGCTGACCGCCAATCCGCCGGCGCTTCGCTTGGCTCCTTGTCGGCAGCTTAGCTCCGACGTTATGTGCGATAAAGAATGAATGAAACCATAGAAATAATTGCACTAATTATTGGCATAACAACACCTGTCATAGGAGGTCTATGGTTCCTGTGGAAAACACGGAAATCATCAATACAAAATAACTACCAAACTCTAGCGCAATCATGGACAAACGAAGGAAGTATCAATGGAACAGAATCAATGTATATATCATTAAATTTAACATTAAATAATGGTGAGATTTATGGCTCCATTACTTCACCTCAATTAGAACGTGATTATGACGTAAATGTAAAACCAGGTTGGTTTTCATCAACTCTCACCATTGGCGAATCTTTTGGGCGAGGTGTAGCATTAAAAGCAATTGTTAAAGT
>CAZNKD010000042.1:0-30216 GCA_964573615.1 uncultured Desulfobacterales bacterium | reverse complement strand
GCGGCAAGCCGTCTAAGCACGTCATCGAGGATACCGCCGAGCTCTCCTGCAGCGACCATGTTGCAATAGAGCCGATCGAAATGATTTGGATATTTTCTCAGGGCATCGGCAAAGGTTGAACCGCTTTCGACCTCCTCCTTGATCTCTTTGAGCATCTTTTTGAAGGTCACGTTCTCCTGCTGGCTGGCCAGGATATCCAGCCCCTGAACCAGAGGCAGACCAGCATCGATCATGGTGGAGAGCTGACGCGTAAAGATGACGATATCCTTGGTCTTTACCTTGGGCTGGAGGAAAGAGATGTTTTCCAGCAGATCCTTTGGCTTCTCCTTCAGCTTTGAGATCTTGATCTTTTTTCTCAAAAGGAGCTGACGTGCAGTGAGCTCGTCCTTTGCCTCGATCTCCCCCTTCTGTTTCTCTCCTGCGGGATTGGTCCCTGCCCAGACATATACCGGCATAATTCTTACCTCTTCAAAGAGTGCTTGATTTCATTGGGTTCCGATGCTTTTTAAGCAAAAAGCAAACCATCACTTCTCTTTTCGGGTATTGAATGGGCAGACTTTAACAGCGCAATAAGACTGGCCTTTCAAAAAGCGTCAAAAAAATGGCATAATTTTATTGACAGCAATAAGTGCCTTTAGTAACGTTTTTACAAATAGTTACTGTACCTTTTAAATATTTTTCACAAGGATTGAAGATGAGAAACGAATCCGTCCTCATTGTTGACGACTCTCCAGAGATCAGGTTCACCATGGCGGAAGTCCTGAAGATCAGGGGATTTTCCGTGGAGACGGCATCAGATGGTCAAGAGGCCATCGAGATGATGCAGAATCGGTTTTTTGACATAGTCATCACCGATCTCGCCATGCCCAGAAAGGATGGCATGGATGTACTTCGTCACATCAATGAGGTCTCCCCTGAGACCATCTGCATAATCATAACCGGCTTCGGCTCCATCCAGGGTGCCGTTGAGGCCCTCAAGCTGGGCGCCTATGACTATCTGTGCAAACCCATCAAACCGGATGAGGTTATCGTGATCATAGACAAGGCGCTGGAGGTCAGAGAGATAAAACGGGAGAACCTCTCTCTGAAACGCGAGCTAAAAAATCTTTATGGTTTCGAAAAGATTATAGGAAACAGCCCTGCCATGCAGGAGGTCTTTCGCCTCATCGAGCGGGTGGCGGATACCGACAGCACCGTACTCATCACCGGAGAGAGTGGCACAGGAAAGGAGCTCATCGCCCATGCAGTACACTATGCAAGCGACCGCAGGGACAAGCCCTTTGTCGCCATAAACTGTGCAGCCATCCCGGAAGAACTCCTCGAGAGTGAACTGTTCGGCCATGAAAAGGGGGCATTCACCCATGCGATAAAGACCAGGATCGGCCGGTTCGAGTTGGCCAACAAGGGCACCATATTCCTGGACGAGATCGGGGATATGAGCCCTGCCCTCCAGGTCAAGCTCCTAAGGGTGCTTCAAGAGCGCAAATTCGAACGCGTTGGCGGCACAAAGACGATCTCGGTGGATATCAGGGTGATTGCGGCCACCAACACGGACCTGGAGGCAGCGGTAAAGAACGGCTCTTTCAGAGAGGACCTCTTCTATCGCCTGAATGTGATCCCCATAAAGGTGCCGCCGCTGAGGGAGCGGCCGGAGGACATCCCGCTTCTCGTGAGGCACTTTCTCAAAAAGTTCTGCAAGGGCAAGCGCAGATCTGTCGAGGGCATCGAGGACGAGGCCCTGGAGATGCTCTGCAGATACGAGTGGCCCGGAAACGTGCGGGAGCTTGAAAACATCATTGAGCGCCTGGTAATACTTACCAGCAACAAGAAGATCACGGTAGATGAGCTGCCGGAGCAGATAAAGAGGGCGGCGGCAGTGGCTCCACGGGTCACATTTACATCGGGTTTTCCAGAACTTCCGGAGCAGGGCCTCAATATGAGCAAGGCCGTGGAAGAGCTTGAGAAGACCTTGATCCTTCAGGCCCTCGAGAAGACCGGAGGAATCAAGAACAGGGCGGCCAAACTGCTCCAGATGAACAGGACCACGCTCATAGAGAAGATGAAGAAGCTTGGACTTATGCAGGGCAAGAAAAAGAAGAAGGCGGCCTGAGCACCTTCGAGCCGCCCTCGAGAATCAGGACTCCTTGACTCTTCATACGACAACCAATACGATCCGAGGCAATTTTCCCACCATGAACACATACAGGCTTTTGCTCTATCATATACTCTTTTCTGTGGTTTCAGCGGCTTTACTCGCCCTCGTCACCCCGGCCTGGGCCCTACTGGCCCCTGGGCAGCAGGAGGTGCCGGTGGTTGTGCTCGAGCGATTCACCCCGCCGGACTCCAAGGACCTTGCCTATCTCTCACCTGCCCTTACAGAGATGGTGAAGATAAGGCTCGAGTCTCAGGGCATCGACGTGATCCCCGCAGATCCCAAGGACGAGGAGCGCATTTCAGCCCTCTCGTCTGTGGCTGAACTCATCATGTCAGGAAGGATCACCACCCAGGGTGGCGTCGTAGACCTGGAAGTGGAGCTTAGGCGGATGGGCAGTGCCGCCTCCGAGGCATCCATGCCCCTAAAGGTCTGGCATGTGCGTTCGGAGGATCTCGGGATGCTTGCACAAAAGACGAGCCTCCTGACCGGCCAGATCGCAGATGCGATCAGGACATCCCATGAGCTAATGGCCGCAGAGGCAGAGAAGGCCAAGATGGCCAGTCTGGAGAAGGCCGAAGGCCAAGACCAGGATGGGGAAGATCTGGAGCTTTCAAGGATGCACCCAGACAAGCTGGTCAGGGAGAGGCTGGCCTCCGACCAGGAAAAGGAGCGTCAAAAGGCCATCGAAGAGGCAAGGGCTGGTGCCAAGAAGATGAAGGAGGACACCAGATACTGGGACCCCCTTCCCTCTCCCTATTATGCCGAAAACGAAGAACTCCTGGAGCAGGACTATCACCCAGAGCCCATTCCCGAAAAGAAAGATGGCCCTGAAAGGAGCTGGTGGAGCTATCTCTGGCCCTGGGGCCATGAAAACGGGGATAACGGGGATGAGGCCGCACTCCAGGAGCAAGAGACCTTCCAGGCAGCAACCGCCCAGGATGTGGACCTTGGCGAGATCGAGGAGTCAAAGCAGCCCCTGGTGGTCCCCAGGGACAAGCTGCCGGTGCCCCCGCCGGAACCTGTAGAGCTCACTATCCCTGAGCCCCAGTCTGTGGAAGACGTCCTTCGCTCCGCCACCCTGGTCAAAAAGGAGAAGAAGAGGGAAGAGAAGTGGTACTCCTTCCTCATGCCCTGGGAGGATGACACAGAGGACTACGACATCATACTGAACAAGACCGATCTTGAAGGGCGCCAGGGGAGCCAGGCAGGGCAGAGCGGGGGGAAACTGGCGGACTCCTCCACAACGAGTATGGTCATGGGGGATTTCATAGAGGGCATATCCGGAAATGACGAAAAGCAAAAGGCGGCTGCAGGCCCAAAGGCCCAGATGCCTGGCACAGACTCCACCGTTGCCGGCGGGGCCGGAGCCAAAAACACTCCACAACCCCAGGCAACCCCAGGAGGGCCAAGCAGCGATTTCGGAAGGCCCCAAGGCCATGCCGGAGGCCCCATCTGGCAATGGGAGTAGAAGAGCGCGGGACGAAAAGGCCATGTCGCTACTAAAGGCGACCTTTAGTTACTCTATTCCCCACCTCTTGAGCTTCTGGCGCAGGGTCTTCCTGTCAATACCGAGGAGGCGAGCCGCCTCACTCCTGTTTCCCCCTGTATAGTCCAGGATGGAGAGTATATGGGCCTTTTCGACCTCACTTAGAGGCAGGGGCTCTTTGGACGGCCTCCTTCCTGCAGCATCTCCCGCACCTTGATCCGGGTTCGGTCCGGTCGGCTCAAGCCTCTCGACGATCCTCACTCCGGCCAGCCTCAGGTCCTCCACATCGATGACCTGCCTCCTGGCAAAGATCACCAGACGCTCTATGGTGTTTTCAAGCTCCCGGACGTTTCCCGGCCATCTATACTGGCTGAAGAGCGCCAGCACTGCCGGCGCCAGCTTGAGGCCTGTCCGCTTGTACTTCTTGCCAAACTGCTCCAGGAAATACTTGGCGAGCTCAGGCACGTCTCCATCCCTCTCCCTGAGGGGTGGCATCCTGATGGCCACCACATTCAGCCTGAAAAAGAGGTCCTCCCTGAACTCGCCGCGCTCCACCATGCGCCTGAGATCGCGATTGGTGGCAGCGATTATTCGCACGTCCACCTTGGTGAGCCTGTGGCTTCCCACCCTGGAGATCTCCTTCTCCTCCACGGCCTTGAGAAGCTTGGCCTGCTGATCAAGATTGACGTTTCCTATCTCGTCAAGGAAGAGGGTGCCTCCGCTTGCAAGCTCGAACTTTCCGATCTTGTCACTCTCGGCCCCGGTAAAGGCCCCCCTTACATGCCCGAAGAGCTCGCTCTCAAAGAGGGTCGGCACCAGGGTGGAGCAGTCTACGGAGACGAAGGGATGATCCTTCCTGGGGCTCTGTTCATGGATATATTTGGCCAAAACCCCCTTTCCGGTTCCGCTCTCACCGGTGATGAGGATGGTGCTGTCTGTTGGGGCAACCCTTGCCACCTGTTGAAATATCCTCTCCATGGAGGGGCTTCTGCCGATTATACGGACCTCCCCCTCCTTCCGCCTGAGCTCCTCCTTGAGATAGAGGTTTTCGAGCGCAAGCCTCTTGGCGGCCAAGGTCCTGTTCACCACCAGCCTCAGCTCGTCGGGTTCAAAGGGCTTTGGCAGGAAATCATTGGCACCCATCCGCATGGCCTCGACCGCATTCTGGATGGTGCCATAGGCAGTGATCATCACTATCGGGACCATGGAGTCCCGACTCCTTATCTTCGAGAGCAGATCAAGGCCATTGATATCCGGGAGCTTGAGGTCCAGAAGGATGAGGTCGAACTCGAGCCTGTCCATCATCTTCATGGCCTCTGCCCCATCCGCTGCCTCATAGACCTCACATCCACTGCGTATGAGCACCTGGGCGCAGCCGTCACGAATGGCCCTGTCATCGTCTATTATCAATACCCGCTCTTTCATGCCCGCATATTTACACCATGACGCTAAGGATTGAAACCGGCCACACGGCCAAGGGAGCCATCATCTGCCGCTGACAGGCAAGATGACCTCGAACTGGGCGCCACCCTCCGGCCTGTTTCTGACCTCTATCCTGCCGCCGTGGCGCTGGACGATCCCGTGGGTGATGGAAAGGCCGAGCCCCGTCCCCTTGCCGTGGGGTTTTGTGGTGAAGAAGGGCTCGAATATCCGCGGCATGATCTGCTCCGGGACCCCGGGCCCTGTATCGCTCACCCTCAACACCACCTTTCCCTGCCCTTCGAGCAGCCCCGTCTCTATGGTGAGCCTGCCCTTGCCCTGCATGGCCTCTCCGGCATTTATCACCAGGTTCAGCACCACTTGCTCTATCTGGCCCCTGTCGCCCATGAGATGGGGAAGATCATCGCCGAGAAGAAACTCCGTCTCGATCTGTTTGAACAGCTTGTGGTCCTCCACCAGGCCAAACATCTCCCGAACCACCTGATTGAGATCCACTGTCATGTAGGAGCGGGACGAGGATCGGCCAAAGTTCAAGAGCCCCTTGGCAATAATCCGGCACTTTGTGGCAAGCTTGATGATCTTGTTCAGGTTGGTCAGGCTTGCATGCTCTGGGCCGAGATCCTCCTTCAGCAGATTGGCATAGAGGAGGATGCCACCCAAGGGGTTGTTGATCTCATGGGCTATCTCGCCCGCCAGCTTTCCCATGGCGGTCAGCCGCTCGCTCTGGAGCAGCTTGCCCTCCCAGGACTTCCTCTGGGACAGGTCCCTGATGATGCTCGAAAAGATGGGCTCTTCCTCGGAATAGAGCGGGGTACAGATCACCTCGATATCGAAGGTGGTGCCCCCGAGCCGCCTGCCGGTGGCCTCCCTGATCCCCATACGCAGATGAAAGGGCGACCAGGGCGATATGAACTCCCCCATCTGCCTTCCCTCCACCTGTTCCAGGCGTCCGTAGCCGAACAGGTGGAGAAAGGGCTCGTTTGCATGGATCAGCCGATCCTTTGCATGGATCACTGCAGGCTGCTGGATCTCCTGCCAGCTCTCTCTAAGCTCGTGCGGGATCATGACTTATACCGTACTCCACAATCGACAAGATTAATCGAAAAAGAGATATTGTTCGATATCTCCACAAAGGTCTAAACCAAAAATGTCCAGGGCACACCCAAAAAACAGGATGGATAAGGGGCAGCAGAGCCTTGAAAGCCGGGTAACCCTCCTCCTGGAGGCGGGAAAGGATCATGCTGTGCCCTGCTTTTCCACCTCGCTTCAACGCCTATTGTCCATAAGCCCTGAAGACGACGGCAGCATGGAGAGCCTCACCGAGATCATCCTCAATGACTATGGATTGATGAACAAGGTACTCCAGACCGTCAACTCCTTCTATTACAATCGATTTGGAAGGGAGATCACAACCATCAGCCATGCCGTGCTGCTCCTGGGCTTTGATACCATAAAGAACATAGCAACAGGCATGGCGGTGATCAGCCTCCTGGAGGACAAGAAGAACATCGAGGCGGCAAGCATCATAGGAAAGGCCCTCATATCGGCCCATGTCTCCGGCAATCTGGGAAGAGGGCTCTCTGGGGCCAAGGAGGAAGAGATCTTTATAAGCGCCCTCCTGCGCCAGCTGCCAAGGATCATCCTGGCTGTAACGAGCCCCGAGGCCTATCGCGAGCTTACCGAGCTGGAGGCGGCCCAGAACGTAGCCGCAAGGTCCTGCATAAGGAAGATCGGATACAAGCTCAAGGAGTGCTGGAACCTGCCAGACTCTTTGGCGAGCAACTTCGAGGCATGCGCCTCTCTCTCCCCCAGTGCCGACCCCGTCAGGAGGGCCCTTGCCAGAAAGACCTCTGTTCTGGCAGAAAAGGCGCTCGACGGCCAGGATATCACAGAGATCTTGTATGAGATAGGGCGTGACTTTCATGTAGAGCCGGAACAGGTCCGGGAGGTCTTGAAAAAGGCGATAAAACGCACGGTAAGGGCCGTGCCCGAGATAAAAATGGCCCTCACGAGACCGGCAAAAAGGGATAGAAAGGAAATGCCCTCATCCCTGACATCCCAGAGGGGCCAGGGGCCCGATAGTGAACCGTGTGAAAGGACAGGCCGCATGGCCTCCCAGACAGACAGGGCGACACCAGACAGTGGCAGGCGGCCAGAGGGTGCAGAGACGGAACTGCTCTTCATGGAGCTCATACAGAACCTCATGAGTGCCGTGAACGACACATCAGTCCCCCTGTCCCAGATCTTTTTGATGGGGATCGAGATAATAAGACGGGTCATGCCGGTAAACAATGTGCTCCTCTGCATGGTACGGCCATCTCGAAAGGGCCTTGCTGCCAGGTTCGGTACGGGGGAGAGTGCAGGACTGCTCAAAAAGGCCATCTCTTCCCTGGACGACATTACGGGAACTCCCATAGGAGCGGCCCTTATGAAAGAGGCTGAGACGGTAAGTGGCTGGACAGAGCTCCTTGGCCCCATGGGCAGTGCCCTAAAGGGGGCAGCCACAGGCCAGATCCACTGTGTCGTCTCTCCCATAGTGATCAACTCGAGGGCCATCGGCTGTCTCATAATGGACAACAGGGCAGGCAGAGAGCTAGACATGATGGCACTCAAAAAGATCGCTATGATCAGACAGCTTTTGGTATCTGCAACAAGGCTCAGGGCAGGCCTCAAGTCCTGATGAAAAGGGGTGCCTCTTTCTTTGGCCTCCTGTCCTTATGAAAAAACATCCGTTTGCCCGATCCATCTTCCGCCATATCCCTTGCTTTTTGTCCCTCTTGAAATATGTTTATGGCTTCACCGACCTGAAATCTTGCTCATCTTGAGTGTTTGAGGAACAGGCGCAGACCGAACAGATCCCTTCATCGAAGATGGATGCTGACGGGTCAGGCGCCCAAAATCTGAACTACAGGAGTCCAAAGATAGCCATGTCAACCGATGCCCTTCTGCCAAAGGCCTATGATTTCAAGGACGTTGAGCCTCGCTGGTACAAGAGGTGGCTCGACGAGGAACTGTTCCGGGCAGAGATCAGGCCGGGCAGGCCGAGCTTCTCCATGGTGATACCGCCTCCAAACGTCACCGGTGTCCTCCATATAGGCCATGCCCTGAACAATACCCTCCAGGACATCCTTGTGCGCTACAAACGCATGGATGGCTACAACACCCTGTGGGTGCCCGGCACCGATCACGCAGGGATCGCCACCCAGAACGTGGTGGAGCGCCAGCTGGCAGCAGAGGGCCTTACACGCCACGATGTGGGGCGCGAAAAGTTCATAGAGCGGGTCTGGAAATGGAAGGAGCAAAGCGGCGGCACCATCATCGAACAGCTAAAGCGCCTGGGATGCTCTTGTGACTGGTCCAGAGAGCGTTTCACCATGGACGAGGGGCTTTCAAGGGCTGTACGCGAGGTCTTCGTCCGTCTTTATGAAGAGGGGCTCATATACCAGGGTGACTACATCATCAACTGGTGCCCCCGCTGCCACACCGCCCTTGCAGACATCGAGGTCGAGCACGAACCCACGGAGGGGCGTATATGGTACCTGCGCTATCCGCTGGTGGACGAGGCCACAGGAAAGGCATCCAAGGAGAGATTCCTGGTGGTGGCCACCACCAGGCCCGAGACCATGCTTGGCGACACCGCTGTTGCCGTAAATCCGGACGACGAGCGTTACCAGGACCTGATCGGCAAATATGTGGTGCTGCCCATAGTGGAGCGCAAGATCCCCATCATTGCAGACAGCCATGTGGATCCGGAATTCGGCACCGGGGCCGTAAAGGTCACGCCGGCCCATGATTTCAACGACTTCGAGATAGCTCAGAGGCATGACCTCGATGCCGTCAACATATTCGATATCAATGCACGCCTCACAGAAGAGGCTGGTGCATTTGTGGGCATGGATCGCTTCGAGGCCAGAAAGGCCGTGCTCGAAGAGCTCGAAAGACAGGGCCTGCTCGAAAAGGAGGAGCCACACGACCTGGCCGCCGGCCACTGCTACAGGTGCAAGACCGTCGTGGAGCCCAGGCTATCCAAGCAGTGGTTCGTGAAGATAGAACCCCTGGCCAAACCGGCCCTCGAGGCAGTGAGAAAGGGTCAGACCAGGATAATTCCCGAAGGCTGGGTGCGCACCTACGAGGAGTGGATGACCAACATCCGCGACTGGTGCATATCGAGACAGATCTGGTGGGGGCACAGGATCCCTGCATGGACCTGCCAGGAGTGCGGAAACATAATGGTCAGGCGCCAGGCCCCAGAGACCTGTGACAGGTGCGGAAGCAGCCGCCTGGAGCAGGAGACGGATGTCCTTGACACCTGGTTCAGCTCGGCCCTTTGGCCCTTTTCCACCCTGGGCTGGCCGGACGAGACGGAAGAGCTCAAGGCCTTCTACCCGACCTCGGTCCTGATAACGAGCTTCGACATACTCTTCTTCTGGGTGGCACGGATGATGATGATGGGCATCCACTTCATGAAGGATGTCCCGTTTCACTACGTCTACCTGCACGCCCTCGTACGCGATGCCCAAGGGCAGAAGATGAGCAAGTCCAAGGGGAACGTCATAGACCCCCTGACCATCATGGAGAAATATGGCACGGACGCGGTACGCTTCACCCTTGCCGCATTTGCAGCCCAAGGCCGAGACATCAAGCTGGCCGAGGAGAGGATCGAGGGATACCGCCACTTCGTCAACAAGATCTGGAACGCCGCCCGGCTCATCCTGATGCATGCCGGCGGGATGAAAGGCTATCAGGAACGCCTTGGGGCACTCAAGGAGCAGGGGGCACTCACCACCACCGACCGCTGGATCTTGAGCCGTATGAACGAAACGGTCTCCATCGTGCGAAAGGCCCTCGACGAGTTCAATTTCGACGTGGCAGCCAAGGAGCTCTACAAGTTCTTCTGGCATCAGTTCTGTGACTGGTACCTGGAGCTTGCAAAACCCGGGCTCTCCGGCCAGGACCAGAGCCAGGAGGAGGCATCGAGGGCAGTGGCCCTGACGGTGCTGGACACCTCACTCAGGCTCATGCACCCCTTCATGCCCTTTGTCACCGAAGAGCTGTGGCACCACCTGCCAGGCCGCTCCGAATCAGAGGGCAAGGAGGGCTATATCATGGTGGCCGAGTTCCCGAGCCACGACCCCGGCCTCGAAGACAGGGGTGCCGAGGAGGAGATAGAGCTCTTGAAGGGGATCATAAGCGGGATCAGGAACATAAGGGCGGAGCTTGGCATCCACCCGGCAGCAGAGATAAAGGCCATCTTCCTGCCCCACAAGGAGCTGGCAGCCCAGGTGGTCTCGGGACATGTAAGGGCCATCTCCAATCTGGCAAAGGTTGCAGAGACGGACATGATCTCTGACGAGAGCGAAAAACCCGTGGGAGCTGCCTCCTTCATAACCGAAGATATCGAGATCTTCGTGCCTCTGGAGGGCCTGATCGACATAGACAAGGAGATGGCCAAACTGAAAAAGGAGCAGGCCAAGGTCGAAAAGGAGCTCAAGCGGGTATCTGGAAAACTCTCCAACAAGAATTTCCTGGAAAAGGCCCCTGCTGATATAGTTGAAAAGGAAAGGGCCAAGGAGCAGAGCCTGAAAGAGCGGCTCGACAAGATCGCATCTCACATGTCCATGCTTAAGGAGATAGGCTGAAGGCTGAACCAGGGATGAAACAGCTCGATCCGTTCGTCATAACCCCTATTGTCGAGCATGCCTTGCGCGAAGACATCGAGCACGGCGACATCACCACGGACATCACCATCCCTCATGGCCAGAGGGCCAAGGCCGTGATCATCGCCAAGGAGCCCGGGGTGTGTGCAGGCCTTGAGGTTGCAAAGACCTGCTTCAGACTGCTTGACTCCGAGGCCCTGATAGGGCAGGAGGCCCGAGATGGCCGTGAATTTCGACAGGGAGAGATCCTCCTTTCCATCGAGGCCTCAGCCAGGGCCATCTTGATGGCAGAGAGGACGGCCCTGAACTTTCTGCAACGTATGTGCGGCATAGCCACACTGAGCCGCGCCTTTGTCCAGAGGGTCCGTGGGACCGGCTGCAGGGTGGTGGACACCAGAAAGACGACGCCCGGGCTTCGCATTTTCGAAAAATATGCCGTGGCATGCGGCGGATGCAGCAACCACAGATACGGTCTCGCTGACGGGATCCTCATAAAGGACAACCACATCGCAGCCTGCGGCGGGATCAGGGCGGCCCTTGAGCGTGTAAGGAGGCAGGCCCCGCACACAATCCGTGTGGAGATAGAGGTCGGCACACTGGAGGAGGTCGAAGAGGCCATAGAGGCCGGTGCAGACCTGCTCCTTCTGGACAACATGCCGCCTGCCCTCCTCAGGCAGGCCGTAGGCCTGGCTCGCAGGCTGAATCCGGACATACTCCTCGAGGCATCAGGCGGCATAACCCTGGACAACATAAGGCAGATCGCAGAGACCGGGGTCGATATCGCCTCGACAGGGATGTTGACCCATTCCTACAACTCCATTGATTTAAGTCTGAAATTCCAATAGGATCAAAGCATGTTTCCTGTAGCAGACAGTGTCCCCCGCAGATGCCCTCCCCTGATGAACTGGACGATAATGGGCATATGCACCATCTTCTTTCTCATCGAGGCCTCTTTGCCGCAGCCCATGCTGGAGAGGTTCATCTATCTCTATGGCATCGTGCCTGCAGCCTATACCCATCCCGACTGGGCAAACCTTGTGGGGCTGGTGCCGCGAAACATCGTTCCGCTCTTCACATCCATGTTTCTCCATGGCTCCTGGGTCCACATAATAGGCAACATGTGGACGCTGTGGATATTCGGGGACAACGTGGAGGACGAGATGGGCCACATGAGGTTTCTGCTCTTCTATCTCCTCTGCGGACTTGCGGCAGCCGGTGTGCACATACTCACCAACCCCCACTCCACAGTGCCAACCATCGGGGCATCCGGTGCAATCGCCGGTGTGATGGGGGCCTATTACGTCATGTTTCCAAGGGCCAGGATCATCATCATGATCCCGATCCTGTTCTTCCCCTTCTTCTTCGAGGTGCCGGCATTCTTCTTCCTGGCCTTCTGGTTCCTGGAGCAGGTCTTCGGCGGTGCCTTCGCCCTGGCAGGCCCGCAAAATGTGGGAGGTATAGCATGGTGGGCCCACATAGGAGGATTTGTATGCGGCATGTTGACATACAGGTTCTTCAGGGCACCTAAGGCGTGCAGGAGGCGCTTTGGAGACCAGAGCTATGCCTGGGGGCTTTTCTTTCCAAAGGATCGTTATTAGTTTTTTACAGGCCCTTTGTCCTCACCGGAACCATAAGGGCTTAACCCATCACGGCAACCAATACCAAAAATCTATACGAATAGAGGTGAAAAAATCATGACTCCAATGGATATCTTCTGGATATTCTTCATGCTCACGGCCCTGCAGCCTGTCTTTCGTCAAAAGATGCTGGAGGCGGCCCGGCAACGCACCATAGCCAAGATCGAAAAGGAGAGAAACTCACGGGTGATCCTCCTGGTACACCGCCAGGAGACCATGAGCCTTCTCGGCTTTCCGGTGATGAAATATATCGACATAAACGATTCGGAGCAGATAATCAGGGCGATACACATGACCGACAGTGATGTGCCCATCGACATCGTGCTCCATACTCCGGGCGGGCTGGTCCTGGCCGCCCTTCAGATCGCCAGGGCCGTGAAGGAACATCCAGCCAAGGTCACGGCCTTTGTGCCGCACTATGCCATGAGCGGCGGCACCCTTATCGCCATGGCGGCCGACGAGATCATCATGGACAAGCATGCAGTGCTCGGCCCAGTCGATCCGCAGATGGGCAATCTGCCGGCAGCCTCCCTCTTGAAGGTGGTCAAGGAAAAACCCATCGAGAAGGTGGATGACAAGTCCATAGTGATGGCCGATGTCGCCCAGAAGGCCCTGAACCAGATGAAACAGAACCTCATCGAGCTCCTCGAGGACCGCATGGGCAGGCAAAAGGCGGAAGAGATGGCAGAGGTGATGTCTCAGGGCACATGGACCCATGATCATCCCATCTCATGGCAGCAGGCAAAGGAGTTGGGGCTTCCTGTTCACACGAACATGCCCAAGGAGGTCTATGAGCTCATGAACCTCTTTCCGCAGCCCGTGCGCCGCGAGCCCAGTGTGGAGTTCCTCCCCATACCCAGGAGAGGAGAGGGTGGCGACACCAAGACATCCTCCCTATGGCCCTTCTGAACAATCTGAACAAAAGGAATAGAGGACATGCGCAACAGATTGCACGGATTGCCTGGCAACATCGCCCCCTTTTCCATCATGGTGGCCCTTTTCCTCCTTCAATGCCTCCCGGTCCAGGCCGGATCGATAGATCTCACTGTATATAATGGCGACATAGGGCTGGTAAAGGAGATCCGGACCTTCACCCTGGACAAGGGCATCAATCAGGTATCGGTGGCCGATGTCCCATCGAAGATCATCCCGGAAAGCGTCCACTTCAACTCCCTGGACGATCCGCACGCATATGTGCTGGAGCAGAACTATGAATACGACATCGTGGGGTCGAGGAAGCTCCTCGAAAAATATGTGGACAAGTCCATAGCCGTCATCACCAAGGATGGCAACAGGCATGTGGGCACCCTTCTGAGCGGGGCCGGAGACATCATCATCAAGGATCAGCAGGGGGCCATTCAGGTGCTGAAGCTGGATCAGGTAATGCGTTTTTCATTTCCGCGCCTCCCAAAGGGCCTCATAACCACGCCGACCCTGAACTGGCTGCTCCATACAGAGAGGGCAGGCATCCAGAAGGTGGAGCTGTCATATCTCACCCGCGGCCTGACCTGGGACGCCAACTATGTCCTGGTCCTCTCCAGGGAGGCGGACCGCCTTGCCCTGGACGGCTGGATCACCCTCGACAACAGAAGCGGCACCACATACGAACAGGCAAGGCTCAAGCTGGTGGCCGGTGAACTCCACAGGGCCCAGAGGCTGGAAAGGCCCAGGATGATGAAGGGCCGGATGATGATGGCAGACATGGCCCCTGAACAGGTGGAGGAGAGGGAATTTTCAGAATATCATCTCTATGAGATCCCGCGCCCGGTCACCATCAAGAACAATCAGTCCAAGCAGATCCAGTTCCTGAGCGTAAAGGATGTGCCCGCGGAGAAGATCTTCGTCTTTGACAGCTCTTCCACCCCCTTGACACGAACAGATTCGGGGGCCATGAAGGGGAGTGTCATGGTGAAGGTCAGATTCGACACGGGAAAGGAGGGCGTCAACGCCCAGATGCCCAAGGGGATAGTGCGCATGTACCAGCCGGACAGGGATGGAGCTCCCCTGCTGATCGGTGAGGACCGTATAGGCCATACACCCAAGGCAGAGAAGGTGACCCTCAATGTGGGGAAGGCCTTCGACCTCACGGGTGAGCGGAAACAGATCGGCACCAAAAGGCTTAGTGACCGGGTGTGGCGTGAATCCTACGAGATCGTGCTGAGAAACCACAAGAAGGAGGCAGTCGATATCCATGTGGTGGAGCACCTGAGCTCATGGATCAACTGGGAGATCCTGAAGGCATCGCCGGAAGAGTTCGTGAAGCTGAACAGCAACACCATCGAATGGGTAGTGAACGTACCGCCAGGCGGCTCTTACAAGGTGAGCTACACAGTGGAATACAACAGGTAGGGCATCTGCCTTAATACTAGGCTCGATACCCAGGCGCTCAATACCCTAGGCCCAGCCGTCAGGTGACCATGGTGCCAGGTTCGCAAACTTGAGGACGAATATACCGTCTTCCCAGATATCGAGCCTGTTCATACAGGCATAATCCAGCTCGATGTTGAAGAGCTTGTCCAGGCCGAGGCCTATGGCCCTGCAGGTCAGGACCCGGATGATCCCTCCGTGTGCCGTAACCGCCACCCTGCGGCCATAGAGGCCTGAGCGTATCTCTTCCATGACCTGCCAGCCCCGCTCCAGCATGTCCATTAGATTTTCCCCGCCAGGTGGCCTGTAATGGACCAGATCGGCATATCTGGCCTCCATGGCCCCTGGCCAGCTGGCCTCTATCTGCTCCCTGCTGAGCCCTGTCCACCTGCCGAAGTCCACCTCCCTGAGCCTCTCCGTGAAGACGGGCCGCGGGCCACCAAGCCTCTCTATCTGCCTTGCCATGTGTCCTGCCCGGGAAAGATCGCTTGACACGACCCCATCCACCCCGAGCTCCAGCACCTTCCTGGCTGCCCGTATGCTCTGCTCCCTGCCTCTTTCGCTCAAAGGCACGTCCATCTGCCCGTAGAGCACCCCGGCCCTTACATCCACCTCCCCGTGCCTGATGAGATAGACCGTCACCGGACTCCTGTCTTTCATATCCATCGTTCCTCTTCCTGCCCGTGCCAGCTGGATCAGCCCTTGGCCAAGACAGATGCTGCCAGAAAGAGCAGTGTCTCCGTAACCTCCAGGTGGGCGCCCAGGATGTCGCCTGTCACACCGCCAAACCTTGCCTGGGCCCAGCGGGCAACGGCCAAGCTCCAGAGTGCTGCTGCAAAGACAAAGGCCAGCCCTATTACACCTTCGAGAAACCATGCGGCCGCCAAGGCGGTCAGCCCCGCGATCACGACACAGGCCCTGGTCTCAGGGCCGCAAAACGGGCTGCCCAGCCCGCCTTCGGCCCTGGCATAACTGGTGACAGAGGCCAGACAGTTGAGGCCGAAGCGGGAAAGGGATGGAAGGAGCAGGAACCACTTCCACTGGCCCTGATCGAGGAGCAGGGCAGAGGATGCCGCCTTCACCATGAGCACACAGACTATTGCCGTCACCCCCAGAGCCCCGCTGCAGCTGTCCTTCATGATCTCGAGTGCCCGGGGCGCCGGGGCCGAGCTTGCAACCGCATCCGCCGTATCCGCAAGCCCGTCCAGATGGAGGCCCCGGGTGATGGCTGCCAGGAATACGGTCACCAGCACGCCAGTCAGGAGGGAGGAGGCCGTATCGGACAGGACCCATATGAGGATCGAGGCAAGCCCGCCTATCAAAAGCCCCACCAGCGGGAAGAATGACAGGGAGGCCCTGAGCTCGTCCCTGCTGGCGCGCAGGCCCGGCACAAGCGTTATTACGGTAAGGAACTGAAGGGCGAGAAGAGCAGCCTTTAAACTACTCTTCCCACTCATTTCTTATGTGTTGAACCACCTTCTGGATGAAGGGGAGCTGTTCCGGCGGACAGATACCAACGAGGGGCTGGTCCTGCTCTATGAGATCGCCGTTTCTGAAATAGATCTTGTACAGGACACCCTCGACGCCCTCGTACTTGAGCAGGGTGTCACGCTTCATGAGAGACATGATTATGAACTCGCTGCCGGGCTCTATGGGGATCTGCCCCCCCTTCTTCTCCAGCCGGGCGGCAAACTCGGGCACCAGATAGTATCGGGCCCTCTGCGGGGCCGGAAAGACATAGAGCACCTCCCTGAGGATCCGGTCTATGACCTCGTCCTTTCCAAGCCTGTGGCGTATGGTCAGCACCTGCTCACCTGCATGGATGAACTCCCCATCCAGCTCCTTCCTGAGCTCGGCCACGGTGCCATCGAAAGGGGCCGTGATGCGCTTTGGATTCCTCTCGCGCTCCAGTATGTAGAGGAGGGAGCCCGGCTTCTCCAGCCACTTTCCCTTTGGGCCATGGACCTCCTGGCCCTCTTCCACCTTGAAGGTGATCACCCCTGTGTGGGGTGTGACCACAGGATGGTCCTCATAGGGATGGGACCTGTATTTTTCAAGCAGTCTGTCGAGATTTATATCCATGACTCCTCTTGCCTGCACTACTTGTAGTAGAGGTTGGGGCCGCCCATGGTGACCAGTGCCTCAAATAGGTTCTTCCTGAAATCGCGCCTGTCCCAGATGCCCTGGATATGCCCCCGTTTCAGGGCGTTTCTTGCACTATGGTAATCAGGCGGGATGTCCTCTCCCGTGGTCTCCCTGATCACCCTTGGACCGGCGAAACCGATACGCGATGAACGGATGCCGACCTGGTACGGGGAGCATCCGAGGAAACTCGCCACAGGCCCTGCATAGGAGTTGTTGTCATAGACCACGATATAGAGGCCGCCTGAATCTATGTATTCCCGGACGGCCAAGGTGCAGCGCGGCATCTGGATCACACCCAGGGTCCCCTCGTGTATCCTGATACCACCCGTGGTGTGGATATAGGCCAGGAAGGGGCGCCTTGCCACCCTGGCCCTGTCACAGGCCCGCAGAAACTTCTCCCCTTCTGCAGCCCCCACTGTACCGCTCCTGAAGTCGCTGTAGAGCATGGCCACCACCAGCTTTATGCCGCACACCTCTGCATCGAAGGTGATGATGCCGCTCTTCCTGCCAGTCTTCTCTATGGCAGCCTTTAGCTTCTTGTCATAGCCGGAGAACTTGAGGGGATTGGCAGAGGCGATATGCTGGTTGAACTCCCGGACAGAGCCCCTGTCGAATAGGTGCTCGAGATACCAGCGATACTCCAGGGGAAAGTGGTGCCCGCAGGTTGGACACACACCGCAGAACTCGCCATAGAGATCCGGTACCCAGAGGTCCTGACAACCATATTTTGCCGCATTGGGGCAGGTGATGGTACGATCCTCGTTGGCAAGCGGGCTGACGTAGAGCTCCCAGTCCTGGACAAAGATACTCTGACGCATCTGGTTGTTTACTGCCCCCACCACCTCCTTTTCAGGGGGGATGAAGAAGTCGTATGCGGCCCTCCAGGGCTCTGTAAATGCCCTGAGCAGCACCGAGCCCTCACTTGAGACCTCCTCGAGCACCTTCTGGACCTGGCGCTTGTGTCGCCTCAAGAGCCCGTAACGTATATCGTAGAAGCCCTGCTTGGCCGCCTCGGCAGCCCGTTCGATCTTCTTGGAAAGGCCCCGCTTGAGCTCCTTGAACCCGCGGCCCATGGCCCTGTATTTCTGGCTCCTGAACTCGAGCAGCCTCTGTTTCTCTCCGGATGAGAGATTCCAGCTTATGTGGACCTCGAACTCCTCCGGCACGCTCGCACCCTCCTGGGCCTGGCGCTTCAGGGCATAGGCCCTCAGGGCGCGGAAGCTCTTGGTCTTGAGGACCACCTCGTCCGTGGCCCTCATCATCTCGTAGCGGAGCCGCTTGAAAAAGGCATAGTCTTCTCGCTTTGCCCCCAACTGCGGCTCCTGCACGATCCTGTCTATGGTCCCAAGGATCAGGTTGTCCTTGGCGGTCATGCGCAGATTCGAGGCACACTTTTCAACCAGTGACTGGGGGACCTTCTCCCCCTCCCTTATGCGCCCTTCTATCGCCGCTGCCCCTTCGGGCGATATGACGGAATAGTAGCCCCTGGAGGCCATGAGACGCATGTCGGCAAGGCCTATGGCCTCGGCACCTCCGGAGCCGCCCTCCGATATGAAGGAGACTATCGGCACCCTGAGCTTGGACATGAAGAAGAGATTGCGCGCGATCTGCTGGGCAGCACCAGGGTAATCCTCTATGGGAAAGGCGCCGGGGGTGAATATGTAGGAGTGGATGGGGATGCCCTCTGTCTCCGCAACGCGCATGTACCTGAGGGCCTTTTCGTTTCCCCAGGGTTTTGCGCTACCGCCGTTTCTGAACTCCTCTCCCCTCCCCTTCTCATGGCCAATGACCATGACCTGGTGGGTATAGATCTTGTTCTTGACCCGTCGCGACAAGGTGGCCCGAGCAACCACTACGGCCGGGTCTATGTTGCAGTCGCCTTCGCCGCCAAGCTCCGTGTAGGAGTCGTATACGTTTTCCAGTATGTCCTGGAGGGTGAAACGCTGCGGGCTCCGGACGATGTTTACGATCTCGGCAGGGGTGAGGGTCTCTGCAGCCTTCTTTTCGAAGAACTCTATCCGGCTGTCCAGCACCTCTATGGCATCCATGAGCTCCCGCTCCGGGATGTCGTAGATCCGCTCCCTCAGCTCCTGCACCTTGCTGCGCAGATTTTTGAGCTCCCGCCAGTCCTCCCCCTTTATATCCATGATGTAGAGGATGCGGTCTTCCTGCTCAGCCAGATACTTTCCGCTGTCTAAGATATAATCGTTTCCCATATCGAGACTGTCTTCTTCCTCAATCAGCTTTAGGACAATCTGCCCGATGCCAACATGAGTACCTGATCGGGCAGGAACCCTACGGCCTGGGCCTTGATTCCTTGGGCTCGGGATCGAACCTCAGGATGTCATCGAGCCTTTCGTGCAGATATTCCAGGTTGGTGATTATGGGCTCACCCTTTGGGTCCTCGCCCTCGATCTCGATCCGCGACACATAGGACTTGGCCCTCTGGCGGGCCTCTTTCGTATCCTTGCCCCAGATGATCACCAGGGCCAGGTTGGGATCGTATTCTGTTGGGATCTCATATGCCCTGTCCCGAGGCACCTGGGTATATACACGGGCCCAGGACTCTTCCGGAAAATCGAACTTGGTGATGGTGCCGCACCATGGGCTGAACCCGCGCTTTACATCCTCGGCCACGATTCGAAGCTCTATGCTGGTGCCCCTGAAGGAGACCTCCTTCTGGGTGAACCCCAGCTCCTGCCCGAATGCGGAACGGATCTGCTCCCTGATAAGGTTCACAGGGCGCGGGTCCTTGGCTATGCGTGAGATGGCCGCCGAGATCTCGTTTTCAACCTGTATCCTCGTGTTCACCTCCAACAGATAGGGCCTGCCATCCCTGGTGACTATCCATTCCCATGTACCCACGTTGTCATACTTGACGTGCTTGGCCAGCCGCACCGAATACTCCACTATGGAATCCAGCACCTTGGCGGCATCGAAACCATACTTGAACATGGAGGGATCGAAACCGGGTGCCACCTCGACCCTCTTCTGTCGTCCGGTGCTCTGGATGGTGCAGTTTCTCGTGCCGAAATGGACGACCTCCCCGTGCCTGCTGCACAGCAGCTGCACCTCCAGATGGTGATAGTCCTTGAGGCACTGCTCGATGAGGACCCCTTCGTCACCGAACTGGCGTTTGGCATAGTTCTGGATGCGCCTGTATATCTGCCTGAATGCATCCAGGTGGTGCACCTCCTCGATACCCATACCACCGCCGCCTGCAGATGCCTTCACCAGTATGGACGGCCGCTTGATCCCCTCCTCGCGCTGCCTCAGGAAGAGCTCCTCGGCAAGGGCCTCGGCCTCTATCTCGTTGTATATGGGGGCATCGGAGCCAGGGATCACCGGAATGCCCAGCTCCTTGGCCACACGCTTGGTGTTTATCTTGCTTCCGAGGTCCCTTATCACCTCCCAGCGCGGCCCGATGAAGGTTATGGCCCTGTTTCTGGCATCTGCACGCCTTGCGAAGCGAAAATTTTCCGAAAAAAAGCCGTAGCCAGGATGGATGGCCGTGGCCCCGCTGTGATCCGCGACAGAGAAGATCTCGTTGGGGTCCCGATAATTGCTGATCCTGTAGACCGCTGCCGGCCCTGCCTCATCCAGGGCCTTGCGGACATGCATCGACTCCCTGTCCTGCTCGGTATGGACCACCACGAACTCGTGGCCCAGCTCTTGGCAGGCATTCATTATCCTTATGGCGATTTCGCCCCTGTTGGCTATGAGAATTCGTTCTTTTTCCATGGACCTTCGATAGAGATCAAATCCAGTTGATCGGTCATTTGGTTTTGCATAGGCAGCTCTTAACCGGAGAGAATGTGCCAAGATGGTAAGTCAATAAAATTGCTGGCACAACAAAAAAACTCCTGTATATTAGCAGATTTGTGTTTGAACGCCACAAATTCTTCACTGAATGCCCCTTTCAAACGGTGCAGATTGTAACGGATTGGGCCGAGATTGAAAGTCAAAAAAGGGGCTGGGTATTGAACTGATCCCGGTTTTGGAGTAAATAGGCTGACTGCCACGGAATACGGCCTTTTGCCGCTGAAAAGGAGGGCACTGAAGATGGAAAACATAGAGTACGGTTTCGGACAGCACCTCATGCTCGACGGCTACGGATGTGACCGCGACAAGCTCATGGATCTCGACGGTATATACGATTTTCTGAGCCGATATCCAGACGAGATAAACATGACCAAGATAATGCCCCCTTACGTCTTCAAGTATTCCGGCAAGGTTCCAGAAGACTGGGGTATCTCGGGTTTCGTACTCATAGCCGAGAGCCACATAAGCATACACACCTTTCCTGAAAAGCTATATCTGAGCCTGGACATCTTTTCATGCAAGTCCTTCGATGCAGATGCGGCAATCGAGCACATCAGGCAGATATTCTCCATAGAGAAGTTCGAGGTCAAGATCCTGGATCGCGGACACGAGTTCCCAAAGGTGATCAGGAGTGTCCAGCACTTCATCAAGAATGAAAGGTCCCAGATGACCCTGTAGGGGATGCCTCTTCCCCGTCGGACTGGCCACGGCCTGACCTCCTTTTTGCTGAAAAGATGAAGGGGAGTCAGGCCGTTTCATTTACGGGACCGGGTGCCGTGCCCCCTTCCATGATCCATTGAAAGGACAGCCATACAACAGATGCAGTTCCTAGAGCTTCAAGAAGATTTCTCCAGCCTGGATGGGGCCCGTTTCGTGGTGCTGCCCCTTCCCTATGACGGGGCCACAAGCTGGATGGCCGGGGCCCGCCTCGGCCCACGGGCCATAATCGAGGCATCGGCCCAGATGGAGCTCTGGGACGAGGAGACCGGCATGGAGGGGTTCCGTCAGGGCATCCATACCCTGCCCATCGTGGAGATGCCCCTGGAGCCCCAAAAGGTGCAGGAAACCATAAGGGTCTCGGCAAGGCGGATATTCGACATGGGAAAGGTCCTGATCGGCATAGGCGGGGACCACTCCGTATCCATAGGCACGATACTCGAGGCCTTCGAGAGGTATGGCCCCCTCGACATCCTGCAGCTCGATGCCCACACAGACCTGAGGCAGAGCTATCAGGGCAGTACGCTTTCACACGCCTGCACCATGAGGCGCATCTGGCACTGCGGCAACATCGTCCAGGCAGGCATCCGCTCCATGTCTCGAAAGGAGCACGAGTTTCTGAGACAACAGGGGGCGGCCTCACCCATATTTGCATCCCTGTTCCACAGGGATGAAGACGAGGCCATCAGCCGGGTGTTAGGGCGTCTTTCTGGCAGGCCCCTATACATCACCATAGATGTGGACTGTCTCGATCCATCCGAGATGCCTGCAACCGGGACACCCGAGCCGGGCGGGCTGTCGTGGCACACCCTGACCCGCCTGCTACGCAAGGTGATCGAAAGGGGCACGGTCGTGGGATTCGACCTGGTCGAGCTCTCCCCGATTCCAGGACTCCATTTCCCCCAGTTTACCGCTGCCAGGCTCATCTATAAGATCATCAACTATATGGCATGTGGAGATGGAAGAAGGTGAGGCCACGGCATGCCGCCCTGTTTGGGGTGTTGTGCACCCTTGTGATACTCTTCTTATGGCTATGGGATGCCGGCATACTCACTGAAAAATTCTGGAGGAAAGAGATGAAACAGGGCAATCCTGCCGCACAGGGCGAGATCCAGCAGGAGGCGGAAAAGGAACGTGTGGACCTGACCATCGACAGTCGCGGCAACTGCTGACGCGCCATCACCGGCGTAGGTCTGCGCTTCAAGGATCCATCCTGCCCCAAGGGGTATCGCATAGAGGTCTTGATCCAGCACGAGACCCTTCCAAAGATGCAAAAGCTTCTGAAGATACTGGGCGGCAGGATCGTGGTTGAAGAAAGGCATCCGGACTATGTGCGGATGATAGTGGAAAAGGAGTGAAGCAGGCCTTGAGCCATCTGTTGAGCCACCTTGCGATTCGTCTGTACCTGCCTGTTCCGTCAACTTGCCAGATAGCATGAAGATCAAGGGCCTGAGGATAGGACCACTCGAGTTTTCCGGCAATCTGATCCTTGCCCCCCTTGCCAGCATCACAGACTATCCCTTTCGTGTGATCTGCAGGGGTTTCGGGGCCGACCTCACTGTCAGCGAGATGATATCCTCCCAGGCCCTCATCCGGGACAACCGCCGTTCCATCAAGATGGCCTCCACCTGCAGGGCAGAGTACCCCCTGTCTGTCCAGATCAGCGGAAGCGATCCGGCGGTCATGGCACGGGCTGCAGCCATGGCCCAGGAGCTTGGGGCAGCCATAGTGGACATAAACATGGGTTGCCCCCAGAAGAAGATCGTCAAGACAGGGGCGGGTGCCGCCTTGATGAAGGATCTCGACCTTGCAGGGCGGATAATAGAGGCGGTCGTTCAGGCCGTTGATCTGCCGGTCACGGTAAAGATGCGCCTGGGGTGGGATTTTGAGTCCATCAATGCCCCTGATCTTGCCAGGATCGCCCAGGCGTGCGGTGCAGGGCTCGTTACTGTCCATGGCCGGACCCGCAGCCAGATGTTCTCTGGACGTGCTGACTGGAAGGCGGTCCGGGCGGTAAAGGAGGCGGTAGAGATACCTGTCATAGTGAACGGGGACATCAGGGATGCCGATACCTTCATGCTGGCCATGAAGGAGTCAGGGGCGGATGGTGCAATGATAGGGAGGGCAGCCCTTGGACGACCCTGGATATTCAGGCAGATAAGGCTTGCCGTACTCGAAGGCCGCATCTGGCCTGGACCCGATCCCGAAGAGATCTGCAAGGTCGTGATGGACCACCTTGCCCTTATGGAGGAGTTCTACGGAGAGCCAGTGGCCACCTGGATGGCCCGTAAGCACCTTGCCTGGTACACCAAGGGGATGAGACATGCTGCCAGGTTCAGGGATGCGGTGAACCGGGCAGGGAGCCTTCAGGAGGCAAGGGCGCTGGTAGAGGAGTTCTTCAGCCAGACAGGGAGGTAGTCGGAGCAGGGGCGATATCGAAACAGGGGAAGGCAGTACAGGATCACGGCCCGACGTTGGCCCATTCGAACCTCAATATGTTCTCCCTCGGCTTGGCCTCCTTCACCCTCACCTCTATCTCCTGGTCCGGACGGACCTTCATGCCGTGGGGGATCGGAAGCTCAAAGGTCTGCAGGGTCTTTTGAAGCACTGCGGTGATGCGCCTTGGCCCCACCTCGAGCACCCACGCCTTGAAGGTCTCCTGGCTATGGAGCATGAAGTATTTGATGATCCAGTACCTCACGGTCCCCTGGGTGACAGCGGCAGCAGTGGCCAGGCCCTGCTTGAGCACGATGCTCAGCCTTTCGAGTTCTTCCTGGCTATGCATGGGCCTTCCCCTGAACAGCTGGCTTCCTATCTGCTGCTGCATGAGAAGGTCGAGCCCCCGTCTCAGGGGGGAGGTGACCGTTGTATAGAGATCCACTCCAAGCCCGGCATGGGGCTCCGGCTCAAGCCCAAGCATGCCGCGGCTGATCATGCGGCGCTGCCTCAGGTTGGCCAGGAGATCCATCTCGTGCCCGTCGATTATCCTGTCCCTTGGCCCTGGCTGGCTCCTGTAGAGGCCGGGAAGCCGATGATCCCGGAGGAATGCTGCACCTACCGTGTTGGCGAGTATCATGCACTCTGCCACCAGAAATCTGGCAGGGCCAGGGGTTACCAGATTGAGGTTGACGCTGCCATCATCCTCTATGGAGATGTTCAGCTCCGGTATGGGCAAGGGAAGCGCCCCCTTTTCGATTCTCCTCTGCTGAAGGGCCTTGCATATCTGGTAGAGCTCGTGCCACTTCTCCTTGAGCTCTATGGCAGAGTCCACCTCCTGGTACGACAGCCGCCTCTTGACCCTGATGATGCTCCTGACCACCTGGGTTGCAAGGATGTGGCCGGCACTGTCCACGGTGATCATGAAGGAGATGGCACGCCTGAGCTGGCCCTCGTGCAGGCTGAGGGCCTCGTGGGAGAGTATCTCGGGCATCATGGGCACCTGGAGCTCAGGAAGATAGATGGATATGGCCCTGCTTATGGCCTCTTCAAAGAGGGGGGTGCCGGGCTCTATCAAGAGGCCGATGTCAGATATGTGGATCCCGATCTCCCAGCCCGTTGGGATCTTCTCGAAACTTATGGCATCGTCCAGATCGCGGCTCTCCGAGCTGTCGATGGTGTAGGTGGCAAGGTCGGTCAGGTCTTGCCGCCCCTCGGCCTCCAGGGCCTCAAGGCTCAAGGGTGTATCAGCGATCTTCCGGGCCTGCTCCATCACATCTGGAGGGAAGCCGATCTCTATCTCGTTTCTCAGCAGCTCGAGATTCTCGTCTTCATGCCAGATGCCGGCCTTTACCATGGTCTCAAAGGGGGTATGACGCCCGGCGAGCCCCGATTGTCTGAAAAGGCCACTCACCTCCTGATAATGGGGTGAGTCCTCGCCCTTCAGACAGACATCCTTGATGGCCTCGATCCAGTAATTTACGTGCTCGTCCCTGTAGGAGAGGCTGCTCGACTCCTGGCCCCAGAAATCCGCAAGCCAGCGACACCCCTCGGACAGCCGCTCCAGGCGCTCCGCCTCGCGCCTTCGTTGCTCCAGCAGCCTTTCCACCACCACCCGGGACATGACGTGGATGGAGCCCTGCCGGAACTTGAAATACGTGGAGTCGTCTATAACCGCACGGATCATGGCCGCCACATGATCCGGGGTGATCTGCCCGGAAAAGGCCAGCTCTGCCAGATCCTTTGGCTCCCAGACCTCATCTTGGTCATCGACGACAAGCTCCCAGAGTTCCACTATGTCGATCTGCTCCTTGAGCTCTTCCCTTCTGGCATGGATGGACTGGAGCTGATTCATCAGTTGGCTCCTGTCCATCTGCCCAAGCCTCTGGGAGGAGACGTGCAGGAGCCTTGCAGGGGCCAGGGTGACCTCCCTGCCCTTCATGGTGAGACAGCGGTAGCGGCTCCCCTTCTGTTCAAGGACAGCAGCGACCACGAACTTCTGATTCTCCAGGTACTCGACTACCTGGCCAGAGGCGATCTCCATGAGTCGAAACCGTCAGGAAAGGATCTCCTTGAGCTCTTTGATGGCCTCTTCCATGCCGTAGGCTGCAAGCTCTCTGGCCGTGACCCATCTCATCCCCTTTTCCTTATAAAAGCGCCAGTTGAGCAGGTTTTCCGTAAGGGACTGCTGGGTCTGGTCGAAGCTGTAGCGCCAGAGAACGGCCCCATCCTTGGCCCTTACCAGGATCAGGGAAAAGGCCACGGATGCCGGGGACTTCACCGAATACTCGTTCCCGATCCTCTCCCTGAACCTGTAGAGCTTTCCGTAAAGGACTGCATCGACCTGCAGGTCCCTTGCAAAGCCCTGGAGAAGCCGCAATTCCGACGAACTGGGGTTCTTCTCCAGCATGGAGGCCAGAAAGCCCAGGCATGCATCCTGGGTGACCGGAACGAACCGCGAATCCCCCCCGAGCTTGTCGAGCAGGATGGAGGTGAGCGCATCCGCAGCCTCAGGCGGCACGTATGCCGATGCGGCCACATTGATCCCACCGGAGATATTGCAGGTGGGCCGGTCGCTCAGAGGCTTCGTGGAGGCCCTGTCCATGGGCAGGACCGCTATACGCTTGAGCCCCTTCAGGTGTCTGGGGGCATGACGGTCGTCACTGCCGAACATGGCGCAGCCTGCACCGGACAGGAGGAAAAGGGTCAGACATATCCATCCAAGGGGCCAAGCGGCCCTGAAATCTAAGGCGTTTCTATTCACGAGAAGATCCCCTCAAAAATGTGAGATGAACGTGGACCAGCGGCTAAAGCATGCCCTTGCTGGACAGGACCTCTTTGAGCCGCGAATCGATACCGGTAGCCTGATCCATGGCCCTTGCAAAGGCCTTGAACAGGGCCTCGGCCATGTGATGGCTGTTCCTGCCGTACTCTACATTAAGGTGCAGGGTTACACAACTGTTCACGACCACGGCCCTGAAGAACTC
This sequence comes from uncultured Desulfobacterales bacterium, assembly GCA_964573615.1. Lineage (GTDB taxonomy): Bacteria > Desulfobacterota > Dissulfuribacteria > Dissulfuribacterales > QOAL01 > JALSKY01. The sequence continues at coordinate 3,367 of CAZNKD010000042.1, read as the reverse complement.
CTCCACGAGCTCTGTATCGAATGCCCCCACCTTTTCCGTTGGAAACGAGGCGCTGAAGACCAGATGAGGCCTGTTACAGATATCGACCACCGCCCTTGCCAGGGCCTCCTCCATGGGGATGATGCTGAAGCCGTAGCGCCTGATACCCTTGAGGTCCCCAAGGGCCCTGGAGATGGCAAGGCCCAGGCATATACCCACATCCTCCACGGTGTGGTGGGCATCGACATGAAGATCCCCCTCGGCCTCGATCTTCAGGTCGAAAAAGCCGTGGACCGCAAACAGGGTCAACATGTGGTCCAGAAAACCGACCCCGGTCTTGACCTCCGCCCTTCCGGATCCATCCACTGAAAAGGAGATGAAGACCCTGGTCTCCTTGGTCTGCCTTTCAAACTCCGCACTCCTCATACGACACCCCCTGCGTGCAGCTGAAATACCTACCCTTTACAACAATCCTGCTGGCTCCCTGAGTGTTGCACTCTTTATGCCGGAATTCCACTCAGACCCGGTTTAAGCTACCGGGCCGGAAGGCCGATTCATATCTTGAGCGGCAGTTTAGCAGAGAACTCTGCTGTCAGCCTAACAACTAAACCGGAGCGCAACAACAGCTTGGCACGCAGAAAAAAGAAAGAGCTACCCAAAATCGACCACATGGTCGACCCGCTTGTGGAAGAGTTCAGGATTCGGCTCTTTCCAATCCAGGAGATCCCGGAGGCAGTGGTCTGGGCCGAGCGGGGAAACATTGCGATCCATGAAAACTACCACTCGCGACGGAGGCAGTCCTACCATGTGATCTGCGGGGTCAAGGAGCGCCTGGAGGATTTCTGCAGGCGCATAGGGGTCCCTGAAGAGGCCATCACTGCATCGGAGTTCTTCCGGTTCTGGCACCTGACATGGTTCCCCCACCTGAGCGATCCGGAGGCCATCGCCAAGGCCAGCCAGAAGGCCAAAAAGAGGGCCACAAGATCCGCAGCCAACGCCTCAGGAAAGGGCGGAAACGGCACTCCAAAAGGCGCAAGAAGCGGCAAGGAAGCAGCCGTGACAGCAAGCTCGGGGCAAGGCGGCAGGCCCCAGGGCTGCACTATCCACAGGATAAGGCCATAGGCCTCATGGTCTTACATAGACCCAGCCCTCCAACTGCCAATCCACCAGGGCCCTTATAGCGGCAGGAACCGTCTTGAAGTATTCAGGCAGCCTCTCCTTCGGGATATCGAAGGCACGGAGCGAGTTTTCACAGAGATAGATCTCCCCTCCATCCAGGATCAACTGCTTTATGTTGTCGAAAAGAGGGCGATCACACTTGATGCAGCGGGTAACGGAGTCCGCATTTCCGATGAGCCTCACCCGTAGCACCTCACCCTCCTGTCTGCTCTTGAAGAAATTGAGCCCGTTCTTTACCGCCACGTCCCAGCGGTCCGGCTGGGCCACATGTATCAGCACCCTTATCTCCTGGGCCATGTCTCTCCTCCTTGGCTCCTCGACCTATTCCAAGATAGCGCCCTTTGCCCCGCTCGATACCAGGCGGGCATACCTGGCCAGATAACCCTCCTTGATCTTGGGCTCAGGCGGGCTCCAGGCAGCCCTCCTCCTGGCCAGTTCATCCTCTGGGACCTCCAGGGTCATGAGTCTTGCAGGGATGTCGATGGAGATCATGTCCCCCTCTTCCACCAGGGCAATGGGGCCGCCCTCTGCCGCCTCCGGAGAGACATGCCCAATGGCCGCACCCTGGGTGCCGCCACTGAAGCGGCCGTCTGTGATGAGCGCCACCTCCTTTCCAAGCCCCATGCCCACGATGGCCGCAGTGGGAGAGAGCATCTCCGGCATTCCCGGGCCGCCCTTCGGCCCCTCATAGCGGATGACGATGACATCGCCGCTGTTGATCCTGCCATCGAGTATGGCACTGTATGCCTCGTCCTCCGAATCGAAGACCCTGGCAGGGCCGCGATGGGTCAGCATCTCCGGGGCGACTGCCGACTGCTTTACCACACATCCGTCAGGGGCGAGATTGCCATAAAGGATGGCTATGCCGCCCTCCTTGTGATAGGGCCGATCGACAGGACGTATCACATCCCGGTCCCGGACCTCCACGGCCTTGAAGTTCTCATAGGCGCTCTTTGCGGTCACGGTGAGCACCTCCCTGTTTATGATGCCGAGCTTGTCGAGCTCGTTCATGATGGCCTGGATGCCCCCTGCCAGATCCAGGTCCTGGAGGCTGTATGGACCTGCCGGTATGAGGTCACACAGGTGTGGGGTCTTGAGGCTCATCTCGTTGAACAGGTCCAGATTCAACTCCACCTTGGCCTCGTGGGCTATTGCCGGCACATGGAGCACGGTGTTGGTGGAGCAGCCCAGGGCCATGTCCACGGCAAGGGCGTTTTTGAAGGCATCGAGGGTGGCGATATCCCTGGGCTTGATATCCTGGCCGACAAGCTCCATGACCTGCATGCCTGCCCTCTTGGCCAATCGGTACCGGGCAGCCGAGATGGCCGGGATCGTGCCGTTTCCGGGAAGCGCAAGCCCAAGGGCCTCTGCCAGGCAGTTCATGGAGTTGGCCGTGAACATGCCAGCACATGAGCCACAGGTTGGACAGGCCGCATCCTCAAGCTCGCACAGCTCGTCTTCGGTCATGGCACCTGCGCGCACCTGGCCGATGCCCTCGAAGACAGAGATGAGATTGACCTTCTTTCCGCGCCAGTCGCCTGTGAGCATGGGGCCACCGCTCACCAAGATGGCCGGGATATTAAGCCTCAACATGGCCATCAGCATCCCTGGAGTGATCTTGTCGCAGCTCGGCACCACCACCAGCCCGTCAAAGGGGTGCGCCATTGCCATTACCTCAACGCTGTCGGCTATGAGCTCGCGGCTCGCCAGGCTGTAGCGCATGCCTATGTGGTTCATGGCGATGCCGTCGCATACACCGATGCCCCCAAACTCCACAGGGGTGCCTCCTGCCATGCGGATGCCGGCCTTCACCGCCTCGACGATCTGCCTGAGGTGTATGTGGCCGGGAATGATCTCGTTGAAGGCGTTTGCAACCCCGATAATGGGGCGGCCAAGCTCCTCGTCGGTATATCCCATGGCCTTGAACAGGGATCTATGGGGAGCCCGCTCCATCCCCTTCTTCATTCTGTCACTGCGCATAATAGTCTCTCCTTTTGTGCCCAAATCGTGCAATGCCCGTTTTCAAATCAACTGAAGCCCCAGCATCACGGCAAAACAACTCTCTGTTTTCAATACAAAAAGCCCCCTTTCTACAGAAATGGAATCATCAACGGCCAAGAGAAAGGAGGCACCTGAAAAATATAGCAGGAAAACAGGGTAAAAACCAGTTTGAAAGTTCCGGCCGGAGAAAAGCCCCCACCTTCACCCC